>NZ_JBFAEA010000009.1:0-276654 GCF_040641675.1 Streptomyces sp. NPDC020742
CCTGCTCGTTCCCCGAACCCCAGCTCAGCCACCCTCCTGCCGAGAATTGGCGACCGCAGCCTGACCTCCTTGACAGCTATAGGAGCATCGGCAAGGCCGCACGCTTCCACCGCACCCTGCTCGACGACGCCGCCTCACACCATGGCCGCCCTGATGTTGCGGACACGACCTAGTGCACGCAGAACTCGTTGTCCTCCGGGTCCGTCATGACCACCCACTCGCCGGCCGGTTCCTTGACGTGGCTCTGGACCCGGGCGCCGAGGGCACGGAGGCGCTCCACCTCCGTGTCCAGCTCACCCGCCGGACCGTGCAGGTCGATGTGCAGGCGGTTCTTGGCCGTCTTCTTCTCCGACCGCGGTACGCGATTGAAGAGCAGCCGACGGCCCAGTCCCGTGCCGCTCTCCGCGTCGTAGGGGTCGTCGGGGTGGCGCACCGCCGCCGCGTCCCGCCAGGCGCGCCGGTCGTGGTGGTCGACGAGGATCTCGGGCGGGACGGCGCCGAGGCCGAGGAGCTTGCCGATGAGGGCGCTGTGGTCCTCGACCTCGTAGCCGAGCGCGGCCGCCCAGAAGTCGGCCTGGGCATGCGGGTCGTGGGCGTCGACCACGAGCTTCCAGTGAAGAGGAGGGGTCATGCTCACCACTTATAGACCCCGGCACTGACATCGGGGGTCGACGCGCGCACTCGGCCCTCCGGCGATGGGGGTGCCCAGGTGCTCGTCCGGCACCGAACGAGCTGAGCCGCCCCTCCGCGCCGCCGCGAGGCTCGTCACCCTTCGGCCGTCAGCCGTCCTTCAGCTTGTCACGCTCGGCCCGTCATCCTTCGGCACCGCCTGCCCGGTGCAGCCCGTTCCTCGCCTGTCGCGGCAGCTCGGGGTGGACCAGGAACTCGTCGAGCAGCCCGGGGGCCGCCGCCGCGGCGAAACCCGGTGCGGAGTCGGCCGCGAGGTCCCGGATCCGGTACCCCTCCTCGCCCGCCGCGACCGCGGCGGTCAGCGTGACCAGCCCCGATCGGCGGGTGAACGGCGAGGTGGAGAAGGTCCAGGCGGCCACCGCCGCACGCTGCAGGGCGACGGTGTCCCGGCTGAACGTGCCCGAGCGGGCGACCAGATACCCGCCGTCGAGGGCGTGCCCCAGACTCCGGTACGCGTCCCCGGCCAGCCACCACACGAGCGCCGTACTGATCACCGCATGGATCCAGGCGCACTGCAGCAGGACGGGCGTGAACGCCGCACCGAGACCCGCGAGCACGGCGGTACCCGGCAACACCCCGTACAGCAGCCCGCGCACCCGGCGCCGGCGCAGCGCCGCACGGGGGTGCGCGGCCAGCTGCACCGGTGACGCACTGCCCGGGAACGGCGTCCGCAGCACCCCGCTCGCCACCCGCAGCGCCTCGGTGCGCGGCGCCGGCGGCAGCAACCCACTGCGCTTGCTGTTCTCCTCGCGGTTGCCCAGCCCGCCGGCCACCGCGCGGACCACTGCGCCACCGCCGGCCCGTAGCAACAGCGGCTCGCGCAGCACCACCCCGCGCAGCCGGGCCCGCTCGATGGTCACCGACCGGGTGGTGAACAGCCCCCGGCGCACCCGCAGCGTCCGGCCGTCGGTCCACTCCAGGCAGTAGTTCCACCAGTTCTCGACGTACAGGACGACCGCGCCGACCGAGCCGAGAACGAGGATGACCAGCAGCGCCGCCGGGATCGTCAGCCAGAGCGCGCTCGCCCCGAACTCGGTGAACGCCTCCTGGACGAAGCCCAGTTTCCAGGGCTCGATACCCATGCCGTCCAGCGCCCGGTAGACCGACCCCGCCACCACGAACACCCCGCCGACGACCCAGAACGTCAGCGGCGCATAGCGCAGCCAGCGCCAGTTGATGCGGGCCAGCACGGGGTCGGTGGCGGCCCCCTCGGCATCGGCCCGGGCCAGCAACTCGGTGCGCAGCCGGTCCGCTTCGACGACCGACAGGGCCTCCAGGGACAGCTCGCTGCCGCCGTCGCCGGAGCCCGCGGTACCCGCCCGCAGCACGGTGACGCCGAGCAGCCGGTGCAGCGGCGAGGCTGTCAGGTCAACGGTGCGGATGCGGTACAGCGGCACACTCCGCAGCCGCCGGTTCAGCAGTCCGCTGCGCACCTCCAGCGTCGTCGGGGTGACCCGGAACTCCGTACGGGCCCATCGGACCAGACCGAGCACCGTGAGGACGGCGAACGCGGTGCCGAGGGCGGCGAGCGAGATCCAGGCGCTCGCGGTGATCCGGCCCCCGGTGGCCAGCGCGGTCAGTCCCAGGGACGCGACCGGCGCTCCCAACCAGCCGCAGTGCACCAGGAGCGTGCGCGGATCAAGCCGTCGCCAGTCCACCGGGGCGACGGAGGGGGCGGCGGTTGCGCTGGGCTCCGACCGGCCCGTGGGGAACGGCGCGCCCGCGTGTGGGGCGTCGGGTGAGGCGGGGGTGGCCCGCGGGTCCTGCGGCGACGCGCTCATGCGGCATCACCCGGCACGTCCTGCGCGGCCTCGCCGATCCGCCGGGACAACTCCTCGGCGTCCGCGTCGGACAGCCCCGCGATCCGGATGTCGCCCGCGGTCGAGGCGGTGGTCACGGTCACCGTGGCCAGTCCGTACCGCCGTTGCAGCGGACCGCGGACGGTGTCCACGGTCTGCACCCGGGACAGCGGCGCGATCCGTCGCTTCTGCCAGAACCACCCGCTCGCGGCGTAGACCGCCCGCCCGCCCAGTTCCCATGCGTGCACCGCGTACCGCCACCGGGGCATGGCGACGAGGTAGCCGACGGCCGGCAGTACGAGCACGACCAGCAGCAACGGCCCCAGCCACGGAAGCGCACCGGGGAAGAAGAGTATGGACAGGACCGCCATCACGAGCGCGGTCAGCAGCAGCGGACCGCTGAGTGTCAGCAGGGCCTGGAGCGTCCACCAGCGGCGCGCCCGCGGATCGACACGGTGGCGGGGCGGGCGCAGCAGCGGGGCGGCGTGCTCGGGCATCGGAGTCACCGGTTTCCAAGTCAAGTGTATTGAGTCCGGGTACGTTATAACGGTACAAGCGACTTGTAAAAACGTGCGCCCGGGAGGGCGGCAGAGCGGCGGGCCGCAAGGGCCGTGAATCGCAGGCGGCGCACCGCAAGAAGGAGCAGTACCCAGCGAGAAGCAGAAGCAGAAGCAGAAGCAGAAGCGCGAAGCAAGAAGTACGAAGCAAGAAGGAAGTCCCCGCCGTGCCCAAGAAGGTGGACCACGAAGCCAGGCGTCAGGAGATCGCCGAGGCGCTGTGGCGGATCGCCGGTACCCGCGGGCTGGACGGTGCGAGCCTGCGCGACGTCGCGGCCGAGGCCGGTATCTCGCTGGGCCGGCTGCAGCACTACTTCCGCACCAAGGACGAGATGCTGATCTTCGCCCTCCGGCGGATCAACCAGCTGGCCGAGCTCCGCATCCGCGAGCGCATCGAGGCGTTCACCGAGGAGCCGACACCGCGCGCGGTGCTGCGCGCCTGCCTGTCGGGGATGCTGCCGCTGGACGACAGGAGCCGCATCGGTCTTCTGGTCGGCGCCGCGTACTACGCCCGCGCCGTGCATGACCCCGCGCTCCGGGCCGAGGCCCAGCAGGGCATCCCCCAGCTCCGGGCCTTCTTCGCCGACCAGCTCCGACGGGCCGCAGAACGCGGGGAATTGCCGCCGGAGCGCGCCACCGAGGACGAGGCGATGCTGCTGATCGGGGTCGCCGAGGGGCTCGCCACCTACGTCCTGCTGGGTGTCCATGAGCCCGAGTCCGCGCTACGGCTCCTAGATCTGCACCTCGCCCGCCTTTTCGAGGGTGCCGCCGGCCCGGCATGAACGGCCGGCAGCGGGGCGGCGACAGGCGGGCGGCGGAGGCGAGTTGCCGGCCTACGCCCCGCGCAGCAGGGCGGCCAGGTCGCCCTCGACGTCCAGGTGCCGGATCTCGTCGCCCTTCGGGACGAGGTCGTACGACTCGGCGAGGAAGCTCCGCAGATCCTGCGCGTCGAACTGCACCACCGCCATCCCGCTCGCGGTGTGGAACTCCACCACGACGACGTCGCGTTCCCCGTCGGGGTTGGCCGGCCAGATCTGCACATCGCCCGCCCCGGCGGGCTCGTGCAGTCCCTCCTCCAGCAGGTCCCGTCCGAACGTCCACGCCACTTCGACGCCGTCCAGCGACGCGGCGGGCGGGAAGACCAAGCGGACCGCGAACGGATCGCTGCGGTCATAGCGCAGGCTCGCCGGAATCACCCGCGACCGGGGAGTGGTCGCGATGAGACGGGCCTGAACGGCTTGGTCGATGACGCTGGACATCGCCGGCTCCCTTGCAAATGGTGCGGATTCAGAGGTCTACAACCACTAGGACGGCAAGGGCATTGCGCCGGGTGCATTCGATTCTTATGGAATCCGACGTGACCTGCGTCACTGGCTGTCGCATATCGCCATATGCCCCTCTTTGCTGTCCGGGGGAGTGTGCGGGGTGTACGGAACCGGTTCCTCCCGGTGTTCGACTGACGATGCATCATGTGGAAGGGGCGTCTCCGATACGACGCATCGGGCGCGCAACGCGCGGTGCAACACGCGGTGCAACACGCGACGCAACACACGGTGCATCAGGCGATGCAAAGCGTGGTGCATCAGTCGACGCCTCACACGGCGGGGCGGTCCGTCGGGTGTCCGGTGAGTGCCCTAGCGGGAATCTGGAGGCTGCCCATGGGGTGCCGGCCGGGCCCGCGTCGAGTGGACGTCGGGTCCCCGTCGGGGCCCGGGAGGTGTCGAACTCGCCCTCGGGGCCCGTCCCGTGGCCTGGACGGCACGGTCGCTCTGGGCTAGCTTCCGGCGCACGACACGAGCGGGGTGGGGAGCAATGGCCGAGTGGGGCGAATTGTTTGGCCGGGACGACAGGTTCGGGAGGGGGAGTGGGCGCTTATGGGGAGTCAGCGGCCGCACCGTAGGTCGCAGCGCAGGGGGAGTCCGGGGCCGCAGTTGGCGGAGGGCCTTCCGGCGCCTGGCCGTCGCGACCGTCGCCGCCACGGCGCTGGCCGTGCCGGCCGCCGCT
This sequence comes from Streptomyces sp. NPDC020742, assembly GCF_040641675.1. Lineage (NCBI taxonomy): Bacteria > Bacillati > Actinomycetota > Actinomycetes > Kitasatosporales > Streptomycetaceae > Streptomyces > Streptomyces sp. NPDC020742. The sequence continues at coordinate 5,051 of NZ_JBFAEA010000009.1, forward strand.
CCGCCCGCCATGGCCTCGGCCGCCACCGCACCGACCTCGGCCTCCGCTCCACCGGCCCGGGCCCCCGTCGTACCGTCTCCCGTTTCCGGCACACCGTCCGCGGGCTCTGCCGCACCGCGCCCGGTCGCCTCGCCCGCCCCTCCCGCCACCGGGCGGCACGGGGGCTGGCGCCTCAAGGACAGCGGCAGCACCGCCCGCTTCCGGGGCCTGGCGGCCGTCAGCCGCTCCACGGCATGGGTCGCCGGTACGGCCGGTACGGTGCTGCGCACCCATGACGGCGGCAGGCACTGGAGCAATGTCTCGCCGTCCGGTGCCGGAGGGCTGGAGTTCCGCGACATCGAGGCTCTTAATGGGTCTAGTCAAGCCGCCTGGACCTCTCCGGCTGCCTTCTCACGAGGGTTGTAGTCCCTCTCGTAGAGCCGGCCGTCGCGGAGCATGGCCCACAGGATGGAGACTCGTTGGCGGGCGACAGCGATGACGGCCTTCTTGTGGCGTCCCTTGTCGTGCGTGTAGCCCTTGTACTTGCGCAAGTACGTCTCGTTCTCCCACGTCCCCACGGTCAAGCACGCGACCTGGCTCGACAGGAAGAACGCCCGCTGGAGGGGGCGGCTGTACTGGGTCGGGCGCAGGCGGTTTCCCGTGTTCGATCCGGAGTCACGGGAGACGGGGGCCATCCCGGACGCGACAGCGAGCCGCCCAGCGGTCGGGAACCGTGAGATGTCGCCGATCGCCGCAAGGAGTTCGGCCGCGAGGACTTCGCCGAAGCCTGGCATGGAAAGGACGACGGACGCCTGGGGGTGCTGGGAGAGAAGTTCCTTGACCTTCTTCTCCAGGTCCTTCAGCCGGTTGTTCATCTCCGAGATTTTTTGGGCGAGTTCGGCCACCAGCTCGGCCGCCAGGTCTTCTTCACTGGCTGCCGTCTCCTGAGCCTTAGCAGCTGCTACAGCCTTCTCGGCGATGGCTGCCGCCTTCCTCACTCCACGCTTGGCGAGCCAGGCAGTCAGCCTGCTCTCGCCCATGCGCCGGATGGCCATCGGCGTCTGGTATCCGGACAGGAGAACCAGCGGACCCTGAGACTGGGCGAAGTCAAAGGACCGCTCCAGCTCCGGGAAAATGCTGGTGAGCAACGCCCTCATGCGGTTGATGGTCCTGGTGCGTTCGGCTGAGAGCCCGTTGCGGTGAGCCAGGATCAGCGTCAGTTCCTTCGTGAGTCTGGAGGGCGCCGGCACAGGGACTGTCTGCCGCCGGAGGCAGCGGGCGAACTCGGCAATGATGTAGGAGTCCTTCAAGTCGGTTTTGCCCTGGCCGCTGAAGCTCTTCTTGAAGGCCGCGAACTTCGATCCGGTGACGTACCGCGGGCTCTGACCGTGGTTAGCCAGGACTCCCAAGAGCAGAGCCGCCGGACCGTCAATGAGGTCGAGAGCCCAGGTCACGTGGTCCGACATTCCCATGGCCTCACCGAATGCAGCCAGGATGTCGGACTCGGAGTTGACCACTTTGCGGTTCCACAGCGGGTCCCCGTCGCTGTCGACCACCGTGATCCAGTGGTGTCCTTTTCCTACGTCGATCCCGGCCCATACCTGTGGTGGCCGCTGCGTCATCTCGTCTCTCCAGATCGATCACGGACGGGGCGCCAGGCCACCCCTAGAGCAAGTCCGTACGAGCGATCGAATCGCAGCTCTTAATCAGTTAGTGAGGGTGGCCAGAAGGCTGGCCGACGCAGTCTCGATGAGCCCCATGACGGGCAGGCGTTTGAAAGTCGCATCCAGCCTTCCAGGCTGCAAATACAACGATCATCAGACAGCAGGGACACCCGCCAGCAAGTCCGTACAAGCGATCGAGTCGCAACTCTTAATCAGCAGTCATGGGGCGCCCCGGAAGGCCGGCCGACGGAGTCCAAAAGAGCCCCTTTGTGGGCAGGCTTACCTAAGTCGCATCCGGCCTTCCTGGCGCGGAGCTTACAGCCCAACCGGGTGCCCACCTGCACGCCCGTACTGTAGCGATCCTGATCGCAGCTCTTAATTAGCAGCGAGGGCAAGCAGCGACGCCGGTGTCCCGGTGTTGCCACTCATGCCCGATCGAGCCTGCTTGCAGGGTACGGGCGTTCGACGGCCGCCACGCGGTGGTCCTCGCCATCGGAGAGGGCGAGGCCTCCCGGGTCTTCCGTACCGATGACGCCGGTGCCACCTGGACCGAAAGCTTCCGCAACACCGACCCGAGGGCCTTCTACGACTGCCTGGCCTTCTTCGACCGGCGCCATGGCATCGCGCTCAGCGACCCCGTGGACGGCGCCTACCGCATCTTGTCCACCGGGGACGGCGGTCGCAGTTGGCGGGTACTGCCCACGGACGGTATGCCGCGGGCACAGAGCGGCGAGGCCGCGTTCGCTGCGAGCGGCCAGTGTCTGGTCTCCGTCGGCAGCCGCGACGCCTGGATCGCGACCGGGGGTGCGGCCACCGCCCGCGTCCTGCACACCTCCGACCGCGGCCGCACCTGGTCCGTCAGCGCTGCTCCACTCCCGGCGGGGGACCCGGCCCGCGGGGTCTTCGCGCTCGCCTTCCGCGACCGGGCCCACGGCCTTGCGGTCGGCGGCGACTTCCGTCCGGACCAGCCCTCCCCACGGGCGGCGGCGGTCAGCGACGACGCCGGCGCCACCTGGACGACGGCCGCCGCGCCCCCGAAGGCGTACCGCTCCGGCGTCGCCTGGCTCCCGCACTCCCGCCGCCTCGCCCTCGCGGTGGGGCCCTCCGGCAGCGACCTCACCTTCGACGGCGGCCGCACCTGGCACGCCTTCGACAACGGCTCGTACGACACCGTCGACTGCGCCGCTGATCTGGGCTGCTGGGCGGCGGGTGAGCGGGGACGGGTCGCGCGGCTGGAGCCGTGAGGCCGGAGCCATGGGGGAGGGCGTCGAACGGCGCCCTACTCCATCAGGCTCCCCAGGCGGCCCTCCAGCACGACCAGCAACTCGCCCAGCGCCGAGGAGAGTTCCTCCTGTCGCTGATCGCCGATGCCGTCGAGCAGGGACGCCTCGTACCGGAGCTGCTCGGGCAGTAGCTCGTCGATGGTGTCGCGCCCCTCGTCGGTGAGCGAGAGGTGCGCGACCCGGCGGTCCCGGTCGTCGGGCCGGCGGGCGATCAGTCCCCGCTCCTCCAACTGCCGTACGCGCTTGGTCACCGCCGCACCGGAGGCGAACGTCTCGCGGGCCAGCCGTCCCGGGGTCAGCTCACGGTCCATCCGGCGCAGGGCGCCCAGGATGTCGAACTCGGGGCGGGTGAGTCCGGCTCGCCGTAGCGGTGCGTCGGCCGCCTGCTGCAGCAGGGCGGAACAGCGGTTGAGCCGCCCGATCACCGCCATCGGGCCGGTGTCCAGCCCGGGGTGCACCTGCTGCCACTGGCGCAGCACCCCCGCGACGATGTCCTCGGTCACCCGCACGCTCCTCTCGGCCGTTCCCTACGCCCTTAATTGTGCCTGCCATCCACTGCCGTCCGCCTCGCGGGCGGGCGCGTGGTGCGGCCGGGTGGACGCGCGGGCGAAGCAGCGTGGGGTGTGCGGGAACGGGCGGGCGGGTGAGACGTGCCCAGGCGGGTGAGCGCACCGTGGGTTCCCTTGATACAGGCCGTTTCGGCAGTTTGTGGAGCTTTCCGCCGAGGTGCGGCGGGGTGGTCAGGCGGCCAGGGCGGGGGTGGACAGCCGCCGGACCAGGCCGGCCAGCGCGCGGTGCCCCCGCTGCTCGGCCAGCGCGATCCGCTCTTCGGGGAGGGCGCGCTGCCACCACTCGCCGGCCGCCACCTCCACTGCCTCCCGCAGCTCGACCAGTGCGCCCACCAGCCGGTCGCGCGCCCAGCCGGTCTCCCGGGCGTCGTCACTACCGGCCGCCGGCCCCGTCGCGAGCAGCCGGAACGCCGCCGCCTCCGCCTCCGCGACCCGCTCCAGTGCGATGTCGATACGGTCGGCGGCCCGCCGGTTGGTCACCACGATGCAGCAGAGCAGGCCCACCCCGGCGCCCACCACGGTGTCGATCCAGCGGTCCGCGATCAGCGTCGTCGCCGGCTGACGGCTGCCGAACTGCGTCAGCAGCAGTGCCATCGGCGTGACGCATACCGAAGCCAGCCAGTAGTTGCGGGTGATGCAGGCCTCCGCGCCGAGCTGGCAGACCAGCGCCAGCACGATCATCGCGAGCTGTCCGGTGTGGATCAGTGGCAACAGCGCGGTGAACAGCACCAGTCCGAGCAGATTGCCCAGCGTGCGCTGCACCGCGCGCTGCCAGGAGAGCGTGGTGTTGGCCTGGTAGATGGACGCCGCGGTGACCACCGCCCAGTACGGGTGCCCGACCCCGACCGCCATCGAGGCCCAGCCCGCCAGTGCACAGCCGACGGCCACCCGGGCGCCGATGGGCAGCAGTGGCGATCCGGGCGCCAACCGGGCGAGCACCGCCCGTATCCCGCGCGGGCGCCCCGGGGCGGGACGCCGCGGACCGCCCGTTCCCCCGGCACCGGCGTCCCCCGCCTCGGACCCGACCGCCCTATGGGCCCATGCGTCCGCCCCGGCCCTCGTCTCGGCCTCGATGCCCCTCAGCTCCTCGGCCTGCGCCGTCGACAGCGCGACGTCCGGCAACGGGCGGCCTCGGCGCAGGTCGCACGCCCATGCCTCCAGTCGCTCGGCTTCCACGCCACGCTCCGCCCACGGGCGGGACGCCTCGTCCTCTGCGTCCTCCATGGTTGCCGCCGCCCGGCCGGTGACCCCGGCCGCGGCCCATCCGACCCCGGCGGCATCCCTTGAGGCGTCCCCGGCGGCACCCCCGGAGGAGCCGACAGCACCACCGACAGCCCCAGCCGGTAGGGGGGCGTCGGCCTCGCTGCCGCCCGGATCCCCCAATGCGGCCTCCGCCCGCACCAGCAGCCGTTCGAGCCCGGCCCGGGCCGCGGCCTTCTCCGGGGCCCGGGCCGCCGGAACCAGGAACACGGTGTGCCAGGCCGCGTTCACGGCAGCGGCGGCGGCATGCCGGGCCTGTGCCGGCGCCGCTCCGACCGCGGCAGCCTCCGCACTCGCAGCGGTCCCCGCACCCGCAACGGCTCCCTCGTTCATAGCGGCCCCTTCACCCGCGGCAGTCCCGTCACCCGCAAGGGCCCGATCACCCGCAACGGCCCCCTCGTTCATAGCGGCCCCTTCACCCGCGGCAGTCCCGTCACCCGCAAGGGCCCGATCACCCGCAACGGCCCCCTCCGCCCCGGCTGCGGTACCGCCGGCCGTCGTGCCACCGCCGGCCGCCGACTCCGTACGCAGCAGCGCGGCCGCGGCCTCCAGAGCGCGCGCGGTCGCGATCCGCTCGGGTCCCTGCGGCCGTACCAGCGCCGGCGCCATGCACACCAGCCAGGCGAGGACGCCGCCGCCGAGCGCCAGTGCCAGGTGCAGCGGCACCTGCTCCAGCCGCTGCGGAACGAAGAACGCCGTGGCGGAGACGAAGGTCAGGATGAGGTTCCCGGGGGGACCGATCCGCGTCGCGTCGCAGACCACCTTGTGGGCCGCGGCGATCAGCGAGGCGAGCACGACCAGCAGCGCCGCCGAGCCGGTCAGCGAGGCCGCGGTCAGCGCCACACCCAGACTCGCGACCATTCCGAGTACGACCCACAGCAGCGTCCGGGCCCGCGCGGCGTACGGAAGGCCGTGCGCGTACAGGGCGCACATCGCCCCGGCCGAGGTGTAGAGGACCAGGTCCAGTCGGCCCGCGGCGTAGAGCGCGAGATCGGGGATCGCCAGGGCCACCACCGCGCTGAGCGCCGGCTTGTGCCAGATGTCGACCGGGCGACGCAGCCGCACGGTGCTCCTGATGGGCAACGGCCGGGTGCGCGCCGCTCCGCTCCCCGGGGCTGCGCTCCCTCTCTTCCCTGCGTACCTGACGTGCTTCCCCATGCAAAAAGGTTAGCATGTATTTTACTCGTAAATAATTTAGCGGCGTTGTGCCTGGCGTCGTTCCGTTCCGGGGTGGTGCAGGGGCGGGACGGGAGTGGGGCTGGGCGTGCCGGGGTGGTGTCGCCGAACGCCGTCCTCGTCGCGTTCGTGATCAGGTCGCAGGGGCCGGGGGCGAGGGGTGAGGGGCGACAATGGCCGGGTGCCAGCCGCCAAGAAGAAGACGACCACCGCGAACGCCTCCCCGGAGCGCCGCCGCGAACTGCTCAACACCGCGGCCGAGGTCTTCGCCGCGCAGGGTTACAACGCCACCACGGTCCGCCGGATCGCCGATGAGGCGGGCATGCTCGCGGGCAGCCTCTACTACCACTTCGATTCCAAGGAATCGATGCTGGACGAGATCCTCTCCACGTTCCTGACCGAGCTGTGGGACGGCTACGACTCCGTGCTGGCCGCCGGGCTCGGCCCCAGGGAGACCATCCAGGCGCTGGTCACCGAGTCCTTCCGGGAGATCGACCGGCACCGCGCGGCCGTCGCCATCTACCAGAAGGAGGCCAGGCACCTCGCCGCCCAACCCCGTTTCCGCTATCTCGCCGACTCCCAGCAGAAGTTCGAAAAGGCCTGGCTGGGCACGCTGGAGCGGGGCGTTGCCGACGGGGTCTTCCGCGCCGACCTCGACGTGCGGCTCACCTACCGCTTCGTCCGCGACACCGTCTGGGTCGCGGCGAGCTGGTACCGCCCGGGCGGACAGCACAGCCCCGAAGAGATCGCCCGCCAGTACCTGTCCATGGTCCTGGACGGCATCGCCGTACGAGCCTGACGCTCAGGAGGCGGCTCCTGGGGAGTGCTCCGCCCAATCCGGAGCTCCCGACGGGGAATCCGGGAGCGCCTCAGCAGGGGATGTTCTTCACGTACAGCGCCCGCGGGGTCGCCGTTGTGCCGTAGCGGACGTCCTTCGTGGCGCCCTTGGACAGCCGGCCACGGGGATCCTTCTGGTGCGGCACCACGATGGTGAAGCACGAGGTCCGCTGGGTGCACAGATTCGTCAGCCGCACATACCGGTTGTGGCCCGTGGTGAAGTACTTCCGCACCTTGACGCACTGCGGCGAGCGGCCGGCCGCCGCCGCGTCCCCGGCGGCGGCCACCGTCAGCGAGGTGCTGCACGCCACGGCTGCCAGCGCTATGGACAAGATCTTCCGCACGACATCTCCCCCGAGAGAAACGTAAGACAGAGAAACGTAAGACGGCGAAACGCAAGGCAGAGAAACGTAAGACAGGGAAGCGCAAGACTCAGACTCCCCTGCGAGCCGCTACGGCTTCGCACGTACATTCCCCATTGTCCATGCCCGCTCGGCACATCCAGCCCCGGGTGTCCCCTGGGGACACAAGCGCGACACAAGAGCGACGCTTTCGGGACCCTTCAGGCTCGCCCCGACCGCGGCTCGGTGCCCCGCCGATGGGCCCGAGCGAGACGGCCCATATCCGCATAGCCCCAGGTCAGGCCGGTAGGGCAAGCGCCGGTACCGCTGGGTGTGCGCATCCTGGCCGCCCGTTTGTGCGCTTCCTGCGGCTGGCCGATGAGTAGCGGGCGGCCCGCCGCTCCGCCTGCCATGACGTCCGCCGCTCCGCCTGCCATACCGTCCGTCGCTCCGCCGCTCCGCCGCTCCGCCGCTCCGTCGCTCCGTCGCTCCGTCCGCCGTACCGTCCGTCGCTCCGCCGCTCCGTCCGCCGGGCGGCGCTCACTCCGCCCGGGTTCCGGACCGCTCCGCGGTGCTCACTGCGCCGTCTCGACGTCGACGGGGCGCGCCCGGACCACGAGGGGCCGGGAGAAGACCGTGAGAGCGACCGAGACGGCGGCCAGCAAGGCGACCGCGATGCCCGGAGTGACGTACTGGGCGATCCCGCCGGCGATCGCCGCGCCGATCCCTTGCCAGGTCATCCGGCCGGCGGACTCAACGCCCTGGACCTGGCCGCGGACCGGATCGGGGGTCAGTGCAAGAAGCTGCTCCTGCAGGGGCAGGGTGGCGGCGAACCCGGCACTTGCGACGAACACCGCGGCCATCACCACCGGCAGGGACGGATGGACGGCGAACAGCAGGTACGGGGCGGCGAGCAGCAACCGGAGGGCGAAGGCGTAGCAACGGCGCTGGTCGGCGGTGAACAGGCGCCCGACCGTCAGATCCCCGAGGAGCATGCCCGCCGATCCGGCGGCCAGCAGAGCCCCGGCGTGATCCGGCGCGTAGGAGATGAACAGGGCCTCGCAGCCGACGATCAGGCCGTTGGGAACCCACAGGTTCAGCAACAGTGCCCGCTGGCCGGCGTGGGAGAAGAGCGCGGCGTTCGTCCGCCAGGTCTGCCGCGGTCCCGGGCGGCGCGTCAGACGGATCGAGCGTTCCCGGACGGTCGTCGCCACCACCGCCAAGGCGAGACCGTTCAGCGCCGCGGCCGTGACGAAGACTTCTTGCGGGCTCAGGTACCGCAGTAGCAGGGCGCCGATGGCATAGCCGAGGATCGCCATGCCACCCGAGGTGACGTTCATCAGCGAACGTGCCAGCGCATACGCGGAGGGCGGCACGACTTCGGCGAGCAGGCCCATCCGTGTGCCGTTCGCCAGGGACTGGAAGAACCCCAGGACCAGCAGAAGGCCGAACCGGGCGGCCAACGGCAGCCCGGGAATCGCCTGAGCGGCGACGCCCACCAGTGAGACGCACTGGAGGGCGACGAGGGTCCGGCGAGGACGGCTGCCGTCCGCGATCGACATCAGTGTCAGTGCGCCGATCACCGTCGCGAACGTCGCGCCGTACATGCTCACGGCCGTCAGAAACGGGGATCGGGTCTGGTGGTCGACCAGCGTGCCGAGCGCGAAGCCCGACAAGGTGCTCCCGGCGACCATCAGCGTGAAGCTGGCGTACAAACCGGCGAACTCGTGGTTGCGGAGCAGGGCGCGGTAGCCGGTGGCGGCGGGCGCGCTGGGTGTGTAGGTGTCAGAAGGCATGAAAAAAGCCTCCGAATGCGCGCATCGCGAGCGCCGGAGGCGGGATGCATAAAGTATAGCAGTGGTCTCTGTATCCACCCGCAGCGGAGCTCACCACGCAGGTACCCGAGTGACCGTCACCGAGCCGTACAGCAAGGGGAGTTCGGCAGGTACGGCACCCTCGGTTCGGCCCCATCGCCGCCCTGTGTGTCAGTCTGCTGTCGGCTCCCGTGGGCGAGCCAGCACACCGACCGTCATGCGTCCCTGAAGGAGTCAACTCGCCGTGCCCCGTGAACTCGCCACGCCCCGTACGTACCTGATCACCGGATCTGCCTCCGGTATAGGCAAGGCCACCGCGACCCGACTCCGCGATCAGGGCCACTCCGTCATCGGCGCCGACCTCCAGGACGCCGACATCTGTGCGGACCTGGCCACACCCCAGGGTCGCACCGAACTGGTCAACCGTGCAGCCGAGTTGACCGGAGGACGGTTGGACGCCGTGATTGCCGGCGCAGGCCTCGCTCACTTCGACCCGCGCACCATCCAGGTCAACTACTTCGGAGCCGTCGCCACCCTCGAAGGCCTGCGCCCCCTGCTCGCCGCCGGAACCGCCCCGCGTGCCGTACTGATTTCGTCCGTCGCTTCCGTCCATCCGGCCGACCCGGCCATCGTCGACGCGGCGCTCTCCGGCGATGAGGACGCGGCCGTCGCCGCAGCACGGGCCGCCGTCGAACGCGGTGAGGGGTATGCCATCTACGGCGCCTCCAAGCAGGCCGTCACCCGCTGGCTCCGCCGTACGGCCGTCTCCGACGACTGGGCCGGCGCCGGCATCCCGCTCAACGCCGCGGCCCCCGGAACCGTCGTCACCCCCATGACCGCGCCCCTGCTCGCCACCCCGGAGCTGCGGGAGGTCGTCGACAGCACCGTCCCCATGCCCCTCCACGGGCACGCTCGTCCCGACCAGATTGCCCCCCTCCTCACCTGGCTGACGTCCCCCGAGAACACCCATGTCACCGGCCAGGTCATCTTCATCGACGGTGGCGCCGACGCAACCCTCCGAGGCGACACCACCTGGTAGTCGTCACCCCACCGGCTGTTCGCCGGACGACGGTCGCGCCGTCACCACTCTCAGGCCCCGCTCCTCGAACTCGCGGCGCGTTTCCGCCGTCATCCCGCCGTCCGTGATGAACGTGTCGAAGACATCCGTGTCACCGACCCGTGCGAAGCACCGCTTGCCGACCTTCGAGGAGTCCGCGACGACCACGGCGCGCTGGGCACGCTCGGCCATGAGCCGGTTGACGCGGGCCTCCGCCTCGTCGTGGACGGTCGCTCCCCTCACCGGATCCACACCGTTGGCCCCGATGAACGCGAGGTCGATCGAGATCTGCTGGAGCACCAACTCGCTGAACGGACCCACCAGTTCGTACGAGCGGGAGTGTGCCACCCCACCCGTCAGCACGATCTTGATCTGTGGCCGCACCGCCAGTTCATTGGCGATGTTGAGGGAGTTGGTGACGATCGTCAGATGCGGTTGCGGCCCCGCCTCGGCGAAGTCCGCGCGCGTGGCCAGCACCCGGGCGATCGCCGTGGTCGTCGTGCCCCCGCTCAGCCCGACCACCTGCCCCCGCTCGACCAGCCTCGCCGCGGCCTCCGCAACTGCCTCCTTCTCCTCCGACCGATGGGCGTGCTTGTAGCGGATCGGCAGGTCGTACGCCACGGAGCTGAGCACCGCCCCGCCCCGGGTACGGGTCAGCAGCTGCTGCTCGGCGAGGGCATCCATATCGCGCCGCATGGTGGCGGCCGAGACCTCCAGAGCGGTCGCCGCCTCCTCGACATCGACTCGGCCTCGGTCCCCGAGCAGTTCGAGCAGTGCGTTCATCCGTTCATGGCGCTTCATAGCGCGAGCCTAATTCGTTCCCACGGAATGCGATGACCTCCTGGTAGTGGCCTTCCTGTCTGTCTCTGGGCGCAGGCATCGTCCCTGATCTCGGCCCGGGGCTCAGCGGTGTGGTGCGCGCTGGCCCTGGGCCTCGGCGGTGCCTTGCACTGCGGCCCTGAGCCGCCTCGTCCCCACCCTGCGCTCCGGCCCCGGGCCTCCTCCATGCCTTGTGCTGCGGCCCGGCGAGCCCTGAGCTGCCTCCCCGCCACGGCCCCGGTCCGGCTCGCGGTCTGCTCAGCCCCGGGCCGGAGCCTGGGCCGCGTACTGGCCGGGTACCGTCGCCGGAGTGCCCAGGAGGTCCAGCAGCCTGGCTGCCTCGTCGGCAACTTCCTTCCGGGCGGGCTTGAGGTACTTGCGCGAGTCGATCAGCGAGGGATCCGCGCCCAGCGTCTGCCGGATCGACCGGGTGAAGACGGAGACCAGGTGGGTGGAAATGTTGATCTTCGTCATACCGGCGGCGATGGCCCGGCGCAGCTCCTCATCGGGTACGCCCGAGGAGCCGTGCAGCACCAGGGGCACCGGCAGGGCCGAGTGCAGCGCGGCGATGAGTTCCTTGTCGAGGACGGCGGTGCGCTCCTTCATCGCATGCGACGAGCCGACCGCCACGGCGAGGGCGTCCACTCCGGTGGCCCGGACGAACGCCAGGGCCTCGTCGGGGTCGGTCCGTACCCCCGGTGCATGGACACCGTCCTTGCCGCCGACCTCGCCGAGCTCGGCCTCGACGTAGGCGCCCCGGTCGTGGCACCAGGAGGTGAGCTCTGCCGTGGTGGCGACGTTCTCCTCGTAGGGAAGCGCGGAGGCGTCCACCATCACCGATCCCACGCCGGCGGTGATGCCCTGGCGTACCAGTTCGGCGTCGGTGATGTGGTCGAGGTGTACCGCGATAGGGGCGCTGGAATCCTCGGCGAGGGCGAGGGTGGCGCGGGTGAGGGGCAGCAGGCTGCCGTGGTAGCGGATGCAGTTCTCGCTGATCTGCAGGATCAGCGGGATGCCGGTGCGCTCGGCCGCGGTGACCAGTGCCTCGGCGGTTTCCAGATGGATCACATTGAAGGCCGCGGCACCGACCCGCGCCTCGCGCGCGGCGTCGACGATGGAAGCGGTGGGCACGAGGGGCATGGGGTGTCGGCTCCTTGAACGGTGGGGCGGACGGACGGGCGAAGAGGGGGCTGGGTGCCGGTCGTCGGCTAGGAGGCGGTGGGGGACTGGAGCATGACCGAGCGGGTCAGGCTCCGGGGGTTGTCCGGGTCCAGGCCTCGGGCGCGGGCTCGCTCCAGCGCCACCCGCTGAACCAGCACCAGATCGGCCAGCGGGTCGCGCGCATGGCACACAAAGCGCGCACCCGTCCGCAGCACATCGGACTCCAGCCCGTCCGGCGCCTCCCCGAACAGCCAGGTCACCCGGCCGGGCGCGGCTATGGCGATCGGTCCGTGGCGGTACTCCATCGCGGGGTAGGACTCCGTCCAACTCTGCGACGCTTCCCGCATTTTGAGGGCGGCTTCGTTGGCGAGGCCGTACGTCCAGCCCGTACCGAGGAAGGTGAACTGCTCGGCGTCCACCCACTCCTGCTCCAGGGGAGCGGTCAGGGCTTCCTTCGCGTCGGCGATCGCCGAGGAGACGTCCTGCCCCAGGTGTGCCCGCAGCAGTGTCAGTGCGGTGGTCGCAAAGCGGGTCTGCACCACCGACTGCTCGTCGGCGAACGGCAGCGTGACCGTCTCGTCGGAGAGGGCGACCGCCGGGGTGTCAGGGTCACCGATGATCGTCACCGTGGGGATCCGCCCCTTGACGGCGTCGAGTACCCGCAGCACCTCGGTGGTCGTGCCCGAGCGGGTGATCGCCACCACCGCGTCATAGCCGCGGTCGCGGCCGAGGAACGCTTCGGAGGCGGCGAACGGATCCGTCACCCCGAGCCCGGCAGCCTCGCGCAGTGCCGCGTACGACTGCGCCATGAACCACGAGGTACCGCAACCGATCACTGCCACGCGCCGGCCCGCCGACGGTAGCGGGCCGCCCGCGGAGCCGATCCGCGCGGCCTCCGCCCAGGTCTCCGGCTGGCTCTGTAGTTCCTGCTCCATGTACGAGGTCTCGCTCATGGCCCACCCTCCCGTGATGTCGACCGCGGCCCGGCCGGCGTCCGCCCGGTGCCGTGTGGATGCTGCGTTGGGTCTGCGTCGGGTTGCGGAGATGCGCTGCGTAGTGACTGGTGCCCGTCTGCGCGATTCTGCAACTTTTGGCTTCGTTGCAATCGACTGTACGCAGAATCGCTCTCGCGATCCATCCCTCGTACGAGTGGATGTGCGAAGGGGGTGCCGGAGGGGGTGCCGGTGGTCGGCGCCGGTGGTGTGAGTACGTGCTGATGAAGGCTGGTGGTAGTAAGTGCTGGTGAGGGCTGGTGGCTGCTGAGAGGGCGTAGTTGGGATCGATGTGAGGGCTGGCGGTGTGACGGGGAGGCGGGGATACCTGTCAGTGGTCGGAGTGGCGCGTGGATGTTGACAGCTGCGTGAAAGTGGCCGAATACTCGCAAGATCAGTCATGAATGATGGTTGTTGCAGGCGCCCGTCAGCCCTGCAACAAGGCCGCTCCGCCGCACTAAGGACGTCTTATGTCCATTGGCACGCTCCCTGCGACGCCCCCACCCTCCTCCCGCACCGCACGCCGTACCGGCCGGATGTTCGCGCTCACCGGCGCCGTCGTCGGCGTCATCTACGGCTACGACACCGGCAGCATCTCCGGCGCCCTGGTCTTCCTCAGCCGGGACTTCCACCTCTCCGAGACCGAAAAAGGCCTGGTCAACAGCGTCCTGGTGTTCGGCTCCATCGTGGGCGCGCTGATCGGCGGCAAGCTCGCGGACGCCCTGGGGCGAAGGGCGGCGATGTTGATCGTCGCGGGTTCCTACGCAGTCTTCGTCGCGTTCTCCGCGCTCGCGCCCAATGTCGTGGTGCTGGACGTCGTCCGGTTCCTGCTCGGCATCGCCATCGGCATCTCGATCGTCGCCGCACCCCTCTATGTCGCCGAATCCACCCCGGCACGGATCCGCGGAGCCTCCGTCGCGGCCTATCAAGTGGCCACCGTCGCCGGCATCGTGATCACGTACTTCGTCAACTGGGGCCTGTCGGGCGGCGGTCACTGGCGCTGGATGCTCGGGCTCTCGGCGGTACCCGCGGCCCTGGTGCTGATCCCGCTGCTGCGGCTTCCGGACACCCCGCGGTGGTACGTCCTCAAGGGGCGCACCGAACGGGCCGTCGAGGTCATGGCGATGACCGACCCGGATGTCGACCCCCGCGCGGAGGTCGCGACCGTGGGTGCCGCGCTCGCCGAGGAGAGCGGCGGATCGGCGCGTTCGCTGCTGCGCAAGCCGTACGCCCGTGCCGCGCTCTTCGTCGTCGGACTCGGGTTCTTCTGCCAGATCACCGGCATCAACGCCGTGACGTACTACAGCCCGCAGATCTTCGAGGAGATGGGCTTCACCGGCAACGGGCAGAACTTCCTGTTGCCGTCCTTCGTCCAACTCGCCTCGTTGGCCGCGACGGTGCTGGCGATCCTCATCATCGACCGGCTCGGCCGGCGTACGGTGCTGCTCTGGGGCATCGGAACGATGGTGCTGATGCTCGGCGTGCTGACCGTGGTCTTCGGTGCGGGGGACCTGCACGGCGCCACGACCTGGGTGGGCTTCGGCGCCATCCTGCTCTTCACCGCGGCCTTCAACTTCGGCTTCGGATCGCTGATCTGGGTCTATGCGAGCGAGGCCTTCCCGGCCCAACTGCGCTCCACCGGAGCCTCGGTGATGCTCACCGCCGATCTGGTCGCCAACCTGCTAATCGCCCAGTTCTTCCCCTCGCTGATGACCCGGGCCGGCGCGGCTCCGACGTTCGCCGGCCTCGGCGTCCTCGCGCTCGCCGCGCTGGTCTTCGCCGCGGTCACCGCACCCGAGACCAAGGGCCGCCAGCTGGAAGAGATCCAGGACTACTGGCGCAATGGCGGCCGGTGGCCGCAGACGCCGCTGTCGGATCCGGCGGGCACGGACGCTCGGTAGGGCGGCGGCTGCTCCGGCCGGACCACCCGGCCATGGGGCCGGACCGCCCAGTCGCACCGCCGGACCACCCGGCCACGTCGCCGGGACAGGAGGTCAACCCTCCGGGACCGGGCAGCCACCCGCCAGATCCCGGACGGGTGACCGGGGGGCGGCCCTGCGCGGGCGGCCCGATGCAGGCGCAGCCCTGAGCGGGCGGCCCGATGCGCGCGTGCCTCAGGAGGGCAGCTGCTCGCGGTAGCTCTCCAGAGCCGGTGCGGTTGTCGTCGCCACGAACTCGGTGATCCGGTACTCGCACACCCCGGCGAGGGAGAACGGGTCCTCGGCCACGATCCGCTCCGCGGTCGCCCGGTCCATCCCCGCGGCGAGGATCAGACCCCCGTCGCGCGGGACCTTGCGCCCAGCGGCGAGGAAGTGCCCGGCGGCGTACTGCTTCTGCAGCCACGCCACATGCTCTTCGAGGAGGGCGTCGACGCGCTCCAGGGGTGCGGTATAGGTCAATTCCAGTACGAACATGGAGGCAATATACGAGGGCCCGCCCAGCACCGCCCCGGCAGCCTCGCGGTGTGCGCAGGCCAGGGCAGAGCCGGGGCAGGTGAGGGGCGAGGGGACAAGGCTCCGGGCCCGCGCGGGCAGCACATGGGTCAGGCCGGGGCCAGGACGGGGCGGCGCCGGCCGTACCCCGTCGCCCGCTCATACGCATGGCCGGCCTGGAGGACGGCGAGATCAGCCCGCGGTGGGCCGATGAACTGCATCCCCACCGGCAGGCCGCCCGGAGTGAACCCCGCGGGGACCGACAGGGCGGGGACGCCGAGGACGGAGATGAGATAGGCGGAGCGCATCCAGTCCAGGTACGTCTCCACGGGCCGGCCCGCCACCTGCTGGGGGTACTCCAGCTCCGCGTCGAACGGCGTGACCTGGCTGACCGGGGTGAGCAGGAGGTCGTACCGGGCGAAGAAGTCGAGCGTCCTGAGGTACAGACGGCTGCGGTTCGCCGTGGCGCTGACGAGGTCGGCCGGGGTCAGTCGGCGGCCCTGCTCGATGTTCTCCGCCAGGCTCGGTTTCAAGGCCGCCGGTTCGGAGTCCAGCAGGGCGCCGAATGCCAGGTCGAAGGCGTGCGCCCGCAGCGTGCGGAAGGCCCCGTCGGCCCCGGTGAGGTCGGGGCACGCGGCCTCGATACGGCAGCCGAGGCCCTCCAGGACTGACAGTTGGGGCTCCAGTACGGCCAGGACGTCCGGGTCGGCCGGGGCCAGTTCACCGAGGTCCGGGGACCAGGCGATGCGCAGCCCGTTCAGCTCGCTGTCGAGTGGTACCCGGAATGCCTCCCCGGGTGTCTCCAGGCTGAGGGGGCAGCGCGGATCGGGGCCGGCCATCGCGGACAGCAGCAGGGCGGCGTCGGCGACCGTCCGCGCCATGGGGCCGGGGACCGTCAGCGTGTCCCAGAGGTTGTCGCCCGGGTGCCGGGGGACCCGGCCGGGCGTCGGGCGCAGGCCGACCACATTGCAGAACGAGGCGGGGTTGCGCAGTGACCCGCCCATGTCGCTGCCGTCGGCGAGTGGTTGGAGCCCTGCGGCGAGCGCCGCGGCGGCTCCTCCGCTGCTCCCGCCCGCCGAGCGCGAGGTGTCGTACGGGTTGCGGGTGGTGCCGAAGACCGGATTGAAGGTGTGCGAACCGGCGGCGAATTCCGGGACGTTGGTCTTGCCGAGGCGGATGACGCCGGCCCGCTGGAGACGTTCGACCACCAGCTCGTCCTCATCGGGCACATGGTCGGCGAAGAGCGGCGAGCCGAACGTGGTGCGCATGCCACGGGTGAGGTGGGTGTCCTTGAAGGCGATCGGCAGGCCGTGCAGGGGCGGCAGGGGGCAGCCCCCGGCCAGGCGGTCGTCGGCCTCCCCGGCGGCGGCCAGCGCCCCTTCGGGGTCGAGCGTCACAATGGCGTTGAGCTCCGAACCGACCTGCTCGATACGGTCCAGATGAGCCTGTACGACCTCCCGGGCGGAGACCTCGCGGCGGCCCAACAGGCCGGTGAGTTCGGTGGCGTCGAGGTAGTGGAGAGCGTCGGACATGCTGACCCCTCAAGGCGTCGCGGGGACGGTCACGGTGCGGTGTGTGCCTACGTGTTCACGGTACCCAGCACCACTGACAGCGGTCCGCCGCAAAGTGCCACCGGAAGCGGGAAGCCGCCGGGCGCGGCGGACCGCGGGGTGCACCGCACTGCGCCCTTACGGCCGGACGCCGTTCGGTAGCGTGGTGGTCATCATGGACACCCCCGGAACGATCTCCTGCGCAGCGGAGCTGCAGCACTGGCCGACCGACGAAGCTCAGGCCCGCGCGGTCCAGGACCGGTTGCGGTCCGCCGTGCGACTCGACGAGGCCGGGCCGGAGCCCGGTTTCGACGGCACGGTGGTGGGGGTGGACGTCGCCTACGACGACGAGCGCGGCGTCGTCGCCGCGGCCGCCGTCGCACTGGACGCCCGGAGCCGCGCCGTCGTCGACGAGGCCACCGCCGTCGGCCAGGTGGCCTTCCCCTACGTCCCCGGGCTGCTCGCCTTCCGCGAGATTCCCACCGTGCTGGACGCCCTGGCCGGCCTCGCCCGCACCCCCGGCCTCGTGGTCTGCGACGGATACGGGCTGGCGCACCCGCGCAGGTTCGGCCTCGCCAGCCATCTGGGCGTGCTCACCGGGCTGCCCACGATCGGCGTCGCCAAGAACCCGTTCACCTTCCGGTACGCACCGCCGGGGCCGGAGCGCGGTGCGACCTCGCCGCTCCTTGACGGTGATGAGGAGGTCGGACGGGCCCTGCGCACCCAGAAGGGCGTCAAGCCCGTCTTCGTCTCCGTGGGGCACCGCGTC
The DNA here is from genome assembly GCF_040641675.1 of Streptomyces sp. NPDC020742. Lineage (NCBI taxonomy): Bacteria > Bacillati > Actinomycetota > Actinomycetes > Kitasatosporales > Streptomycetaceae > Streptomyces > Streptomyces sp. NPDC020742. Next base: position 22,754 of record NZ_JBFAEA010000009.1, read on the forward strand.
GACCTCGACCGCGCCTGCGCCCATACCCTCCATCTGGCGGCCGCGTACCGGCTTCCCGAGACGACCAGGGCCGCCGACGCGCTCTGCCGCAAGGCGCTGGCGAGCGCCTGACCCCGGGCGCGCCGGCTACCGGTCCTGGACCACCCGGAAGGTGATGCCCGCCTTCTGGAGCCGGGCCGTCAGCGCGTCCCCCATGGCGACCGCGGTCGTCACCTGGCCCGCGGTATCCGGCAGGTCGTCGAAGGCCAGGCTGAGCGCCGACTCCGCGAGCATCTTCGCCGTCTCGTCGTAGCCGGGGTCTCCGCCCGAGACCTCGGTGATCAGTCGCCGGCCGCCGCCCGAGGCGACGAAGCGCACCGCGAACCAGCTGCGGGCACGGCGCTCCGGGCTCGGCCCGTCGCCCGGCTCCAGACGGCCCGACAGCCAGCGCCGGGCGGGCGGAACCTGAGCCAGTGCACAGAGCACACCGGCCCCCACTGCCCCGCCGACGGCGATCGGCAGCCGCCGGACACCGGCGTAGTGGCGGTAACGGAAGTCGGGCCCGTAGCGGTCCAGTGCGGCGGCGGAGCGGGCGATGACCTGAGGATCGAGGGTCGGCAGCGGTACGCCCCAGGTGCGCGTCTCGCTGCTCCTGATGGGTGGGCCGAACGGTGCCCGGACCGTACGGCCGGCCGGGCGCCCCTCTGCCCGCTGCCGCTCACGGGCCGCCCGGGCCATGGCGAGCGGGCGGGAGGCGACGGTCAGCGCGGAGGCGAGGGTGCCGCCGGAGATGGTCGCATCGGTGCGCACGAAGCCGTCGATCCGCACCGGGACGCCTTCGGGGAGCAGCCCCACTGTGTAGTGGACGCCGAGGTCGTGCGGGACGGAGTCGAACCCGCTGGCGTGCACCAGGCGCGCACCCGTGCTGCGCGCCGTCGCCTCGTGCCGCAGGTACATCCGGTCGATGAATTCCGGCTCGCCCGTGAGGTCGGCGTAGTCGGTGCCGGCCGCGGCGCAGGCGGCGACCAGCGGTTCACCGTGCCTCAGGTACGGGCCGACGGTGGAGACCACCACCCGGGTGTCGGCGGCGAGGTCGCGCAGGGCGTCCCGGTCGGCGCTGTCGGCCTGCAGCAGTGGCAGGTCGGCGCACGACGGGTTGATCTCGGCCAGGCGGTCGCGCAGCCGCGCCAGCTTGCCGGGGTTGCGTCCGGCCAGCGCCCAGCGGCAGTCGTCGGGGGCGTGCCGGGCCAGATACTCGGCGGTGAGGGCGCCGGCGAATCCGGTCGCGCCGTGGAGGACGAGGTCATGAGCCCGTCCCGCGGTGTCCTGCCGTCGCATGGTGCATCCTTCCGCAGGCCCCGTTGACCTGGTGTCCGGACCCTAGGCAGCCGCCGTCGTTCCGTCAACGGCCGCACTCTGGTGCCCCGTTGGTCACGGTTGAGGTGGCCCGGTGGGCACTGGGCGATACCGGGGTGAGGGGGCAGTGCGCGGTCTTGACGGGGCGTCGACTCCGGGCAACATTCACCGTGAGTATCGCTGACATAGGACGTCCCATGCCGTGGGGCCGGTGGGTGCACGACCGCCGCGCCCCGACCCGTCTGCCGTCTCCTGGAGGAGGCCGGGTTGCTGTGATGACGCGCACCGAGGACACCGCCGACCGGACCCCGCGCTGGTACCGGGAGGTCACCCGGCAGCAGTGGACGTCGATGTTCGCCGCCTGGATCGGCTACCTCCTCGACGGCTTCGACTTCGTCCTGATCACTCTGGTCCTGACCGACATCGCCGAGGACTTCCGTCTGAGCACCGCCACCGCCGCCTCGCTCATCTCCGGCGCCTTCATCACCCGGTGGCTGGGAGGTGCGGTCCTGGGCGCGCTGGGCGACCGGTACGGGCGCAAGGCCGCCATGATCGCCAGCATTCTGCTCTACTCGCTCGGCACCTTCGCCTGCGGGTTCGCCTGGGGCTACACCAGCTTGTTCGTCGCCCGGTTGGTGATCGGCCTCGGGATGGCGGGGGAGTACAGCGCCGGCGTGACGTACGTGCTGGAGAGCTGGCCCGTCCGGTGGCGCAACCGGGCCTCCGGATTCCTGATCTCCGGATACGCCGGCGGCACCATCCTCGCCGCCGAGCTCTACAGGTGGGTGGTTCCCCACTGGGGCTGGCGTTGGATGTTCTGGATCGGGGTGCTGCCCGTCCTCGTCGCGCTCTGGATGCGCAGGGCACTCCCGGAGGCGGGGGACTGGCAGAGGGAGGTCGCCGCCGCACCAGGATGCACGGAAGGGATGCGATGCATGGAAGGGGAGCGTCCGAATCCCTTCCGGCCGCTGTTCGCCGGGCGGGCGCGGGCCTGGGGGAACGCGGTGCTCGGGCTCACCGCCTCGGCCACGCTGTTCTGCGTCTTCACGCCCGTCGGCGCGGGGTACGTGCCCTGGCTGTCGGCCGCCGCGGCGGCCTGTCTGCTCGCCTTCGCCGTGCAGCTGGGCGGGCGCCGGGGCTGGCTGCTGTACGTGGCCCTGATGGCGACCGTCTTCTGCGCCTTCCTCTACAGCTGGCCCCTCCAGGCACTGTTGCCCACCTACCTCAAGACCGATCTCGGGTACGCCCCCGGGCAGGTCGCCGACGTGATGTTCTACGCGGGGTTCGGGACGATGGCGGGCTGCTGGCTGGCCGGCTTCGTCGGTGACCGGCTGGGCACCCGGCGCGCCTACGCAGTGACCCTGCTGGCCTCCCTCGCCTTCGTCTTCCCGGTCTTCGCGGTGCGGCACAACCTGACCGCACTCGGTGTGCTCCTCTTCGGGCTGCTCGCGCTCAGCCAGGGCATCTCCGGCATCCTGCCCAAGTACCTCGCCGGGCACTTCCCGACCGCGACCCGTGCCGCCTCGCTGGGCTTCGTCTACAACGTCGGGGCCCTGGGCGGAGCCGTGGCGCCCGTCCTCGGGGCGCACCTGGCCGAGGGCATGCCCCTGGGACGGGCGCTCGCGGTGCTCACCTTCGGGCTGACGCTCGTCGTCATCGTGCTGGTGGGCGGCAATGTGCCCCAGCGGCTGGGCGGGCTGGCGGGCCGTCAGGCGCCCGAGGACCATCTCGTTCCCGAGGGCGGGGGTGCGAAGGGGGCCGTTCCGGAAGGGGGCCCGGCCGGTCCGACGAGCGGAGAGATGCCGTCCGGCTCGAGGTGACCTCACGGTCGTGCGGAGGCAATGTTCCCCCTGTCGGCCGGGTGCACGGCGCTGCGCGGGCCGTTGTCAGTGGTCGCGGTTAGCGTGGAGGACGTTGGTCGGCAACGTGCGGCGAGCGCGGCGCCGGGCGGCACCACAGCCGGTGCCGTACGGGGGAACGGACGTGGAGGAGCGGGATGGCGAAGGCGTCGGATCCGGCGGCGGTGCGGGAGCGGGTGCGTCGGTTCGCACTCGGTCTGCCCGGGGCCGTGGAGGAGTTCCCCTGGGGCGAGAGCGTCATCAAGGTCAACAAGAAGGTCTTCGTGTTCCTCGGCGTCGAAGACGGCAGCCACCCGCTCGGGATCACGGTCAAGCTGACGGACCCGGAGGCGCACGCGCATGCGCTGAGCTCGCCCGGTGCCGTGCCGGCGGGCTACGGCCTAGGGGCGTCCGGTTGGGTGCGGGTGCCGCTGGTGGAGGCCGGCGCCGCGCAGGCCGAGCTGCTCTGCGACTGGGCGGAGGAGTCGTACCGCGTGATAGCCCCGAAGAAGCTCATCGCCGAGCTCGACGGGGGGTAGCGACGCAGCGGCAGACGGCGCGCTAAGGCCCGTGACGGCGAGGGGAGTTGCCCATCGTCGGCGCGGGCCTTTCCGGTGGTGGCCGCTTGGGAGGGGGCTTGTGGAAAGTGGAACACGTTCTTAACATCGCGAGTGTTACATCAGAAGTGTCACAGCGCGAAAGGCATGGGGCGCGATGACGGAGTCAGGGAACGGCCCGCTGAACGGGGTGCGGGTGGTCGAACTCGCCGGCATCGGCCCCGGCCCCTTCGCAGCCATGCTGCTGGCCGATCTCGGTGCCGATGTCGTCCGCGTCGACCGGCCGGGCGGCGCCGGACTGCGCATCGACCCGGCGTACGACCTCACCAACCGCAACAAACGCTCGGTGCTGGTCGACCTGAAGCACCCCGACGGGGTCGCCCAGGTGCTCGACCTGGTCGAGCACGCCGATGTGCTGGTGGAGGGGTACCGCCCCGGCGTCGCCGAGCGGCTCGGCGTGGGCCCGGAGGCATGTCTGGCGCGCAACCCCCGGCTGGTCTACGGCCGGATGACCGGATGGGGCCAGCAGGGCCCGCTCGCCGACACCGCAGGACACGACGTCGGCTATATCGCCATCACGGGCGCCCTCGGGATGATCGGCCCGCCCGACGGCCCACCGGCCGTCCCCGTCAACCTCCTCGGCGACTACGCGGGCGGCTCGCTCTACCTCGTCATCGGCGTGCTCGCGGCGCTCCAGCACGCCCGCGCCGAGGGCGGCCGGGGCCAGGTCGTGGACGCCGCCATCGTCGACGGCACGGCCCATCTGACCGCGATGATCCACGGCATGCTCGCGGCCGGCGGTTGGCAGGACCGGCGCGGGGCGAACCTCCTGGACGGCGGCGCACCGTTCTACGGCGTGTACGAGACCGCCGACGGCGGCCATATGGCGGTAGGCGCACTGGAGCAGCGGTTCTACGGCGAGTTCATCCGCCTGCTGGGCATCGAGCAGGAGGTGCCCGGCCGGGACGACCTGGCCGCCTGGGGTGAGCTGCGCACCGCCATCGCCACCCGCTTCCGGACCCGGACCCGCACGGAGTGGACCGCGGTCTTCGAGCGGTCCGACGCCTGTGTGGCACCCGTGCTCTCACTGCGGGAGGCCCCCCGGCATCCGCACCTCGCCGCCCGCGGCACCTTCGTCGACCACGGCGGCCTCACCCAGCCCGCCCCCGCGCCCCGCTTCTCCCGGACCCCCGGGGCGATCCGCCGGCCGCCCGCGCAGCCCGGGGCGGACACCGAAGAGATCGCCCGTGACTGGCAGGTCCCCAGCCTCCGCACCGCACCGGCGGGTGCCGACGCCGAGGCCCCGGCCGGCACCGAGCAGAAGGACGCCACCGGCTGAACGAGCGCCCCCCACCACCCGCCCGCACGCGGCAGGCCGACACAAGCTGATCGAAACCGTCCAGAACCCGCTCCGAGGAAGGCCCGCCCAGATGACCGCGCAGATGCCGCGCCAGCTCTACAGCAAGGACCACCAGGCCTTCCGCGAGACGGTACGCGCCTTCCTCGCCAAGGAAGTGACACCGCATTACGAACAGTGGGAGAAGGACGGCATCGTCGGCCGGGACGCCTGGCGGGCGGCCGGCCGGCAGGGCCTGCTGGGCATGGCCGTCCCCGAGGAGTACGGCGGCGGGGGCAACCCCGACTTCCGCTACAGCGCCGTCCTCGCCGAGGAGTTCACCCACGCCGGCGCCCCCGGCTTCGCCCTGGGGCTGCACAACGACATCATCGGCCCCTACCTCACCTCGCTCGCCACCGACGAGCAGAAAAGCCGCTGGCTGCCCGGATTCTGCAGCGGCGAGATCATCACCGCCATCGCCATGACCGAACCGGGCACGGGCTCCGACCTCCAGGGCATCCGCACCACCGCCGAGGACCGCGGCGACCACTGGCTGCTCAACGGCTCCAAGACCTTCATCTCCAACGGCATCCTCGCCGACCTCGTCATCGTCGTCGCCAGGACCACGCCCGAGGGCGGTGCGCACGGACTGTCGCTGCTCGTCGTCGAGCGGGGCACGGACGGGTTCGAGCGCGGCCGGAACCTCGACAAGATCGGCCAGAAGGCCCAGGACACCGCCGAGCTGTTCTTCCGCGACGTACGGGTACCCAAGGAGAACCTCCTGGGCGAGCTCAACGGCGGCTTCGTGCACCTGATGACCAACCTCGCGCAGGAGCGCATGGGCATAGCCGTCGCCGGGATCGCCGGCGCCGAACACCTGCTGGAGATCACCACCCGGTACGTCAAGGAGCGCGAGGCCTTCGGCCGGCCGCTGGCCAAGCTGCAGCACATCCGCTTCGAGATCGCCGAGATGGCCACCGAGTGCGCCGTCACCCGTACGTTCCTCGACCGCTGCATCGCCGACCACTCGGACGGCACGCTCGACGCCGTACACGCCTCCATGGCCAAGTGGTGGGCCACCGAACTCCAGAAGCGGGTCGCCGACCGCTGCCTCCAACTCCACGGCGGCTACGGCTATATGACCGAGTACCCCGTCGCCAGGGCCTTCACCGACGGCCGCATCCAGACCATCTACGGCGGGACGACCGAGATCATGAAGGAGATCATCGGCCGCTCCCTGCTCGACTGATCCTCCCCCGAAAGGCTTACCAGTGAGTTCCGAAGCGTACGTATACGACGCGATCCGCACCCCGCGCGGGCGCGGCAAGGCCAATGGCGCGCTGCACGGCACCAAGCCGATCGACCTGGTCGTCGGCCTGATCCACGAGCTGCGCAACCGCTTCCCCGGCCTCGACCCGGCCGCCATCGACGACATCGTGCTCGGCGTGGTCGGCCCGGTCGGCGACCAGGGCTCCGACATCGCCCGGATCGCGGCGATCGCCGCCGGACTGCCCGACACCGTCGCCGGCGTCCAGGAGAACCGCTTCTGCGCCTCGGGCCTGGAAGCCGTCAACATGGCCGCCGCCAAGGTCCGTTCCGGATGGGAGGACCTGGTCCTGGCCGGCGGCGTGGAGTCCATGTCGAGGGTGCCGATGGCCTCCGACGGCGGCGCCTGGTTCGCCGACCCGATGACCAACTTCGACACCGGCTTCGTCCCGCAGGGCATCGGCGCGGACCTGATCGCCACCATCGGGGGCTACACCCGGCGCGATGTCGACGAGTTCGCCGCGCTCTCCCAGGAGCGGGCCGCCGCGGCCTGGAAGGACGGCCGGTTCGAGCGCTCCGTCGTCCCGGTGCGCGACCGCAACGGCCTGGTCGTCCTCGACCACGACGAGCACATGCGCCCCGGCACCACCGCCGACTCGCTCGCCGGCCTCAAGCCGTCCTTCGCCACCATCGGCGACGCGGGCGGCTTTGACGCGGTCGCCCTGCAGAAGTACCACTGGGTCGAGAAGATCGACCACGTCCACCACGCCGGCAACTCCTCCGGGATCGTGGACGGCGCCGCCCTGGTCGCCATCGGCTCCCAGGAGGTCGGCGAGCGCTACGGCCTGACCCCGCGGGCCCGGATCCTGTCCGCCTCGGTCTCCGGCTCCGAGCCCACGATCATGCTCACCGGTCCCGCCCCCGCCAGCCGCAAGGCGCTGGCCAAGGCCGGGCTGACCATCGACGACATCGACCTCGTCGAGATCAACGAGGCGTTCGCCGCCGTCGTCCTGCGCTTCGTCGCGGACATGGGCCTCAGCCTGGACAAGGTCAACGTCAACGGCGGTGCCATCGCCCTGGGCCACCCCCTGGGCGCCACCGGCGCCATGATCCTGGGCACCCTCATCGACGAGCTGGAGCGGCAGGACAAGCGCTACGGCCTGGCCACCCTGTGCGTCGGCGGCGGGATGGGCATCGCCACCGTCATCGAGCGCCTCTGACCCTCGTCCCACCCCACTACGGAGTACGCACCATGAGTGAAACCGCTGCTTTGTCGACCATCCGCTGGGAAAAGGACGAGACCGGCATCGTCACCCTGGTCCTGGACGACCCCGACCAGTCCGCCAACACCATGAACAACGCCTTCAAGGCCTCCCTCACCGCGGTCGCGGACCGCCTGGAGGCCGAGAAGGACAGCATCCGCGGCATCATCTTCACCTCCGCCAAGAAGACCTTCTTCGCCGGCGGTGACCTCCGCGAGCTGATCGCCATCACCCCCGCCCAGGCTCAGCAGGCCTTCGAGACGGGCAACGGCATCAAGCGCGACCTGCGCCGCATCGAGACCCTCGGCAAGCCCGTCGTCGCCGCCATCAACGGTGCCGCGCTGGGCGGCGGTTACGAGATCGCGCTCGCCTGCCACCACCGCATCGCCCTGGACACCCCCGGCACCAAGATCGGCCTGCCGGAGGTCACCCTCGGCCTGCTGCCCGCCGGCGGCGGGGTCACCCGCACGGTCCGGCTGCTGGGCATCGCCGACGCACTGCTGAAGGTGCTGCTGCAGGGCACCCAGTACAACGCCCCCCGTGCCCAGGAGGCCGGGCTGATCCACGAGGTCGCGGCCACTCCCGAGGAGCTCCTCACCAAGGCCCGCGCTTTCATCGAGGCCCACCCCGAGTCCCAGCAGCCCTGGGACGTCAAGGGGTACCGCATCCCCGGCGGCACGCCCGCCCAGCCGAAGTTCGCGGCCAACCTGCCGGCGTTCCCCGCCAATCTCAAGAAGCAGCTGAACGGTGCACCGTACCCCGCGCCGCGCAACATCCTCGCCGCGGCCGTCGAGGGCTCCCAGGTCGACTTCGAGACCGCGCAGACCATCGAGGCGCGCTACTTCGTGGAGCTGGTCACCGGCCAGACCTCCAAGAACATGATCCAGGCCTTCTTCTTCGACCTTCAGGCGGTCAACGCGGGCCTCAGCCGCCCCAAGGGCATCGAGCCCCGCAAGGTCCAGAAGGTCGCGGTCCTCGGCGCCGGCATGATGGGCGCCGGCATCGCCTACTCCTGCGCCCGGGCCGGGATGGAGGTCGTCCTCAAGGACGTCTCCCTGGAGGCGGCGCAGAAGGGCAAGGCGTACTCGGAGGGGCTGCTCGCCAAGGCGCTCTCCCGGGGCCGCACCACCGAGCAGCAGCGTGACGAGCTGCTGGCCCGCATCACGCCGACCGCCGAGCCGGCCGACCTCGCGGGCTGCGACGCCGTCATCGAGGCGGTCTTCGAGGACGTCGCCCTCAAGCACAAGGTGTTCAAGGAGATCCAGCACATCGTCGCGCCCGACGCGCTGCTGTGCTCCAACACCTCCACCCTCCCCATCACGCTGCTGGCCGAGGGCGTCGAGCGCGACCAGGACTTCATCGGCCTGCACTTCTTCTCACCGGTCGACAAGATGCCGCTGGTGGAGATCATCAAGGGCGAGCGGACCGGGGACGAGGCGCTGGCCCGCGCCTTCGACCTGGTGCGGCAGATCAAGAAGACCCCGATCGTCGTCAACGACTCGCGCGGCTTCTTCACCTCCCGTGTCATCGGCCACTTCATCAACGAAGGCGTGGCGATGATCGGCGAGGGCCTCGACCCTGTCTCGGTCGAGCAGGCCGCGGCCCAGGCCGGCTACCCGGCGAAGGTGCTGTCCCTGATGGACGAGCTGACCCTGACCCTGCCCCGGAAGATCCGGGAAGAGTCCCGGCGGGCGGTCGAGGAGTCCGGCGGCACCTGGCAGCCGCACCCGGCCGACGAGGTCATCGACCGGATGGTCGACGAGTTCGAGCGCCCCGGTCGCAGCGGCGGCGCCGGCTTCTACGAGTACGGCGAGGACGGCAAGCGCGCGGCCCTGTGGCCGGGGCTGCGCGAGCACTTCGGCAAGGAAGGCGCCGGCATCCCGTTCCAGGACATGCAGGAGCGGATGCTCTTCGTCGAGGCGCTGGACACCGTCCGCTGCCTTGAGGAGGGCGTGCTCACCTCCGTCGCCGACGCCAACATCGGCTCCCTCTTCGGCATCGGCTTCCCCGGCTGGACGGGCGGCGTGATCCAGTACATCAACGGATACCAAGGTGGGCCAGGGCGGGAAGAGCTGGTCGGTCTGCCCGGCTTCGTGGCCCGCGCCCGTGAGCTACAGGCGGCTTACGGCGACCGGTTCGCGCCCTCCGCGTTGCTGGTCGACAAGGCCGAGAAGGGCGAGAAGTTCAGCGACTGACCGGTCACGGGGCGGGCCGCCGCGGCCCGCCCCGTCACTCCGGCGCGGCGCCTTCCCCGCGGCCGGTGTCGTCACCCTCCTTGCCGAACGACTGCCGCAGCTCCTGCTTCATGGACCGCTGGAAGGCCGTGATCAGCGCCTGGATCACCATCGGCTGCATATGCGCCGACAGCGACTTCATCCGCGCCACCTCCTCCTCGTCCGGCGCGCTGTCCCGGTACGGCTCCCACACCTCGTCCTTGAAGAGCCGGCTCAGCTCACGGGCCGCCGAGCGGGTGTGCTCGATGACGACGGTGCGCGCGGCCAGGATGGTCTCCAGCGCGATCGGCACGTCCAGCAGCCGGGTCCCCAGGTGCAGCAGCCCGGGATCGACCCGGAAGATCCGGGGATCGTCGGTCCGTACGAGCACGCTCATCGCGGCCAGTCGGTCCAGGTCCTCCTCGGTCAGCTCCCGGCCGACCCGCCGCTCTAGCTGTTCCCGGGTGGCGTCCTCCGCCGTGTCCGGGACCCAACTTGCCACCAGGGCACGGTGGATGGCCAGGTCCTGGGCGCTCAGATCGGGCGGCAGCTGCTCCAGGTAGCGTTCGATTGCGGAGAGCGTCAGGCCCTGGTGCTGGAGCTCCTCGATGAGCGCGAGGCGCGAGAGGTGGTCCGGCCCGTAGCGGCCGACCCGCCGCGGACCGATCTCCGGCGGCGGCAGCAGGCCCCGGGTGCTGTAGAAGCGGATCGTGCGGACCGTGACGCCGGCGCGGGCGGCCAGCTCGTCGACGGTCAGGCCGGTGGCGGACTCCTTCATGTTCAACAGTATTGCTGTCTCACCACTTCTGTGAAACCTGTACGAACCGTTTCCGCAGGCCCCACGCGCAGACCCGGCAACCTGACCCTGTGCGCAGCCCCGCACCGCGCCCGGTCGCCGGACCGGCCCCGGGGGGCGCTCGCACCCCCCGGGGCGCGGCCTACGGCGTACGCCGTGACGAGATCACCCTGCCGAGGAGTGCCGGACCTCCTGAGCGTGGCACGGCCGTCGGGGACAGCCGCCCCCGGCGCGTATGGGCGACGGCATGCATGTGCCGATCCCGCTAACTTCCAGTTGAACCACACCGAAACAGGCCACGAAATACCTGGTGTTCGACGTGGAATCAGGCCCCGAATCGGGCGAACCGGCGGCCTTATCCAAAAACTATCGCCGAATAATTCACGACAAATATGGACAAACCTTGGGTGGCCTATACGCGGTGTGATCTTGCACACAGACGGGGGGCCGCTCTTCAGGGAAGGTGTGCCGTCGGTCGTCCGCGCACCCCGCGGAATCCGGCCATCGCTCAAGCGCCTGCCCGAAAGCGAGAAGCACCAGCAGTGAGCACAGAAACCGTCACCGAGACAGCCCAGAGGTCACCTGACGGGGGGAGCGGCGCGCAGCAGGACGCGGGCGACGCGGGCTACAGCAAGAGCCTCAAGGGCCGGCACATCAACATGATCGCCATCGGTGGAGCGATCGGTACCGGCCTGTTCCTGGGCGCCGGCGGCCGACTGCACTCCGCCGGTCCGGCGCTGGCCGTCGCCTACGCGGTCTGCGGCCTCTTCGCCTTCTTCGTGGTCCGCGCGCTGGGCGAGCTGGTGTTGCACCGCCCGTCCTCCGGCTCGTTCGTCTCGTACGCCCGTGAGTTCCTGGGGGAGAAGGGCGCCTACGTCGCCGGCTGGATGTACGTCGTCAACTGGTCCACGACCGGTATCGCCGACATCACCGCGATCGCGCTCTACACGCACTACTGGAGCCTGTTCACCGACATCCCGCAGTGGGTGATGGCGCTGATCGCGCTGGCGGTCGTGCTGACCGTCAACCTGATCTCGGTGAAGATCTTCGGTGAGCTGGAGTTCTGGTTCGCGATCATCAAGGTCGCCGCGCTGGTGATCTTCATGTTCATCGGCATCTTCCTGCTGGCCACCCAGCACCCGGTCGGCGGCCACGCACCCGGTCTGCACCTGATCACCGACAACGGGGGCATCTTCCCGACCGGCCTGCTGCCGGTGGTGATCGTCCTCCAGGGCGTGGTCTTCGCCTACTCCGCGGTCGAGCTGGTCGGTGTCACCGCAGGTGAGACCGGTGAGCCGCACAAGGTCGTGCCGAAGGCCGTCAACTCCATCATGTGGCGGGTGGGCGTCTTCTACGTCGGCTCGGTGGTCCTGCTGGCCATGCTGCTGCCGTGGAACAAGTTCACCGATGGTGAGAGCCCCTTCGTCACCGTGCTGTCCAACGTCGGTGTCCCGGCCGCCGGCGATGTGATGAACCTGGTCGTGCTGACCGCGGCGATGTCCAGCCTGAACTCCGGCCTCTACTCGACCGGACGCATCCTGCGCTCGATGTCGATGGCCGGCTCCGCGCCGAAGTTCGCCGGGCTGATGAACCGCAACCAAGTGCCGTACGGCGGCATCATGCTCACCTCCGCGGTGTGTGTGCTGGGCGTCGCCCTCAACTACGTGGTGCCGGGCGAGGCGTTCGAGATCGTGCTCAACATCGCGGCGCTGGGCATCATCAGCACCTGGTGCACGATCATGATCTGCCACATGGTGTTCGTCCGCCGCTCGAAGGCCGGCCTCCTCGAGCGCCCGCGCTTCCGGCTGCCGGGCACGCCGGTCACCGACATCGCCACCATCGTCTTCCTCCTCGGCGTGATCGTGCTGATGTGGTTCGACGACGGTGTCGGCCGGCAGACCGTGATGCTGATCCCGGTGCTGGGTGCCGCCCTGGTGATCGGCTGGTTCGCGGTCCGCGGCCGGGTGGCACGGATCGCCAAGGAGCGGGAAGAGGCGAAGTAGCCGCACCGCAGCGCCACCTGCTACGGACAGGGCGGTCGCGGACGTCGGAAGGCGTTCGCGACCGCCCTTGTGCGTGGCGGACGTGGCGGACGTGGCCGGGCCCGGCCGACTGTCAGTGCCCGCACCTACGGTGGGTGCATGAGGCGATCGACGCCGGACCCCCGCTGCGTCCCCGGCGCGGCCGGGGCGCACGGATCACGGGCAGGGCGACGGGGGCGTGCCGACCGCTTCGCAGGCGGTGTGCACGGTGACCAGGGCGGTGACGACACTCCGGGTCCAGGACAGCTGCGTTCGTTCGCGGGTCGACGGATCGTCGCCGGCCGGGTGGCCGAACGCGCCGCAGGCGTGCTGCTGGGCGAGGAGGAAGGAGACGGTGTCGCGGGTGAGGCGGTGCTGCGCCCGCCCGGTGCGAGCCGCGTCCCGGACGAAGCCGGCAAGGTGCCCCAGGTGGTAGTTCTTCCAGGCACCGGGCACGTCAGAGACCCCTGTTTCCGGCGCGGTGTGCACCGCGTCGACCCCACCGGTCAGAGCCTCCGCACGCTCGGGAGACAGCAGCCCCAGACCGACCAGGCGTTGGACGTTGTACGCCGCCTGCGGTGGAACCCGGTCCAGGAGGTCGACGGCGGCGGCGGTGGACTTGAGGAACGCATCGAGTGACGAGCAGGTGATCCCGTGCGTGCGCAGGCCCGATGCGAACTCGCCCACGACCTCCATCCCGTGCCCCTGCCACACCTCCGCGTCCGCGTCCATGAGCCGTTCGGAGAAGTCGAGGAGCAGGGGGAGCGCGAGCTCGGGTTCCCGGAGAGCCTCCGCCGCGTGCGCGACGGCCGCTGCGGCGGGCAGGCAGGTGGCAGGGGCATGGCGCCGGCTGGTGTCCGCCAGCCACCCGACCGCACGCCGCAGCGGCTGTTCCACGGCCGGGCGGGGAGCCGGCGCCGAGGGCCGATTCCGTCGCACGACCCGGGGGCTGCGGTCCAGCAGCGCGGCCAGGGCCGCGACGATCGTGGTGTGGTAGCCGGTGGCCCAGCGCCGGTACGCGGCATCGCCCTCGGCGAGCCCGGGATGCACCACACCGGGCGGCCCGTTGACCCGACCATCGGCCTCCTGTACTGCCGTGAGGAACTCCCATGCCCGGCGGGCTTCCTCGGAGTCCCTCACCCCGAGACACAGCAGGCAGCACAGGAGTTCCCCCACCAGGTCGGCATTCTCCTGATCGAGGGTGAGAACGAGGAGCGCCTCGAGCAGTTCCACCGCCGCGCCCGGTGTGAAGCCCCGTGGCCAACGGGGCTCGCGGAGACCGAAATCCGTGGCGTAGAAGATCGTGTGAGTGAGGGCGTAGATGTCGCGATCGGTGAGCTTGATGACATTCGGGCGGTTGCAGAGCAGGGTGAACGGCAGGGCGTCGTCCATGGCCGGCAGCGTGTGCGGGACGCCGCACAGCTCAAGGGTGTGCAGCAGATCGAGCTGCCGGTACGGAATCCGTTCGAAGACCGCCGCATATCCATCGGCGGCGACCTGGGTGAGCAGGTGCCGGAACTCCGGGTCCTCGCGTCCGCAGAGCCGGAGTGCCGCATAGGTCCCCGCGTACAACAGCAGGGCGGCCTCGTCCCGGGCGATCAGTTCCCGGTAGGAGGGGCGGGCCGCGATCCGCTCGACCTGATCGAGGACGGCCGCATAGTCGGCATCCAGTGGTTCCGGGTCGAGGCGCGCCCGCAGCCCCACCAGGAATGCGGTTTCGATGAGGGCTTTGCGGGCGAACAGAACCCGGTCCGGGGCGGCTTCGGCCGGATCGATCAGAGTGCGGCGCGCAGCGAGCCAGGCGACTGCCCGGGTCTCCACCGCGCGCCTCTGTGACGATCCGTCACCGGGTTGCGTCGTGTCCATCGGATGCCTCCCGGCGATCGGCGCAGTCAATGGCTCAGCTGCCCGCAGCGGAGTCGTCGTCCGCGACCTGGTTGGCTACCACAAGGACGTAGCGCTCCCAGGCGAGCACGTAGCCGGCCACGTCGTCGAGCTGGCTGACCTGATCGACGACTCGCTCAAGCGGAACGCCGAGGTCGACGAGTCCGCTGGTCCTGAGGAAGTCGAGTGCCTTGCGCGCATCGACCATCGGGGGAGGACAGGACATGGATTGCTCCTTTCGGGTGGTTCGGACGGACAGTGCGAGTGTCGCGTTGTGTAGCGCACTTGTCACTATCTGTTTCTAGTGGGAAAAGTGGGGATTTAATCGGCCCAGCTCAAGGGTTTATCCCGCAGGAAAACCACTCCTGAGGGTGAATTTCGGCCGTAAGGCCGGGGTGGTGCCGATGTGGCGGGCTCGCCTGGCTGCGTCGTGAGTGGAGAGCCGCATGGCGCCGCCGGCCCGTGGGCGCGAGGGTCGGGCCGACCGTACCGGGCCGGCTCAGGTGCGTCGGGTGGCCGGACTTCGATGGGCTGGAGGGTGAGGCGCCGCCATGAGGGGTGCACCGAGTGAAGGGTGCCCCACTGTGGATGCTTCCAGCGGTGCGGCGTACGCTGTGTGAGCCTCAGGGGTCAACTCGGCCGCCCGGGTGGCGGCTTCCGGTGTCCACGCGGTCAAGTGGGGCGATGTCGCGGCCTGTTGGTGGCGTGTCTCGCTCGTCGGAGCCGCTGGTGCGTCCGTGCCGCCCAAGGGGCTCGGCCTGGTCCGGAGCGGGAAGCGGCGGTGTCGGCCGCGGTGGTCCGGCAGGTGAATCGGCGCGCTGACCGGTTTCCCCGCAGTGCCTCCGCGCCGTGGTGCTGGAGTGTCGGAGGTGCGGCGGCGGGAGCGGGGTCCGCGTCCGTCGGTCGCAGCGGGTCATCGTATGATGATTAATGACATGAATGTGGTAGAAAATGACCCACTTCCCCCGCCGGTCGGAGGGGTCCTCTGGTCGATGGCCGGGGACATCCGGATGCTCCTGACCCTGCCGCCCGCACTGACGATGCAGGTCGCCCGCCCGGCGGTGGGCGCGGGCGTGGACGACCACTCCGTCTTCCGTACCGACCCCTGGGGTCGCGGTGTGCGGTCGCTGGTCTCCTTGCAGCTGTGGGTGTACGGCGGTGCGGGCGCGGCCGAGGAGGGGCGCCGGCTACGGCAGCTGCACAAGACCATTCAGGGCACCGACGCCCACGGCCGCGCGTACCACGCGCTCATGCCGGCGCACTACGCCTGGGTGCACGCCACGGGCTTCCCCGTCTTCCGGCACGCCCAGCGGTACCTCGGCCGTCCCTTCACCGAGGCGCAGGAGCGCCAGCTCTATGCGGAGTGGCTCCAGGTGGGCCGCATCCTGGGCATTCATGACCGCGATATGCCGCAAACCATCGAGGAGTTCTGGCCCTACTACCACAAGGTTCTCGCCGATGAGCTCGAACAGAACGTAGTAGTAAGGGAGTTGCTCTCGACGGACCCGACGCTTCCGGTACCGGACCGGGGGCCGCGGTGGCTGCGGCTGCTGCTCAGGTTGAGCTGGCCCTGGCTCCGGCCGCGGTTCGCCCGCTGCCGGCGGTTCGTCAGCATCGGGCTGATGCCACCGGACGCCCGGCGCGCCCTCGGGCTGGAGTGGACCGATGCTCAGGAGCGCCGGCTGCGCCGCCTCGGGTGGGTGGTCCGTGCCGTGGTCCCGGCCCTGCCCGAGCGGCTGCGGTTCCTGCCGATCGCCCGGCGGGCCCGGCAGGCGGCGCGCCGGCACTGACTGCGCGCGCCCGGCTGTCGGCGGCGAGGCTATGGGCCGGACCGTCTGCGGCGAGGGTTACGGGCCGGACCGTCGGCACTGAGCGTACGGGCCGCTCCGGGCCTCGGCCGGCGACGGTGCGGTGCCCGGACGGGGCCGGGCAGGTCCCCGGCCGCCCCAACCGGTCAGTCCCAGGCCCGGTCGTCACGCTCCCGCCGGCCCACCGGGCGAACGACGGGAGCGTGACGTCAGGTCATGGGAGTGTGACGGCAGTTCCCAGGCCCGGGTCAGTGCCCGTCGTGGATGTCGTGGGTGGCCGCGATCTGCTTCCAGGACTTCGGCTGTGCCACGGTCCGCTGCGTGCCGAACGCCCGCTTGCCCGCCCCGGCCGCCGGCTTGACCGGCTGGAACAGCCAGGTGTCGAAGAAGCCGGCCAGCTGCTTGCCGGACTTCTTCTCGGCGAAGGCCACGAAGTCCGCCACCGAGGCGTTCCCGTACCTGTGCTCCGTCGGCCAGGACTTCAGCAGGCCGAAGAAGACCTTGTCGCCGAGTTTGTTGCGGAGCGCCTGGAGGGCCAGCGCGCCACGGTCGTAGACGGCGTCGTCGAACTGGTTCTCCGCGCCGGGGTTGCCGGGCCGGACCTTCCAGAACGGGTCGTCGGCCGGGTGCTGGGCGTAGACGTAGTCCGCCAGCTCCTGCGCGGTGCCCTCGCCCTCCTTCTCCGACCACAGCCACTGGCTGTAGGCGGCGAAGCCCTCGTTGATCCAGATGTCCTTCCAGTCCTTGAGCGAGACGCTGTCGCCGTACCACTGGTGCGCCAGCTCGTGCACCACGACCGAGACGTTGGTGCCGCGGTCGAAGGCCTTCTTGCCGTAGAAGGGGCGGGTCTGGGTCTCCAGTGCGTACCGGGCGGGCACATTGGGGACGTAGCCGCCGACCGCGTTGAACGGGTAGGGGCCGAAGACGCTCTCCAGCCACTCGGTGGCCTCGGCGGTGCGCGCGAGGCTGGCCTTCGCCGACCCCTCGTTGGCGCCGAGGTCCTTGCTGACGGCGTTGATCACCGGCAGGCCGTTCGCCGTGGTGTCGGTGGTGAGGTCGAACTTGCCGACCGCCAGCGTCGTCAGGTACGTGGCCTGCGGCTTGTCGGAGCGCCAGTTGTAGCGCGTCCAGCCGAGCTTGGAGGACTGCGAGGCGAGGACGCCGTTGCTCAGCGCCTGGGTGCCGTCCGGGACCGCAACGGAGACGTCGTAGGTGGCCTTGTCGGTGGGGTGGTCGTTGCTCGGGAACCACCACACGGCGGAGTCCGGCTCCTGGGCGATCACCGCGCCGTCCGGGGTACGCGCCCAGGCCGTGAAGCCGTCGATCTTCAGGTCGGAGGGCTTGTCCGCATAGCGCACCACGACGCTGATCTGCCGGCCCTTCTCCAGCGGTGTGGCCGGAGTGACCTCCAGCTCGTGCTTGCCGGAGGTGGCGAAGGAGGCCTTCTTGCCGTTGACGCGTATCTCGCTGACCTTGAGGCCGAAGTCCAGGTTGAAGCGGGAGAGGTCCTGGGTGGTCGTGGCGAGCAGCGTCGCCGTGCCCTCCAACAGGTCCGTCTTCGGCTGGTACTTCAACCGCAGGTCGTAGTGGGAGACGTCGTAGCCGCCGTTTCCGCTCTCGGGGTAGTAGGTGTCGCCCACGCCCGGAGCGCCGGGATGGAAGTCGGCCGCGGAGGCCGGGACCGCCAGCAGCAGACCGAGCGCGGCGGCGCCCGGGACGAGGAGTCTGTGACGCACGAGTCCTCCAACTCGTAGGGGGATGGCTCTGGTTACGACCCTATGCAGCCCGTTGAGTCGGCGTCATGTACATGGCCCGATCTGACACATGACCGACATGAACCCACCAACTGCCGTGGTGTCAGCTCGGCTCCTCCCCGCGCGTCCGGCACCGACCGGCCGGCCATGGCCCCTTACACCCTTACGCCGGGGAGGCGGGCGCGCTACCGTCCGCCCGTGACCAATCCTGCGCGGATCCCCCGCACCCCCTTCACAGCTGTCGTCCTGACGGCCGTTGTCGCCCTGTTGTCCGTCCTGCTCTCACCGGCCGTGGCGCAGGCGGCACCCGGCGAGAGCAGACCGGTCTACTCCTACGACCACGCGATACGCGAATCGGTCTGGGTGGACACGCGGCTCGACGGCGATGCGGACGGGAGGACCGACCGCGTCGCCGTCGACATCGTGCGGCCGTCCGAACCCGCCCGGCAGGGGCGGCGGATACCGGTGATCATGGACGCCAGCCCCTACTACTCCTGCTGCGGGCGCGGCAACGAGAGCCAGAAGAAGACCTATGACGCCACGGGCCGGCCGGTCCAGTTCCCGCTCTTCTACGACAACTACTTCGTACCGCGCGGCTATGCCACGGTGCTGGTCGACCTCGCGGGGACCAACCGCTCCGACGGCTGCGTCGACGTCGGCGGCCGCTCGGACGTCCAGTCGGCCCGGGCCGTCGTCGACTGGCTCGGCGGCCGGGGTCGCGCCTACACCGCCCGTACCGGAGGCAGCCCCGTCACCGCCGGCTGGTCCAACGGCAGCACCGGAATGATCGGCAAGAGCTGGGACGCCACCATCGCCAACGGCGTCGCGGCCACCGGCGTGAAGGGACTGAAGACCATCGTCCCGATCGCCGGCATCTCCTCCTGGTACGACTACTACTTCTCGCAGGGCGCCCCGCTCTACGACTCCGGCCCCGACGGTCTCGCGGACGCGGTCGACAGCCCCGGCGCGCACAAGCGCTGCGCCGCGGTGCAGCGCAAGCTCGCCGAGGGCGCCCCGCGCAGCGGCGACTGGACCGGACTGTGGACCGAACGGGACTACGTCCGGCACGCCGACCGGGTCCGCGCCAGCGTCTTCCTGGTGCACGGCCTGCAGGACCTCAACGTCCGCACCCGGAACGCCGGCCAGTGGTGGGACGCGCTCGCCCGGCACGGCGTCGAGCGCAAGATCTGGCTCTCCGGGACCGGCCATGTCGACCCGTTCGACTACCGGCGGGGCGCATGGGTGAGGACCCTGCACCACTGGTTCGACCACTACCTGATGGGCTACGACAACGGCATCGAACGGGCCCCGATGGCCGATGTCGAGCGTGCGCCGGGGACCTGGTCCACCGACCGCCGGTGGCCCGCGCCCGGAACCGCCGCGACCACCCTGCGGCCGGGCCCGGGCAGCGCACCCGGGGTCGGCGTCCTCGGCACCGGCCGGGCGCCCCAGGGCGCCACCGAGGCCTTCACCGACGACCCGGCACTGAGCGAGGCCGACTGGGCGGCCGGTATCGACCGTACGACGCCCGCCAAGGTCGGGTTCAGTACCGGACCGCTGCGCGCACCGCTCCGGCTGTCCGGCTCGGGGTCGGTGACCGTCACCGCCACCCCCAGCACCACGACCGCCCATTTGACCGCCGTCCTGGTAGACCTCGGCCCCGCCACCATCCGCAACTACGCGGCCGACGGCGAGGGCATCACCACCCTCGACCGGCGCACCTGCTGGGGCGCGGGCACCAAGGGCGACACCGGCTGCTTCAAGGAGACCGCGGCCGATACCGCGAAGGTGGCGCACACCGTCTTCAGCCGCGGCTGGGCCGACCTCGGCACCTACGCCGACCCCCACAAGGGCCGCCCGCTCACCCCCGGGAAGCCCTACACCCTCACCCTGAACCTCGCCGCCGCCGACCACATCGTGCCCGCCGGCCACCGGTTGGCGCTGATCGTGGCCGGCACCGACGCCGGCCTGATCGACCCGCCCGCGTCCCGACCGCGGCTCACCCTCGACCTGTCCCGCACCGCCGCCCGGCTGCCGCTGACCGGCGGCGCCGCCGCCCTTGCCCGGGCCACCGCGGGCGCCGCCCCACCGCACGTGCCCGGCACGGCGCCGCTGGACGGGCTCGCGCCGCCGCGCACCCTCAGCCGGCTGCCGTACGCGGGCTGACCACACGGGGCCGCCCCTCCTCAGGGGCGGCCCCGGATTCCCCCACCGACGTTCCTCCTCACCCCCACCGCTCACCCAAGGGAGGCACCTCCTCGTGACGCTTCACTCCCGCCGCCTCGTCCTGGGGACAGTGGCCCTCGGGCTGACCGTCAGCCTCGGTGCGACCCTGCCCGCGCCGCCCGCCGGCGCCACCGCAAGCCGAATACCCCGTACGGGCTTCGAATCCAGTCAGGGTGCCCGCTGGACCAGCCAGCCCGAGGAACAGCGCTTCCTCGCCGCGGTCGACCGTGCCACGCCCCGGGTGCGGATCGACCGGATCGGTACCACCGGCCAGGGCCGCCCGCTCCAGCTCGTACGCATCGGTGCCCCCGCCCCGCAGCGGGCCGCGGCGGTCCGGCGCGGGGCCTCGGTGCTGCTGATCTGCTCCCAGCACGGCGACGAGCCCGCCGGCCGCGAGGCCTGCCTGACGACCATCCGCGACCTCGCCTACGCCAAGGACCGGGCGACCCGGCGCTTCCTGGAGCGGACCAGTGTGCTGGTCGTCCCCACCGCCAACCCCGATGGCCGGGCGGCCGACACCCGTACCAACGCCGACGGGGCGGACATCAACCGCGACCACCTCGGCCTGCGGACCGTCGAGGCCCGCGCCATGGCCGCGGTGCTCCGCGACTACCGCCCCGACACCGTCTACGACCTGCACGAGTACGGCCCCACCGCGCCGTACTACAGCAAGGACCTGCTGTCGCTGTGGCCGCGCAACCTCAACACCGGGGACGCGGTGCACCGCGAAGCCGGCGCGCTGTCCAAGGACTTCGTCGAACCCGCCGTCCAGCGGGCAGGCTTCAGCACCGGCGTCTACGGCATCTGGACCGACCCGGAGACCGGCGAGCCGGTCAAGCAGGTCGCCGGCGACGGCCAGGAGCGGATCCTGCGCAACACCGCGGGCGTGAAGGGCTCCGTGGGGCTGCTCGTCGAGAACAGAGTCGACGCCCTCACCGCGGCCGAGCGGGCCGACCCCGCGCTCAACAACCGGCGCCGGGTCCGCTCCCAGCTCGCCGCGCTGAAGGGCGCGTTCCGGTTCCTCGACCGGCACCGGACCCGGATCGAGGCGGCCACCAGCGCGGCCCGGCGCGCCGGCTACGCCGACCGCGGCCCGGTCTACCTGGGCGGCGCGGACAACGAACCGCCCACTGCCGGCCAGGTCCTGGCCGACCCGCCCTGTGCCTACCGTCTCGACGCGGCCCAATTCGCCCGGATCGAGGACGTGTTGGCGCTGCACGGGGTGCGCTGGTGGCGGGGCCCGGACGGCAGTGCCGTCGTACCGCTGCGCCAGTCGCTGCGCGGCCTCATCCCGCTGCTGCTGGACCAGCGGGCCGGATACCACCTTGCGGTTGCGGCGCCGTTGGACGTCTGCCCGGCGGTGAAGGGGGGTAAAGGGCTGGGCAAATATGTCCCATAGGAAGGTTGACATGTGACGGACACAGTCAAGAAGGCCGGCGACAGAGGCGGCGGCACGTCCTCGCCGGTGGATCAGCCCACCGGCCCCCAGCGGTCCGGGCCGCCCCAGACCGACCGGGTGGTCTTCGGCGTGACCGCGCTGCTCACCCTCGCCTTCATCGCCTGGGGAGCGCTCTCCACCTCCTCGCTCAAGAACGTATCGACCGCCCTGCTCAACTGGGTGATGGACAACGGGGGCTGGGCTTTCGTCCTCGCCGCCTCCGGCTTTGTGATCTTCGCGATCTGGCTGGCCGTCAGCAAGTACGGCCGGATCACCCTCGGCAAGGAGGGTGAGGAGCCCGAATTCCGCACCGTGTCATGGATCGCGATGATGTTCAGCGCGGGCATGGGCATCGGCCTGATGTTCTACGGGGTCAGCGAGCCGCTGGGGCACTTCACCAGCCATCCGCCGGGCACCGACCCGAAGGACGCCGCCCAGGCGATGGACACTGCCATGGCCACCACGCTGTTCCACTGGACGCTGCACCCGTGGGCCATCTACGCGGTGGTGGGCCTGGGCATCGCCTACAGCTGCTTCCGGCGGGGGAGACGGCAGACCATCAGCGCGGTGTTCACCCCGCTCATCGGCCGGCGCCGGGCCAACGGTTGGGGCGGCCAGGTCATCGACATCCTGGCCATCTTCGCCACCCTCTTCGGCTCCGCCGCCTCACTCGGGCTGGGTGCGCTGCAGATCGGCAGCGGGATCAAGGTGCTCGGCTGGATGGACAGCGTGGGCACCAGCCTGCTGGTCGTGGTGATCACCGTACTGACCATTGCCTTCATCCTGTCCGCGGTCTCCGGCATCGCCAAGGGCGTCCAGATGCTGTCCAACATCAACATGGTGCTGGCGGTGGTCCTGGCCGTCTTCGTCTTCGTGGTCGGCCCGACCGTGCTCATCCTCAACCTGGTGCCGACCTCGCTCGGCTCGTTCCTCGGCGAACTGCCGCAGCTGGCGGGCAGGACGGAGGCGTCCGGTGGCGCCGACGTGGGCACCTGGCTGCACAAGTGGACGGTCTTCTACTGGGCGTGGTGGATCTCCTGGACGCCCTTCGTGGGCATGTTCATCGCCCGGATCAGCCGCGGCCGGACGATCCGGCAGTTCATCGGCGGGGTGATCCTCGTGCCGAGCGCGGTCAGCCTGGTGTGGTTCGCGATCTTCGGCGGCTCGGCGATGAAGCTGCAGGACTCCCAGCAGCTCAGCGGCGCGTCCACCTCGGAGGGGCAGCTCTTCGACGTCCTGCACCAGTACCCGTTCGCCACGGTGACGAGCCTGCTGGTGATGATCCTCGTCGGCATCTTCTTCGTCTCCGGTGCCGACGCGGCCTCCATCGTCATGGGAACCCTGTCGCAGAAGGGCACCTTCGAACCGAGCCGGCTCGTGGTGATCTTCTGGGGCGTGGTGACCGGTGCGGTCGCCGCGGTCATGCTGTTGATCGGCGGCGGATCGGGCGACGCGCTGACCGGCCTGCAGAACCTGACGATCCTGGTCGCGGTGCCGTTCATGGTCGTGATGATCGCCATGTGCTGGGCGCTGCTGCGGGATCTGCGCACCGATCCGCTGATCGTGCGGGGCCAGAGGGGCGAGGAGGCCGTCGAGATGGCCGTGATCGCCGGACACGAACGGTACGACGGGGACTTCGAGATCCGCATCGGGCCGGGGACCAACGGGACCAACGCGACCAACGGGACCAGTGGGAACGGCGCCGGTGCCACCCAGGACTCCGGTGGCACGCGCGACCCCGGTGGTACGCACGACTCCGGCGGCACGGCCGGTACCGGCGGTGGGGGTGGCCGCAACGGGGCGCGGGCTACCAGGAGGTAGCCGAGGGGGCCAAGGCCCGGTGGAGGGCCGCCGGTGGAGGGCAGCCCTGTGAGGGGCCCGTGGAGGGGGCCGCCGTCCCCCCTCCACGGGGCCGTGGCCCGGCGCCCTTACGGGAGGGACCACCCCCGTACCCCTCCCTCCCCTTCATCGGACCGCAGCTCGGCTGGGGCCACGCCAGTACTAGGGCACACCGCCCGCGTCGTCCCGTGCCTCCCGCACCGTTCGTACCACCTCGTCCGCGCAGCCCCACGCCACGGTCACCCCCGCACCCCCGTGCCCGTAGTTGTGGACCCACCGCGCCCCACCGGGCCGTCGTTCCCTCCCCAGCCGTACCGCCGGCCGGGCCGGCCGCAGGCCCACCTTGTGCGCCAGCACTCGGGCCCGTGCCAGCTCCGGGAAGTGCCGCGCACAGCGCGCCACGATCGCCTCCGCCACCGCCGGATTGGGCTCCCGTGACCAGGCGTTCTCCCGTGCCGTACCGCCGAGCACCAGCCCGTACGGCTGTGGCAGCAGATAGGTCGTGTCCGCGGAGCCCGGGTCCGCGGCGACGAACCACTCCTCGATACCGGGGTTCTCCACGACCACCAACTGCCCCTGGACCGGGTGCACCGCAGGGTCGGGTACGAGCTTCCGCGCGCCCAGCGCCGAGCAGTTGACGACGATGTCCTCCGGGCGGTCGAACTGCTCCGGCGAGGTCACCTCGCCCCGCTGTACGCTCCCGCCGGCCGCCGCCAACCGCCGCTCCAGATAGCGGAGATGGGCCGGCATGTCCACCAGCGGCGTACGGGCCCGCCAGCCCGCGGCGCACCCTGCGGGCAGCTCGTCCGCGCCGGCCCGCCGCAGTCCGGGCACGGCCGCGTACCAGGAGGCGAGGCCGTTATCGGCGGCGTCCAGGTCCCCGGCCCCCGTATGCGCCATCGTCCCCGGCACCATCCGGGCGCCGGTCTCCGCCGGCCGCTCCGCCAGATCGGCGAGCACCTGGAAGGACCGCACGGACCACTGCACGGCCCGTTCGTACGGCAGGATCCGGTACGGCCAGCAGAGCCCGCCCGCCACCGCGGAGGTCGTCGCGCCGGCCGCGTCCCGGCTCACCACCCGCACCCGGTGCCCGTCCTCGGCCAGCGCGACCGCTGACGTCAGCCCGATGACGCCGCCGCCGATCACCCATATGTCGCCCGTATCGCTCGTCATGCCCGGATGGTAAGAGCCGGACCGGTGCGGCCGGAAGCGGCCGGAATCCCTCGGTCCGGTGCCGCGCCGCGGTGTGTGGGAGGGGTGGGTGGGAGCGATGTGTGGGAGGGGTGTGTGGGAACGGTGCATTCCTGAGGCAGGGATATCCGTGCGATGCAGTTGATATATCCGATGCTGCCCATGCGGGCGATGTGCTCCATACGGAGAAGAGTCCGGCATCTCGCCGACGTCTCATGGCTGACATGCTGCGGCGAATTCCATGAGGAAGCGGAAGCGGAGGTGTAAGGAGAAGTAGAAACGGAAGGGGAAGTGGGCAATTCGGTCCGGGGTATGTGCGAGCTTTCCGGGGTGTCTGTCCAGTATTTGCCAGGTGTCTTTCCGGCTTCTTGGTCGGTATCTATCCAGAATTTTCCGTGGTGATTGTCCGGTAGGTGCCATGCGTCGGTGTTGGTGCCGTAAAGGCGGATGAACCCGCAGTTGAGGGCCGAATGCTGGAGGTGGGAAGGGAAAGGAAAGGGGGGATCGCAGGTTGCCGTGAACTCCGGTGGCGTGATTGCATCCTGCAGCACGCACGGTCGGCGCAAGGCCCGTATTCGGGCGGCCGGGCGTCCGTGGAACCGGCCGGATTTGCTGTACATCGAAACCGGTTGGCGCTGGTCCAGAAAAACGGAGTATTGAAGGGAAACGCGCACATGCGTAACGGCTTCACCCCCGAGATCGACACCCGCGAGATTTCCGACAGCGAGCTGGACGGTGTTTCCGGCGGCCTGGCGAGCCTCGGCGGCGAGATCGCCGGCCACGGCGCCACCGTGACCGTCGGCGACGCCGTGGGTACCGCCGGCTCCCTCGCGCCCGCGGTTCCCGGTTCGCCGCTCGGTGGCCTGGTCTCCGTGGAGACCACCGGCTTCGGCAGCTGACAGCGGGACTCAGCAAGGTCGGAACCCCGGGACGTCGTGTCCCGGGGTTCCTTCGCGTTCTCGGGTGCACCGGTGGACCGCCAATGGCCGTGGAGAGTAGGGGTGTTGGTGGCGTCGGGCTCCGGGGCCGCGAACGCGGCGCGTCCGGCCCCCGCCGACGCCAACGGGGCGGACGGCCCCTCCTCGCCAGCCATCGGTGATCTTGCGGTAACCCTCCGGCAGCGATGCGGACAAACCTGGACCTTAGGCTGGTAGCAGCACCGTCGGCCGATGTCGCCCCTCGGATTCCGCTTACCGCCGTCCGTCTGCCGTCATCTGAGGAGGCCCATGCTCCGCGCTCCGCGCGCCGTTCCCGCCTGGCTGGCGCACCCCTTCCGCTGGCAACGACTGCCCGTGCCCTGGACTGCCGTCGCCCGCGGTGCGCTGTGCGCAGGGCCGCTGCTCGGCGCCGGCATCGCCACCGGACACCCGGCTCCCGGGGTGCTGGCCGGTCTCGGCTCGATGCTGGCCGGCGTCAACGACCGCCCCGGTACCCGCCGCACCGGCATCGTCCACATCGGCCTGCCCGCGCTCGCCTCGGCACTCGGCATGCTGATCGGTGCCTCGCTGCTGGCCGCCGGCGCCGGCTGGTGGGTCGTACCGGCGCTGTTCGCGGTCGGCTATGTCTCCGGCGCGGGCAGCGTGGCCGGGCCGGTGAGCTCCAACGCCGGTATGCAGATGCTGGCCACCGCCGTCCTCGGCGCCGGAATGCCTCTGCCCGGCGCGCCCTGGGCGAAGGCGCTGTACGTCCTGGCGGGCTGCCTGTGGCTGCTGTTGCTCCGGCTCGTGGTCCGCTCACCGCGCCCGGCGGGCGGAGCCCTCAGCGGTGAGCGGGCGGCGGTCGCCACGGTCTTCGACGCGCTCGCCGCTGCCCTGGGCGCGGCCGGCGGCCCCGACGCCGAGCCCGCCCGGCGCCGGCTCACCGCCGCCCTGGACCGCGCCGACGAGGCACTGCGGCTGCGCCGGCTGACCGGCCGGCTGCTGCGGCGCCCCGCCCGTACCGAAGAGCTGCTGCTGGGCGAGCGGTTCGCCGCGGCCACCTCGCTCTGCGAGGCGAGTGTCGCGCTGCTCTGGGAGGGCCGCCCGCTGCCGTCCCGGGTCGCCGAAAGCCCCCGCCGGTTCGCGGAGGCACTGCGCACCGGGACGTCACCGGGCCGGCTGTCCGCGCCGGAGACCAGTACGGCCGGACGCGGGGCCTTCGACCAGGCGCTGCTCGACGCGGTGGTGGCGTTCGACCGGCGGGAGCCGACCCCGGTGCGGCCCGCTGCGGAAGCGAAGCCCGGTCTGCTGCCCACGGCCCGTGCCGCGCTCCGCACCCTGGGCGGGCGTCCCCGGCCCGGTCGCGGCCCGTTCGGACCCGCGGGACAGGACTACGGGCTGCGGGTCGCCGTCTGCATCGCCGCCAGCGCCGCCGTGGCGCTGGCACTGCGCGCACAGCACTGGTACTGGCTTCCGGCGACCGTCACCTTCCTCGTCAAGCCGGACCTCGGCCCGCTCTTCTCCCGTACGGTCAACCGCTTCGCCGGGACCGTGGCCGGGGTGCTGGTCTTCGCCGGGGCGGGCCTGCTGCTGACCGGTTCGTGGTGGCCCGCGCTGATGGCGGGTGCGGGCGGAGCGCTGCTGCCGTTCGCCACCCGGCACTTCGCGCTGCAGACCGTCGCGATCACCGTGATGGTGCTGTCGTTCGTCCACGTCAGCGGCTCCCCGGAGGCGGCCGGCGAGCGGCTCGTCGACACCTCCATCGCCTGCGGCATCGTCCTGGTCGTCGGGCACCTGCCGCGGCTGGCCGACCCGCGCCGCAGGGTCGGCCAGCGGGTCACCGCCGCGCTGCGGGCCACCGAGCGGTTCCTGCGCCACGTACTGGAGTCGGCGCCCGGCGCGGACCCCACCGAGCGGCTGGCGCTGCGCCGGGCCGCCTACCGGGCGCTGGGGGAGGCCAGGGCCGCGGCGGAGACCGCCGCGGCGGAACTCCTCGCCGCCCGCGACCGCAACCCCGACTGGCTGACCGTCGTCACCGCCGCCGAACGCATCGTGGACGCCGCGACCGCCTGCGCCGTACGCCTCGACCACGGCGCCCGCCGCCCGAGCGTGGCGGAGGCCGAGCGGCTGTGCCGGGCGCTCGCCGCGATGGCCGATGCCCTGGAGGACCCGCGCGGGGGTGGCACCCCGGTACCAGCCCCCGAGCTGGGGCCGGTACCGGACTGCGCCACGCTCACCGATGTGGCGGCGGAACTGGAGCGGATCAGGGGGTACGCCGGCGCCGGGGGCTGAGGGCCTTGGTACCGCCGCCTCCTGCGGTGCCGTTGCCTCCTCCAGTTCCGCTGCCTCCTGCACCGCTGTTGCTTCCTCCGGTGCCGCTGCCTCCTCCACGGGCGCTACGCTGCGCGGCCCGCGCGCCGTCCCGTCGCCCGCGCCGCCGGAAGACGTTCTGGGCGCCGCGGGCCGCTCCCGCCGTGAGCAGGGCGAGCGCGAGCAGCAGCACGCTCACCCACACCGGAGCGCGGTAGCCGAGGCCGGCGGAGAGGGCGGCCCCGCCCAGCCAAGGGCCCAGCGCCGCGCCCACATTGAGGGCGGCGGTGGCGAATCCCCCGGCCAGGGTCGGTGCCCCGGTCGCCGCGTAGAGCGCCTGCGAGACCAGCGTCGAGCCGACCGCGAACGACAGTGCGCCCTGGACGAGGACGAGTACGAGGATGACGGCCGCCGACGCGCTGTCGGCGGCCAGGGCGAGGACGGCCCACCCGGTGAGCAGCGCCGGCCCGCCGACCGTCAGCAGCCGCATCGGGCGGGTGTCGGCGAACCGGCCGCCCACGCTGACACCGATGAACGAGCCCAGGCCGAAGAGCGCCAGGACGGCCGGAACCCGGTCCGCTCCGAGGCCGACGACCCGGGTGACCAGCGGTGCGAGGTAGGTGAAGGTGCAGAAGGTCGCGCCGTTGACCAGGGCGCCCAGGAGCAGGGTCACCGCAAGCCGGGGGCTGCGCAGCGCGCGCAGTTCACCACGGGCGCGGGATCGGGCCGGGGTGCAGGAGCGGGTCCCGGTGTGGGGTCGGGCCGGGGTGCAGGTGGGAGCCCCGGTGTGGGCCCGGGTGCAGGAGTGGGCCTCGGGACGGGACGGGGAGGGGGTGTGGGCCCGGTCGGTGGTGTCCGCCCGACGGTTGCCCGGCTGCCGGCCGCCCTCGTCCGGCACCGACCGGACGATCGCCGCCACGGCCGGCACCGAGACGAGGGCCACCGCCCAGAAGGCCGACCGCCAGCCCCATTCCGCACCGAGGAACGCACCCGCCGGCACCCCCGCGATGCACGCCATGGTGGTGCCACCGAGCAGGACCGAGGTGGCGCGGCCCTTGGCGTCCGGTGGGACCACGGCCGTCGCGGTCGCCAGGGCCACCGCCAGGAAGCCGGCGTTGGCCAGCGCCGCGCCGACCCGTGTGACCAGCAGGACGGCATAGCTGGTGGTCACCGCGCCGATCACATGGACCAGCAGAAAGGCCGTCAGGAAGGCCAGCAGCGCACGGCGGCGTGGCCAGCGCAGACTCAGCAGCGCCAGCAGCGGGGCGCCGACGATCATTCCTACGGCGAAGGCCGACGTCAGCGAGCCCGCCGCGGCGAGCGAGATCCGCAGATCGGCGGCGATGTCCGGTAGCAGGCCGGACAGCATGAATTCGGAGGTGCCTTGCGCAAAGACAGCAAGTCCGAGGAGGTAGAGGAAGAAGGGCACAGGAATACTCCGCAACCACGAGGGATCGACATGGTGCGCGGCGGCAGAAGCGAGCCCAGCAGGAACCGAACCCAGGAACCGAACCCAGAAGGAACCGACCCCAGCAGGAACCGTCCGTCCCAAGCCCTGGTGCTGCCCGGGCGTTCCATGGGACCCGGACACGAGTCCCCTACGCCCCAGGGACGGCCGTGCGGGGTTCACCGGATTCCCGTGCGGGGACCCGTATACGGAATCCCCAGCAGGCCCCAAACGGATTCCCGAGCGGGCTCCCACCCGGACTCCCACGAAACCCACGATTCCCCGCGGACTCGCGTACGGAGTCCCAACGCCCTTGTCCAGCCGGGCGGGCCGAGTGCGGCCACCGCGCGAACGACCTGGCCTCCCACGACGGAGGCCCTGAACAGGTCGGAACACAGCCCGTTACGGCGGCGATCCGATGGCAGGGGAGCGCACAGCCCCGCGCTACGCCCAGGAGGAGGCGCTACGACGGGGCACTGCGAGCAGCCACCGGACGACCGGTGGCTAGCGTCTTGACGCTTCGGGGCTGGACATGGCCGCAGGCTAACCAGGCCCGGGCCGGCCTGTCCACACCATTACCGTGCCGGCCACCACGGTGCCGGCCGGCGCATCACCGCCGCGGTATCAGTGCGAAGACCTCGATCCAGAACCGCTGGGCAGCGCTCGACGCCCCCACCAGATAGGTCGAACGCAGCTTCGGCGGCAGCAGGGCGACCAGCCGGACCACCGCCTCTTGGTGCTTCTTCAGCTGCGACAACTCCGCGTTCGCCAGGACCTGGTGGACCAGGTCGCTGTCGTTCGAGCCCTCGCTGGACCGGCTCGCCGCCGCCCGCAGCCGCGCCTCCCAGGCTTCCACCTCGTCCGCCATCTCCCGAAGACCGGTGACCGGGCGGTCGTTGAGCCGGTCCATGAGCGCGGTCAGCGGCACCGGGGCGTACTCCCCGTCGCCGAGGTAGACCGTGCCCATCTCCAGGGGCAGCCCACGCTGATGGAGCTTGATCAGTCGCTCGATGGTGCGCTTGGTGATCCAGGCCCGGCCGTCCTCGTCGATGTCGTGCTTCCACCACTCCAGGACCGTTTCGGCCAGCGCACCGTACTGCGTGATCAGCCACTCATTGGCCGGGATGTCGCCCGGCTCGACCGTCAGCGAGACGGTGAAGCGGGTCGCCTGGGCGATGTTGTTCCGGGAGACCAGCAGCTTGCGCCCGAGGTGGTACGGCGGATTCTGCACCGCTATCTGGGCCCGCAGATTCTCGATCCGCCGACCGGCCAGCGACCACTCCTGAGTGATCTCCATCAGCTTGGCGAACGCCGCCTTGTCCTTGGGGCGGTTGTACTCGTCCCAGACGATCGCCTTGGGCTCCGGGCCCAGGAACGGCGCGGACAGGAGGTTGTCCAGGGAGCCGTCGGTGGTCGGGATCGGTGCGCAGAGGTCCTCGACATTGGTCACCGGCAGGGAGAAGTAGAGCGGATCACGCCCGTCCAGGCCCTCCCGGACCGTCTCGCGCACCAGCTCCGTCTTGCCGCACCCGGGCGGCCCCTGCAGCAGTACCGACCAGCGGTTGCGCAGCGCCGCGCGGACCACCGCACGCACCGGGTCGGGGAGGGAGACGGGGTTGTCGGCGCCCACCGAGGACGCGATCCGGTCCAGCACCTCGGCCGTGTGGTCCTTGCCCGGCCCGCCGTCGGCCTTCTGCTCGGCAAGGCGCAGCCGCTCGCCGTTGACCAGCGGCAGTCCCCAGCGCAGCGGGAAGCCCTCGCGGGCGTTGGCCAGGATGTGGTCGAGGGTGCGGGGCGAGAGGAGTTCCCGCAGCGCCGGACCGAGGCTGGCCCAGAGGGCGAACACCTCGCGCAGGTTCCAGTCGGGGTACTTCGCCGCGAGTCGGTGCCGCCAGGAGGTGTCATTGGCGGTGATCCGGATCGTCACCATGCGGTCCAGGACGGCCAGGTCGCTGCGCCGGGCCGCGGTCTCGGCCAGCGATTCGTTGTCGGTCAGGAAGACGCCGATGCAGCCCAGCTCCCGCAGGTCGAACTCGCCCAGCGTCCAGTTGCAGGCGATCTGCATCAGCTGCGACTGGATCGTGGCACCGGCCTGCAGCGAGTCGTCGATCAGCAGCACGAACGGCTTGCCGGGACGCAGTTGGCTCATCACCAGCTGGCGCAGCACCAGTTCGCCGGTCCTGGCGTCGCGCACCGGGGCGTTGGCGAGCAGGTCGTCCGGGGTGAGGTTGGCGGCCGGGACGAAGACCAGCTCGGCATCCGGGTAGGCCGTCGGTACGTGAGAGAAGAAGGTGGCCGTCTTGCCGATCCCGTGCTCGCCGAAGATCTGGCCGGTCTGGCC
Source organism: Streptomyces sp. NPDC020742 (assembly GCF_040641675.1). Lineage (NCBI taxonomy): Bacteria > Bacillati > Actinomycetota > Actinomycetes > Kitasatosporales > Streptomycetaceae > Streptomyces > Streptomyces sp. NPDC020742. The sequence continues at coordinate 54,533 of NZ_JBFAEA010000009.1, forward strand.
CATGTCGATCATCGCGTCGATGAACGACTCCAGGCGGGAGACGCCCGTCCAGCCCTCGGGCGGCTCGGGGTACGTGGCCGTCGGCCGCCACCGGGCGGGACCGGCGGGCGCGGCCGGCGCGAGGGGGGAGCGCGGCGGGACCGGGGTGGCGGAAGCGGCCGGGGCCTTGGCGGTCGTCGCCCGCGGGGTCGCCGTCGGCGTGGTCGTGCTCATCGCTCTCCTGTCGTCACACGATGGCAGGCCATCGGTGGGGTGTGGTGGTCGGGCCAGTCGTCGCCGCCCGGTGTGATCAGCCAGATCCACTTGTCCGGCTCGGCGGGGGTGAGGGGCGGGGCATAGCCGTCGGTGAGCATCACCACGGCGTCCGGAATCTCCTCGAAGCGGCTGCCGTCGACCGTCGTACGGCCCTCGACGTAGTCGGCCACCGCCTGGAAGCTGGTGCCCCCGCCGCCGTACACCCGCTCGCCGGGCCGGAAGGGCATCACCACGGCGTCGAACGACAGCCAGTGCGCCGAGACCCCGTCGATCGCGCCGACCAGCTCGGTCAGCCAGTCGATCACCCGGTCGGGCATCGACCCCGAGGTGTCGTAGGCGATCACCAAGACCTTCTCGCGCTCCGGGCCACAGCGCGACAGCATCGGGTCGTGCCCCAATGCGGCCAGCAGGGCGCCGCGCTTCTTCGGATAGACCAGGCGCTCGCCCTCCCGGAGCTTCGAGGCCAGGACGTCCACCAGCCAGCGCTGCCACCAGTCGACCTTCGCCGTCCGTGCGGTCTCACCGCGCAGCGCCCCGGCGCCCAATCGCCCCCATACCCGGGACGCCCGCTCCGACGCGCCGTCCGTACGGTCCATCAGGTCGAGCAACTCCCGCTCCGCGCCGGGGTGTCCGCGCCGGGCGGCGAGCAGCGCGTTCAGCAGCGCGGAGGACGCCGTCGCGTCGATGGTCTCCTGGTCGCCGGCCACCGTCAGCGGATCGGTGAGATGCGCACAGGGGGCCGACGGTGCGGGTGGCTGCCGCATCCGTTTGAGCTCCCTGAAGACGGTCATGTCGGTCTCGACGAAGTCGGCGTAGCCGAGTGGGTCGAGGCCCTGGGCAGCCAGGTCGGCGACGTAGTCGCGGTGGATCTCACGGGGGTCGACGCCTGCGGGACTGCCGTCGATCAGCGGTAGTTCCTTGCGGCCGAGCCGCACCATCGCCACATGGTTGATGGCGACCTCGGCGGCGATGAGGAAGGCCGGGTCCGCGCGCAGTTCGGGATCGGCGAACAGATGGCGGTGGATCAGGTGGCGCGCCTCGTGGAAGAGGACGAACTTCACGCCCTGCAGGCCCAGTTGGACGAAGAACTCGGGGTTGTAGAGCAGCGGGCAGCTGCCGTCACCGGAGGCCACCACCGCGGCGGACGGCACCGCCGTCGTCGGGATCTGCTGCGGGCACTTGGCGTAGATCCACGAGGCCACGACGGACTCGGTCAGCCCGAAGTCCAACAGCGCGGCCTCCTTCAGCCGCCGTGCCTCCTCGACGATTTCCGGCTCCGCCGGCCGCCAGCGCTCCAGGGCGCGCCGGTCGGCCGGGCCGACCACCGGCGGGTGCCCCGCCGTCATCGCTTCGTACGCCATGCCCAACCCCCGTTCTCCACTGCTCCCATTCGTACCAGGGGCCACTGACAACGGATCTTGGGGCAGGGGAGGACGGCGGGCCGGAGGCGGGTCCATGACCGGTGAAGCAGGGGGCACGGCCGCGCGACTGCGGGGCAGAAGGAGGTAGCGGCGAGGCAGAACCAGGGGCAGGGCCGAGGGGCAGCAGGCGGTGGCTCCTGCTGCCCCTCAGCCCCAGCTCACCGCCGCCCGCCGTTCACCGCCGCCCGCCCCGCTCGCCGCCGCCCAGGAGACCGGCGCGGCGCAGCGCGTCCGCCATCGCGTCGTTGGCCGGACCGGCGTCACGGCCGCCACGGCGGTCGCCGCCGCGCTGGCCGCCGCCCTGCCGCGGGCCGCCGCCCTGCCGCGGGCGAGGCGTACCGCCGCCCCGGCCGCCCTCGCGCGGGCCCCGGCGCTCGCCGCCGCCCGCTCCGCCCCGGCGCTCGCCGCCGCCCGCCGAGGCGCCCTTGCCGTGCTCGTCGTCCAGCCGCAGCGTCAGCGAGATCCGCTTGCGCGGGATGTCGACGTCGAGCACCTTGACCCGCACGATGTCGCCCGGCTTGACCACGTCCCGCGGGTCCTTGACGAAGGTCCGCGACATCGCCGAGACATGCACCAGACCGTCCTGGTGGACGCCGACGTCCACGAACGCCCCGAAGGCGGCGACGTTCGTCACCACGCCCTCCAGGAGCATCCCCGGCTGTAGGTCGCCGATCTTCTCCACGCCGTCCTTGAAGGTGGCGGTGCGGAACTCCGGGCGCGGGTCGCGGCCCGGCTTCTCCAGCTCCTGCAGGATGTCGGACACGGTCGGCAGACCGAAGGAGTCATCGACGAAGTCGGCGGGCTTCAGGGTGCGCAGCACCGCCGTGTTGCCGATCAACGAGCCGACCTCGGTGCCCGCCGACGTCACCATCCGCCGCACCACCGGGTACGCCTCGGGGTGCACGCTGGAGGCGTCCAGCGGATCGTCGCCGCCCCGGATCCGCAGGAAGCCCGCGCACTGCTCGTACGCCTTCGGGCCGAGTCGCGCCACGTCCTTGAGGGCCTTGCGGGAGCGGAAGGGGCCGTTGGTGTCGCGGTGCGCCACGATGTTCTCGGCGAGGCCGGAACCGATGCCCGACACCCGCGAAAGCAGCGGCGCGGAGGCGGTGTTGACGTCCACGCCGACGCCGTTGACGCAGTCCTCGACCACCGCGTCCAGGGAGCGGGAGAGCTTCACCTCGGACAGGTCGTGCTGGTACTGGCCGACGCCGATCGACTTCGGGTCGATCTTGACGAGCTCGGCGAGCGGGTCCTGGAGGCGGCGGGCGATGGAGACCGCGCCGCGCAGCGAGACGTCCAGGTCCGGCAGTTCCTGGGAGGCGAAGGCCGAGGCGGAGTACACCGAGGCGCCCGCCTCGGAGACCATCACCTTGGTGAGCTTCAGCTCCGGCTGGGCGGCGATCAGATCGGTCGCCAGCTTGTCCGTCTCCCGGGAGGCGGTGCCGTTGCCGATGGCGATCAGCTCGACGTCGTGCTCCCGGGCCAGCTTCGCCAGCGTGGCCAGCGAGGCGTCCCACTTCTGCTGCGGCACATGGGGGTAGATGGTTTCGGTGGCGGCCACCTTGCCGGTCGCGTCCACCACCGCGACCTTCACGCCCGTACGGAAACCGGGGTCCAGGCCCATCGTGGCGCGCGTTCCGGCGGGCGCCGCCAGTAGCAGGTCGCGCAGGTTCGATGCGAAGACCCGTACCGCCTCGTCCTCGGCGGCCTGTCGCAGCCGCAGCCGCAGATCGATGCCCAGGTGCACCTGGACGCGGGTGCGCCAGGCCCAACGGACGGTGTCCTGCAGCCACTTGTCGGCGGGCCGGCCCCGGTCGGCGATGCCGAAGCGGTGGGCGATGGACCGCTCGTAGGAGCTGGGGCCCTCGGTGGCCGCCGACGGGTCCTCCGGCTCCAGGGTGAGGTCGAGGACCTCCTCCTTCTCGCCGCGGAACATCGCCAGCACCCGGTGGGAGGGCAGTTCGGTGAACGGCTCGGCGAAGTCGAAGTAGTCGGCGAACTTCGCGCCGGCCTCCTCTTTGCCCTCGCGCACCTTCGCCGCGACCCGCCCGCGCCCCCACATCCGCTCGCGCAGCTCGCCGATCAGGTCGGCGTCCTCGCCGAAGCGCTCGGTGAGGACGGCCCGTGCGCCCTCCAGGGCGGCCGCCGGATCGGCGACCCCCTTGTCGGCGTCCACGAACGCCGCGGCGGCCGCGGCGGGTTCCACCGACGGGTCGGCGAGCAGCCCGTCCGCGAGCGGCTCCAGGCCCGCCTCCCGGGCGATCTGCGCCTTGGTGCGCCGCTTGGGCTTGAACGGGAGGTAGATGTCCTCCAGCCGGGCCTTGGAGTCGGCGGCGCGGATCTGCGCCTCCAGGGCTTCGTCCAGCTTGCCCTGGGACCGTACGGACTCCAGGATCGCGCCCCGCCGCTCCTCCAGCTCCCGCAGGTAGCGCAGCCGCTCCTCGACGGTGCGCAGCTGCGCGTCGTCGAGCGTCTCGGTGGCCTCCTTGCGGTAGCGCGCGATGAACGGGACGGTCGAGCCGCCGTCGAGCAGTTCGACCGCGGCCTTGACCTGCCGCTCCTTGACGCCGAGCTCCCCGGCGATCCTCGCTTCGATGGACCCGAGGGCCCCGATGGGCTCAGTGGATGCCGTCACGTTGATGCTGACCCGCCTTCCCGCTCGTGCTGTGAGCCTGCATTCTGCCGGTTGGCGGGCCGGACTGTCGCACCGCCCGGCCGGGGACGCCGGGGTGTGAGAAGCCGCACCCGCCCCGGCGCCCCGGAGGGGGGCTACTTGCCGAACAGCGTGGCGGGGAACGCGCCGGCGTTCATCACGGCCGTGGTGAAGCCGCTGGCCAGCTCGGTCAGCCGGGCCACGCCGTCCGCTCCCAGGTGCGCGTACGGCGCCCGGTCCAGACGGTCCGTCGTCCGCTCCAGGTCCTTGCGCAGCTGCACGCCGGCCTCGGTCAACTCGCCGTCGGCGTCCAGCAGACCGCGGTCCCGCAGCCGCTCCTGTGCCGCCCGCCAGTCCTCCTCGGACCAGCCGCGGGTCGCCATGACGCCCTGGAAGCTCATGCCGCGGCCGGTGGCGGTGTGGGTGACCAGCGCCTCCAACCCGTCCAGCTCGGCGTCCACCAGCGCCAGCAGGTGGCCGTCGCCGCGGTGCTCGCGCAGCAGCGTCGCGGCGTGCCAGTAGGCCAGGTGCGGGGCGTTGGGCACCGGCAGGTCGGCGTGCGCGGCGTACAGCGGGCGGGCCGGGCGGCTGCCGGCCTCGGCCGCGCGCAGCGCCAGCTCCGCTGCCTCCGCCATCTCGGGGGAGGCGATCGCCTCCTCGCCGAGCAGCCGCCGCAGGGCGGTGTCCGCGGCGCGCAGCCGGGCCGCCAGCACCTCCTCGGGGGTGGTGACGGTCCAGACGTGCGGTATGTGCTGGGCGACCAGCTCGTAGCGGAAGTTGTAGAAGGTGGCCGTGACGGTGCCCGGGCCGACCGCACCCATGGCCGCGGCGCGGCAGGCGAAGTAGCCGGCGCTGCGGTGCTCGATGCCGAGGCCGGCCATCTCGGAGGCGAGCTCCGGCGCGAAGTAGTGCGTGGAGTGGAAGGGGTTGACGAGGTTGTGACAGGCGCGGCCGGCCTGCTCGGGCAGTGCGCTGGAAGTGGTCATACGCGGCAGGGTACCGACCCGTCGGTATGACCCTCGCCCCAGGGGGCCGGACCCCGTCGGCCCCGCTCGCCGCGCTCCCCGTACGGCTGGCTACCCGCGGCTCCCGGCTCGCTGCCCGCGCCTCCCGGCCCCGACCGCAGCGCGGACAGGCCGTTCGCGGCAGTCGCCCGCGCAGTCGCCCGCCCGCACGCCCTTCCATGGCAGGAAAGGTGGGAAATCCGTCATTGCCGCCATGGCCGCACGTGATCAGGATGGAGGCATGGAACAGCGCGATGTGCTGGTCGTCCTCTTCGACGGCGTGCAGGCCCTCGACGTCAGCGGACCGGTCGAGGTCTTCAACGGGGCGTGCCAGGGGGTCCCCGGCGCCTACCGGATCCGTACCGCCGCTCTGGACGACGCTCCGGTCCGCACCACCAGCGGACTGACCCTCGTCCCCGACCTGCGGCTCGCCGACGCGGCGCCGCCGCACACCCTGCTCGTGCCGGGCGGACAGGGCACCCGCAACCCCGACCCCCAACTGGTCGACTGGCTACGGGGGAACGCCCACCGCGCCCGGCGCAAGGTCTCGGTCTGCAGCGGGGCGCTGCTGCTCGCGGAAGCCGGGCTGCTGGACGGCCGGCGTGCGACGACCCACTGGATGCTGTGCGACACCCTCGCCCGGCGGTTCCCCGCCGTACGGGTCGAACCCGAGCCGATCTACGTCCGGGACGGCGACCTGGCCACCTCGGCGGGCGTGACGGCCGGCATCGACCTCGCCCTGGCCCTGGTGGAGGAGGACCTCGGCCGGGAGCTCGCGCTGGCCATCGCCCGGCACCTGGTGGTCTTCCTGCGCCGGCCGGGCAACCAGACCCAGTTCAGCGCCCAGCTCGCGGCCCAGACGGCGGAGCGGCAGCCGCTGCGCGACGTCCAGCAGTGGATCACCGAGAACCCGGCCGCCGACCTGTCCGTCGACGCCCTCGCCGACCGCGCGGGGCTCTCCCCGCGGCACTTCGCCCGGGCCTTCCGCGACGAGGTCGGCATGACGCCGGGCCGCTATGTCGACCGGGTGCGCCTGGAGGCGGCACGGCGGTGCCTGGAGGACACCGTCGACGGCATTGAACAGGTCTCCCGGCGCTGTGGCTACGGCACGCCGGAGGCGATGCGCCGGGCCTTCCTCCGGGCGCTGGGCGCCTCCCCGGCCGAGTACCGCCGCCGCTTCCGGCCGGCCGGACCACAGCCACAGCCGGCCTGACCCACCCCGGCCGGGCGCGGCTCACCGACCGCCACGCCCCCACCGGACCACCAGTTCCCGCACGCCCCCACCGGACCACCAGTTCCCGCCCGATCACCCGCACCCACCCCACCCCGCCCCACCACCACACCGCCAGGAGCCACCGTGCAGATCGCCATCCTCCTCTTCGACCGCTTCACCACACTGGACGCCATCGGCCCCTACGAGACGCTCAGCCGGCTCCCGGGGGCCGAGGCCGTCTTCGTCGGTGAGCGCGCCGGTACCTACCGCAACGAGGTCGGCTCGCTGGGGCTGGTCGCCGACGCCAGCACCGCCGAGGTCACCGCGCCGGACCTGCTCGTCGTGCCCGGGGGCCCGGGGCAGGTCGCACAGATGACGAACGGCCCGCTGCTCCAGTGGATCCGCGCGGTGGACGCCCACACCACCTGGACCACCTCGGTGTGCACCGGTTCCCTGATCCTGGGCGCCGCGGGACTCCTCGGGGGACGGCGGGCGACCTCCCACTGGCTGGCCCTGGACCAACTGCCCGGGCTCGGTGCCGAACCGACCGGGGAACGGGTGGTCTTCGACGGCAAGTACGTCACGGCGGCCGGCGTCTCCTCCGGCATCGACATGGGCCTGGCGCTGGCGGGCCGGATCGCCGGGGACACCGTTGCCCAGACGATCCAGCTCGGCATCGAGTACGACCCGCAGCCGCCCTACGACGCGGGCGCCCCGGACAAGGCGCCGGCCGAGGTCACCGCGCTGCTGCGGGAGCGCAGCCGGTTCGTGCTGACGGGCCAGGAGTAGACACCGCACGGCCGGTCGCGCACCGCGCGGGTAGTACTGCGCAGCCCGTTCAGCGACGGGCGGAGGACGTCCGGGCCGGGAGCGCAGGGCGCCACGCGGCACTGCCGGTCAGCCCGCGCCACCGCCCCCCGGCCGGGCGTCCCATCCCGCTTCGCCCCCGGGCGCTGCGCCCCGAAAGCCACTCCCAGAAAGCCACTCCCTGGACCTCACTCCCCGGTCCAGGTGAAGCGCGGCGCCCTGCGCTCCAGGAAGGCGGCGGCACCCTCCGCGGTGTCGCCACTGGCCCGGGCCTGCGCGGCCCAGTACGCGCCGCGCTCCTCGGCCTCGGCGGGCGTAACGTCCCAGGTCCCGTTGGCCAGTTCCTTCGCCGCGGTCTGCGTCAGCAGCGACCGGCTCGCCAGTACGGCCGAGAACTCCGCCACCCGCTTGCCCAGCTCGCCCTCGGCCAGCACCTCGTCCACCAGCCCGGTCCGTAGCGCCCGGGCACAGTCGATCAACTCCCCGGAGAACAGCAGGTACTTGGCCGCGGAGAGACCGACCAGCCGGACCAGCCGCCGGGTGGCGGACGCCGGATAGGCCACCGCGAGCTTCGCCGGCGTCACCCCGAACAGCGCGCCCTCCTCGGCGAACCGCAGATCGCAGGCGGCCGCCAACTGGGCACCACCGCCCACGCAGTAGCCCCGTATCGCCGCCAGCGTGGGACCGGGGAAGGCCGCCAGCGCCTCCTCGGCCGCCACCGCCAGCCCCTGCGACTCGCCGGCCCCCTCGCGCAGCGCCCCGATGTCCGCACCCGCGCAGAACGTCCCGCCCTCACCGGTCAGCACCAACGCCCGTACGGAGCGGTCGGCGGCCAGCCGCTCCAGCAGCGGTGGCAGCTCGCGCCACATCGGGACGGTCATCGCATTGCGCTTGCCCGTGTTGCTGATGGTGACGGTCGCTGTGCCGTCGCTGACATGCGTCTTCAGACCCGGTTCCATGCCGGGATATTAGAGCGACCGGCACGGGGCGGCCGGATACGATCGGCGGTCTGATGTCTGCCACTCTCATCGCCAAAGACCTCGCCGCCGGCCACGGTGAGCGCGTGCTGTTCTCCGGCCTGGACCTCGTCGTCGCCCCAGGGGACGTGATCGGTCTGGTCGGCGCCAACGGGGCGGGCAAGTCCACCCTGCTGCGCCTGCTCGCCACCCTGGACGCTCCCGAGGCGGGCGCGCTCTCGCTGAGCCCGCCTACCGCCACCGTCGGCCACCTCCCGCAGGAGCCCGACCGCCGCCCCGGGGAGACCGTACGGGCCTTCCTCGCCCGCCGTACGGGCGTGGCCGCCGCCCAGCTCGCCCTGGACACCGCCACCGAGGCGCTGGTCGCGGAGCGGCCCGGCGCGGACGACGCCTACGCCACGGCGCTGGAGCGCTGGCTGGCGCTGGGCGCCGCTGACCTGGACGAGCGCGCCGAGGAGACCGCTGCCCAGCTCGGCCTCTCGGTCGGCCTGGACCAGCCGATGACCACGCTCTCCGGCGGCCAGGCCGCTCGTGCCTCGCTGGCCTCGCTGCTGCTCTCCCGTTACGACGTCTTCCTGCTGGACGAGCCGACCAACGACCTCGATCTGGACGGTCTGGAACGGCTGGAGGCCTTCGTCACCGGGCTGCGCGCGGGCACGGTCCTGGTCAGCCACGACCGCGAGTTCCTGACCCGCACGGTGAACCGCGTGGTCGAACTCGACCTCGCCCAGCAGCAGGTCCACACCTACGGCGGCGGCTACACCTCGTACCTGGAGGAGCGCGAACGGGCCCGGCGGCACGCCCGCGAACAGTACGAGGAGTACGCCGACACCAAGGCCGCCCTGGAGACCCGCGCGCACACCCAGCGCAACTGGATGGAGAAGGGCGTCAAGAACGCCCGCCGCAAGGCCACCGACAACGACAAGATCGGCCGCAAGGGCCGGGCGGAGGCCAGCGAGAAGCAGGCCGCCAAGGCCAAGCAGACCCAGCGCCTGATCGAGCGGCTGGACGTGGTCGAGGAGCCGCGCAAGGAGTGGGAGCTGCGGATGGAGATCGCCGCTGCGCCCCGTTCCGGCGCGGTGGTGGCCACCCTGCGCGGCGCCGGTGTCCGACGCGGCGACTTCTCCTTCGGCCCGGTGGACCTGCAGATCGACTGGGCGGACCGGGTCGCCATCACCGGCCCCAACGGCTCCGGCAAGTCCACCCTGCTCGCCGCCCTCCTCGGGCGGCTCCCGCTGGACACCGGGCAGGCCGCGCTCGGCCCCGGTGTGGTGGTCGGCGAGGTCGACCAGGCCAGGGGGCTGTTCCTGGGCGACGAGCCGCTGATGGACGCCTTCCGGGCCTCGGTACCGGATCTCTCGCCGGCCGATGTGCGCACCCTGCTCGCGAAGTTCGGACTGAAGGCGGCGCACGTACTGCGCCCGGCGCGCACCCTGTCGCCGGGGGAGCGCACCCGCGCCGCGCTTGCCCTCCTCCAGGGCCGCGGGGTCAACCTCCTGGTCCTGGACGAGCCCACCAACCACCTCGACCTGCCCGCCATCGAGCAGCTGGAGTCCGCGCTCGCCTCCTACCGCGGCACCCTGCTGCTGGTCACCCATGACCGCCGGATGCTGGCGGCGGTGCACACCACCCGGCGGATCGAGGTCGACGGCGGACGGATCACCGACCGGACACTCTGACCGGCACGGGCCGTCAGGTGCTGTCACGGGGCGGTCACGGCCCGCGGTGGAGCCGCGGGGGAGCGGCCCCGGGCCGGCGGTCCGATCATCGATTTGGTCCTGCGGCCGCCTACCCGTAATGTGGGGGCAACCGACGCGGGGTGGAGCAGCTCGGTAGCTCGCTGGGCTCATAACCCAGAGGTCGCAGGTTCAAATCCTGTCCCCGCTACTGATGTGCAGCAGGTCCGGTGCCACGGCACCGGACCTGCTGTGTTCTGTGCGGCCGAGGTGGCGACTCGGCCACGGTGGCGAGGATCGTACGGTCGCCATCCGAGGGAGTTCCCCGCATCGGGAACAAAGGGAACAGGACCGGTCGTCCGGTCGATCGCCTCGCTTGAGAACAGTCAAAAGCCGTCGATAGGTGCTGACTTGTGGTCAGCAAGCCGGTCCGGACCAATGGATTCTCAACACTCTTCCTGTGAGGATGCCTTCCGGACCCCCCGCAGAACCCCCCGAAGAGCTGACCTCCCCGCTCGCGTACGAAGGTGTCTGGCGATTCACCGCGCCGGCCCTGGAGGCCTCGGTGCCGCAGGCCCGCCACGCAGTCCGGGATCTGCTCACCGAACAGCACGTACCCATCGCGGCCGACACCCTGGCCGGTCTGCTGCTCATCGTCTCCGAACTGGTCACCAACGCGGTCCAGCACGCCGCCCTGCTCTCCCCGCAGATCGCCGTACAGGTCACCATCGGCGCGAACTGGCTACGGCTCGCGGTGGAGGACAACCACCCCTACCGCCCCAAGGCACTGGAGGCGGAAGAGGGGGATGTCGGTGGCCGTGGGCTGTGGCTGGTGAAGACGCTCACGGCCGAGGCCGGCGGCAAATGCGACGTCGAGCACACGGTGAACGGCGGCAAGGCCATCTGGGCCGAGCTTCCGCTCACCCCGTCGACTACCAGCCCGCCGACTGCCCGGTGAGTTCGCGCACCGCCGGGCGTGCGGCGTCCAGCACCGTCATGAACCACGAGGAGAACGGCACCGCGGCGTGCCGCTCGGCCAGCTCCTGCGGCGTCACGAACGCGATCTCGCCGACCTCGTCCGGGTCCGGGGCCGGCTCGGCCCGCACCAGCCCCACGAAGAGGTGGTTGTACTCCTGCTCCACGAGCCCGGAGTCCGGATCGGGGTGGTTGTAGCGCACCGTGCCCGCCTCCGCGAGCAGCGCCGGCGCCAGCCCCAGCTCCTCCGCGGTCCGGCGGGCCGCGGCCACGAACGGAGCCTCACCGGGATACGGGTGCCCGCAGCAGGTGTTGGACCACACACCGGGGGAGTGGTACTTCCCCAGCGCCCGGCGCTGGAGCAGCAGCCGCCCCTTCTCGTCGAAGAGGAAGACCGAGAACGCCCGGTGCAGCTGCCCGGGAGGCTGGTGCGCCGCGAGCTTCTCCGCGGTGCCGATCGTCGTGCCGTCCTCGTCGACCAGCTCCAGCATGATCGGTTCGGCGGCGCCGCCCGGCGTGCTCACCGCCGCGTCTCCGGCGGTCTGTCCGTTGGCAGGTGTGATCGGCATGCCCATCCTTGTCGTCGGTCTTCCGACGCCAAGTCTGCCCTAGCCGGGTCCTGATCAGCGGCACAGCGGGTGCGCGGCGCAACAACGCGCGCACCGACCACCGCGTGCGCCGGCCGTGAGAGGTGCCACATCCGCGCCGCTCCGCCGCCCCCGCTCCTGGGCGGTGTCCCACGGCCCGCCGGCCGCTCCCGGGCGCGAGCGCGCCCCCGGACCGGGGATGGCTCTCGCCACACCTGCCCCGGAACAAGCCGCCCGCCCCGTGACCAGCCCTCTCATATCCGGCACCGGATCGGAGGCCCGGGCCGTCGGCCAGTTGTTCATGGACCGCCCGATCCACCATGATGATCGCGGCAGGCGCAGCCGTCGGTCACTCGATCGTGCGGTGAATGTGCGGTGAACGGCCGATCCGGCGATCCGATAGCCTCTGCCGACGTGCCACCCAGCCCTCCGGGGCGCCTGGTGTGCCACGCCCGCTGCCCGGGTAGTTCGTATCGAATGCGGATCGACTGCGGACCGGCCCGTGCTGCCTTGTCAGCATCCAAGGAGTGAGTTCGTCTGTCGACCGCCATCCTCACCGGTCCGCCGGTCGCCGGGTCGCCGCTCGAAGCCGACCTGCGCGCGCTGGGCTTCGACGTCCGTACGGCGAACGATCCCACGTCCGCCGCCGAGCTGATCGCCGACGCCCCCGCGCAGCAGCGGATCGCCGTCGTCGACCCCCGGTTCGTCGGCCATCTGCACGCCCTGCGGCTCGCCCTCACCGACCCCCGCTTCCCGGCCGCGGCCGTCCCCGGCGCACTCACCGTGCAGCCCGAGGCGCGCCCCGCGCTGGACCGGGCGGTCGGCCGGATCCCGGTCGGCGCCGGCACCGCCCACCTCACGGACGTCCTCACCGAAACCCTCAGCGACTCCCTGGAGCGCGACGAGGTCGGGCTGCACCGCGTCGAGCTGGGCAGCCTGGTCGCCACCGTCGCCCTCACGCCCGCGGAGCGCGAGCAGGCCCGGGAGGCCGTCGCGGCCGTCGACGACGAGGCGGTGCGGCTGCGCACCGCGGTGAAGTCCCGCGACGGCTTCTTCACCACCTACTGCATCAGCCCCTACTCCCGGTACCTCGCGCGCTGGTGCGCGCGCCGCGGGCTCACCCCCAACCAGGTCACCACCGCCTCCCTGCTCACCGCGCTGATCGCGGCCGGCTGCGCGGCCACCGGAAGCCGCGCCGGCTTCATCGCCGCCGGCTTCCTGCTGCTGTTCTCCTTCGTCCTGGACTGCACCGACGGGCAGCTCGCCCGCTACTCCCTGCAGTACTCGACGATGGGCGCCTGGCTGGACGCCACCTTCGACCGGGCCAAGGAGTACGCCTACTACGCGGGGCTCGCCCTGGGGGCGGCCCGCGGCGGGGGCCATGACGATGTGTGGGCGCTGGCGCTCGGCGCGATGGTGCTGCAGACCTGCCGCCACGTCGTCGACTTCTCGTTCAACGAGGCGAACCACGACGCCACCGCCAACACCAGCCCCACCGCCGCGCTCTCGGACAAGCTCGACAGCGTCGGCTGGACGGTCTGGGTCCGCCGGATGATCGTGCTGCCGATCGGTGAGCGCTGGGCCATGATCGCCGTGCTCACCGCGCTGACCACCCCGCGCATCGTCTTCTACGCCCTGCTCGTCGGCTGTGCGCTGGCCGCCTGCTACACCACCGCCGGCCGGGTGCTGCGCTCGCTGACCCGCCGGGCCCGCCGCACCGACCGGGCCGCCCAGGCGCTGGCCGACCTCGCCGACTCCGGGCCGCTCGCCGAGCTGATCGCCGCTGGCGCGCGCGGCCGCGGCCGGACCGGTTCGTACCTGGCGCCCGCTATGGCGTTTCTCTCGGCCGCGGTGCTGCTGGTCTGGGTGATCTTCGAGGACCACCCCGCGTCCTGGCTCACCGTCGGCGTCGCCGCCTGCTCCGCGCTGCTGGCCGGCGCGGCGGTGTCCCGGCCGCTCAAGGGCGCCCTCGACTGGCTCGTCCCGCCCTTCTTCCGGGCCGGCGAGTACGTCACGATCTTGGTGCTGGCCGCCCGGGCGGACGTCCCCGGGGCCCTGCCCGCGGCGTTCGGGCTGGTCGCAGCGGTCGCCTACCATCACTACGACACGGTCTACCGCATCCGCGGTGGCACCGGAGCCCCGCCGCGGTGGCTGGTACGGGCGACCGGTGGTGCCGAGGGACGGACCCTTGTGGTCACCGTCCTCGCGGCCGCACTGTCCCCTCAAGGTTTCACAATCGCGCTCACGGCCCTGGCCGTGGTCCTGGCGCTGCTGGTGCTCATCGAGAGCATCCGCTTCTGGGTGTCCTCCCAAGCACCCGCCGTACACGATGAAGGAGAACCCGCATGATCGGCCTCGTGCTGGCCGCCGGCGCCGGACGGCGTCTGCGCCCCTACACCGACACCCTGCCGAAGGCTCTGGTGCCGGTCGACGGGGACACCACCATCCTCGACCTGACCCTCGGCAACTTCGCCGAGATCGGCCTGACCGAGGTCGCGATCATCGTCGGCTACCGCAAGGAGGCCGTCTACGAGCGCAAGGAGGCCCTGGAGCAGAAGTACGGCCTCAAGCTCACCCTCATCGACAACGACAAGGCCGAGGAGTGGAACAACGCCTACTCCCTGTGGTGCGGCCGTGACTCGATCAAGCACACCGTGATCCTCGCCAACGGCGACACCGTGCACCCGGTCTCCGTCGAGAAGACCCTGCTCGCCGCCCGCGGCAACGGCCAGAAGATCATCCTCGCGCTGGACACCGTCAAGCAGCTCGCCGACGAGGAGATGAAGGTCGTCGTGGACCCCGCCAAGGGCGTCCAGAAGATCACCAAGCTGATGGACCCGGCCGAGGCGACCGGTGAGTACATCGGCGTCACCCTCATCGAGGGCGAGGCCGCCGAGGAGCTGGCCGACGCCCTGAAGACCACCTTCGAGCGCGACCCCGACCTCTACTACGAGGACGGCTACCAGGAGCTGGTCAACCGCGGCTTCAAGGTGGACGTGGCGCCGATCGGCGACGTCAAGTGGGTCGAGATCGACAACCACGACGACCTGGCGAAGGGCCGTGACATCGCATGCCAGTACTGACCCGCCTCATTCCGTCCCCGGTCGTCGTTGACATCAACGCCGGCGCCCTGGACGACCTGGCGGGCCTGCTGGCCGATCAGCGCATCTCCGCGTCCGGCAAGCTGGCCATCGCGATCAGCGGCGGCTCGGGGGCGCGGCTGCGCGAGCGGCTGTCGCCCGCACTGCCGGGCGCCGAGTGGTACGAGGTCGACGGCGGCACGCTGGACGACGCGATCAAGCTGGCCGACGCCATGAAGAAGGGGCACTACGACGCGGTCGTGGGCCTCGGCGGCGGCAAGATCATCGACTGCGCCAAGTTCGCCGCGGCGCGGATCGGCCTGCCGCTGGTCGCCGTTGCGACGAACCTGTCGCACGACGGCCTGTGCTCGCCGGTGGCCACGCTGGACAACGACGCGGGCCGCGGCTCGTACGGTGTGCCGAACCCGATCGCCGTGGTGATCGACCTCGACATCATCCGCGAGGCTCCGGTCCGGTTCGTCCGCTCCGGCATCGGCGACGCGATCTCCAACATCTCCGCGGTCGCGGACTGGGAGCTCTCGCACCGCGAGACCGGCGAGTCGATCGACGGGCTGGCCGCCGCCATGGCGCGCCAGGCCGGCGAGGCCGTGCTGCGGCACCCGGGCGGCGTCGGTGACGACGGATTCCTCCAGGTGCTGGCCGAAGGCCTGGTCCTCACCGGCATCTCGATGTCGGTGGCCGGCGACAGCCGCCCCGCGTCCGGCGCCTGCCACGAGATCAACCACGCGCTGGACATCCTCTACCCCAAGCGGGCGGCGAGCCACGGCGAGCAGTGCGGCCTCGGTGCCGCCTTCGCCACGCACCTGCGCGGGGACAAGGAGACCCGTGACCTGATGGTCGAGGTGCTGCGCCGGCACGGGCTGCCGGTCACGCCGGGCGAAATCGGCTTCACGGACGAGGAGTTCGTCGAGGCCGTCGCCTACGCACCCAAGACCCGCCCGGGGCGCTACACCATCCTGGAGCACCTCGACCTGTCCACCGACCAGATCAGGGACGCTTACGCCGACTATGCACAAGCCGTCAGTAGCTGAACTCCGCCCGGTCGTGCACCCCGAGGGGGTGAAGGACCGGGTCAGCGGTGAGCACTGGGCCGGCCGGCTCTACATGCGCGAGATCTCCTTGCGCATCGACCGGCACCTGGTGAACACGCGGGTCACGCCCAACCAGCTGACCTATCTGATGACCGTCTTCGGCGTCCTCGCCGCCCCGGCACTGCTGGTGCCGGGGATCGCGGGCGCCGTGCTCGGCGTGCTGATGGTCCAGCTCTACCTGCTGCTCGACTGCGTCGACGGCGAGGTCGCCCGCTGGAAGAAGCAGTTCTCGCTCGGCGGGGTGTACCTGGACCGGGTCGGCGCCTACCTGTGCGACGCCGCGGTCCTGGTCGGCTTCGGCCTGCGCGCCGCTGACCTGTGGGGCACAGGGAGGATCGACTGGCTGTGGGCCTTCCTCGGCACCCTCGCCGCCCTCGGCGCCATCCTGATCAAGGCGGAGACCGACCTGGTCGGCGTCGCCCGGCACCAGGGCGGGCTGCCGCCGGTGAAGGAGGCGGCGTCCGAGCCGCGCTCGTCCGGGATGGCGCTGGCCCGTAAGGCCGCCGCGGCGCTGAAGTTCCACCGGCTGGTCCTCGGGGTCGAGGCGTCCCTGCTGATCCTGGTCCTGGCGATCCTGGACACCGTCCGGGGCGACCTGTTCTTCTCCCGCCTCGGCGTCGCCGTGCTCGCCGGCATCGCGGTGCTCCAGACGCTGCTGCACCTGGTGTCCATCCTCGCCTCCAGCAGGCTCAAGTGACGGGGGCGGGTATGGACACCGGTATGCGGGTCGGTGCGGTGATCATCACCATGGGCAACCGCCCCGAGGAGCTGCGCGCGCTGCTGGACTCGGTCGCCAAGCAGGACGGCGACCAGGTCGAGATCGCGGTGGTCGGCAACGGCTCACCGCTGCCCGAGCTGACGGTTCCCGGACTGGACGTACGCACCGTCGAGCTGCCGGAGAACGTCGGCATCCCGGCCGGCCGCAACGCCGGCATCGAGGCGTTCGGCCCCGGCGGCAGCGACGTCGACATCCTGCTGTTCCTGGACGACGACGGGCTGCTGGCCAGGGAGGACACCGCCCAGCTGTGCCGCGAGGCGTTCGCCGCGGACCCCGAGCTGGGGATCATCAGCTTCCGGATCGCCGATCCGGACACCGGTGAGACCCAGCGCCGCCACGTCCCGCGGCTGCGCGCCTCCGATCCGATGCGCTCCTCGCGGGTGACCACCTTCCTCGGCGGCGCCAACGCGGTCCGCACGAAGGTCTTCGCCGAGGTCGGCGGGCTGCCCGACGACTTCTTCTACGCCCATGAGGAGACCGACCTGGCCTGGCGGGCGCTGGACGCCGGCTGGCTGATCGACTACCGGTCGGACATGGTTCTGTACCACCCGACGACGGCGCCGGCCCGGCACGCGGTCTACCACCGCATGGTGGCCCGGAACCGCGTCTGGCTGGCGCGTCGCAACCTCCCCGCCCCCCTGGTTCCGGTCTATCTCGGTGTCTGGATCCTGCTGACCCTCGCCCGGCGGCCCTCGCGGCCGGCCCTGCGGGCCTGGCTGGGCGGCTTCCGGGAGGGCTGGGCCACCCCGTGCGGTCCCAGGCGCCCCATGAAGTGGGCTACCGTTTGGCGACTGACCCGACTGGGCCGCCCTCCCGTGATCTGACAAGCTCGTATCTGAAGAGCATCAGCGCGCACCGGGGCGTGGCCCCGGCAGCGCACCTTGAGGACGAAAGTGTCAACTGTGAGCGAGACCACGCACGACAGTGCGGTCGCCATGAGTGCCCCGCCAGCCTCCGACGAAGGGCTCACCCCTGTTCAGCGGGCCCAGAAGTACGGGCTCGCGCAGAGCGGGGCCCGCCCCGGCCTCCCGGAGTACGTCCGGCAGCTGTGGCACCGGCGGCACTTCATCTCCGCCTTCGCCAGCGCCAAGCTGACCGCGCAGTACAGCCAGGCCAAGCTGGGGCAGGTCTGGCAGGTCGCCACCCCGCTGCTGAACGCGGCGGTCTACTACTTGATCTTCGGCCTGCTCATCGGTACCCGGAAGGGCGTTCCGGACTTCGTCCCGTTCCTGGTGACCGGCGTCTTCATCTTCACCTTCACCCAGAGCTCGGTGATGGCGGGGACCCGGGCGATTTCGGGGAACCTGGGGCTGGTGCGGGCGCTGCACTTCCCGCGGGCCTGTCTGCCGATCTCGTTCTGCCTGATGCAGCTCCAGCAGCTGCTGTTCTCCATGGGTGTGCTGGTCGTCATCCTGCTGGGCTTCGGGCAGATGCCGACCTGGTCGTGGCTGCTGGCGATCCCGGCGCTGGCGCTGCAGTTCGTGTTCAACACCGGGCTGGCGATGGTGATGGCCCGCCTGGGCGCCAAGACGCCGGACCTGGCGCAGCTGATGCCGTTCATCATGCGGACCTGGATGTACGCGTCCGGCGTGATGTTCAGCATCGACCTGATCCTCAAGGGCAAGCACGTCCCGGCGTTCGTCGAGGTCCTGCTGAACGGCAACCCGGCGGCGGTCTACATCGACCTGATGCGCTTCGCCCTGATCGACAGCTTCACCAAGGCGCAGCTGCCGCACCACGTGTGGGCGTTCGCCGGGGGCTGGGCGCTGCTGATGGGCGTCGTCGGCTTCGTGTACTTCTGGAAGGCTGAGGAGCGGTACGGACGTGGCTGAGCAGAAGAACGGCGTTCAGCCGACCGAGGCGGCCGAGGCGCGCATCCCGACGGTGATCGCGGACGATCTGCACATCGTCTACCGGGTCTACGGCACCGGTGCCGGCAAGGGCAGTGCCACCGCGGCGCTCAACCGGATCATCCGCCGCAGGCCGTCCGCCGGTGTGCGCGAGGTGCACGCGGTCAAGGGCGTGTCCTTCACCGCCTACCGGGGCGAGTCGATCGGCCTGATCGGCTCCAACGGCTCGGGCAAGTCGACCCTGCTCAAGGCGGTCGCCGGTCTGCTGCCGGCCGAGCGCGGCAAGGTCTACACCCACGGCCAGCCCTCGTTGCTGGGCGTCAACGCGGCCCTGATGAACGACCTGACCGGCGAGAAGAACGTCGTCCTCGGCGGGCTGGCGATGGGCATGTCCCGCGAGCAGATCCGCGAGCGCTACGACGGCATCGTCGACTTCTCGGGCATCAACGAGAAGGGCGACTTCATCTCGCTGCCGATGCGGACCTACTCCTCCGGTATGGCGGCCCGCCTGCGGTTCTCCATCGCGGCGGCCAAGGACCACGACGTACTGATGATTGACGAGGCGCTGGCCACCGGTGACCGCGCCTTCCAGAAGCGCTCCGAGGCCCGCATCCGCGAGCTGCGCAAGGAGGCCGGCACGGTCTTCCTGGTGAGCCACAACAACAAGTCCATCCGGGACACCTGCGACCGGGTGCTGTGGCTGGAGCGCGGCGAGCTGCTGATGGACGGCCCGACCGACGAGGTCATCAAGGCGTACGAGAAGGAGACGGGCAAGTAGCCCCTCCGCACCCGAAGGCCTCCGCGACACCGCCTCGCGGAGGCCTTCACGGTGAAGAGATGGTCAACTCTGCCGGGTTCGGGAACTGTTCGGGCCTTTGCCGATGTTGACCGGACGGTGGGCCCGGGCTGTCGGTACCCGCTCGGCTGCCGGCCAGCTGTACGGCGTAAGCTGTACGGGTGCCGAAGCGCACAAGTGGTGCATGTCGGGCATAGCTCACCCAAGACGGCGATGAGGGCTCGATCAGGGCGCGTCGTCCAGTGCGGCGTGTCCGAAATAGGATGTTTTGGCTTGGCGGTGTAGAACGGGAGACGTGACGGCAATGGCTACTGGTTCGCTCCGGCACCGAAATGCGCCGGGCAGCCCACGGTGAGCCGAGACAACGACCGGGCGCGTCGCGCCTTCCTCCGAAGGGTGGCGGCGGGTGACGGGCGGGACCAGACGCGCACCGTGCTCGATCAGGCCGCACACGAGAACTTCCCGGTCGCGCCGTTCTTTCTGCCCCGCGCGTGGCGGGCCGATCTGACGGCCGTCTACGGCTTCGCCCGGCTCGTCGACGACATCGGAGACGGCGACCTCGCACCCGGTGGCGGCGATGCCGTCCTCCTCGGACTGGACCGCGCCCAGTACGACGACCGTCCCGCACTGCTCGACGCGCTGGAGGCGGATCTGCGGCGCGTCTTCAGCGACCGGGCGCCCGGCCCCCGGCACCCGCTGATGCGCCGGCTCGGCCCGACCGTCCGCCGCTGTGAACTCACTCCCGAGCCGTTCCTCGGCCTGATCGAGGCCAACCGCCAGGACCAGCGGGTCAGCCGCTACACCACCTACGACGACCTGGTCGCCTACTGCGAGCTCTCCGCCAACCCGGTCGGACGGCTCGTCCTCGGCATCACCGGTACCTCGTCCCCCGAGCGGATCCGTCGTTCGGACGCGGTCTGCACCGCCCTGCAGATCGTCGAGCACATCCAGGACGTGGCCGAGGACCTCGGGCGAGACCGCATCTACCTCCCCGCCGAGGACCTGAAACGCTTCGGTGTCACCGAGGCCGATCTGGCCGCCCCGAGCGGGGGCGCATCGGTGCGCGCACTGATCGCCTACGAGGCGGAACGCGCCCGTGAGCTGCTGAATGAAGGCACCCCGCTGGTGGGTAGCGTCCACGGCAGACTCAAGCTGCTGCTGGCCGGTTTTGTCGCCGGCGGGCGCGCCGCACTCCAGGCGGTCGCGGCCGCCGAACACGACGTACTCCCTGGACCGCCCAAGCCAACCAAGCTCAGCCTGCTGCGCGAGGTCGGGGCGACATTGCGAAGAGAGGGGTGAGTCGGACCGTGGAGGCAACCACACAGATGTCCGCGCCGGTGCTCGCTGCATACCGCTACTGCGAGACCGTCACCGGGCAGCAGGCACGCAACTTCGCCTACGGCATCAGGCTCCTGCCGACCGACAAGCGGCACGCCATGTCGGCGCTCTACGCCTTCTCCCGCCGGGTCGACGACATCGGCGACGGCGAACTGCAGGCCCCGGCCAAGCAGCAGCGGCTGGAGGACACCCGGGCGCTGCTGGCCCGCATCAAGGACGGCCGGATCGAGGAGGACGACACCGACCCGGTGGCCGTCGCCCTCGCCGACGCCGCCGGGCGCTTCCCCATCCCGCTGGACGCGCTGGACGAGCTGATCGACGGCGTGCTGGCCGATGTGCGCGGCGAGACCTATGAGACCTGGGACGAGCTGAAGGTCTACTGCCGCTGCGTCGCCGGCGCCATCGGCCGGCTCTCGCTGGGCGTGTTCGGCACGGCGCCGGGCGCACCGGACGCCGAGCGCGCCTTCGAGTACGCCGACACGCTCGGCCTCGCCCTCCAACTGACCAATATTCTCCGGGACGTTCGCGAGGACGCCGGCAACGGCCGGACCTACCTGCCGGCCGAGGACCTGGCCAAGTTCGGCTGCTCGGCCGGCTTCGAGCGCCCAGTACCGCCGCCCGGTTCGGACTTCACCGGCCTGGTGCACTACGAGGTCAAGCGGGCCCGGGCACTGTTCGCCGAGGGCTTCCAGCTGCTCCCGATGCTCGACAGGCGCAGCGGTGCCTGCGTGGCCGCGATGGCCGGCATCTACCACCGCCTGCTCACCCGGATCGCCGCCGACCCCGAGGCGGTGCTGCGCGGCCGGGTCTCGCTGCCCGGCCGGGAGAAGGCGTTCGTCGCGGTGCGCGGGCTGTCCGGGCTCGACGCGCGGGCGATCGGCCGCCGGCAGACCGTCCGGAGGCGTGGATGATCCGCCCGGCCGCGCACGACAGCGGTGACCCCGCGTCACCACGCCGGGCAACCCTCCACGGGCCGGCTGCGTCACTCTCAGCAGTACGGGGGGAGAACGGATGACGGCGCACGCCACCTCAGCGGTGGTCATCGGGGGCGGCCTCGCGGGCACGACCGCGGCGCTCGCCCTGGCCGATGCCGGGCTGCCGGTCACCCTCGTCGAGGGCCGGCCGCGGCTGGGCGGGCTGGTCTTCTCCTTCCGCCGCGACAGCGCCGTCGGCGAGCTGAGCGTGGACAACGGCCAGCACGTCTACCTGCGCTGCTGCACCGCCTACGGCCGGCTGCTGGGCCGGCTGGGCGCGGCCCGCCTCGTCCCGCTCCAGGACCGGATGGACGTCCCCGTGCTGGACGCCGACCGGATGCGGCTCGGCCGGCTGCGCCGCACCGCGCTGCCCGTCCCGCTGCACCTCACCAAGAGCCTCGCGAGCTACCCGCACTTGTCACCGGCCGAGCGGGCCGGGGTGGTGCGGGCCACCCTCGCGCTCAAGGGCCTGGACCCGGCCGACCCCGCGCTGGACGGCATCGACTTCGCCACCTGGTTGCGCCGGCACGGCCAGTCCGCCCGTGCCGTGGAGGCGCTGTGGGACCTGGTCGGCATCGCCACCCTCAACGCCCGTGCTGCCGACGCCTCGATGGGTCTGGCCGCCAAGGTCTTCCAGACCGGGCTGCTGTCCGCCCCCGGCGCCGCCGACATCGGCTGGGCCCGCGTCCCGCTCGGCGACGTCCACGACGACCTCGCCCGTACGGCGCTGGAGAAGGCCGGGGTGCGCATCGCCCTGCGGACCCGCGCCACCGCCGTACAGCGCGCCGACGACGGCTGGCGGGTCACGGTGGAGAACGGCCCGCACGGCACCGAGCAGCTCACCGCGGCCACCGTGGTGCTGGCCGTGCCGCAGCGCGAGACGCACGGGCTGCTGCCCGACGGGGCGCTGGACGGCAAGGACCGGCTGCTGGACATCGGCACCGCCCCGATCCTCAACCTCCATGTGGTCTACGACCGCAAGGTGCTGCGCCGCCCGTTCTTCGCCGCCGTCGGCTCGCCGGTCCAGTGGGTGTTCGACCGCACCGACGCCTCCGGGATGACCCGTACCGCCGGGAACGCGCACTGCCAGTACCTCGCCGTGTCGCAGTCCGCCGCCCAGGAGGAGATCGACCAGCCGGTCGCCAAGCTGCGCGCCCGCTACCTTCCCGAGCTGGAGCGGCTGCTGCCGGCCGCCCGGGGCGCCCGCGTGCTGGACTTCTTCGTCACCCGCGAACGCACCGCGACCTTCGCCCCCGCCCCGGGCGTCGGCAGGCTCCGCCCCGCCGCCCGCACCCAAGCCCCCGGCCTGTTCCTGGCCGGTGCGTGGACCGCCACCGGGTGGCCCGCGACGATGGAGAGCGCTGTTCGCAGCGGCACCGCCGCCGCTCGCGAGGCACTCAACGAACTCGGCTTCCCCCAAGGCCAGTTGCCTCAGGAGGCGGCATGACTACGAGTACGAGCGCTCGCACGAGCACGAGCACCGGAAACAGAGGAGAAACCGTGAATCCGGCTTCCCCAGCTATCGACACCGCGAGCGTCACCGCGCTGCTGGAGCGCGGGCGGACCCTCGCCACTCCCGTGCTGCGTGCCGTCGTGGACCGGCTCGCTCCCCCCATGAACACCGTCGCCGCCTACCACTTCGGCTGGATCGACGCCGAGGGCCGGCCCGCGGCGGGTGACGGTGGCAAGGCGGTGCGCCCCGCGCTCGCCCTGCTGTCGGCCGAGGTCGCCGGAGCGGCTCCGGAGGTCGGCATCCCCGGCGCGGTCGCCGTCGAGCTGGTGCACAACTTCTCGCTGCTGCACGACGACCTCATGGACGGCGACGAGCAGCGCCGGCACCGCGACACGGTGTGGAAGGTGCACGGCCCCGCCCAGGCGATCCTGGTCGGTGACGCGCTGTTCGCCCTCGCCAACGAGATACTGCTGGAGCTCGGCACGGTCGACGCCGGCCGCGCCACCCGCCGGCTGACCCTGGCCAGCCGCAAGCTCATCGACGGCCAGGCGCAGGACATCTCCTACGAGCACCGCGAGCGGGTCACCGTCGAGGAGTGCCTGGAGATGGAGGGCAACAAGACCGGCGCGCTGCTGGCCTGCGCGGTCTCCATCGGTGCGGTGCTCGGCGGCGCCGACGACCGCACCGCGGACACCCTGGAGACGTACGGCTACCACCTCGGCCTCGCCTTCCAGGCCGTCGACGACCTGCTGGGCATCTGGGGCGACCCGGAGGCCACCGGCAAGCAGACCTGGAGCGACCTGCGCCAGCGCAAGAAGTCGCTGCCGGTCGTCGCCGCGCTGGACGCCGGCGGCCCGGCCTCCGAGCGGCTGGCCGGCATCCTGGCGGCCGACGCCAAGAAGAGCGAGAGCGAGATCGCCGACTTCACCGAGGAGGAGTTCGCCTCCCGCGCCGCCCTCATCGAGGAGGCCGGCGGGCGCGAGTGGACCTCCCAGGAGGCCCGTCGCCAGCACGCCACCGCCATCGCCGCGCTGAACGAGATCGAGATGCCGGAGCAGGTCCGCGCACAGCTCGTCGCGCTCGCGGACTTCGTCGTCGTACGCGAGAGATGATCGCCATCGACGCCGCATAGTTCGCAGTCGCCGGCCGGTGCCAGCCGGGCATCGGCCGACGGAATCCCTGAACACGCATTGACAGTTCACTGCAGAAGGGGAAGCCATGACAGCGACGACCGACGGAAGCACCGGGGCGCTGCCGCCCCGGGCCCCCGCGGCCAACGAAGCCACAGCTGAAACAACCGAACCGACCGACGGCACCCGGACCGCCGTACTCGACGACACGGCGGAGTCGGCCCGGCGCGCCACCGCCCGCGCCACCGACTACCTGCTGTCGCTCCAGGACCCCGCCGGTTGGTGGAAGGGGGACCTGGAGACCAACGTCACCATGGACGCCGAGGACCTGCTGCTCCGTCAGTTCCTGGGAATCCAGGACCCGGAGCTCACTCAGGCCGCGGCCCGCCACATCCGTGCGGAGCAGCGTCCGGACGGCACCTGGGCCACCTTCTACGGCGGGCCCGGCGAACTCTCCGCCACCATCGAGGCCTATGTCGCCCTCCGGCTCGCCGGGGACGAGCCCGACGCACCGCACATGGCCGACGCCTCGGTCTGGATCCGCGCACAGGGCGGTATCGCCGCCGCCCGGGTCTTCACCCGCATCTGGCTGGCGCTCTTCGGCTGGTGGAAGTGGCAGGACCTGCCCGAACTCCCGCCGGAAATCCTCTACTTGCCCAAGTGGTTCCCGCTCAACATCTATGACTTCGGCTGCTGGGCCCGACAGACCATCGTCCCGCTGACCATCGTCTCGGCCAAGCGCCCGGTGCGCCCGGCGCCGTTCGGGCTGGACGAGCTGCACACCGATCCGCGCCGCCCCAACCCGCCCCGGCCGCTCGCCCCGGCCACCAGCTGGGACGGCCTCTTCCAGCGCCTGGACAAGGCGCTGCACCTCTACCACAAGGTCGCGCTGCGCACGCTGCGCGGCGCCGCGATGCGTTCCGCCGCCCGCTGGATCATCGAGCGCCAGGAGAACGACGGCTGTTGGGGCGGCATCCAGCCGCCCGCCGTCTACTCCGTCATCGCGCTGCACCTCCTCGGCTACGACCTCGACCACCCGGTGCTGCGGTCGGGCCTCGCCTCGCTGGACCGGTTCGCCGTGTGGCGCCAGGACGGTCCTCCCGGGCCGGACGGTTCGGGAGGCGCGCCCGTCCGGATGATCGAGGCCTGCCAATCGCCGGTGTGGGACACCTGCCTGGCCACCATCGCGCTGGCCGACGCCGGAGTGCCCGCCGACCATCCACAGCTGGTCAAGGCCGTCGACTGGATGCTCGCCGAGCAGATCGACCGGACCGGTGACTGGAGCGTGCGGCGCCCCCAACTGCCCTCCGGAGGATGGGCGTTCGAGTTCCACAACAACACCTACCCGGACATCGACGACACCGCCGAGGTGGTCCTCGCGCTGCGCCGGGTCCGGCACCCCGACCCGCAGCGGGTCGAGGCCGCGGTCCGCCGCGCGGTGCGCTGGGGTGTCGGGATGCAGTCCCGCAACGGGGCCTGGGGCGCCTTCGACGCCGACAACACCAGCCCCTTCCCCAACCGCCTGCCGTTCTGCGACTTCGGGGAGGTCGTCGACCCGCCGTCGGCCGATGTCACCGCCCATGTCGTCGAGATGCTCGCCGACGTCGGCCGCACCCATGACCCGCGCACCCGCCGCGGCATCGCCTGGCTGCTGGCCGAACAGGAGCCCAGCGGCGCCTGGTTCGGGCGCTGGGGCACCAACTACGTCTACGGCACCGGCTCGGTGCTGCCCGCGCTCGCCGCGGCCGGCATCCCCGGCTCACATCCGGCCGTGCGCCGGGCCGTGCGCTGGCTGGAGCAGGTGCAGAACGACGACGGCGGCTGGGGCGAGGACCAGCGTTCCTACCAGGACCCGGAGAAGTGGGCCGGGCGCGGCGCCTCAACCGCCTCACAGACCGCCTGGGCCCTGATGGCGCTGCTGGCGGCTGGGGAACGGGAGAGCAGGGCGGTGCGGCGCGGGGTGCGCTGGCTGACCGATACCCAGCGCGAGGACGGCTCCTGGGACGAGCCGTACTTCACCGGGACGGGCTTCCCCTGGGACTTCTCCATCAACTACCACCTCTACCGCCAGGTCTTCCCGCTCACGGCCCTGGGCCGCTATCTGGGCGGGGGCCCGACCAGCGGGCCGGTGGGTGCCTGATGCCGAGACCGCCCGCCGCGGACGCGGACCCGCCCCTGCTGGTCGCCTGTGCGCTCGGCATCGAGCGGTTCGCGCTGCGCGGCGGGCGCGCGGCAGTCGGCGGCAACCGTCCCGAGCCGGTCGTGCTCCGTACCGGAATGGGCCCCCAGGCGGCCGAACGCGCCCTGGCCAAAGCACTGGGTGAGGGGTCGCGCACCCAGCGTTCCCCGGTGATCGCCAGCGGCTTCTGCGCGGGGCTCGCGCCGGGCATGCGCCCCGGGGACGTGGTCGTCGCCGAGGCCACCCGCGACCACCGGCCCGGCGCCGGGGACGTCCTGTGCCGTGACAACGGCCCGCTGCTGGCCGCCCTGCGGCAGCGCGGCCTCACCGTGCACAGCGGCCTGCTGCGCGGCTGTGACCACGTCGTACGCGGCGCCGAGCGCGCCGAGCTGCACGCGGCCGGAGCGGTGGCGGTGGACATGGAGTCCGCCGCCACGCTCTTTGCGGCCCAGCGGGCCGGCCGCCGTCCGGTTGCGGCCGTCCGGGTGGTCGTGGACGCTCCGGAACATGAACTCGTACGCATCGGGACCGTGCGCGGTGGAATATCGGCCTTCAAAGTGCTGCGCGCCGTGCTCCCCGTTTTCGATGAATGGCACCGTTCTTTGCTGCTCCCCAGGAGGTGAGCCAGATGGCCATGCCGCTCCGTCAGTCCATCCGGGTCGGGACCTATCTCTTTGAACAGAAGATGCTCCGCCGGCGTACGAAGTTCCCGCTCATCGTCGAGCTGGAACCGCTCTTCGCATGCAATCTGAAGTGCGAGGGCTGTGGCAAGATCCAGCATCCGGCGGGCGTACTGAAGCAGCGGATGCCGGTGGCGCAGGCAGTCGGAGCGGTGCTGGAGTCCGGGGCACCGATGGTCTCCATCGCGGGTGGCGAACCGTTGATGCATCCGCAGATCGACGAGATCGTCCGGCAGCTGGTGGCCAAGCGGAAGTACGTCTTCCTGTGCACCAACGCCATGCTGCTGCGCAAGAAGATCGAGAAATTCACCCCCTCCCCGTTCTTCGCCTTCGCCGTGCACATCGACGGAATGCGCGAGCGGCACGATGAGTCCGTCGCCAAGGAAGGCGTTTTCGACGAGGCGGTGGCGGCCATCAAGGAGGCCAAGCGGCGCGGCTTCCGGGTCACCACCAACTCCACCTTCTTCAACACCGACACCCCGCAGACCGTCATCGAGGTGCTGAACTTCCTCAATGACGAGCTGAAGGTCGACGAGATGATGCTGTCGCCCGCCTACGCCTATGAGAAGGCCCCCGACCAGGAGCACTTCCTGGGCGTCGAACAGACCCGGGAGCTGTTCCGGAAGGCCTTCGCCGGCGGCAACCGGCGCCGCTGGCGGCTCAACCACAGCCCGCTCTTCCTGGACTTCCTGGAGGGCAAGGCGGACTTCTCGTGCACGGCCTGGGCGATCCCGAACTACTCGCTCTTCGGCTGGCAGCGCCCCTGCTACCTGATGAGCGACGGCTACGTCCCGACGTACCGCGAGCTCATCGAGGAGACCGACTGGGAGAAGTACGGCCGCGGCAAGGACCCCCGCTGCGCCAACTGCATGGCGCACTGCGGCTACGAGCCGACCGCCGTCCTGGCCACCATGGACTCCCTCAAGGAGTCCCTCCGGGCCGCCAAGGAGACCGTCGCGGGCAACCGCGGATGACGCGATGAGCGCCGCCGGGGAGCTGGCCGCCCACGGCTCCCCGGCAGGCACGGTCAGCCGAACGCACAGAGGGGGACCGACCGCAGATGACCCTGCTGGAACAGATCCGGGGACCGCGCGACCTCAAGGCGCTTCCCGCCGAGCACCTGCCCCGACTCGCCGAGGAGATCCGGCACTTCCTCGTGCACGCCGTCACCCGCACCGGCGGTCACCTTGGCCCCAACCTCGGCGTGGTCGAACTGACCCTGGCCCTGCACCGGGTCTTCGACTCCCCGGCCGACCGGATCCTCTTCGACACCGGCCATCAGTCGTACGTACACAAGCTCCTGACGAGGCGTCAGGACTTCTCCAAGCTGCGCGCCAAGGGCGGTCTGTCCGGCTACCCCTCGCGAGCCGAATCGGTCCACGACGTGATCGAGAACAGCCACGCCTCGACGGTGCTGGGCTGGGCCGACGGCCTGGCCAAGGCCAACCAGGTGCGCGGCAGCGACGACCACGTGGTCGCGGTCATCGGTGACGGCGCGCTGACCGGCGGCATGGCCTGGGAGGCGCTCAACAACATCGCCGCCGCCAAGGACCGTCCATTGATCATCGTCGTCAACGACAACGAGCGCTCCTACGCGCCGACCATCGGCGGCCTGGCCGGCCACCTGGCCACCCTGCGCACCACCGACGGCTATGAGAAGGTCCTGGCCTGGGGCAAGGACGTCCTGGAGCGCACCCCCGTGGTCGGCAGGCCGCTCTTCGAGACGCTGCACGGCGCCAAGAAGGGCCTGAAGGACTTCATCGCCCCGCAGGGCATGTTCGAGGACCTGGGCCTGAAGTACCTCGGCCCGGTCGACGGCCATGACACCGCCGCCGTGGAATCCGCGCTGCGCCGTGCCGCGGGCTTCCACGGCCCCGTCCTGGTGCACTGCCTGACCGAGAAGGGCCGCGGCTACCCGCCCGCCCTGGACGACGCAGCGGACCACTTCCACACCGTCGGCGTGATGGACCCCCTGACCTGCGCACCCGCCACCCCGCCCGGGGCGCCGTCGTGGACCGAGGTCTTCGGTGACGAGATGGTCCGCATCGGCGCCGAACGCGAGGACGTCGTCGCCCTCACCGCCGCCATGCTGCAGCCGGTCGGGCTGGGGAAGTTCGCCGAGGCCTACCCCGACCGGGTGTGGGACGTGGGCATCGCCGAACAGCACGCCGCGGTCTGTGCCGCCGGGTTGGCCACCGGCGGCCTGCACCCCGTCGTCGCGGTCTACGCCACCTTCCTCAACCGCGCCTTCGACCAGGTCCTGATGGACGTCGCGCTGCACAAGTGCGGGGTGACCTTCGTCCTCGACCGGGCCGGGGTCACCGGCACCGACGGGCCCTCGCACAACGGCATGTGGGACCTGTCGGTGCTCGGCGTCGTACCCGGGCTGCGGATCGCCGCACCGCGCGACGCCGACCAGCTCCGCGCCCAGCTGCGGGAGGCGCTGGAGGTGCGCAACGCCCCGACCGTCCTCCGCTTCCCCAAGGAGGCGGTCGACGACCCGGTCCCGGCCGTGGACCGGATCGGCGGCGTCGATGTGCTGCACCGCGACCCCCACCCCGACGTCCTGCTGATCGCGGTCGGGGTGATGGCCCCGGTCTGCCTGCGGGTGGCCGAACTGCTCGCCGCCCGCGGCGTCGACACCACCATCGTCGACCCCCGTTGGGTCAAACCGGTCGATCCGGCCCTCCCTCCGCTCGCCGCCCAGCACGCCATGGTGGCCGTCGTCGAGGACAACTCCGTCAACGGCGGCATCGGCTGGGCGGTCGGGCAGGCGCTGCGGGACGCCGACGTCGATGTGCCGCTGCGCGCCTTCGGCATCCCCGACCAGTTCCTGCCGCATGCCAGACGCGGTGAGCTGCTGGCCGATCTCGGCCTCACACCGGCCGAGATCGCCGGCCGGATCAGTGGCGCACTGGCCCGTAAGGAGAACACCCCGTGACCGGATTCGACCTGACCGAGCTGCTCGCCGAGCGCGGCGGTGAGCGCTATGAGCTGCACAGCCGGTACCTCAACCACCAGCTGCCGCGGATGCTGCACACCCTCGGCTTCGACAAGGTCTACGAGCGGGCCGAGGGCGCCTACTTCTTCGACCACGAGGGCCAGGACTACCTGGATATGCTCGCCGGGTTCGGTGTGATGG
The DNA here is from genome assembly GCF_040641675.1 of Streptomyces sp. NPDC020742. Taxonomy (NCBI): domain Bacteria; kingdom Bacillati; phylum Actinomycetota; class Actinomycetes; order Kitasatosporales; family Streptomycetaceae; genus Streptomyces; species Streptomyces sp. NPDC020742. The sequence continues at coordinate 84,613 of NZ_JBFAEA010000009.1, forward strand.
GCCTGGGCCGGCACCACCCCGTCGTCCGCAAGGCGCTGCACGACGTGCTGGACGCCGACCTGCCGGACCTCACCCGCTTCGACTGCCAGCCGCTGCCCGGGCTGCTGGCCGAGCAGCTGCTGGCCCACGCACCCCACCTCGACCGGGTGTTCTTCGGCAACAGCGGCACCGAGGCCATCGAGACTGCCCTGAAGTTCGCCCGCTACGCCACCGGCAGACCGCGCATCGTCTACTGCACCCACGCCTTCCACGGCCTGACCACCGGCTCGCTCTCGGTCAACGGCGAGGACGGCTTCCGGGACGGCTTCGCCCCGCTGCTGCCCGACACCGCCATCGCACTGGGCGACCTGGACGCGCTGGAACGGGAGCTGCGGCGCGGCGATGTGGCGGGTTTCGTGGTCGAGCCGATCCAGGGCAAGGGCGTCCACCCCACCCCACCCGGATTCCTGCGCGCCGCACAGGAGTTGCTGTACCGGCACAAGGCCCTGCTGATCGCCGACGAGGTGCAGACCGGCCTCGGCCGCACCGGCGACTTCTTCGCCCATCAGCACGAGGACGGCGTCGAACCGGACCTGGTGTGCGTGGCCAAGGCGCTGTCCGGCGGCTACGTCCCGGTCGGGGCGACCCTGGGCAAGGACTGGATCTTCAAGAAGGTCTACTCGTCCATGGACCGGGTGCTGGTGCACTCCGCCAGCTTCGGCGCCAACGCCCAGGCGATGGCGGCCGGTCTGGCGGTGCTCGCGGTGATGGAGGACGAGCAGCTGGTCGCCAACGCCCGGCACACCGGCGACCTGCTGCGCGGCAGGCTCGCCGCCCTCGTCGACCGGTACGAGCTGTTGCACGACGTACGGGGCCGCGGCCTGATGATCGGCATCGAGTTCGGCCGCCCCACGTCGCTGGGCCTACGGAGCCGCTGGACGATGCTGCAGGCGGCGCGCAAGGGGCTGTTCGCGCAGATGGTGGTGGTGCCGCTGTTGCAGCGGCACCGCATCCTGACCCAGGTCTCCGGCGACCACCTGGAGGTCATCAAGCTGATTCCGCCGCTGATCATCGGCGAGCGGGAGGTGGACCGGTTCGTGGCGGCGTTCACGGCCGTCATGGACGATGCCCACGGCGGCGGCGGCCTGATGTGGGACTTCGGGCGGACGCTGGTCAAGGCGAATCTGAGGGCTCGTCATGCCTCCGCCGCGAGCGGCTCCTGAGGAGCCGAACCCGCCGGCAGGAGCGCCGCCGAGGCGCCTTGCACCCGTCGCTGACGCCCCCGCAGTCCGCCCCTGACCTGCCCACTAGGGTGGATCCCCGGCCGCTCCGGACGGGGGCGGTCCGGGCCGGACGGCCGCGGATGGTCGTCCGCTGACAGGACAGAGGGGGATGCGATGGTCGCTGCGACGACGGTCGGGGCCGTCAACGACATGACGGCCCGCTGGGCACGGGAGATGGTGGGGGAGCAGAACACGGTGCTGACCGCCGCCGGTGTCTGGCCGCTGCTGGCACTGCTCGCGGGCCCGGCGGCGGGGCCGGCCCGTACGGAGCTGGCCGAGGCGCTCGGCGTCGCCCCGGAGGACGCGGTGGCCGCCGGCTGCGAGCTGCTCGCGGCGCTGGACGCGGTGCCCGGGGTCAACGCCGCGATGGGGCTGTGGGCCCGGCGCTCGCTGGCGGTGCGTCCCGCCTGGCGAAACGCCCTGCCGGCCGGTGTGTACGGCGAGTTCACCGACGACCCGGGCGCCGACCAGCAGGCGCTGGACGCCTGGGCGCGACAGCACACGGACGGGCTGATCGGGGAGATGCCGGTGCAGGTCGGGCCGGGCACGCTGTGCCTCCTGGCCAGCGCGCTGCTGGTGCGGACGACCTGGGTACAGGAGTTCCAGGCCTTCCCGGGTTGGGCGTACGAAGGACCCTGGGCCGGGCGGGAGCTGACGGTGTTGAGCCGCTCGGTGCCCGAGGTGGAGCAGGTGCGGGTGCACGACACCCCGGACGGTCCGCTGACCGCCGTGCGGGTCGAGGGTGACAACGGCCTCGACGTCCATCTGCTGCTCGGTGGGCCGGAGGCGCCCGGTGGCGCGGTGCTGCGGCACGGCGTCGCGGCGCTGGGCGGGGGGTACCCGACGGTGTCCGGGGCGGCGCTGACCGATGGTGCGGGACCCGGACTGCGGGTGACGACGGTGCCGAGCGACGACGGCGTGCCCCGCTTCCACCTGACCACCGCCGCCTTCACCGTCGACGGAGACCACGACCTGCTCAAGCGGCCCGAGCTGTTCGGCCTCACCACCGCCTGCGACGCCTCCCGGGGGCACTTCCCCGGGATCAGCGAGGTGCCGCTCGCGGTGTCGGACGCCCGGCAGTCGGCCACCGCGACCTTCGGTCCGCTGGGCTTCCGGGCGGCGGCGGTCACCGCCATACCCATGGAGGTGGGCTGTGTACCGCCGCCCCCGCATTACCAGGCGCAGCTGATCTCGGCCCGCTTCGACCGGCCCTTCGGCTTCCTCGCGGTGCACCGGGCGTCGGGGCTGGTGCTGGCCGCCGGGTGGGTCGGCCTGCCCTGACCTGGCGCGGCGGCGACCGCGGCGGGCCCGGTGGCGACCACCGGGCCCTACGGTGCGGCCGGGCCCGCGATCAGCCCTCCAGCAGCCGGTCCCGCAGCCGCTCGCGGGTGGCGGGCGCGAGCTTCAGGCCCTCGGTGAGGTACCTCTCCGTCGAGCCCCAGGTCTCCTCGATGGCGTCGTAGGCCGCCGTGAGGTAGTCGGCGTGCGCCCCGAACAGCGGGGAGAGCAGCTCCAGGATCTCCGGCGACATCCCGACGGCCGAGTTGTCGGAGCGGCGGATCTTGTAGCGGCGGTGCGGCTCGTTGGACTTGAGGTAGTCCGCCTCGATGGCGTCCCGCTCCACACCGACGGCCAGCAGGGTCACGGCGACGGACAGGCCCGCGCGGTCCTTGCCGGCCGCACAGTGCATCAGCGCCGGGACGCTGTCCTCGGCCAGGGCGTGCAGCACCCGGCTGTGATCCTCGGTGCGGGTGGTGATGATGTGCCGGTAGGTCATGGCCATACGGGCCGCGGCCTTGCCGTCGCCGAGCGCCTCGCGCAGCTGCTCCAGCTCACCGTCGCGGACCATCGTCCAGAACTCCGCGCCGTCGGCCGGGTCGGTGAGCGGAATGTTCACATTGCGCACGCCGGGGAGGGCGACGTCGGAGCCCTCCAGCTTGATGTCGGCGGCGTTGCGGAAGTCGAAGATGGTGTGCAGCCCGAGCGTGGCCAGAAACGCCGCGTCCTCCTCGGTCGCATGGGCGAGGTGTCCGCTGCGGTAGAGCCGGCCCTCCCGTATACGACGCCCGTCCACGGTCGGCAGTCCGCCCACATCACGGAAGTTGCGCACCTCCGCGAGCTCGGGCTGGGCCTGAGGGACCTGCGGCGTCTGCGTCACGGGCGCTCCTTGGTGTCGGCCGCCGACGCTGCTCGTCGGCGAGGCGGCGCCTCCGACGATACGACATCGATGCAATAGACAATCAGGCCGCAATGGCGGCGTGCTGGAGCGCAGGGAAGCGCTCGGGAAGCAACGCGCGATCGATCTTTATTCCAACTTGAGGAGATTTTGACCTGGTGGCATTAATCACCCCTCGTCAACCCCTGGTTACGGTGGCGTAGGTCACTTCTCAAGGTGAAGTATCTCCTGACGTGGCAGACGATTCGAAGAACATCAGCAGCGGCGCCAGGAGCGCTGCAGATGAGTCGAGGGACATCATCAAGGGCGCCAACGGTGCCATCGGGTCGTACGCAGCCGTCGGGGACAGCTTCACGGAGGGGGTCGGGGATCCCGGCCCTGACGGGGTGTACATCGGTTGGGCGGACCGCCTCGCGGTCCTGCTTTCGGACCAGCGGGCGGAGGGCGACTTCCGCTACGCGAATCTCGCCGTCCGGGGACGGCTTCTGGACCAGATCGTCGAGGAGCAGGTGCCGCGGGCCAAGGAGCTCGCCCCCGCGCTGGTGACGTTCTGTGCCGGCGGCAATGACATCCTGCGGCCCGGGTCGGACCCGGACGCGGTCGCGGAGCGCTATGAAGCGGCGGTGGTCGAGCTGAGCCGGTCGGTCGGCACGGTCCTGCTGTGCACGGGCTTCGACACCCGCGGTGTCCCCGTGCTCAAGCATCTGCGCGGCAAGATCGCGACCTATACCGCGCATGTCCGGGCCATTGCGGACCGCCATGATTGCCCGGTACTGGACCTGTGGTCGCTGAAGTCGGTGCAGGACCGGCGGGCGTGGAGCGAGGACCGGCTGCACCTGTCGGCGGACGGCCACACCCGGGTGGCGCTGCGCGCGGGGCAGGTGCTGGGCCTGGCGGTGCCGGCCGACCCGGACGGGCCTTGGCCCCCGGAGGCCGAGCGCTCGGCCTCCGAGGCGCGGCGGGACAACATCCACTGGGCGCGGGAGCACCTCGTTCCGTGGATCGGTCGCCGGCTGCGCGGCGAGTCCTCGGGTGACCACGTCGAGCCCAAGCGGCCCGATCTGCTGCCGCTGTAGGGCGTGGGGCCCTTCCGGGGGCCGACGCCCCTCGGCATGACGGAGGCCCCGATTCCGCCGGTGGCGGAGCGGGGCCTCAGTGCGCGGCGTTGCCGGAGCGGGGCAGGTCGGCCCAGACCACCCGGCCCCGGCCGCCGTCAGCGGGCCGGGAACCCCAGCCGTCGGACAGTGCGCCGACGAGGAAGAGCCCCCGCCCGCACTCCTTGTCCACACTGCCGGGCTGGACGTGCGGCGCGGAGTAGCCCGCTCCGCCCTCGTCGGTGATCTCTATGCGTATGTGCGCCACGGTGAGCGACAGCTCGCAGCCGATCTTCTCGCTCTCGGTGTGCCGTACCGCATTGGTGAACAGCTCGGAGACCACCAACTCCACGTCGTCGCGGACTTGTTGACCCGCGCCCCACTCGCGCAGCAGCGCACTGACGCGACTGCGTGCCTCGGACACGGACGAGCAGCGCGCCGGCAAGTGGAACGCGTCCTGCGGGTACTGGGCGACAGAGCCGCCGCAGCGCCCTAACGAGGGAGCGTTGTTGGAGGAAGCCACGCCGCAACTATGTGCGATGTTGGTCACCGATGGCAAGGATCACTCTGCAATTTGCAGAATCGTAAGTGCAGTCTGTTCGTTCAAGGTGACGGCATGACACACTGCTGGTCACTGAATTCAGTTGGAGGCGATCGGACGTGGCGGACCCACGGTCGGCGGGAGCGCCAACCGTCCTGCGGGTGGTGCTCGGTAAGCGACTGCAGGACCTGCGCGAGAAGGCGGGGCTCTCCTTCGAGCAGGCGGCCTCGGCCCTCGATGTGACCCACGCCACGATACGCCGTATGGAAAAGGCCGAAGTCGGCCTCAAACTCCCCTACGTGGAAAAGCTGTTGGCGACCTATGGCGTCACCGGTGAGGAAGAGATCGAGGGCTTTCTCTCCCTCGCCCGGGAAGCCAACAAGCCCGGCTGGTGGCACCGCTTCCGCGATGTGCTCCCCGAGTGGTTCAGCGCCTACGTCAGCCTGGAGGGCGAGGCCAACCTCATCCGGGCCTACCAACCGCACTACATCCCGGGGCTGTTGCAGACGGAGGACTACGCCACCGCGGTCCTGCGCGCCGGTATGCCGGGCGCCTCCCCGGCCGACATCGACCGCATCGTCGCCCTGCGGATGGAGCGGCAGTCGCTGCTGACCCGCGAGCGGGCGCCGATGCTGTGGGTGGTCATGGACGAGACCGTACTGCGGCGCCCGATCGGCGGGCCCAAGGTGATGCGCGACCAGGTCACCCGGCTGATGGAAGCCACCGCGCTGCCGAACGTCCGCCTGCAGATCATGCCGTTCGCCGCAGGCCCGCACCCTGCCATGTACGGCCCCTTTCACATCTTCCGCTTCCCGATCCCGGAACTCCCGGACATCGCTTATGCGGAAAGCCTCGTCGGAGCCGTGTACTTCGACCAGCGCAACGACGTCTCGCAGTTCCTGGAGGCCCTGGACCGGATGTGTGCGCAGGCCGCGCCGGCACACACCACCGAGGCCATTCTGGGTGGCTTTCGCAAGGAGATCTGAACCCCCCATGGATCGCATACGCATCTACAACGGCATGCCCGCCAAGGAATTGGGCAGTGAGGGCTGGCACAAACCGTGGAGCGGCGGAAACGGCGGCGAATGCGTCGAGGCCATGCGCCTGGGGGACGGCCGGGTCGCGCTGCGGCAGTCGACCGACCCGGACGGCCCCGCACTGATCTACACCCACGGAGAGATGGTGAGCTTCATCGAGGGCGCCAAGGCCGGCCACGCCGACTTCCTGCTCACCGCCGCGCCCGGCCGGTGCCCGGAGCGGAGGCCGGCATGAGCGGGCAGGACGTCCCGCCGGCACCGGACCTGCCGGTCCCCGGGATCGGACCGTACGCCCCTGGGCCCGCGCACTCCGGCTTCGCTGCCGAGGAGATCGACACCAGCCGCCCGCACCCCGCCCGGATGTACGACTACTACCTCGGCGGCTGGGACAACTACGAGGTCGACCGGGTGGCCGCCGAGCGCGTCATCGAGGTCCACCCCCAGGTCCGGCTGAGCGCCCGCGCCAACCGTGCCTTCCTGCGGCGGGCGGTGCGCGACCTGGTCGGCGGCGGCATCCGCCAGCTCGTCGACGTCGGCACCGGCATCCCCACCTCGCCCAACACCCATGAGGTGGCCCACGAGACGGCGCCGGACACCCGCGTCGTCTACATCGACAACGACCCGATCGTCGCCACCCACGCCGGGGCCCGGCTCGCCAACACCCCGCACACCGGCTTCGTGCTCGGCGACGTCCGGGACCCCGGGGCGATCCTGGACCACCCGACCGTCCGTGAACTGATCGACTTCGACCGGCCGGTCGCCCTGCTGATGGTCGCCGTGCTGCACTTCATCCGGGACGACGAGGACCCGGCGGGCCTGATCGCGGCCTTTGCCGAGCGGCTGCCCGCGGGTAGCCATCTCGTGCTGTCGCACGCCACCGACGAGCCGTACGAGGCCTATGAGGCGGGCCGTACGGACGAGGTGGCGCGGGCCGGCGTGGAGGACGTCTACAAGAGCGCCACCGCCAGCCTGCACCTGCGGTCCAAGGCCCGGATCGAGCCGCTCTTCGGGCCGTTCACCCTGCTCGATCCCGGTGTCGTGCGGGTGCCGCTGTGGCGTCCGGACGGCGAGGTGCCCGGCGCCGAGGAGCTCAACAACACCATCTTCTACGGTGCGGTAGGCCGCAAGGGCTGAGCGCTCCGCGGCATCGGGCGGATGTCTACGCCCCGGTCGCCGAGACCTGCGGTGCCTGCGGCTCCGGGAGGGCGGGGCCGTCCACCGCGGGCACGGCGGCCGGCGCGGCGGCCGGTGCGGAGATCACCGGCGCGGGTCCGTCCAGGACGCCGCGGAGGTCGTCCGGGCCGACCAGGGCGGTGTGCGTGCCCGGCGCGGTGCAGGCGTACGCCCCCGCGACGGCACCCAGCCGTGCGCAGTCCTCCAGCGGCCGGCCGGCCAGCCGACCGTAGAGGAATCCGCAGGTGAAGGCGTCTCCCGCGCCATTGCTGTCCACCACCGGGCCGGGCGGGACGACGGCCGGCACCGGCCGCGGGGTGCGGTCGTCCCGCATCAGCAGGTAGGCGCCACCCGCCCCGGCCGTCGCGATCACCGCCTCGGCCCGCCCCTTGCGCAGGATCTCCCGCATCACGTCCCCGATCCGCTCACCGGCCCCGGCCGTGCTGAGGAAGACCAGGTCGGAGCGGAGCGCGAAGTCCCGGTGGTGGTCCGTCAGGCCGTCCCAGTCGTGCAGATCGGTCGAGACCGGGAGACCCAGCGCCTCGATGTCGTCGTAGAGATGGCGGGCGAAGTGCGTGACCGACAGATGGACGTGCCGGGCCCGGCGGAGCATGGGCCCGTAGTGCTCCGGCGGCATCCGCAGATCCTGCGGGTCCCGGGCGTCGAAGAAGGACATCCGGTGGCCGTCCGGCGCGACGAGATTGACCGCGCGCCGGGTGCCGTGCGGCGAGATCAGCGGGCGGAAGTCGACGCCGGTGCCGGCCAGCCGCTCGCGGACCAGACCGCCGGCGTGGTCGTCGCCGAGGAAGTCCACGAACCCGGTGGCCAGGCCGAGCGCCGCACAGCCCAGTGCGACACCGGTGCCGGTATGGCCGGCCCACTCCCGGATGGGGGGCACCGCACAGGAGTCGGCGGGCGGTACGGGCAGCGCGTCGACCGGCACGATCGTGTCCACGCCCGACCCGCCGACAACGAGTACGTCGTATACGTCATACGGCTCAGAAACCTGCTGGAATGTCACAAGCGTCCTTGAATCCCTTGCTGGTGAGGCGAATCCGTTGCTGGTGAGACCGTGGGCGGACCGGGGCGCCCGCTGCGGGGAGTCTAGACGCAGGCCCGCCGCAAATCGGGATGTCGCGGACCGGGGTGGCACGCGGGAGCGAAGGACGTCCGGCAGGCCGCCCCCGCGGTCCGCATCCGGTGTGCTCCGGACGCCGGCAGAGGGGCCCGCCGCGCACCGTTCCCACGCCCGGACTCCCCTTGTCCGAACGGGAGTTGACGTGCCTCCAGGGCCTTGAAGGGGGGTGGCCGGCAACGATCGGATACGGGGACGAGCCGCCCGCCCGGTTCCGTCCCGCGGATGGCGAGCGGGGCGTACGGGCCCCGGTGGGGGCGGTGCGCAGGCGGTGCGCAGGCCGCCGACGGGCCGGCAGGAGGAGCGAGGCGGGAAGGGCAGAGCACTCGAATGGCGGGCGCACCGCGATCGTGATCGGTGGCGGGCTCGCCGGGATGCTCGCGGTGACCGCGCTGCGAGGGCACGTCGAGACCGTCACGGTCGTCGAACGCGACCGGTACCCGGCCGGACGGGCCTTCCGCAAGGGAGCCCCGCACGCCCGCCACTTTGCGCACCGTCGTCGGCCCGGCCTTCCGGGACGTGTTCTGCCGCACCGCCCCGCCCGCCCGGCTCCTCGCCCCGCGGGTCCTCCTGTGCACCTTCCTCCTGCCCCGCCGCCCCGGCCTCCCCGACCCGCCCACCACCGTCGAGGCACCGTGAATCCCCTAGCCGGGCTTCGCGTCGAACGGGTGATCGATTGAGGTGGTGGTCCGCCCCTCGGAATGTTGCCGCAGGTCGCGTGGTTGCCTTCTGAGGGTGATGGTGTTGAGTCCAGGGGCTGAGTGGTGCGTACAGAGCGCGGCGGCGCCGCCTGGCCGGTCGGCCGGAACCCACCGCTCGCGTGGTCCGTTCACTCCGCGACTGCCCCGAACATGGAGGTGCCGTGACCGGTTCCAGACCCCGCCGCACAGGTCTTTCGCTACTGCGTCCTGCGAGCTTCGGCGCCGAGCCCACCGGGGATCGGTTGGCCAGAATGCGCAGATCGCCGCAGTTCGTGGACGGCCAGTTCCGTAACCCGCTGCCGACCAGGCAGCTGCTGCGGGGCTCCGCGCTGCCGATGGCGCGTACCCAGCTGAGCCGCGAGGGACGGCTGCGCCGCGCCCCGGTGGGTCCGATTCCGGTGCACCGCCCCACCGCCGAGGACTGGGGCCGCCCGCCCGCCTCGGGGCTCCGCCTCACCTGGATGGGGCATTCCAGCGTGCTGGCGGAGATCGACGGCCGGCGGGTGCTCTTCGACCCCGTCTGGGGTGAGCGCTGTTCGCCGTTCGGCTGGGCCGGTCCCAAGCGGATGCATCCGGTGCCGGTGGAGCTGCACGAGCTGGAGCCGGTCGATGTGGTGGTGATCTCCCACGACCACTACGACCACCTCGACATGCCGACGGTGCAGGGCCTGATCCGTACCGGCGCGGCCTTCGTCGTCCCGCTCGGGATAGGTGCCGACCTGGAGTTCTGGGGCGTGCCCGCCGAGCGGATCACCGAACTCGACTGGCACGAGTCCACCCGCGTCGGCGGTCTGACCCTCACGGCCACCCCCGCCCAGCACTTCTGCGGCCGTGGTCTGCGTGGCCCGCAGCACACCCTGTGGGCCTCCTGGGTGGTCGCCGGACCCGAGCACCGGATCTACCACAGCGGTGACACCGGATACTTCCCTGGTTTCGCGGAGATCGGCGCGGCCCACGGCCCGTTCGACGCGACGATGGTGCAGATCGGTGCGTACAGCGACTTCTGGCCCGACATCCATATGACGCCGGAGGAGGGCCTGCGCGCCCACCTCGACCTGTCCGGCGGCGCACCGCACGGCGTGCTGTTGCCGATCCACTGGGGCACCTTCAACCTCGCCCCGCATCCGTGGTCCGAACCGGTGGAGCGCACGGTCGCGGCGGGGCGGCGGGCGGGGGTGCAGGTGGCCGCGCCGCCCCCGGGCAAACCTTTCGAACCGTCCGGCCCGCCGGTGCTCGAACCGTGGTGGCGGGCGGTCGCGGTGCCGCCCGTCCAGGGGTGGCCCGCCTGGCCTTCGGCGGTGCCGGTGGTGGACGCCGACCTCGCGGCGGAGCACTGAGGCACGCCGCGGAGGTCCGGCGCGCGGCGGACCCGTGAGCGCCGTCCGCGAGCCGTCGCCCAGAGCGGATCGCGTTCCTCAACTTCCTCTGGATGAACGGAAGTTCGTATTGCCTCGCACTGATGTGCGTGCGACGTCCACTCAAGGAGGTGGCGAGGGGTAGCGAAACCTCGAAGTGGGCCCGAACACCACCCCGGCAACAACTAGCGTGCGTGCTCCGTGAACTGCCAACGGCCGATCCGGAGGGCGTAGATGCCGACCGCAATCCCCCAGGGGACCCCGACGTCCCCGGAGGCTCAAGGGTCCCCAGAGACCCAGGGTTCCCCGGGGGTCGCTCCCGTACCCGCCTCCGCCCGGCGACGGGAGCGGGAGGGCGCACGGCACGGCCGGGCCTCCTTCCCCGAGTCGGCCGCCGATTCGGCGATACGGTCCCGGCTGGTCCGGCTCACCGCCGTCCCCTGCCTGCTGACCGCGGTGGTCTGCACCGCCGTCGCCGCCTTCGTCGTCCAAGCCGGCGGCGCCCGGATCACCAGCCGTGAGTGGGTGGTGCTCTACGGCGGCCTCGCCGTGGTCTGCGTCATCGTGCTCACCGCGAGCGCCGCCGCCAGCTCCGAGGCCCGCGCCACCGTCGCCCGCTACGCCCGGCTGCGCCAGGTCAGCGCCCGCAGCCAGTCCGACCTGTACGACCTGCTCGACCGGGTGCGCCAGGGCGAGTGGCTGCCGCGCCGGGAGCCCGAGCCGGTGCCGGTCCCGACGGGCGACACCCTCGACCTCCTCGCGCACGAAGTGGCCGCCGCCGGCCGGGCCGCCGAGGCGGCCGTCATCGACGGGGTCGCCATCGCCCGCAGCAACGCCAGCGGCAGCGAGCAGAAGGTCGAGGTCTTCGTGAACCTCGCCCGCCGGCTGCAGTCGCTGGTGCACCGCGAGATCGAGCTGCTGGACGAGCTGGAGAACCAGGTCGAGGACCCGGACCTGCTCAAGGGCCTCTTCCACGTTGACCACCTGGCCACCCGCATCCGCCGGCACGCCGAGAACCTCGCCGTCCTCGGCGGCGCCATCTCCCGCCGGCAGTGGAGCCGCCCGGTCTCCATGACCGAGGTCCTGCGCTCCTCGATCGCCGAGGTCGAGCAGTACCCCAGGATCAAACTGGTGCCGCCGATCGAGGGCACCCTGCGCGGGCACGCCGTCGCCGACGTCATCCACCTGCTGGCCGAACTCGTCGAGAACGCCACCATCTACTCCGCCCCGCAGACCCCGGTCCTGCTGCGCACCCAGCTCGTCACCGCCGGCCTCGCGGTCGAGGTCGAGGACCGCGGCCTGGGCATGTCGGCCGACGAGCAGTCGCGGATGAACGCCCTGCTGGCCGACCCCGAACACATCGACGTCGCCGAGCTGCTCAGCGACGGCCGGATCGGGCTCTTCGTGGTCTCCTCGCTCGCCCGGAGGCACGGCATCGTCGTACGGCTGCAGAGCAACATCTACGGTGGCGTGCAGGCCGTGCTGATCGTGCCGCAGGACCTGCTGGGCGCGGAGTCGGCCGCCGGCCAGGACGATGCGGACACCGGCCGCCTCGGCTCCCCGGACAGCGACCCGACGCGCGACCACGGGGCGTACGACCGCCCCCACCACCCCGACGCCCACGACCGCCCGGAGCACTCCCTCCACGGCGGCAACGGCCCCCGGACCGCGGCCATCCCCGCCCCCGGCCCGGCCCCCGACGACCTGCTCGGCGCCGGCCGGTCCGGCTACCTCGACCATACGGATCCGGCGCCCGCCCCGGACCCCGCGCCCGCGCTCGCCCCGGCCCCCGCGCCGGCGCCCGCCCCGGCTCCCGCGCCCGCACCCGCCCCGGCCCCCGCGCCGCCGGCGCACCACGCCGAGCCCGACCCCGGCTCGGCCCGCCGCCGGCTGGTCCGTGTCTCGGGCCACCTCACCCCCGACATCCCCATGGCCGACGTGCCCACCCCCGCCCCGGCCGACCGCCCCGCCGACCCCGGCCCGGTCGTGCTGCCACCCCCGCCCCCCGCGCCCCTCGACAACGGCGCCCGCCCCCGGCTGCCCCGGCGGCGCAAGCAGACCCACCTCGCCCCCGAGCTGCGCGGCGATCCGATCCTGCCGTCTGCCACCCGCCGTACGGGGCCCGAGCCCGAGCACGACCCCGGCCTGATGGCCGCCTTCCGGCGGGGCTTCAGCCTCGCCGACGAGAGCTATGCCGCCGGCTCCGCCGGCACCGACGGCAACCCCCCGGCACCGGGCGGCGCCCCCCGCGGCCCGGCCGGCGACGATCCGCTCTACGACCGTGACCACGATGCCCCGATGGCCCGCCCCCGAGGAGACGACCGCAACCATGGTGAGTGATGTCCGTGCGCAGACGGCGCAGCTGCAGGGCAGTCAGCACACCGATCTGTCCTGGCTGCTGACCGGGCTCGTACAGCGAGTACCGCACGCCAGGAGCGCCCTGCTGCTGTCCTCGGACGGCCTGGTCAAGGCCGCCCACGGCTTCGACCCGGACAGCGCCGACCACATGGCGGCCCTGTCCTCCGGGCTCTACTCCCTGGCCCGCAGCGCGGGCGCCCGCTTCGGGGAGGGCGATGACGTACTGCAGGTCGTCGTCGAGCTGGAGTCCACCTTCCTGTTCGTCTCCACCGCCGGGTCCGGCGCCTGTCTGGCGGTGCTCGCCGGCCGCGATGCCGATGTGGCGGTGCTGGGCTACGAGATGTCGATGCTGGTCAAGAGCGTCCGGCCCTATCTGTCCACCCCCGCGCGCCACCAGGCGTCCGCGGGCGGTCGGTGACCGTGACCGTGCGTCGACGACGGCGCGGCGGGGAACCCTGGTACGACGACGAGGCGGGCCGGCTGGTCCGCCCGTACACCGTCAGCAACGGCCGGACCCGGCCGACGGCGCACTTCGACCTGCTGACCATGGTGATGGCCACCGGGCGCCGCCCCGTCGCCGCGCAAGGTCCCGAGCACGCCCAGGTCCTGGGGCTGTGCGGGGGCCCGGTCTCGGTGGCCGAGATCGCCGCCCACATACGGCTGCCCGCCGTGGTCACCAAAGTGCTCCTCGCCGACCTCGTCGACTGCGGGGCGCTCACCGCGCGGGCCCCCGCGGCCGTTTCGGCAGGGCCCGCGTCCCGTACCGACCGAGCCCTGCTGGAGGCGGTGCTGCATGGACTTCGCAAACGACTGTGACCCCCGCCAGGGGGACCCCTCGTCCGACCACTTCCCGACCGCGCTGAAGATCCTGGTCGCGGGGGGCTTCGGGGTCGGCAAGACGACCTTCGTCGGAGCGGTCAGTGAGATCGAACCGCTCAGTACCGAAGAGCTCCTCACCCAGGTCAGCGTCGGCACCGACGACCTAGCGGGCGTCGAGGAGAAGAACACCACGACCGTCGCCATGGACTTCGGCCGGATCACCCTCGGCCCCGAGCACATCCTCTACCTGTTCGGGACGCCCGGCCAGCAGCGCTTCTGGTTCATGTGGGACGAACTGTCCAACGGGGCGCTCGGCGCGGTCGTCCTCGCCGACACCCGGCGCCTGGACCAGTGCTTCGCCGCGGTCGACTTCTTCGAGCGGCGCGGCATCGACTTCATCGTCGCGGTCAACGAGTTCGAGGGCTCCTACCGCTACAACCCGGACGAGGTCCGCACCGCCATGGACCTCTCACCGCGGACCCCCGTGGTGCTCTGCGACGCCCGCCGAGGCGGCTCGGCCACCCACGTCCTGGTCTCGCTCGTCCAGCACCTGCTCACCCCCGTCCTCGCCGCGACCCCGGAGCTGCCATGAACCACCCCGCCTCCCGTGTCCCCTACGCCTCCTACGACCCGACGCGGCACCTGCTGCTCACCCCTCAGGACGACGACGCCCCCGCGCGGGTGGCCCGGCTGCGCGCCCTGGGCATCGGCGACGCCCCGCTGCCCGCGTTCGACGAGTTCGCGCGCAAGCTCGCCCGGACCACGAAGGCGCCGTACTCGATGGTGAACTTCATCGACGAGCACCGGCAGTACTTCGCCGGGCTCTACACGCCCGCCCAGGACCAGGCCGTCGAGCTGGGACCGGCGCCCGCCAGCGGCCAGCCGGGCCGGGTGATGGCCCGTGACCACGGCTACTGCCCGCATGTCATCGTCCGCCGCAAGGCGCTGGTGCTGGAGGACGTCTGCGACTATCCGCGGTTCGCCGGCAACCCCGTCGTCGACGAGATCGGCATCCGCTCCTACCTGGGGGCGCCGCTGATCGACCGGACGGGTATGGCACTGGGCACCGTCTGCGTCGTGGACCTCGAACCGCGCCCCTGGGGGCGGGAGGGCCTGGAGACCATCAAGGCGATGGCCGCCGAACTCGTCGAGCAGATCCACCACATGGAGCGGCAGCAGAGCGACGCCCGCTGAACCGGGTCCCGCTTGCGGGGACCCGCCCGGGGCCGCGGTATCAGCAGCACGCCGATACCGCGGCCCCATCTGTGCGGTCAGGGCCGGCCGGTCACGGCGGACGGACCCACCAGGCGCTGCCGGACCGGGCCGGTGCGCTGGCCCGGCAGCGTGGCCCGGTCCTCCCTGCCCGGCACCGCGCCCGCGGCCTCCACGGTGCCCGCGGCCTCCACGGTGCCCGCGGCCTCCACGGTGCCCGCGGCCTCCACCGGGTCCGCGCCGTGGTCGTCCTCTGGCCACTCCGAAGGCTCCAGCCGCAGCAGCTCCGCGAGCCGGGCCGACCAGTCGCCCTTCGCCCGGCCCAGGGCCAGCTCGCCCAGCCGCAGCAACTGGACGTCGGAGGTGCCGGCCGGGGCGAAGATGTGGTGCGCATCGCGCAGGAAGCGCTCGATGGGACGGTCGGTGAACAGGCCGCAGGCCGCGTGGATCTCCATCGCATCGCGCGCCGACTCCAGCGCCGACTCCACATTGACCAGCTTTGCGTTCATCAGCTCCGCATCGCACGGCAGACCCTGGTCCAGCAGGTGCACCGCGTGGTACGCCGACAGCCGGGCCAGCAGCAGCCGCGACTGGATGCGGCCCAGCTTGAGCTTGATGTTGCCGAGGTCGGCCAGCGGCCGCCCGTAGCGCTGCCGTTCGGCGCAGAACGCGGACGTCTCGTCCAGCACCGCCTGGTGGATCCCCAGCGAGACCGCGGTGAGGTTCGGCCGGCCGTACAGCACGCTGGAGGAGTACGCCACGGACAGCCCGTCGCCCTCCCCGCCCAGCATCTGGGTCGCCGGGACCCGGCAGTCGTCGAAGAACAGCTCGCCGAAGCTGAAGCCGTGCAGGCCCATCGCCGGCTGCTGTGGCCCCACCCGGAAGCCGGGGGTACCGGACTCGACGAGGAACGCCGACAGGCCCTTGGCGCCCTCTCCGGTGCGCACCACGACGCCGTGCAGATCGCCGATGTGGCTGTTGCCGACGTATATCTTGCGGCCGTTGAGGACGTAGTCGTCGCCGTCGCGCACGGCGGTGGACGCCATGCCGAGGACATGGCCGCCCGACTGCGGTTCGGTGACGGCGATGGTCGGCAGGCAGTCGCCGGAGGCGATCGCCGGCAGCCAGGTCTTCTTCTGCTCCTCGCTGCCGAAGTGGACGATCTTTGCGACGCCCAGCTGGGACGCCTGCACCATCGCGCCCATCGCGGCACTGACCCGCGAGAGCTCCTCGATGATGATGGTCTTGGCGACGTGCCCCGCTCCCATGCCTCCGTACGCACGGTGCACGGTCGCGCCTATCCAGCCCTGGCGGGCGATCCGGCGCGAAAGGTCATGGCAGACGGAACGGCTCGCCTCCATCTCCGCAATCCGGGGGCGGACCTCGCTCTCGGCGAAGTCCCGCACCCGCTGGCGGAGTGCTTCATGTCGCTGATCGGTGAAGTAGCGATGCAAGACGAGCCCTCCTTCGCGATCTTCTCGGTAGTGGTCGCACCCCGCCTCGGGGCGGCACCGGGCGGTGTCGCCCGCGGGGGCATACCGGAAAGTGATCTGGCACTTACCGCGTGCAATACCGGTTGGCATACCTACTGCGGGGCGCATAAAACATCAACTGGGGGCATTTATGGGAGGAGTTGAGGCGCGAAGTGACCCCGCACAACCCCCCTTGGCGGACTGCCGTGGCGCGGCCCCGGCGGACCCGGAATCCGCGCCACCCCACGCCTCCCTGGCTCCCTGGTGGGCTCGCGGATGTGCGGGTCTCGGCCACGTCCTGGTAGGTGCCCGGATCCGTTGACTGCGTGCCTGAACTCCAGGCGTCGGCAGTTCTGCAGAGGGATCGTCAGGTGTTGTCGCAGAGGGGCGTTGGGGTGAGCAGAGAGCTCCATCGGGATCACGCGGCGGAGGCCTTTGCGGGGGAACGCACGAGTGCGCTGGCATCAAGGGAAGGTGTGGCAACGTCCCTCGGATTTCCCACAACGTCCGTACTCTTCGCCGGCGCGCTGGGCCGACTCAGGAACAGCTGGCCCAGGCCTCAGGGCTCTCCGTCACCACCGTGGCAGGTATCGAGCAGGGCGGTTCGGTGAGGAGGGAATCCATCGCTTGCCGCACGGGCGGCAGGTCACCCCCGCCACGCGCGCCCCATGGCGTACCGCCGCCCGGCGCGCCAGAGTGGGCCGCGACGATGCGTCAGCCCCCGCCCCGGCAATCAGGAGACGATGCCATGCAGGCCCCGCAGCAGGACTTCCACCAGGCTCCGGACGGCGCACGGATCGCCACCTACACCTGGCTCCCGGAGTCCGGCCCTCCGCGCGCCCTGGTCCAGATCGCCCATGGCGCCGCGGAGCACGGCCGGCGCTACGACCGCTTCGCCCGCTTCCTGGCGGGCCACGGCTACGGCGTCATCGCCTCCGACCACCGTGGCCACGGGGCCACCGCCGCCTCCACCGGTGGCCGCGGGGTGGTCGGTGAGGACTCCTGGCGGGCGATCGTCACCGACCTGAAGGGGATCGGCGACCATGTGGCCGCCGCCCACCCCGGCCTCCCGCTGGTCCTGCTCGGCCACAGCATGGGCTCGATGCTGGCCCGCGACTACGCCCAGGAGTACGGCGCCGACCTGGCCGGACTGATCCTCAGCGGCACTTTCCGCACCCTGCCGGGACTGGACGTCGAGGGCGCCATCGCCGCACTGGAGCGGGAGGTCGACGTGCACGGCCGCACCGCGCTGTCCTCCTTCATCCCGCGCACCTTCAGCTCCTTCAATGACGCCTTCGAGCACCGCACCGGCTATGAGTGGCTCTCCCGCGATCCGGCCGAGGTGGACGCCTACGTCGCCGACGAGGACTGCGGCTTCCCCTTCTCCGCCGGCCTCGCCCTCGACTGGGTGTGCGCCATCCGCAAGATCAACGCCCCGGGGAACCTCGCCCGTATCCCGCGCGGGCTGCCCGTCCACATCGCCGTGGGTGCTCTGGACCCCTGCCATCAGCAGATGACCCTGGTCCATGAACTCCTGGAGGACTTCCGCTACCTGGGGGCCCGCGAGCTGACCTGGCGGGCCTATCCGGAGGCCCGCCACGAGATCCTCAACGAGACGAACCGCGCCGAGGTCCAGCAGGACCTGCTGGCCTGGCTCGACAAGCACCTCTGACCGGGGGCTGGGCGGCTGGGCGCTGGGGCGCTGGCGCTCGAGCGGCCGGGGGCTCGCGCGGCCGTCGCTGCTCCCTCGACTCGTCGGAGCCCCGCTGTCGGGTCCGTCTTGAAGCGTGCGGCCGGGGCGCGGGTCGTCCGATCCGGGGGAGCCGGCGCGGTCCGCGGGCCGGCCGCGTTTCGTGGACCGTCCGATCCGCGGGCCGGCCGCGGTCCGTGGACGGTGCGATCCGTGAGCCGTACGCTCCGCGAGCCCTCCGACCCGCGCCCCGGCACGGCTCAGCACGGTACGGGTCAGACCGGTCCCGGCTTGAAGAGGTCCTGCTCGATGAGGATCTTGTCGATCCGGGCCTTGTCCACCCGGTTGGTCACCTCGGCCACCTCCTGCCGGTCGCGGACGCACTTGGCCAGCGTGAACGCCGAGGACACCACGAAGACCAGGCCGAGTGAGAGGAACCCGCGCTCCCAGGGCCCTACCGGCAGCTTGATGATCCCGATCATCAGCGCCACCAGCGACAGCCCGAAGGAGAGTGCGGCCTGCACGAAGAAGGCCGTGGTCGTCGGCCGCTGAATCGATGGAGTGGTCATGCGCGTAGCGTGGTCGTGCGGTGACTCGGCCGCATGAGTACGGATACTCAACCTTCCTCCCGCGCGTGACCCCGCCGTCCGCGTGAGGGTGGCCGTATATGGCAGCACCCACCCTCTGACATGCGGTATTGTTCTCGTGCGCGGTCGGCCGGGAGAGCCTGGCAGGGCCGAGCACCGGGACGTGGCGCAGCTTGGTAGCGCACTTGACTGGGGGTCAAGGGGTCGCAGGTTCAAATCCTGTCGTCCCGACGGTGCGAAGAGGTCCTCTGACCTGGAGAAATCCAGGTCAGAGGACCTCTTCGTTGTGTGTGGCCGTATTGCCTCTGACGTTTTGTCAGTTGCTTGCCGAGGGTGGTTCAGTGGTCCCTAGGAGCATGGCCGAGCAAAACCGCAGATCAGTGCATGTTCCTGAGGTCTGGTGCCAGGGTCTGTCGGCCGGGTGTGCTCGGGTCCGCGGCGTCGGACGTGCGGAGTCGGATGTGCGGTCGTGGGTACGAGAGCCGTCTGCATGGCCCCGCCCAGGCTCGGGCAAGAGGCGGCGAACCCATGCCGGACCGGACGGGCCTCCCAGCAGCCCAGCGCTCGGCCGAAAGCTCCTCGCCCCGTTCCGCGACCCCGTCCTGCTGGGTCGTATGATCTGCCCCTGCCGCAGTCGGTACCCGTGAGGACACGAGGCGTAGTCGTCGTCCGCCGGGAGGGTGCCCGAACGGAGAGAAGGGGACATGCTGATCGAGACGGTGTACCGGAGCGAGGACGTACCGGCGGCGGATCGGTTTGACTGCTGGCGCGAAGTGGTCTCGCACACGCATGCTCCGATGGAGCTGGCCAGTGACCACCGGGAGGACTTCCGAGCCTCTCAACGCCTGTTGGAACTCGGTGCGGTATCGGTGTGGCCGACGACGTTCCAGCCGGCGTCCTTTCGGCGGACGCCGAAACTGGTCCGGCAGTCCGACCCTGAAGGCCTGCATCTCTCCCTGCCATTGAGCGGACCGCTGCACGCAGTCCGGGGCGAGGAGGAGGCGGTGTACGGTCCGGACAGCCTGTGCGTCGTCGACACCTCGCGTCCCGTGGACGTTCATGCGGGTGACGGCGCACGCCTGCACACGGGCGTGGGGCTGGAGGTCCCCAAAGCGCTGCTGCCGCTGCCCCGGAACCAGGTTGACCGTGCTGCCGGCCTGCGACTGTCACCGCAGGACGGATTCGGTGCCCTGCTGGCACAGCTGCTCACCCAGCTGGCGAAGTCCACCGACTCCTACCAGCCGACCGATGGGCCCCGGCTCGGGGGAGTGGTGGTCGACCTGTTGTCCGCGCTGATTTCCCAGGCCCTCGATGTGGATGCTTCGCTGCCCCCCGAAACCCACCGGAACAACCTGGTCTTACGCATCCGGGCCTTCGTCCAGGGGCATCTGCACGACCCGCAGTTGACGCCGCGCACCATCGCCGCCGCGCACCACATCTCGACCGGCTACCTGCACCGCCTGTTCAAAGAGCAGGGCATCACGGTGTCCAGTTGGATCAGGCGCCAGCGCCTCGAACACGCTCGGCGTGATCTGGCCGACGCCACCCTCCGCAGCGCTTCCATCCACATGATCGCCTCCCGCTGGGGCTTCCCGCGGGCAACCGACTTCAGCCGCGCATTCCGTAACGCCTACGGCATGCCACCAAGGGACTACCGGTACCACGCCTTCGCCTCGGGCGAGCTCACTGCTGGGGGGCTCCCGACTGGTGTCAGCCAGGCGTAGGCGCACCGCTGAGCAGGCCGGGGAGGCTGTGGCTCCATGGGGCTGGCGGAACGTACCTGCCCTGCCGGGCCGTAGGCTCCTTCCGCTCCGGCTACCGCAGTTGGAATCCGGTGGCGGTGGCGGCGAGGTCGATGGGGAGGATCCCTGGGCCGATCGCGTAGTTGCCCCAGGTCTTCCGTCCGTCGACGCGCAAGAGGGCGAGGGTCACGGCGAGGCCGGTGAAGGCGATCAGGCACCCTGCGATTCCCAGGAGTGCGAGGAGGAAGCCCGACCAACCGGGGGCGTGGTGCGGGTTGTTGTGTGCCACGCTCGCCAGGGTCACGGTGTGGGGGATACGGGGCACTGGCTACTTCGGCCTTTCCCCGGCGGCGTCGGCGAGCCTTCCGCGGTCGCTGGAGTTGTCTCCGCCCAGGCTGCCACGCTCCGCCATGTCGTGGAAGTCGGCGGCCTCGGGGGCATTGCCCAACGGCGTTGGTGAGGGCGTTGGTGAGGGGGTGTCAGGGAGCTGTCGAGGGTGTGGGCGGCTTCGGCCCGGCGTTCGATCTTCCTCGTGGGGCGTGAGACTGTCTGGTCGTGTCAGAGGTGAGGAGTGGGTTGGCGGCGGCCTTGGCTGAGGCGTCGTCACCTTCGTGGGCGCAACGTGTTCGTGCCGGGCGTGCCCTTGCTGGCTTCGCTGGTTCTCCTGAGGCTGCGGAGGTGCTGGTGAGGCTGCTGCTGGACGCCGAGGACACGGCGGTGACTCGACAGACGGCAGAGGCCCTGGCCCAGGTGGGGACGGTGGCTGCCATCAGGCTCATCGCCCTCGCGATTGCCGGGGCTGACGACAGCCGGTTCGACTGGCTGCAGGCCGGGGTGTATGACGCGCTCGTGGAGCCGGACGGCGTGCCGGACCTCGTAGCGGCCTGGGTTGGGCTCGAAGCGGTCTGCGCCCAGCTCGCCCGGGATCCGGAAGAGGCTGTCCGTCGGGGTGCCGCGGAGATCTCGGCGTGGACGGGCGGCACAAGGCGGTGATCTCGAATCGATCTCCTGTGGGTTGGTTCATGCAGCGCTGCATGCGGCGGTTCGTGCAGCGGTTCGTGCGGCGGTTCGTGCGGCCTTCGTCTCGGGGGCGTGTGCACCGCCAGGTCGGGTCCGGAGGTCAGCGGCCGGCCCCTTGCAGGACCGCGAAAGGCCTCACGGAGCGTTGGGTCCGGTAACTCAACTGCCGGTTAAGGCCGTTCCTTCTCACTGTCTGTAAGTGGACTGGTGCGGCGCGTGCGTTGCATGTCAGGATGAGAAGTGCTGGAAGGGCGGTCTTAACTGCTCGTTGGGTCGATCGATGGGGGACGGGGGCATGGGCGTGGGGGGCGACGGCCGGTCCGGGGAGGCGGGCAGTGCGCTCGCGGAGCGGCTCAACCACCTCTTCGCGAACATGCATCCGCCGGGAGCGCCGTACACCAACGCCTTTGTGGCCGAGGAGATCAGTGCTGGGGCGGAGGCCTACGGCGGGGTCAAGGTCACCGAGCAGTACCTGTCCATGCTGCGGAACGGCAGGCGGGCGAATCCGAGTCCGGAGCTGCTGCGCGCGCTGGCCAAGTTCTTTGCGGTGCCGGTCGGTTACCTGCTGGGGGACCTCTCCCAGCCGCAGGCCGCACGGGTGGAGGAGGAGGTCCGCTTCCTCGCTGCGATGCGGGACCAGCGGGTGCGGGCCATCGCCCTGCGCTCCGTCGGCCTGCCGCCGGAGGTACAGGACAGCCTGACCACGATCATCTCCCAGTTCCGGCAACAGATGAATCTGCCGGCCGATCCGCCGGAGCGGGGCGGTGATCGGCGCGGTGAGTGACCCGATGCGGACCGCTGAAGGCGACCAGTTCTTCACTACCTGGCAGCGGACCGGACACGAGGACGGGACGAGCATGCGAGTGGGCCAGATACGCAGGCGGTGCAAGCGCCTCATCAAGGAGCTTGAGCTGCCCGCCGCCACCGATCTGCGCGGGATGTGCGACATCGTCGGCGCGCGGGTGGAACGGCCCGTCCATCTGGTGCCGATGGGCCTGGGTGGGGTGATCTCGGGCATGACCGCCGTCACCGACGACGGCTACTGGATCTTCTACGAGCTCAAGACCTCGGCCTGGCACCAGGCCCACATCGTGCTGCACGAGCTCAGCCATCTGCTGCTGGGCCACGGCCAGGACCCGGCCGTCACGGAGGACGCCCTGAAGCTGTGGACGCCGTCCGTCGATGTCGCCACCGCCATGCAGCGGATGGGGCTGACCATGGGCTTCGCCCGGCACCACGGCTATGACAACCCCGCCGAGCGGGAGACCGAAGTGCTCGGCACGCTGCTGATGGAGCGGGTCGCTCCGTCGGCCGCCGAGAGCCAACTCCCCCTGGAGGGGCCGGCGGCCGCGCTGGCGGCCGCGCTCGGGCCGGCCCTCCAGCACATCCGGCGGAACCAGCAGCGGCCGTCCGGTGGAGCCGACGGGCCCGACGGTGACACCGCGGGCCGACCGGGGGGCGGGGGCCTTCGTGTTTGACGTCCTCTATCTGTCGTTCGGCGTGGCCGCCTGGGCGATCGTCGGGTACAAGTCCGTTGCGTGGTTCCGCGACCGGAGCAATGCGGACCTGGGGCTGGCCTGTGTGATGACCGGCGGGGTGGCGACGGTCTTCCTGTTCTCCGCGCCCAGCCTCTACCGCGCCTTCGACCGGCTCACGGGCGTGGCCAACCTCGCCATGGTCTTCCTCTACTCCTCCGTCGTGCTCTTCGCCGCCGGCGCGCTGGTGCTGTTGCTGCGCTGGACCGCGGGCGAGGGTCCCGCCGCGAAGGCCCGGGCGCGGTTCCGGGCCCGGGCGGCGGTCGCCGGGGTGGCGGCGCTGTGGGCGGTGGCGGTCACCGGCTTCGCGTTCGGGCGGCCGGACGCCGTCGAGCACCCCCGTGACTTCAGCACCGCCTACACCGACTCCCCCGGAGTCATGGTCTTCCTGGTGCTGTATTTGGCCATTTTCGGATCGAGCCTCGCGGGCCTGGGCACCCTCTGCCCCCTCTACGCCGCCCGGCTCGGCGGCACCCACCTGGCGCGCGGACTCCGGGTGCTGTCCGCCGGCTGCTGGCTCGGTCTGGTCTACTGCGCCTGCAAGGTCATCGGCTTCGTGCTGTCCTGGATGGGACATCCGGCGCTGTGGCTCTCCAACGGGGTGGCCCCGCTGAGCGCTTCGGTCGCGGCGCTCCTGGTCCTCGCCGGTTTCGCCCTGCCCGCCGCCGGCCCCCGGGTCGCCGCCTGGCGCCGGCTGCGCCGCCTCTCCCCGCTCTGGCGGACCGTCACCGCGCAGGCTCCGGAGGTCACGATGGCGGAGCCGGGCTGGCCGGTGCGCTGGCCGTTCGCCGATCTGGAGTGGCGCGCCAACCGCCAGATGGCCGAGATCCGGGACGTCCAGCGCGGCATCCGCCGCCATGTGGAGTCCGACGCCGTCGACATCGCCCGCGAACGCGCCCGCGCGGTGGCGCTGGACGACCGCCAACTGGCGGCCGTCGCCGAGGCGGCCGCACTGCGCCGCGGGCTGGAGAACCGCGCGGTGGGGCACGTGCCTGCCCACGGCGCGGACAGTGTGGTGGTCGCCGCTGGCCGGGACGGCGCCGAACTCGCCGCGGAGTACGAGCACTTGGCGCTGGTCGCGGACGTCTACCACTCCCCGCTGATCGAGACCGTGCTCACCGAACTGCGGCAGCGGAGTGCGATGCGGCAGGGCTGAGCAGTACCACGGACGTGGTGGCCCGGTACGGGGGTCCGGGCTGCCCGGTATGACGGAGGCGGCACCGTTCCGTGCGGGCCGGTGCCGCCTCCCCGCGTCGCCGGATGACGCATGACAGCCCGGTCCGTCGCCGCCCGCGCCCTACAGTCGGGGCCATGCCGAACACCGCTGAGACCGGCCCCGACGCCCCTCTCGACAGCACGCCCCTCCTGGACGATCCGTACGCCACGTACGCCGCGCTGCGCGAAGCCGGACCGGTGCACCGGATCACCGGCGCCGACGGGAGCCCCGCCTGGCTGGTCACCCGCTACGACGACGTCCGCAGCGCCCTCGCCGACCCGCGGCTCTCCCTGGACCGGCGGAACGCGGCACCGGGCGGCTACCGCGGCTTCGCACTGCCGCCGGCGCTGGACGCCAACCTGCTCAACATGGACCCGCCGGACCACACCAGGGTCCGACGGCTGGTCACCAAGGCCTTTACGCCCGGCCGGGTGGACGCCCTGCGCCGGCCCGTACGGCGGGTGGCCGATGACCTGCTGGAGGCCATGGAGCAGCGGGGCAGCGGCGGCGACCTGATGGCGGACTACGCGGGTCCCTTGCCGATCATTGTGATCTGCGATCTGCTCGGCATCCCGCAGCGTGACCGCCGGGACTTCCTGGCCTGGTCGGACGCGCTGATCACCCCGGACCCGGCCCGGCCGGAGCTGATGAAGCAGGCGATCGGCGCGATGCTGGAGTTCTACACCGGGCTGATCGCGGCCAAGCGCGCCGAGCCCGGCGACGATCTGCTGTCGGACCTGATCGCGGTGCGCGACGAGGAGGCCGGCGACCGGCTCACCGAGGACGAACTGACCTCGCTCGCCTTCCTCATCCTCTTTGCCGGATATGAGAACACCGTCCACCTCATCGGCAACGCGGTGCTCGCCCTACTGGACCATCCGGACCAGCTCCGCCAGCTGCAGCGCAATCCGGCCGAACTTCCGTCCGCCGTCGAGGAGTTCCTGCGGTACGACGGGCCCGCTCCACTGGCGATCCGCCGGTTCCCGACGGAGGACCTGGAGATCGGTGGGGTGCGGATTCCTGCGGGCGAGAGCGTGCTGCTGGCGATCGCTTCCGCGAACCGTGACGCCGCCCGTTTCCCGGAGCCGGACCGGTTGGACCGCGGCCGGGCGGTCTCCGGGCACCTCGCGATGGGACACGGCATCCACCGGTGCCTCGGCGCCCCGCTCGCGCGGATGGAGGCGGTCACCGCGCTGGAGGCGCTGCTCGCCCGCTTCCCGGGGCTCCGGCTCGCCGGTCCACGGGGTGACCTGCGCCATCGTCGGTCCCTGCGGTCACGTGGCCTGATTTCGCTGCCCGTCGCTTGGTAATCGACAAACGAACAAGTTTTTGAGGCGTAACCGTTCCCTCATGCGGTAAAAAGGTTCTTGAGCCCGCCCGGTGTGCATCCCCCGTCGCACCGGGCGGGCCCTTCTCTGCGGTCGCCGCCCCTTTGCAGCTGCGACACGCCCGCGCCGGCGCACACCGCGTGGCCCGTCTGGCTCAACTGCGCTGCGCAGAGCGCCCACCCTCCTTAGCGTGACGGCATGGCAAGTCACGTGCGTGTGTCCAAGAAGGCGGCGCTGCTCGCCCTGATCGCCGCCACCGGGGTGTCACTGGCGCCCATACCGGCCGCGGCCGACGGACGGACGGCCCCTCAGCCCGCCCTGAGCACCGCCGGGGAGCAGGCCGTCACCGCTCCCGGCATACCGAGGCTGCCCGGCGGGCTGTCCGCGCTGTCCTGGCTGGTGGCCGACGCGGAGACCGGCAGCGTGCTGGCCGCCCGGAGCCCGCACCGCAAGCTCGCCCCGGCCAGCACCCTCAAGACGCTGTTCGCGGTCACCGTCCTGCCGAAGTTCTCCGCGGGCGCGGTCCGCCAGGTCAGCTCGGCCGACCTCGACGGAATCGGCAGCGGCAGCAGCGTCGTCGGCATCCAACAGGGCCGCCGCTACACCGTCGCCGACCTCTGGCGCGGGGTCTTCCTGCGCTCCGGCAACGACGCGGTGCACGTCCTGGCCTCGATGAACGGCGGCTGGCAGACCACCGCCCGCGAGATGCAGCAGACCGCCCGCAGGCTCGGCGCGCACGACACCACCGTGAAGTCCCCCGACGGCTATGACGCGCCCGGCCAGGTGTCCTCCGCCTACGACCTGACCGTCTTCGCCCGCGCCGGGCTCGCCAACGACGACTTCGCCCGCTACTGCGCCACCGCCCGCGCCACGTTCCCCGGTGCCGGCGGCAGCACCACGATCGAGAACACCAACCGCCTGCTGGCGGGCTCGCACGGCATGTCCCGCTACCCCGGCATCATCGGCGTGAAGAACGGCTACACCTCCAAGGCCGGCAACACGCTGATTGCGGCCGCCCGACGGAACGGCCGGACGCTGCTGGTCACCGTGCTCAACCCGCAGTCCGCGGTGCCCAACGCGGTCTACAAGGAAGCCGGCGCGCTGCTCGACTGGGGCTTCGGCACGGCCGGCAGCACCCAGCCGGTGGGCACCCTGCACGCCGTGAACGCCGCCTACCACGGCGGCCCGATGCGCCCGGTGGCCGCCCAGGCCACCGGGGCCGAGACCCGCGAGAGTTCCCCCTGGCGTCCCGCCCTCGTCCTCGGGGCGGGCGGCGCCGGGCTCGCGGTGGTGGCACTCGGCGCCCTGCTGGCCCGGTGGCGGCAGCCACGCCCCACCGGCCGCAGGGGAGACGGCGGGTAGGGCGGACGTCCGGCCGGAGGGGCGCCCCGTCCGGCCGGACACCGTCCGGTCTACCCGGCGGCCCGCAGCCGGGGGGCGGTCCCGGCCGCCGGCACCGCCCCCGGTACCGCCTCCGGTCCGGTCAGACGGGCGCTCAGCTCCCGCGCCCAGGTGAGCAGTCCCACGACGTCGATCCCGTACGGGGCGGCATCCGCGTACCGTCCGATGGCCGCCGCACCCCGGTCGAGCAGCGCCCCGCCCCCTACGGCGTTGCCCCGTGCCGCATGGGTGAGGCCCACCGCGAGCTGGGCGAGTCCCCGCCACAGCTCGCGCTCCGCCTCCGGCGCGGCCTTCCAGGCGTCCTCCAGCACCTCATGTGCGTGGAACGGCATCCCGGCGTCGAGCAGCCGCTGCGCCTCGGCCAGTGCCTGCGCGGGTGTACGGGGCACCCCTTCGGGCTGCCGGGCCACACCAGGGACGCCGTACGGCAGCGGTCGGCCGAGCCCGTCCCGGGGGCGGGCGCTGCGGGCCCGGCCCTGCTCGTCTCGGTCCCGCCGGCGGACCGGGGGGTCCTGTTCTGTTCCGGCCCCGCAGTGCTCACACCCCGCACTGCCGGGCCGCTCCCGGATCCGTCCGCACTCCTGGCACACCTGGTCCAGCCAACAGGCCGGGTCACCGCCCTGGTCGGGCGCCGGCTGCCGGCCGGCCTGGTCGTGGGCTCGCTCCGCGTCGTTCACGCTTCGATTGTGCGCCCCGGGGAGGGGGTGCGGGGTACGGGGTAGGGGGGATCCACCGGGATGCGCACCGCCGTTCCCGTTGGCCCCGTCGAAGGCCTAGGCCGATTCGGCGGTCGACCCGGCGGCCGATTCGACCTCGTAGAAGCACAGGTGGTCCTTGATCTGCGCCACCTCCGGATGCGGCTCCGGATAGGCCCAGGCGACGTCTTCGGGGCCGCCGGTCAGCGACCAGTAGGAGGCGGTGCCCTTGAAGGGGCAGACGGTGTGGGTCTCGGAGGGGGTGAGCAGATCCATCCGTACGTCCTCGGGCGGGAGGTAGTACCGCACGGGGTAGCCCGTCTCGGAGAGCAGCAGCGGTCGCCGGCTCTCCGCTATCAGTCGGTCGCCGATCACCACCCGGACGTGGTCGGTGCCCGTGACGACGTCGATGCGGTGGCCGTGTGTGGTGCCCATGATCGGTGCTCCTCGGTGGTTGCCGTCCCGGATGCCTTCGTCGCTCTCCCGGTGTTGCCTACGGTCCAGGATCGCACTCGGGCTCCCCACGGGCCTGCGGCGCCGCATCGGCGAAGGGGACGTGGGCCAGGGCCGTGCGCAGGGTCTCTCCGATGTCCACGACGGGCACCCCCAGGGCGTCGAGCCAGGAGACGACCTGGGGGAGGCTTGCCCGCAGAGTCCCGGACAGGGCGAGCGCCTCCTGCAGGGACACCTCGGATTCGGCGTCGCGGAACGCGTCGTCGTCGGAGAAGCCCGAGAAGAGCAGGTCCAGCGCCTTGGCAAAGGAGAGGCCCGGCGGGAGATCCCGGAGCGGCACCCGCAGCCCGTACGCCCGGAGCCGTGCGGCGACCTCGTGGTGGCTCGCCGCGAGGGTGCGCGACGCCGCCACCACATGGGCGTACGGCACCTCGGCGCCGGCCTGCAGGCCCCACCAGTGGAAGGCCCCGTCCACCTGGAGGAGCGCCTCGTCGAGCGGGGTGAACGGGTCGGGCAGCCGGAAGGGCACATCGAACCCGTAGGCGCGCAGGCGCGCCAAGGCCTCCTCAAGGCCGTCACCGGTGCGCTCCACGGACTCGAACAGGCAGTGGTAGGGGAACGGCTCGGACGGGAGCGGAAAGCGGGCGTCCCAGAAGTCGTACAGCAGCAGCCGGTCGTCGGCGTGCGCATCGGCGGGGAAGGGGTGGGGCGGCCGGAAGCCGAACGAGACCAGCTCCGCCAGTGCCTCGGCGAGGGTGCAGCCCCGCTTGTGCGCGGCGGCGACCACCTGCCCCGGCGGGACCGGCTCGGAGAGCGACAGCCAGGGCCAGTGCCCGTCCGCCCGGGCGCTCAGTACGACCAGGGCGGCCTCGTCGGGGGCGGAGGGGAGCGCGGCCGGCTCCACCTCCAGGCCGTACGAGCGCAGCGCGGCCGCCGCCTCGGGGACGGGCGTGCCCAGGCGGAGGGCGGCCTGCGCGAGGTGGCCGGGAGGCACGGGTTCGCCGGGGTCGAGCCACAGCCGTTTGCCGGCTCCGGGATCCTGGACGTCCCTCATCAGCAGCGGGTCACCGGCCTCCTGGCCGGCGCGGAACGCGGACGGGCCGGGAGCGGGAAGTCCGCGGCCCGCGGTGGACAGGCCGAGTCGCGCGGCCCGGTCCTCCACCGTGGCCAGCGGCCGCTCCAGTCGGGCCGCGAGCTGGGCCGCCAGCGTCCGCGACGGTGTCATGGTGCCCCGCCAGCTTCCGCGCGGGGTCAGCAGCGCTTGGTCGGAGGGCATCGCGGGGAGCACCGGGCCGGCCGCACCCAGCTCGGGGCAGAGGGCGGTCAGCGCATCGAGGCTCTTGTTGGGGCGGTGAGCCAGCAGCCGCCACAGGAAGAGGGAGTCGGGTGGCTCGCCCAACACCCCCATCGTGGTGGGCAGGCTGATCCCTCTGGTGATGGGGAGGAAGGAGAGGGAGGCGTCCCCGGGGAGGCAGCCGGTCTGCGCGGTGTCGAACCGCACGGACTGGTACCGCAGGTGCCGACCCGCCGCGATGGTCGCGGCGGCGAGCACATCGGCCAGCCGCAGGCTGCCGTCGGCGACCCTGCTGATCCACTCGAACGTCGGCAGGGCCTGTTCCGAGGCGAGCAGGTCGTCCGCGGCTTCGGTCAGCAGCGCGCCGACCGGCCCGGACAGCTCGTCCAGGACCTCGCGCCGGTCGGCCGACAACCTCTCCGGTGCCCGGGCGCCGGAGAGGTTCACCACCGCTCCGGTCAGGCCGGCGCCGGTGCCCGAGAACACCCCGCGCCGGAGCGACGGCTGGACCACCAGGCCGTCGACGAGCAGCCCGCCGCCCTGCTCACACCAGACCACCTGGGCCCCGTCGGGTGCCCCGGACCAGGGCACCAGCGCCCCATGGGCGTTGAGCCCGAACTGCTCGCCCGCCTGGCCGGCCCGGGCCCTCAGCTCACCGGCCCGCCATACGCTCTCCCGCTCACCGTCTTGAGCGGTGGTCGGGAACTCCGCGATGCCCAGGAGCCGTTCCAGCGCCGGCACGCACGACCAGTCGTCCGGCCGTTCCGCGCCGTCCTCGCGGAGGTAGAGCCGTACCCGGGTGCCCGGCTCCGCGCCCCGCGCCGCCGCCTCGACGATCCGGAAGAGGTGTCCGGGGCCGAAGATGGAGACCTCCAACAGGGGCCCCGGGGTGCCGTCCGGGTGCATCCGGCAGGTCGTCACGCTGATCTCGTCGGCGAGCATGAAGTAGCTCAACACGCCGATGCCGAAGCGGGAGTTGGGGAAGAACGGGACGGGCGGGTCCAGTTGCCGCCAGGCGGCCTGTTCCAGCCGGAAGTCGGGCTGTTCGGCGAAGCGGGCACCGGCCTGGGAGAAGACCCCGCGCAGCTCCGCGTCGCCCATGCCGATGCCGTTGTCCCGGCACTCCACATAGGCCCGGCCGTCCGCGTCCCGGCCCTGGGCGAACTCGATGCGGCCCTCGTAGGCGTACGACGCGAGGTGGGTGCGGTCCAGATAGGCGGTGCGGGCGCGGCGGTGGCGGCAGGCATCGAGGGCGTTCTGGTAGAGCTCGCGCAGGGCCAGATCGCGGTCCTTGTAGAGCTGGATGCCCGTCAGCAGGTCGCGGACCCGGCCCTCGTCCAGGCGGAACCTCGCCCAGCCGGTCAGCGTCCCGGAGGAGGGCACCACACCGTCCGCCGATAGGCGGCTGGGCAGCTGCGGCACCGGCTGGGTGATCCGTTCCCGCACGGTGCGGTGGACGGCGTGCAGGGTCTCGTCCAGGCGGGAGGTGTAGGCGCGGAGCGCTTCGATCACGGCTTCGTGAGGGCACTGCGCGCGCAGGACCGGAAGCGCGGGGGAGCCGCCCCAGTCGGCCCGCTCCAGGGTGCCGCGCAGCTCCGCGAGGTCGACGGGGTGCGGGATGCCGAGGTGCTCGGCGACGATGTCGGGCAGCGCCGTCATCTCCACCGAGGCGCCGTACGCCAGCGCGGTCAGCAGCGCCAGACGCTGGTCTCGGACGCGCTGGTGGCCGGGGCCGGCCACCCGGTCGTCGGGCGGGAGGGCGCCGAGGTGTTCGGGGTGGCAGACACCGGGGCCGCGGCGCAGGCCGTGGAGCAGTGCCCCGATACGCGTCGGCGAGAGCACGTCTCCCAGGGGGCGGGCCGCATCCCGCAGGGGACCGGCGGCCAGCAGCTGCCCCACCGCGTCGGGGAGGGAAGGCTCCTCGCGGCGGGCGAGCCACCGGTGGAAGAGCCACCAGCCGAGGGGGCCGGCCGCCTCTGGCCGGCGCAGTGCGCGGGTGACCAGCAGGTGCTGCTCCCGGGCGTACGCCTCGAAGGAGACGCGGTCGGGGGACGGGTCGGCCACCGGGGCGAGGGTGGCGGGGGCGACCCCGCTGTGGTCCGCGGCGACCCGTAGGGCGAGGGTGCGGTGGAGGAACGGCGTGAGGACCAGCAGGGCGGCCTCGGCCGGGTAGAGGTCGAGGGGTTCGCCGCCGCCGGGCTCGCCCAGCAGCCATTCCAGGCGTTCGGTGAACCGCCGGACCAGGTCGGGGTCCTGCCAGGGATCGTCCGTCAGCCGCTGCTCCGCCTCCTCGCGCAGGGCGGCGAGCGCGGCGGTCACCTCGGCGGTGTGGTGGCGGTGGGCCGAGGTGTCCCGGCCGGGCGGGACGTGCTCCCACACGGAGGAGGCGAGGGCGAGGCCGGTCCAGGCGTCATGGGCGGGCTGGGCCTGCGGCGGGGAGTCCGGTGCGGCGGCATGGTGGACCGACAGGTGGCCGATCGATCCGGCCTGGATCACCGGGCCGGAGACCGTGCTCTCGACCAGTGCGTTCCGCGCGTGCGGTACGTCGTGGCGGTGCGGTGGTGCTGCCATGCTGCCCGTGCCCTTCGCTCTCCTTCGAAGGCCTGTGCTCTCCTTCGACGTCCCAGGGTAGGACGCGGCACTGACAGCCCGCCGGTGAACCTCTCGTGCGCCGGCCGGAGTTGCTTGCCGGCGCGGTCCAACAGCGAAGTAGGGGAGGCGGGTTCGTTGCCGAGGGCTGCGGCGCGTCGTCAGGGGCGGGCCCGTGGAGGGCGCCAGGCGCCCGGAGGGGAAGGCGGCAGGGCTCGGGAAAGGCGCCAAGCCCGGGGAAGGTACCAAGCCAGGGGAGGGCGTCAGGCCAGGGGAAGGCGCCAAGACCGAGGAAGGGGCCAAGCCCGGGAGCGGCCCGACGTCGGGCTCAGCCGGCCGTGAGTTCGGTCTCCACAAAGGCCAGCAGGGCCTCGTGCATGGTGTCGGGGCCGGTGCTGTCCGGGGCGGTGGCGAGCACCTGGGTGGCCAGCCCGTCGATCAGCGCGGTCAGCCGGAGCGCGGTGGACTCCGGATCGACGGCGCGGAAGACGCCCTGGTCGACGCCCCGCCGCAGGACGTCGGCGACGGTGGCGCGCCACTGCCGGTGGTGGTGCGCGTGCAGCCGCCCCGCGGGGGTGGAGCGGGCGGCCTGCGCCCACAGCTCGAGCCGGACCAGCCACTGGCGGCGCTGCCGCGCGCTGCGCGGGGTCTGCAGCGCGATCAGCCGCAGCAGCTCGGCGCGGGCGTCGGCGGTCCCGGCCGGCCCCGCGGTGCGGCGCGCGGCGTCCTCGTCCAGGTACCAGCGCACGGCCGCCGCCAGCAGCGCGTCCCGGCCGGGGAAGTGATAGTGCACGGTGGCCGGGCTGGTGCCGCAGGCGGCGGCGATGTCGGCGACCCGTACGCCGTGGAAGCCGTGCTCGGCGATCAGCTGGACGGTCTCCCGGACGATCTGCAGCGGCCGGCCCCCTTCTGGCACCGTCGTCGGCGCGCGGTCCGGCTCCGCGGGCGGCTCGGGGGCGCCCAGCAGCCAGCCGGTGTCGACCCCGCCGACATCCGCGATCCGCACGATCTCGGCCAGCGTGAAGCGCCGGGAGCCGCCCAGCGATCTGGAGAGCTTCGAGGGGTCCATGCCCAGCCGGCGGGCGAACGCGCGCTGGCTCCAGCCGAGCCGGCCGATCACCTGCCGGACACGGTCCGTGACCCCTCCGGCGTCGCCGCTGATCCGGGCGCCGGAGCCCTCTCCGGGGGCGTCGCTCATGGTTCGGGACCGTAACAGTCGTGTTGAGAAGATCGCAATGATCGCGATGTGATGAAGGCGGGAATCGCCCTGCTCTGTGGGGTAGAAGCGTCGCCGTGGCGAGGGTGACTGATGGTTGAGTCAGTGAGGTGACGAAGGGTGTCCCGGATCGGTGGGGAGACGGGCCGGATCCGCCGCAATCCGGGTGAATGTGGCAAAGTGACGACATGGCTGACCGCCGGGGAGCGAAGCGGCCCACCGTGTCGGTGCCGGACGACTGGCCCGCCCACCCGGACCTGACCCTGGCCCTCAACGGCATGGGCGGCTTCGACTGGGACCTCGACAGCGGGCTGATGCACATGGACCCGCCCGCCCTCGAGGTCTTCGACCTGCACCCCTCCGAGTACGACGACCGCCCCGAGACCCTCGGCACCCGCGTCCCGGCCCACGAGGCGGCCCGGCTGGACTCCCTGGTGGCCCGGTCGCTCAAGGACGGCAGCGACTCCTACGGCGCCTACTTCCGGGTCCGGCTGCGCGACGGGCAACTGCGCTGGACCCACGCCCAGGGCAGCATCCGCCGCGACGACACCGGACGGCCCCGCCGCATCATCGGCGTGGTCCGCGACGCCAGCCACGAATACACCCATGCGGCCGAACGCCTCGCCGTCGACGAGGAGCGCCGCCGCCACACCAACGTCGTCGAACGCACCACCGCCGCCCTGGCACACGCCAGAACGGTCGGCGAGGTGATCGCGGTGCTCGCCGACGAACAGGGCCTCAGCCGCCTCGGCGCGGAGAACATCATCCTCGGACTGGTGGAGGCGGGCCGCATCCGGCTCGTCTCCGAGGGCAAGGCGGGCAGCTTCGTCCCCGACCTCGAATACACCCGGGTCGGCGACGAATTCCCGATGAGCGAGGTGGTGCGGACCCTCAACCCGCGCTTCGTGCACAGCCGCGCGGAGTTCCGGTACGGCTACCCCCGGCTGTGGCACGCCATCGAGCCGCTCAACGTCAACTCCGCCGCTTACCTCCCGCTGATCGCCCAGGGCCGCCCCATCGGCGTGATCGGCCTGTTCTTCGAGCGCGAGAGCGACTTCCGCGACCAGGAGCGCAACGTCCTGGTGGCGCTCGGCAGCAGCATCGCCCAGAGCCTGGCCCGGGCCATGCTCTACGACCAGGAGCACGAGATCGCCGCCGGACTCCAGCAGGCCATGCTGCCGCGCCGCATCCCCGGCGTCCCCGGCGCCCAGATCGCCGTCCGCTACCGCTCCGCCCGGATGGGCCGGGACATCGGCGGTGACTGGTACGACGTGATCACGCTGCCCAACGGCCGCGTCGCCGCCGTCATCGGCGACGTCCAGGGCCACGACACCCAAGCCGCTGCGCTGATGGGCCAGCTGCGCATCGTGCTGCGCGCCTACGCCGCCGAAGGGCACACACCCGCCACCGTCATGGGCCGGGCCTCCGCCTTCCTCAACGAACTGGAGGCCGACCGCTTCGCCACCTGCCTCTACGTCGACGCCGACCTCAGCACCGGCTCGGCCCGGATCGTCCGCGCCGGCCACATCGACCCGCTGCTGCGGCACGCCGAGGGCATCTGCCGTCGACTGACGGTGGCCGGCGGACTGCCCCTGGGGATCTCCTCCGAATTCCGCCGCCTCGACTACCCCGTCACCACCGTCCAGCTCGCCCCCGGCGACACCCTGCTGCTGTGCACCGACGGCATCGTCGAGCACCCCGGCACCGACCTCGACGAAGGCATGCGGAAGTTGGCCCGCGAGGTCCGTGACGGCCCCCAGGACGTCCAGCAACTCGCCGACCGGCTCTGTGCGTCGGCGGACGACCGCACCGGCGAGGACGACATGGCGCTGCTCCTGCTGCGCCGCCTCGGCGTACCCGAACACGACACCGTGGGACGGTTCCGCCAGCACATCGCCCCCGCCGACCCCGACGGCCTCTCCGCCGCCCGGCACATGATCCGCTCCGCGGTGCGCGCCTGGGGCGCTGCCGAGCGGTCCGAGGAGATCGAGCTGGTCGCCGACGAACTCATCACCAACGCCCTGCTGCACACCGACGGCGAGGCGGTGGTGAACATCCGGATGCCGCACAGCGTCGAACGGCGGCTCCGGCTGGAGGTCGAGGACCACTCCAGCAGCCTGCCGCGCCGCCGCGAACCGGGCGAGGCCGGGGTCTCCGGCCGCGGCCTGCTCCTGGTGGACCGGCTGGCCGATGTATGGGGTGTGGAGCCGCGCGGCGGCGGAAAGTGCGTATGGTGCGAGTTCAACTGCCCCTGACCGGGACGGCGCCGCGCCGCACCGGGCACCAGTGGGCAGACGGGCGCCGAGGGATCGGCACGGGCGAGTGAGGACGGCTCTATGGCAGCGCGGGCTGGGGAACAGCGCGAGGAAGCCCGCCGGTTGACGGCGCGGCTGGAGGCCGAAGGCGTCCGGAACGTCGCCCTGACCTGGGTGGACAACGCCGGCATCGCCCGCGTCAAGACCATCCCGGCCCAGCGCCTGGCGGCCGCCGCCGAACGCGGCGTAGGGATGTCCCCCGTCTTCGACGTCTTCACCTCCGACGACGCCATCACCGAGTCCGACCACCTCGGTGGACCCGACGGGGACCTACGGCTCTTCCCCGCCCTGGACCGGGTCACCGTCCTCGCCGGCCAGCCCGGCTGGGCCTGGGCCCCCGCCGACCGCTACGACCAGCTCGGGGCGCCGCACCCCGCCTGCCAGCGGCAGTTCGCCCGGCGGATGACCGAGCGGGCCCGCGCCGCCGGCCTGGAACTGCGGATGGGCTTCGAGACCGAGTGGGTGGTCACCCGTGCCCCCGAGGGCCACACCGCGGCGGCCACCGACCCGCACGCGCCCCTCGACTACCCCTGCGCCGGCCCGGCCTACGGCATGACCCGGGTCGTGGAACTCTCCGACTACCTCCGCGACGTCACCGAGGCACTCACCGTCCAGGACATCGACGTCCTCCAGCTCCACCCCGAGTACGCCCCCGGCCAGTTCGAGATCACCACCGCACCCGGCGACCCGCTGCGCGCCGCCGACGATGTGGTCCTCGTCCGCGAGACCCTCCGCGCCGTCTCCGCCCGGCACGGACTGCGCGCCTCCTTCGCGCCCTCGGTCGTCGCCGGACAGGTCGGCAACGGCTGCCACCTCCACCTCGGCCTCTACCGCGAGGGCCGGAGCCTGCACCGCAC
Source organism: Streptomyces sp. NPDC020742 (assembly GCF_040641675.1). Lineage (NCBI taxonomy): Bacteria > Bacillati > Actinomycetota > Actinomycetes > Kitasatosporales > Streptomycetaceae > Streptomyces > Streptomyces sp. NPDC020742. Next base: position 120,886 of record NZ_JBFAEA010000009.1, read on the forward strand.
CCCCGACGCCACCTGGGGCCTGGCCCCCGACGCGGTCGCCTTCCTCGGCGGCGTCCTCAACGCCCTGCCCGCCCTGCTCGCCATCGGCTGCCCGTCACCCGCCAGCTACCTGCGGCTCCAGCCCTCGCACTGGGCCGGCGTCTACCAGTGCTGGGGCGTGGAGAACCGTGAGGCGGCCCTCCGCCTGATCACCGGCGCACCGGACGACCCGGACGGCGGCCACGCCGAGGTCAAGACCTTCGACGCCGCCGCCAACCCCTACCTCGCCGTCGGCTCGGTGATCGCCGCCGGACTGCACGGCATCGAGTCCGCCGCCTCGTTGCCCGCACCGCAGACCGGCGACCCAGGGACCCTCGGCGTCCGCGAGCGCGCCCGGCGCGGCATCGTACGGCTGCCCGCCACCCTCACCGAGGCGGCCGACCGGCTGGAGAAGTCGGCGCCGCTGTACGAGGCGATGGGCGAGGTGCTGCACGGCGCGGTGCTCGCCGTCCGGCGCGCCGAGGAGGCGCACTTCGCCGAGCACGAGCCCGAGGAGATCGCCGCCGCAACCCGCTGGCGCTGGTGAGGCCCGCGGGTCGGCCCAGGGGCCGGACCCGGCCTCGACGGCGGCCTTCGCCCACCGGCGGGGCGTAGCGCGTCACCGAACCCTGCCGGACGCCCGCCGCGGGCACCGGCCCCGTAAGGGACACTCGACCCCACCGCCTCTTTCCTCGCCGCCTCCGGTGCGCCCCGACGCGTGCTTTACTTCGCCGCGTGGCCTCTACAACGACCTCGGACGACTCCCCGCAGACCGGACCGGAGGAGCGCGAAGTCCCCCTGCGCTCCCGGATATTCGCCGACCTGACCCCCCTGCGCAGCTCGCCGGACTACCGCCGGCTGTGGTGCGGCAACACCATCTCGTGGATGGGCCAGCAGATGACCGCGCTCGCGGTCTCCCTGCAGGTCTACGCCATCACCCGCTCCACCTTCGCGGTCGGCATGGTGGGCCTGTGCTCCCTGGTCCCCCTGGTGGTGTTCGGGCTGTACGGCGGCGCCATCGCCGACACCGCCGACCGCCGCAAACTGGGCCTCTACAGCGCCGCCGGCGCCACCGTGATGTCCCTCGTGCTGGCCGGCGCTGCCCTGGCCGGATACCACCGGGTGTGGCTGCTCTACACCGTCGTCGCCCTCCAGGCCGTGTGCTTCGCGATGAACTCCCCGGCCCGCGCCTCGATGATCCCCCGGCTGCTGCCCACCGAACAGCTGCCGGCCGCCAACGCGCTCAGCTCCCTGACCACCAACCTCGGCCTGATGGGCGGGCCGATGCTGGGCGGCCTGATTGTCGGACTGTGGGGCTACCAGGCCGCGTACCTGATCGACGTGGCCGCCTTCACCGCGGCGTTGTACGCGATGTGGCGGCTCCCGGCGATGCGCCCCGACCACGGCGAGGGGCCGCGTCGCCGCGCCTCCGTCCTCGACGGCCTGCGCTTCCTCGCCACCCGCCCCAACCTGCGGATGACGTTCTTCTCCGACCTGGCGGCGATGGTGCTCGCCCAGCCGCGCGCCCTGTTCCCCGCGATCGCGGTGCTCTGGTTCGCCGGCGACGCCAGGACCGTGGGCCTGCTGGTCGCCGCGCCCGCGGTGGGCGCCGTCCTGGGCGGGCTGTTCTCCGGATGGCTCGGCCGGATCCGCCGGCACGGCCTGGCCATCCTGATCGCGGTGGCGGCCTGGGGCGCGGCCACCGCCTGCTTCGGCCTCGCCCGGAACCTGTGGCTGGGGCTGTTCTTCCTGGCCGTGGCCGGGTGCGCGGACACCGTCTCCATGGTGTTCCGCAGCACCATGCTGCAGGCCGCCACCCCGGATGCGATGCGCGGCCGTCTCCAGGGCGTCTTCATCGTGGTGGTCGCGGGCGGCCCGAGGCTGGGCGACTTCGTCGCCGGCTCCGCCGCCGACCTGACCTCCCTGGCCACCGCGGTGATCGGCGGCGGCCTGGCCTGCGTCCTCACGGTCGCCGCCCTGGGCCTGGGCCGCCGCGCCTTCGCCCGCTACGACGCACGCGATCCGCAGCCTTAGGGGGCGGGGCGGGGCGGGGCGGGGGAGCGGAGCGGCGTGCGGGGGTTGGGGGCCGCAGGAGGTGAGGGGCCGCTGGTGGTGAGGGGCCGTAGGGGGCGGGGGAACAGATCCCGTAGGGGGTGCAGGAGCCCCCCGCGGGCCACAACGTGGTGGGGTGGGGCGGTATTCCGGTGGTGCTCAGTAGTGGGTGAGCGCGGTCGGCCCGTACGTGGTGCCGATGGCGAGGTGCGGCTGCTGGGCAGGGCGCAGCCAGGACAGGATCCGCGCCATCGCCCCGGCCGGCACCGACACACAGCCGGCCGTGGCCCCCCGCCCATTGACGTGGAGGAAGATCCCGGCGCCCCGGCCGCGCACCGGGTGGTGGTAGTTGAAGCCGACGACCACGGCCCGGGCGTACTGCACCGGATGGTCCGCGAGCCGCTCCGACTCGGCGGCCGCGCAGTCCGGCGGACGCGGTCGCACCCAGCGGTTGTACGACGTGGAGGCGTTGTCCTCGCACCACCACGCGTCCCCGGTAACCCGGCGGTACGGCGTGAGCGTGCCCGGCGGCGCCGGGGCGAGGCCGAAGGCGAACGGCAGGTCGTAGAGCCCGGTGGGGGTGGTCGAGGTGCCCTGCACCCGGGTGGCGCCCTCGGTCAGCCCGTTCGCCCCGAACCGGGCGGGCGCCGAACCGGCCCTGTGCCAGCGCCCGTTGCGCCGCTGCCACCACTCCACCGTGCCGGTGGTGGCGCCGACCGAGGGCGCCTGGGCGGTGATCAGCTGGCGGCCCCCGCCGGTGTCCGCCATGCGCTGGGGAAGGGGGAGCGAGCCGGCGGCGGCTCCGGCCGGGGCGGGGCCGGCCAGCGTGAGCAGCGCCGCGCCGGCCACCGACAGCGCCACCGCGGCCCCGGCCCGCAGCGCCCCGGTCACCGGATGCCTCCTCGTACACACCATGGGCATGGGCATGGCGGCACGGTAGCGCCCCTGCGGTCCGCCCGGCGCCGTCCGTACCGGTCACATACGCCCACCGGCCCCGGACCGCAACCCGTCCGCGGCAATCCGTCGTGCGCCCGGGCCATGGACAGGCCAAACTCGGGTACGGGGGCACATGTGCCACCAGTTGTCTCATTGGGAGGCCCGCAGTGCAGCGGCAACCGCAAACCCGCAGTGCGTGCACGCGCGACCGCGATCCGCAGCCCACACCCCCGGATCCGGGGACCCCACCGCCGAACCCCGTCCCGGACCCGCTCCCGGGCCCGCCGGTCCCGCCCGCGCCACCCGAACCGATTCCGCCGGAGCCGTCACCGATCCCCCGGCCCCCCGGGCCCGACCCCGACCCGGTCCCGGAACCCTCACCGGCCCCCTCTCCGCTCTCTTAGGAGGTGCTGATCATGGCCATCGCCACGGTCAACCCGGCCACCGGCGAGACCCTGAAGACCTTCGACGCGCTCAATGCGGGCGAGATCGAAGACCGCCTGGTCAGGGCGGACCAGGCCTTCCAGGAGCACCGCGGCACGACCTTCGCGCACCGCAAGGAACTGCTGCTGCGGGCCGCCGAACTGCTCGACGCCGACCAGGACGGCATCGCCCGCACCATGACCACCGAGATGGGCAAGCCCCTGGTCCAGGCCCGCGCGGAGGCCGCCAAGTGCGCCAAGACCATGCGCTGGTACGCCGAGCACGCCGAGGCGCTGCTCGCCGACGAACACCCCGACCCCGACGACGTGCAGGACTCCGGAGCGGTGCGCGCCGTGGTCCGCTACCGCCCCCTGGGCACCGTCCTCGCGGTGATGCCCTGGAACTTCCCGCTCTGGCAGGTCGTGCGGTTCGCCGCGCCGGCCCTGATGGCCGGCAACACCGGACTGCTCAAACACTCCTCGAACGTCCCGCAGACCGCGCTCTACATCGAGGAGCTGTTCCGCCGCGCGGGCTACCCCGAGGGCTGCTTCCAGACCCTGCTGATCGGCTCGGGCGCCGTCGAGGAGGTGCTGCGCGACCCGCGGGTCGCCGCCGCCACGCTCACCGGCAGCGAACCCGCCGGCCGCTCGGTGGCCGCCACCGCCGGCGACGAGATCAAGAAGACCGTGCTGGAACTCGGCGGCAGCGACCCGTTCGTCGTCCTGCCCTCCGCCGACCTCGACAAGGCGGTCCGCGTCGGCGTCACCGCGCGCGTCCAGAACAACGGCCAGTCCTGCATCGCGGCCAAGCGGTTCATCGTGCACCAGGACGTCTACGACGCCTTCGCCGAGCGGTTCACCGCGCGGATGGCGGCGCTGACCATCGGCGACCCGATGGACGAAGGCACCGACGTCGGGCCGCTCTCCAGCGAGCAGGGCCGCTCCGACCTGGAGGAGCTGGTCGATGACGCGGTCCACCAGGGCGCCACCGCACTGTGCGGCGGCCGGCGCCCGCCCGGTCGGCGCGCCGGCTGGTTCTACGAGCCGACGGTCCTGGCCGGCATCACCCCCGGTATGCGTATCCACCACGAGGAGGCGTTCGGCCCGGTGGCCACGCTCTACCGGGTCGCCGACCTGGACGAAGCGGTGCAGGTCGCCAACGACACGCCGTTCGGCCTCAGTTCCAACGCCTGGACCCGCGACCCGGCCGAACAGCAACGGCTGGCGCGGGACCTCCAGGCCGGTGGCGTCTTCTTCAACGGTATGACCGCCTCCCACCCCGGCCTGCCGTTCGGCGGCGCCAAGCGCTCCGGCTACGGGCGGGAGCTCTCCGGCCACGGCATCCGGGAGTTCTGCAACATGACGACGCTGTGGTACGGGCCGGAGGAGTGAGGCCCAGGGCGGTCCGCGCTGCCGGGCCGCGCCGGCCCGCCGCCGCTCCGCTCCGGCCCGCGGGCGTGGCGGCGCGATCGCGCCGGCCGGGTTCCTCTCGGCATGCGCACGGGCATTTCCCGCCCCGGGGGTGAGGGTGTACGTTCCCGTCAGGTCGGGCTGGCCAAGGGCCAGATTGGTCGGCTCGACCCTCGCGTACGCGGACGGCCCCGTAGCCGCCTTCCTGCCCGGACGGGCAACCGAAACCGCCCGGTTCCCGCCCGGTAGCAACCTCCCGCTTCGCCTACCGGTCCTCTTCCGTATCAGGTGACGCAGATCGACCGCGAGGGTCGAGCGGGGCGGGGGGAGCGGAACATGCGATGGGGAAGGACGGTCCTCGTGGCGGTGGTCACGCTGCTGTGCGCGGCCGCGGGCACCGCGTGCGGTGACACGGCCGGAAGGCGGGGCGGTGGCGCCGAAGCGCCGCCGAAACTCCGTCAGTTCCACCCGCAGGCCGCCTACTTCCTGGCCCCGAACGGCACGGGCCAGGAGTCCGACCGCTACCAGACCGTCCTCTACGCCGAGAACCCGCGGGGCAGTGGCGAGCGCAATGCCGAAAGCGTCGTGGCCCACTACGACCTGTCGTCCCTCAAGGGCAAGGTGACGATCCGTCGGGTGGGCGGGGGCTGCACCCGCCGGGACTGGACCGTCAGCTGCCGGGCCGGCAGCTTCTACCAGCAGACCTCCCTGTTCCCCTTCGCGCTGCGCCCGGTGAAGGGCGTGCCGGTCGGCGCGGCCGGCGAGGTCGAAGAGCGGATCACCAGCGCCAACGCCGGCACCGTCACCCACGTCCGGCAGGTCTACGTCGGCCGACCGGACCTGCGGACGGACCGGCACGCGCCGTACACCCTTCCCCGCTCCCGACGTGGCCCGTTGCCCCCGCTGACCCCCGCCTTCGGCAACCGGGGCGAGATCGCGGTGCCCGGCGGGTTCGTCCTCGCGGTGTCGCTGTCCGAGGGCACCTTCACGGGGGAGCGGTACCGCAACTGCTCCTACAACCGGGACAACACGGCCGCCCACTGCCGGTTCACCGGTCAACTGCCCCCGGGGAAGGCGTTCGAGACGGACGGCCCCTTCCGCGGGGCGACGGACCCCTGCTGCTGGGTGAAGGGCAGCTACCGCTACTCCCTCTGGCCGGCGGGAGACCCGCCCGAGTACGGGAGCGGACCGTCGCCGGAGGACCGCAGGGGCGACGGCCGGGTGCTCGGCCTCAAGCCGATCGACATCGCCGGGCTGCCGGACAACCGGGACGGCGTCCTGGAGTTCACCTCCGAGGGGAAGCCGGAGGCGGACTGGACGATCGACGGCATCACGCTCCGCGGCCGGATCGGTGAGCAACTGACCGTGCCGGTCCCCTCTGCGCGGAACCGGGGCCCCGACAAGCCGGACCGGCGCCCCACCGCCGTGGAGATGACCCTGCCCCAGGGCGTCACCCTCGTCCCGCCACAGCCGGACGAGCAAGCGGAGGAGGAGTACTGCCGGTACGCGAGCGACGGCCGGACCGTCCGCTGCACCCAGAATCCGCCCTGGTCCTCCCCGCGCGTCCGCATCGACGAGAAGGTCCAGGACGCGCGGGGCACACTGCGGGTGGTGGAGCCCGCTGACTCGGTGGACCCCGACCCGTCCGACGACACGGCCCCGATTACCGTGCAGATCACCGCGGGTACGCCGCACACCGGGCCCAGTTCCACGTCCACGGCCTCCGCCCGACCCTGACCCGACACATCGGCAGGGCGGCGGACCGTGCCGGCCTGCCGCTCACCCCCTGCGGTCGCCGTCCGCTCCGTCTGCCCCGTCCGACCCACCCGGCCTGTCGCCGGCGTCAGGGCCGTCCGGCCTGCCCGTCCCGCCCGCTGTGTCCGTCCCGACCGGCCCGTCCGACCTGTCCGCTCCGCCCGGCTCGTCCGGCACCACGAACTCGCACCACAGTGCCTTGCCGGCGCCCCGTGGCTCCGCGCCCCACCGGTCCGCCAGCGCCTCCACCAGCAGCAGGCCCCGCCCCGAGGTCGCGGTCTCGCCGGGGCTGCGCCGGCGCGGCCACCGGCTGGAGCGGTCCTCGACCTCCAGTCGGATCCGCCGCGGCCTGCCGGGCAGCAGCTCGACGGAGACCAGGGCGCCGCTCTCGGTGTGGGTGAGCGCATTGGCGATCAGCTCGGAGGCGACGACCTCGACGTTGTGCAGCACGCCGCCTGCCCGCCACTGGTCGAGCGTGCGGCGCAGCGCCGAGCGGACCTCCGCGGTGCCCGACGGATCGGCCTGGTGGACGTGCAGCCGCAGCCGGGGCGGGGCGGTGCCGCCGGCGCTGGGCAGCCGGTGCAGCAGCAGGAGGGCCATGTCGTCCTCGGAGCCGGGCTCGTCCCACAGCCGGTCCGAGAGGGCGTCGGCGAGCGCCTCCAGGTCCGTGGGCCCGGTGCGGACCGCCGAGGCCAACGCGTCGAGCCCGGCCGAGATGTCCAGGCCCGGTTGCTCGACCAGGCCGTCGGTACACAGCAGCAGGGTCGAGCCGGGCTCCAGGAACAGCTGGGTCTCCGGGAAGTGGTCCTGCCCGAAGGCGGTGGCCAGGCCGAGCGGCAGCCCGCCGCGGACCTCGGGCCAGTCGACGTGCCGGGACCCGTTGCGGATCAGCGGCCCGAGGTGGCCGGCCCGGGCCACGTGCAGCGCCCCCGACTCCAGGTCCGCCTGGACGTAGGTGCAGGTGGCGAACCGTTCGGTGTCCAGCTCTGCCAGGAAGCGGGAGGCCCGCACCAGCACGGTCTCCGGCGAGTGGCCCTCCCCGGCGTAGGCCCGCAGCGCGATCCTCAGCTGCCCCATCACGGCGGCCGCATGGGTGTCGTGGCCCTGCACATCGCCGACGACCAGACCGGTCCGGCCCTGCGGCAGTGGGATCACGTCGTACCAGTCACCGCCGACGTCGCGCCCGATGCTCGCCGGGTGGTACCGGGCGGTGACCGCACCGCCGGCGAGCGGCGGCAGCCGGCGCGGCAGCATGGTCTCCTGCAGCCCGGTCGCGATCTCCCGCTCCTGGTCGAAGAGGGTCGCCCGCTGCACCGACTGCGCCACGACACCGGCCAGCGCCAGCGCCAGGTTCCTGGCCTCCGGCGATTGCACGGCCGGCTCGGCGTTGAACAGCCCCAACGCCCCCACCGCCGCGTCCTGGGCGATCAGCGGGAGGAACGCCGCGCTGCCCCTCGGCAGCAGCCCGGCGTACGGGCGCAGCCGCGGATAGCGGGCGACCAGTTCACCGCGGGTGCTCAGGAAGACGGGACGCCGCGAGCGCGTCGCGTCGGCCAGCGGAAGGGTGTCGTCCAGCCGCGAGTTCTTCATGTCCTCGGGGACCTCGCCGTCCAGCCCCGCGGTGGCGATCACCTCGAACCGGTCGTTCTCGACGAGGCCGAGGACCAGCCCGTCCGCACCGAACCGCCGGGCGCCGCCGGCGCCGGTGAGCACCCGGGTGACGTCCCGCACCGACAGCGCACGGGCCAGCGCGGCGGTGGTCTGCTGCACCATCACGGTCTGCCGCTGGCGCTCCTGCTGGAGCGAGCGCAGCAGCGCGGAGTCCGCCAGTTCGCTGGTCGCCTCCCGGACGATGCCGATGATCCGGTACGGGGCCCCTCGGTCGTCGAGCAGGATCCGCCCCTGGGCATGCGTCCAGCGCCAGGTGCCGTCGCGGCAGCGGATCCGGAAGTAGGCGCCGTAGGACGGCTGGCCCTCCTCCAGCGCCTGGGAGAGCGCCTCGTCCAGCCGCCGGCCCTCGTCCGGAGGCACCCGGGCGGCCAGCGACGCCGGTGTGCCGTCGTACTCGTCCGGCCGCAGGTCGAAGACCTCCAGGGCGCCGGGGTCGAGATGGGCGACCCCGCGCTCCAGATCCCGGTCGAAGGTGCCCATCCGGTTGAGCGAGAGCCGTTCGCGCAGTCCGACGGGCTCATGGCGCGACGCCCCGGGCGTTCCCTGCGCGGCCTGGTGCCGGTTCCCGTCGGTCAGGGAGGCGTCCGCCGCCCCGGACGGGCCGGGCGGAGGGGTGGTCATGGGCGGGCCCACCTCGTGGCTGTGGAGCGCCAGACGTGTCGGCTCACCATGCGCTCACCTTAGGCGGGGGCCACCGGCCCCGCACGTCCGGTGCGCCGGGCGGTTCCCGGCTACGGCGGACGGGTGACGGGCGCTCCCCGGAAGCGCCCGGACAGGCCGGTCCGCCGGTCGGACGGGCCGGTCCGGGCGCCTCCACCGCCTACGGGAGGGCCCGGCCACCGCCTACGGGAGGAACCGGCGGGTGGGCCGTCCCGGTGCGGGCGTGCGCCCGGGACGGCCCGCCGGCCGTCAGGCGTGCGCCCGCGCCGGAGCCGCCACCGGGCGGGTCTGCCGGGTCCGGTGCGCCAGGGTGGCCTTCCGGGTCGCCACATCGACGGTGTAGGCGTCGATGGTCAGCCGTGCGCCGGACACCTTCAGCAGCATGAAGCCGTGCTCGGAGAAGTTCTGCCAGGCCGCCGGGTTGGCGAAGTGCGCCTTGCCGTCCTCGGTCTTGGCGGACGCCCCGCACACCACCTGGCGGGTGCCGCCGGTGCGCGCCGTCGGCTCCAGGATCTGGAGGGTGTGGTCGTGCCCGGACAGGATCAGGTCGGCCCGGCCGCACACCACCTTCTCGTACATGTCCTTGAGGTGGACGCCGCTGGTGTAGTTCCCGATCTCGAACCCGTCGTAGGAGCCGGCGCTGCCGTGCTTGCCGTTGTTGAGGTACGGGTGGTGGCCGATGACCACCTTCCAGCGGGCCCGCGAGGCGCTCAGCGCGGCATCCAGCCAGCGGCGCTGCTCGCGCATGTACGGCCCGTCCCAGCGGTAGTACGGGTCGAGCTGGGCGACGTACGACGACCACGGGATGGTGTCGATGGCGAAGAACTCCACCAGCGGGTCGGCGGCCGGCAGCGGCACGCTGTAGTAGCGGCCGGGCATGTACCAGCGCTTGGAGGTCTTGGCGTAGGAGACCTCGCGGTCACCGCGCGAGGGGTCGCCGCCGCTGCCCGGTATCAGCCCCGAGCAGTCGTGGTTGCCCAGCACCATCAGCCAGGGCACGTCGATGCCGCTGTTCGGCTTCTCGAACTTGTCCTGGAACTCGGAGTCGTGGTCGGACTCCGGCCCGTTCTCGTAGATGTTGTCCCCCAGGCCCACCGCGAGACCCACCTGCTCGGCCCGGCAGACATCGCGTGCCGCGGCGGCCACCGCGTACTGCGCTTCGTCCCCGGTCCCCGCATCGCCGGTGACCAGGATCGCGAACTCACCGCTGCCGTTGGGGTGTTCGGGGAACGGGAAGGCCCCCGGGGCTCCTCCCCGGGGCGCGGCCGAGGCGGTCGACTGCCCCGGGGAGGGGAGTACCGCCAGCGCCGCACCGGCCATCGCGCCGCCCAGCAGGGCGCGCCGGCCGACCCACGGCGCCGCCCGTCCGGTGGTCCGCATCGGAGCTGCCCCCGCCGTCGCCTCCGAGCCGGCCCGCAGCCACTCCCGCTCGGTCATGTCCGCCTGCGGCGGGATCAGTTCGTCATCACACATGCCTGGTTTTCTCTCATGGCCGACAGGGGTGATGGTGAAGAAGAGATGAAGCGCACGTGGACGTATGGCGACTGGCGGCAACGGAGTTACGCACCGGTAACTACGTGTCTCCGGGCGGCATCGGGGCGTGAGAAAAGCGGGGGGTCGGGCACCGTTTCCGCTCCGCCGGGGTGGGTGGCTGGTGGGTAGCTACCCCGCCACCAGCCGGCGCAGGGTGCGGCCGAGCCGGCGGACGTACTGGCGCTGAAGGACCGGCACCAGCGGACCCGCGAGCCGGGTGAGCGGGACGGCCGGCCGACTGAAGGCGGTCACCGTGAACCACACCGAGCCGTCCGCGCGCAGCTCGGCCACGAACGCCTCCTCGCCGCACTCGGGGTGCCCGTCGCGGGTCCCGTAGCCGAAGCCGATCCGGTCCGCCTCGGACACCGTCCACACCACCCGGCACGGCGCCCGCAGTTGCAGCGGGCCGACGCCCAGCGAGACCTCCACGGCGACCCCGGACGCGGCCCGCGGGGCGTCGGCCTGGATGCCGGTACCGGCCGCGCGGTGCATCCGGAAGGTGGTGATCGCCTCACCCGCGGCGGACAGCACCGCGCGGCCGTGGCCGAGCGGCAGCTCCTCGCGCAGATGGTGGTAGCCGGCCGGCAGCGGGGTGCGCAGGGTGCCGCCTACCTCGGGGTAGTTCACCTCGTGCACGGTGGGCTCCAAGGGGTCGGTCGCGGGGCGGGACGGGGCGGGGGCCGCGAGGGTACGCGGTGGCCCGGCCGTGCTCCATGATGCCCGCCCCGGTCCCGTCCCCCGGGCCAGCGGCGCGCGGTCACGGTGCCCGGTCCGGCTCCCCGTGCCGCCCGGCTCCCTCGGCGAACCGGGCCGCCCCCTGCTGCGCCTCGGCCAGCACCGCCTGCCCGTGGCGGAGTTCGGCGGCCAGCGCCGCCGCCTCGTCCTTGCCCTCCTGGTCCAGCAGCGAGGCCCGGTCGCTGCGCAGACAGGCCTGCGGGAAGCGGGCGATCTCGGCCGCCAGCTGCTCCGCCTCCGCCCGCGCCGTGCCGGTCGGCACCACCCGGTTGGCCAGCCCGATGGCTAGCGCCTCCGTCGCCGCCACCGGACGCCCCGTCAGCACCAGGTCCATCGCCCGGCTCGTGCCGATCAGCCGGGGCAGCCGCACCGTACCGCCGTCGATCAGCGGCACCCCCCACCGCCGGCAGAACACCCCGAGGACCGCGTCCTGCTCCACCACCCGCAGGTCGCACCAGAGCGCCAGCTCCAGCCCGCCGGCCACCGCATGACCGGCGACCGCCGCGATCACCGGCTTGGTCAGCCGCATCCGGGTCGGCCCCATCGGCCCGTCACCGTCCGGCGCGACACGGTTGCCGCGCCCCTCGGCCAACGCCTTGAGGTCGGCGCCGGAACAGAACGTCCCGCCCTCGCCCCACAGCACCGCGACCCGGGCCCCGTCATCCGCCTCGAACTCCCGGAAGGCGTCGGCCAGTTGCCGTGCGGTGGCGCCGTCGACGGCATTGCGCACGGCCGGCCGGGACAGCACCACCGTGGTCACCGGGCCGGCGCGCTCGATCCGTACGGACATCAGCCCGCGCTTCCGGCCGGACCGTCGGCCGGAGCCGTCGGCCGGGCACGCTCCAGGACCGCCGTCAGGTCGACACCGGTCGGCAGGGTGCCGAACGCATGGCCCCACTCCCCGTCGAGCCGCGAGGCGCAGAAGGCGTCGGCGACCGCCGGATGGCTGTGGCGCACCAGCAGCGACGCCTGGAGCACCAGCGTCATCCGCTCCGCCAGCGACCGTGCCATCAGCTGCGCCCGCTCCGGAGGGGCCAGCGAGCCCAGCATCTTGCGGAGCCCGGCCACCGCCGCGTCCAGCCGCCGGTCGGCGCCCGCCGCGGACTCCACCTCGGCGAAGAACGCCTCCAGCGCGGCCGGCTCCTTGCCCAGTGCCCGCAGCACATCGAGCGCGGCGACGTTGCCTGAGCCCTCCCAGATGGACAGCAGCGGCGCCTCCCGGTACAGCCGCGGCATGCCCGAGTCCTCGACGTAGCCGTTGCCGCCCAGGCACTCCAGCGCCTCCGCGGCGTGGCTGCTGCCCCGCTTGCACACCCAGTACTTGCCGGCCGCCAGGGCCAGCCGGCGCAGCGCCGCCTCCTGGGCGTCGCCGGCCTGCGAGCGGTCCACCGCCGCCGCCAGCCGCATGCCCAGCAGCGTCGCCGCCTCGGACTCGATCGCCAGGTCCGCCAGGACCGCCCGCATCAGCGGCTGCCGGTCCAACTCCCGCCCGAAAGCCCGGCGGTGGGCGGTGTGGTGCAGCGCCTGCCGCAGCCCGGCGCGCATCCCGGCCGCCGACCCCAGCACACAGTCCAGCCGGGTCATGTTGACCATCTCGACGATGGTCCGCACCCCACGGCCCGGCTCCCCGACCGGCCAGGCGACCGCCTGCTCGTACTCGATCTCGGACGAGGCGTTGGAGCGGTTGCCCAGCTTGTCCTTCAGCCGCATCAGCCGCATCCCGTTGAGCGTGCCGTCCGGCAGCACCCGCGGCAGCAGGAAGCAGGTCAGCCCCTCCTCGGTCTGCGCCAGCGCCAGGAACACATCGCTCATCGGCGCCGAGGTGAACCACTTGTGGCCGGTGATGCGGTACGTGCCGTCGCCGGCCGGAACCGCCCGGGTGGTGTTGGCCCGGACGTCGGAGCCGCCCTGCTTCTCCGTCATCGACATGCCGGCGATCAGGCCCGACTTGGTCAGCGGCGCCCGCAGCCCGAAGTCGTAGGTGCGGGAGGCGAGCAGCGGCTCGTACTGCGCGGCGAGGTCCGGTGCGCCGCGCAGCGCGGGCACGGCGGCGTAGGTCATGGAGATCGGACAGCCGTGCCCGGCCTCGGCCTGCGACCACACATAGAACTTGGCGGCCCGCACCAGGTGCGCCCCGGCCCGGCCGTCGGTCCAGGGCGCGGCGTGCAGACCGTGCTCCACCGCGACGGTCATCAGCTGGTGCCAGGCCGGATGGAACTCCACCTCGTCGATGCGGTGCCCGAAGCGGTCGTGGGTGTGCAGCCGCGGCGGCTGCTGCTCCGCCCAGCGGGCCTGGTCCTGCACCGCCGCCGAGCCAGCCAGCGCGCCGAGCTCGGTGACCTCCCGTACGCCCCACTCGGCGCCGTCCCGGCGCAGCGCCTCCAGCAGGGCCGGCTCGTCCGCCGCACTGAACCCGGTCAGCGGCGGGGCCTGATTCACGACTTCATGGGTGACGGTCATACCCGTGACATTACAGAAGCTGAACAGTCGCGGAAAGAGTGTAATGGCGGGGGCGTCCGGCGCCGCTAGAATTTCCCCGGCATATGAACGACTCCGACACCCCCGACCCCCGCGGCACCGCCGCCCTCGCGCTGCGGCCGCTCACCGCGCGCTCCATCGTGCTGAGCACCCTGCTGGGCCACCACCCGCCGAGGCTGCCGGCACGCGCCCTGGTACGGGTCGGCGAGCTGTTCGGCATCGCCGAGGGAACGGTCCGGGTCGCGCTCTCGCGCATGGTGGCCGCCGGTGACCTCCGGCAGACCGACGGCTCGTACGGACTCACCGCCCGCCTGCTGGCCCGCCAGGACCGCCAGGACGAGAGCCGCGCACCGCGGACCCGGGCCTGGCACGGCGACTGGGAGATCGCCGTCGTCACCACCCCCGAGGGTCGCCCGGCCGCCGACCGCACCGCGCTCCGTCAGGCCATGGCCGCCCTGCGGCTCGCCGAACTCCGCGAGGGCAGCTGGCTGCGCCCGGCCAACCTCGACCGGCCCCGCCCGCCGGTCGCCACCGAGCAGTGCACCTGGCTCACCGGCACCCCGGACGGCGACCCGGCCGCGCTCGCTGCCCGCCTCTGGGACCTCGACGGCTGGGCGACCCGGGCCCGCGCCCTGACGTCCGCCCTGGAGGACGCCACGAGCCCCGCCGACCGCTTCACCATCGCGGCCGCCGCCCTGCGCCACCTCCTCGTCGATCCGCTGCTGCCGGACCCGCTCCTGCCCCGGCACTGGCCCGGCAGCCAACTCCGGACCCGTTACGCGGAGTTCGAGGCCGAGCTGGGCGACCTGCTGCGGCAGTACCTGGCCCGCTGACCCACTGTGCGGGCGCTCAGGTCGGGCGACGGGGTCTCCAGCGGCGGCCCACTCAGGCCGAACGGCGTTCCGAGCGGCGGCGCAGCTCGTAGCCGGTCAGCACCACCGCCACCGTCAGCAGGCTCAGCCAGAACTGCGCGCGGCTGTCCGGGAGGAAGGCCATCGCGCCGATCACCACGGCCATCAGGGCGATGGTCACCCAGCTCAGCCAGGGGAAGAGCCACATCCGCAGCGTCAGGCGGTCCGGCTCCTCGCGTTCCAGCTTGTGGCGCAGCCGCACCTGGGCGACCGCGATGGCCAGGTACACGAACAGGGCGATGGCGCCGTAGGGGCACCTGGGGCAGCCAGAGCCGGACGATCCGGCCGCCGGCCACCGCCTCCACGGCGACCACGATCACGAAGAAGTACCAGTACAGCCAGCCGACGGTGAAGCCCGCCCGGGACGCCCGCGCCGCTGGTGCTCACCGGCCCGTCCGCCTCACCGGCCCACCGCCCCACCCGCTCACCGCCTCACAGCGGCAGGGCACAGACCGGCATCGGGGCCGGGAACGGTGCGCCCGCGGGGGTCAGCGTCCCGGTAGCGGCGTCCACCGCGAACACCGTCACCGAGCCCGACTTCTGGTTCGCCGCGAACAGCCACCGCTGGTCCGGCGAGAACGCGATCTGCCGGGGGAAGTCCCCGCCCACCGGCACGGTGTCCAGCAGCCGCAGCCTGGACCCGCCGCCCTCCACGGCGTAGCGGGTGAGGCTGTTGTGCCCCCGGTTGGCGAGGAAGGCGAAGCGGCCGTTCCGGGTGACCAGGATCTGTGCGGGAAAGCTGGTGCCCGGACCGGTGCCCGTCGGCTGCGGATCGCCCGGCGTCAGCCGTCCGCTGCCGCGGTCGTAGCCGCAGACCACGACGGTGTTGTCGACCTCGTTCGCCAGGTAGGCGAACGCGCCCGAGGGGTGGAAGGTCAGATGGCGGGGGCCGGCCCCGGGCCGCAGCGCCGCACGGGACACCGGGAGCAGCCGGCCGGCCGTGGGGTCCAGCCGGTAGGTGTAGACGGTGTCGGTGCCGAGGTCGACGGCGAGTACATGGCGGCGGTCGGGCCCGGTGAGGACCTGGTGGGCGTGCGGCCCGTCCTGGCCGGGGCCGGGCGGCGGAGTGGTGTGGGTGACCAGGTCGGTACGCTCGCCCAGGGCGCCGGTGGCCGGGTCGACGGGGTGCACCGCCACACTGCCGGAGAGGTAGTTGGCACTGAACAGCCAGCGCCCGCCCGGGTGCACCGACAGGTGACAGGGCCCGGCGCCGCCGGTGGAGCGGCTGCCCAGCACGGTGGGCGGCCCGCCGGGCGTCAGCGCGAGGGCGGTCACGGTGCCCTCCTGCCGCTCGTCGACCGCATAGAGGGTGCGGCCGGCGGGCCCCGTCGCCAGATAGGAGGGGTCGGCGACTCCGGGCACCACCCCGGTGCCGGTGATCCGCCCCGTTCTGGTGTCGTACTCCGCCAGCCCGATGCCGGTGCCGCCGCCCTCCTTCGAGGTGTACGTGCCGAGGAGGAGCGGCCGGGGACCGCGCGGGTTCCGGGCGGGGCGGCGGCCGGTCGGGCGAGGGGCCGGCCGCCCGGCCGGGGCGGGAGCGGCGTCCGCCGCGGTCAGCAGCCCGGCCCCGGCGGCCGTTGCCAGGCCCGCAGCCAGGGTGCGCAGGAAGCGCCGGCGGTCGGCCACCGCGCCATGAGGGGTTCCCTTAGGGGGTGCTGTCATGGCAGCAGGGTGACTCGCCGCGGCAGGCACGGGCAAGGAGCCGCCCGAACGGCGCGGAGCGCGGCCGGTCCGGCGCCGGTTCGGCCGCGTGACCCTGAGAAGCCCCTACATCTTCAAGCTGATCATGACCCCTTGCGTAGCACTGGAGTCGTACGGCACAACCCATACACGGACGGATTCGATGCACCCCTGGCCGCACATAGATTCGTGATCAAGCACGGAAATGATCGAGAGGTCACTCATCTATGTACGGCAAGGCATTCGCCCCGGAGTACCAGGGCGAGTTGGGCTCGGCGCTGAGCGTGAACTCCTCCTACGAGGAGGTGCTGACTACCGCCAGCCGGGCGCGGGCCGAGGCGGGCACGGCGCTGGAACGGGCCCGGGCCGGGCTCGCGGTGGCCGAGGCCAACCGGCGGCTCGGCCGGGTCGAGGACGCCGGCGCCGCATGGCGCGAGAGCTACCGCAGCGCCCGCACCGCCGGTGACGCCGGCGCCATGGCCTGGGCCCTGTGGAGCGGCGGCACCCTGGCCCGCCAGTGCGGCACCCTCCCGCTGGCCCGCCGGCTGCTCACCCACGCCGTCACCCTTGCCGCCGACGGCGGTGACCGCCTCGCCCACGGCTACTCCCTCGCCGGCCTCGCCGAGACCGGCCGCATACAGGGCGACTACGCCGCCGTCGCGGAACTCCACGAGCAACTGCTCGAACAGGGACGGGCGCACGGCGAGGCCCGGCACATGGTCTGGGCGATGTCCGGCATCGCCCAGATGCACCGCAACACCGGTGACCACGACAAGGCCCTGGAGCTCTTCGAGGAGTCCGCCCGGATAGCCGAGGCCGGCGACGACGCCCGCGGGCGGGCCTGGTCGCTGCGCGGGGTCGCCGATGTGCTGTCGCTCCAGGGGGAGAGCGACCGCGCACTGGAGCTGCTGTCCGAGGCGGAGGCCATCTGCCGGCGGATGGACCTGGCATCGGCACTCGCCTACAACCACAAGATGCGCGCCAACGTCCTCTACCGCGCCGGGCGTTACGCCGCAGCACGCGACACCTACGCCCTCGCGCTGCGGGAGTTCAGCGAGATGCAGGAGCCGCGCGGGGAGGCACTCTCCCGGCTCGGCCTGGCGAAGTCCCAGGCCCACCTCGGCCGCGACCACGACGAGACCCTCGCCGAACTCGCCGTCCTGGAAGCGGATTTCACCCGCATCGGGCTGCGCCAGGCCAAGGAAGCGGTCATCGCCTTCCGCGCAGAGCTGACCGCGCGACCGGCGCCAGGAACTCCCGCTCCTCGGTCCGGTGCCACCACGCTCCCGTCTCCCGCAGTTCCCGCCAGGTCGTGAAGCGGTAGCGGAACACCCGGGCCCTGATCCGGGCCGGCGGCACCTCGGGGAACGGATTGCCGCGCAGCAGTCGTAGGGTGTCCCGGTCGTTCTCCAGCAGCCGGGTCACGAATGGCAAGAACCACGCCCGCGCATAGGCCGGGGACAGCGCCGCGAACCACATCAGCCAGTCCAGCCGCAGGTGGTACGGCGCGAACTGACGGGGGAGCCGCCGCACATCGCCGGGCTTGCCGTGGAACTCGTACGCGGTCCAGGTCGTGTCCGGCCCGGTCACCGCGTCCGCGGTGCCCTCCACCACGATCTCCCGGCGCACCCGGGTGATCGTGCCGAAGGCTCCGTACGAGTTGACCAGGTGCAGCGACTCGTACGACGTGTTCATCATCTGCTGCCGGGCCAGCAGATTGCGCGCCGGCCGGTAGCTGAGCAGCAGCACACCGGCGGTGGCCGCCAGCGCCAGCACCTCGAACCACACCGGGGGCGACGGGAGCCCCACGGACGGCTGTGCCCACAGCGGGGCGGCGGCCGACAGGGCGAGCGCGATGGTCAGCCAGTTCAGCCAGGCGAAGTTGCCGGAGAGCACCAGCCACAGCTGGGTGACGACCATCGCGACCGCCGCCCAGCCGGCGATCGGCTGCGGCGTGAACAGCAGTACCGGAAGCCCGAGTTGAGCCACATGGTTGGCGGCCACCTCGACCCGGTGCAGCGGCCGCGGCAGTCGGTGGAAGAACCAGCTCAGCGGCCCCGGCATCGGCTGGGTCTCATGGTGGTAGTAGAGGCAGGTCAGATCCCGCCAGCAGCGGTCGCCGCGCATCTTGATCAGCCCGGCCCCGAACTCCACCCGGAACAGCACCCAGCGCAGCAGCCACATCACCGTCACCGGGGGAGCGGTGTCGGCGTTGCCCAGGAACACCGCGAGCGAACCGGCCTCCAGCAACAGCGACTCCCAGCCGAAGCTGTACCAGGTCTGCCCCACGTTCACGATGGACAGATACAGCGCCCACAGGACCGCCCACAGCACCATCGAGGCCCACAGCGGCACGGCGTCCGCGGCTCCCGCCGCGACGGCCGCCGCCAGCAGCACACCGGACCAGGACCAGAGCGCGAAGAAGCGGTCCGAGTACCGCCAGTGGAAGACCGAGGGCGCCGCGCCGAACGGCACCCGCGCCACGAAGTCGGGCACCGGCAGCATGCCGCGCGCCCCGATGAGCGCCCGGAACTGCCGCACCGCCGCGAGGAACGCGACCGCATAGAGCACGGCCAGCGTCCGCTGGAAGAGCAGCCGCCCGAGCCAGTATCCGGAATCCGAGAACCAAGCCACGCGCCCATGCGTAGCACCGGCCCCGCACCGGCGGGCGCACTCACTCCGTGCCGTCACCCTCCAGCGTACGGATCGGGGCAGATGCAGCAACCGGAGAGCCATTGGAGTGAGTGATCTGCCTCACACATGGGGC
Source organism: Streptomyces sp. NPDC020742 (assembly GCF_040641675.1). Classification (NCBI taxonomy): domain Bacteria; kingdom Bacillati; phylum Actinomycetota; class Actinomycetes; order Kitasatosporales; family Streptomycetaceae; genus Streptomyces; species Streptomyces sp. NPDC020742. Next base: position 139,914 of record NZ_JBFAEA010000009.1, read on the forward strand.
CCGTTTTCCCCGTCACTTCCAGGTGGGGGAATGACCGCCCCTTGATGCCCCCGCTATATCGCCGGAAAACGTCGAGCGCGCCGCGAGCGGCATCGTTAATCTGAAGGACGACGGACGACCTTTCTGGGAGACGCCAACACCATTGGCCCGTCGCGGGAACGCCACAAACCTTGGCCGACCTCCCGGTTTGTGAAAGAAGGCGCCACCGCGTCGGATCCAATACCTCGATGAAGGAGTGCGTGGTGGCATTGCACAAGGCTCAACACAAGCAGCCCCGTTTGAAGCGGGGCGAGCGACCCGGACGTATCAAGGAAGTCCGCAACCTCGAAGTCTGGGACCGGTGCGCACCGGTGCGCCTCGCCGGCTGTGACGACGACCCGGCCGAGCCGTACATCATCCGCGGCATCGACTGAACCTCGGGCGCCGGCCCTGACTCAAGGGGCGACCCTCCGGGGTCAGGGCCGACGTCCGAGCAGACACAGCAGCCGGGTCGGCGCGTCGGCGTCCGCCGGGGGCTCCACCGCCGGGGCGAACAGCCCGGACGCCGAGAGCCCGGGCGCGTACGGCTCCACCTCCTGTAGCGCCGCCCGCGCCAGATGGCCGGGCAGCCGCTCATCGGCGCCGATCGCCCGGGACAGATCCCAGGTGTGCACCACCGCATCGGCCGTCATCTGCGTGCAGTAGGCGTCCGCCGGGCGCGATCCGTACGACAGCTGCACGGAGCGGCCGAGCGCCCCGCGCTCCGAGAACGCCGCGACGGCCGCGACCGCCGCCCGGTCCCACGCCGCGACCGGATCGTCCCCGAGCACATCGCCGTCGAAGTCTCCGCCCACCTCGCCGATCGTGGCGCCGTCCCGCACCAGGCGGGGTACCCACAGCTGTTCGGCGGTGAGGTGGTTGACCAGGTCGCGTACCGTCCACTCCGTGCACGGCGTCGGCCCCGCCCACTGGTCGTCGCGGACCGCGTGCACCCGGCTCCCGAAGAGCGCGAGGGCCTCGCCGTGAAACCGCAGGATCTCGTCGAAGCTCATGTTCTCCGAGCATAGGAGCGGGCGCGGCCGGCCGCCCCCGCGCCGGCCCGGTCGGCCCGGCCGGGAGCGGGGTCCCGCCCTGCTCGGCCCGCGCCCCTTCGGGTGGTTCAGCCGGGGTACAGCTGACGCTGTGGAACGACCTGCTGGGGCTGACTGGGGCTGGACCACAGCAGCTTGAGGTACGCCTCGCCGGTCTGCTCGGTGTGCTCGATCCGGATGCGGTGGCGGTGGCCGGCCCGGAGGGTGACCGCGGCCTTGTCGACCCGGGGGCCGTGCGGGGAGGAGCTGTCGATCACCAGCCTGCCGTCGATCCACAGTCGTACGGTGTCGTCGGAGACCGTGGTGAAGGTGTAGGTCTCGTCGAAGCGCGGCTGGACGGAGCCGGTCCAGCGGGTGCTGAAGTGCTCGGCGGGGATCGTCGGATCCGGCGAGCCGTCGAAACGGTAGGACTTGTTGAGGGTCGGATCCACTCCGGTCACCGCGGGCGGGCCGGTGAAGGAGTCGTTCGCCCAGCTCTGGGCGGTCAGGCCGGTGCCCCGGCTGGCGAGGGCGGCGGCAGGGGGTCTGATCGCGAGCCGGATGACGGTGGCGAGCGGGCCGGTGGCCGCACCGGACGGGGTGAGGTCGAACCCGTCACCGGACGGGGTCACCGCCACCCGTTGGTCGCTGCCCAGCACCCGGGCCGAGGTGACCGTGAAGGGGCTGTGGGCGGTCAGGTGGAGGGGACTGCCGGCGGTCGGCCAGGCGGTGACGGCGGCGTACAGCGCGTCGCCGCTCCGGGAGACCGCGCCCCAGGAGGGGGCGGCGACCAGCCCGGTGTGCCCGGCTCCGTACACCGCGTCCCCCTGACCGTCGGCGGCCAGCCAGCGGCCGGTCTCCCGCAGCCGGTCGACCGACGCCCGCGGAATGCGGCCGTGCCGGTCGGGGCCCACATTGAGCAGGTAATTGCCGCCGCGGCTCACCACGTCCAGCAGGTTGCGCACGACCGTGGCGGCCGGCTTCCAGTGGGTGTCGTACCGGGCGAAGCCCCAGTGGTCGTTGAGCGTCATACAGCTCTCCCACAGCTGGCCGTCGACCGGCTCCGCGGGGATCTCCTGCTCCGGGGTGCCGAAGTCGCCGTCGACCACCTCGCGTTTGCCGACCCGGTTGTTGACGATCAGGTGGGGGTTCAACTCATGCAGATAGGCCTGGAGTTCGGCGCCGTCCCGGCGGGACCAGCGGTTGGTGGGGCGGTCGGCGTCCCACTCCCCGTCGAACCAGAGCAGCGCCGGGTCATAGGCGTCGATCAGCTCCTTCAGCTGGCCGTACATCCGCTTCTTGTAGCGCGGGAAGGTCTCCGGAGAGGCGAAGTCCGGATCGTGCCAGTCCCAGATCGAGTAGTAGAAGCCGAGCTTGACCCCGGCGGCGTCGGCGGCCCGCTTGAGCTCGGCGAGCAGGTCGCGGTGCCGGTCGAAGGCCGAATGGTCGCGCAGGTTCCAGGTGTTCTGCCGGGTCGGCCACATCGCATAGCCGTCGTGGTGCTTGGCGGTGATGACGAGGTAGCGCTGGCCGGCGTCCTTGGCGGCCCGGACGATCGCGGTGGCGTCGAAACCGGCCGGATCGAAGGTGGCGGCCTGCCGCTCGTACTCCTCCCTGGGGATGCCGCACTCGCGCTCGATCCACTCCGCGTTGCGGCAGACCGTACCGTCCGGCCGGGTGTACTCGCCCTCCAGGTTCGAGTACGCGCCGAAGTGGATGAACATCCCGAACCGATCCTGCCGCCACCAGGCAGTGCGCGCCGAGGTGAACGGGTCGTCGGTCGCGTGGTTGGTGCCGGGGCCGGCGTCGGTCCGGGCCGGGGGCTTCGCACCGGCCGCGGGGCCGGTGGCGGCCAGCAACAGGGCGGCCAGCGCGGCCAGAACCACCGGCGTACGGAAGGGTCTTGTGCGGCTGTGCATCGCTCGCTCCTCGGGTCGGGGTGCCCGTCGGTCGATCGGGTGCGTGCCTCAGTGCCTCCGGCATGGTGCAGGCCCGGTCCCCGCCGCCGGAAGCCCTCGAACGCGACAAACATCGGAGCACCTTGCCGAAGGGGTGGGCAAAGCAGGCGAGTTGACGAGACGTAGCGAAGCAGACCTCGGACCTCATGGTGGGGTGCAGGGGGTGGCCGAATGCCTACGGTCAGCGCCCCGGGCGCTGGGCGATGCCCCCGGGCGCCCTGGCGGAGTACCCGGGTTGCCGGTTCAATGAGCCGCCTCGGCCGCAGATCACGGGAGGCACCCATGGACGCCGTCGCCCCGACCGCCGCCGGTGCTCCGGCCATCCGTTGTGCGGGGCACGAACGCGGCTATCCGGAGTTCCTCGACCGCGCGGCTCGTATCGCAAACGGCCTGCGGGCCCTGGGAGTCGACCCCGGCGACCGGGTCGCCGTCGTCCTGCGCAACGAGCCCGCACATCTGGAGATCACCGCCGGATCCGCACTGCTCGGCGCCTGCGCGGTGCCCGTCAACTGGCACTTCAAGCATGACGACCTCGGGCATGTGCTCACCGACAGCGGCAGCAAGGTGGTCTTCGTACACACCGATCTGCTGGAGCGGGTGCGGGCGGTGCTCCCCGACGGCGTACGGGTCGTCGAGGTGGCCGTGCCCGTCGGTGTCGCGGCCGCGTGCGGTCTCGCCGCGCCGCCGCCCACCGGCAGGTATCCGTTGCTCGACGACTGGCTGGGGGGCCATGCGCCGCTGGCCCGGCCGGCCGCCGACCGCCCGCCCACCGTCATCTACAGCTCGGGAACCACCGGACGCCCCAAGGGAGTTCTGCGCGAACCGGTCTCCGCTGACCGGCTGGAGACTGCGGTGGAGCTGTTCCTGGAGTACTTCGCGGTGGCCCCCGGAGGCCGGACACTGATCCCCGCGCCGCTCTACCACGCGTCCCCCAGCCAGCACGCGGTCCTGGCGCTCGCCGCCGGCCTGGACGTCACCCTGATGCCGCACTTCGACGCCGAGGAGTTCCTGCGGCTGATCGAACGTCACCGCATCGAGCAGGTGCAGGTTGTGCCCACGATGTTCGTACGGCTGCTGCGGCTGCCCAAGGACGTACGGGAGCGCTACGACCTGTCGTCGCTCACCTCCGTGGTGCACGCCGCGGCGCCCTGCCCGCCGCACATCAAGTACGCCATGATCGACTGGCTGGGCCCGGTGCTGCGGGAGTACTACGGCGGGAGTGAGACCGGCGCCGTGACCTGGTGCGACAGCGAGGAGTGGCTGGCGCATCCGGGCACCGTGGGCCGGGCGGCCGGCACCGGCGGGATCGCGGTCCTCGGGCCCGACGGACGCCCGCTGCCGCCCGGCGCCACCGGCGACGTCTACCTCAAGCCCGCCGACACCTGGCCGCAGTTCACCTACCTCGGCGACCCGGACAAGCGCGCCGCCATGGAGGCACCGGGCCTGCCCGGGTACGTCACCATCGGCGACATCGGCCACTTGGACGAGGACGGCTTCCTCTACCTCAGCGACCGCCGCCATGACCTGGTCATCTCCGGTGGCGTCAACATCTACCCCGCGGAGGTCGAGGGCTGTCTGCTCGCCCTGGACGGGGTGCGGGACGCCGCGGTGTTCGGCATCCCCGACGAGGAGTTCGGCGAGGTGCTCGCCGCGCACCTGCAGACCGAGCCCGGCGTGCGGCTCGGCGCCGCCGCGGTACGCGCCCATGTCGCCGAGCGGCTCGCCGGGTACAAGGTCCCGCGGGCCGTGGTCTTCGAGGAGCGGCTCCCGCGCGACGACTCGGGCAAGCTCTTCAAACGGCAGCTGCGGGACCCGTACTGGGCGGAGCAGGAAGGGACCGGCTGAGCCGGCTGCTGACCGGCTGAGCGTCCGCGGCCCGCCGCCTACCCGGCCTGCCGCCTACCCGGCCTGCGGCCCGCGGCCCGCCGCCTACCCGGCCTGCCGCCCCCGCCCGTTGCCTGTTGCCTGTTGCCCGTCGCCGGCCGCCCGTCCGGGCTCAGCAGGCGGCGTCCAGGACCGGGACCAACTGCTCCTCCTCATACGTCAGATGGTCCTCCACCGCGGCCGTGAGGCGCTCGACCTCGGCGAGCAGCACCTGAGGATCGGTACCCTCGGCGGAGATGACCTCCTGCAGGTCGGCGAGGAGCTCGGCCAGCTTCTCGTGCTCCGCTCGCATCCGTGCCAGGGCCGCGGCCAGCTCGGGGTGGTGGCGGTCGAGCATCGGGAACATCCCGGCGTCCTCGCCGGTGTGGTGGTTGTGCAGGCCCTGGCACAGGGCCAGGCAGTTCACTCGGAGCTGGGCGCCGAGGCCGGCGCCGGAAGTGGCGATCTCCTCGCGGATCAGGGCGAGTTCGCGGCGGAAGCCGTCGTGCACCGCGATCAGGGCCGCGCCCGGCGAGGCCGCGGCGATGCGCGGCGGACCGGCCGGAATCTCCTCCAGGGCGACGACCGGCAGGATCCGGTCCGTCTTCGCTTGGTACTCCGACCAGCCGGGATCCGCCCCGGCCGCGCGGGCGAACGCCCGGTCACGCTCCTCGCCCTCCAGGACGACGGCGCGCGCCTCGTAGGTGAAGACCCCGGCCTCCACGGTGACGCGGGGGTCGGCGACCAGGTTGTGGTACCAGGCGGGGTGTCGGGGTGCGCCCGCCGCCGAGGCGATGACCAGGACGCGTCCGCCACTGTCGGGCAGATAGCCCAGCGGGGTGGTGTGCCGGGCTCCGGACCGGGCGCCGGTGGTGGTCAGCAGGAGCAGCCGGCCGCCCTCGAAGGGGCCGCCCACGCGCCCGCCATTGGCGCGGAATTCCTCGATGACCTGCTGGTTGAAGTCGGTTGGCATGGGGTGATCGTTCTCCAGGTGTGGGAAGTGGGAGGGGAAAGGAGGAAGGGGAGGTGGGAAGTCGGGAAAGGGAAAGGGGGAAGCGCCCGCGCACCGTTTCTGGACAGGGCGTGGCAGAAGAGGTGGAACGGGGGTGTGGGTAGCCGAGAAGCTGAGAAGCCGCGTTACCGAGGAACTCGGAAATCGGGCAACCAGGAATTCGGCAACGGAGAAGAGGCGCAGGCGAACGGGGCGTCCCGTGCATGCGAAAGGTGCGCAGACAGCGCAGATACTGGAGGGGAGGAGAGGCGGGGCCCTGCAGGCCCGCCGGGCGGTCACGTGGTGACCGGGAACCTCACTCGCTCATGGCCCATGGCCGACCCGGTAGTCACCACACCAACATAGAGCGACAAGGCTTCTCAAGGCAATACGAAAGGGCTCGCAGGATCCGATCTGCTCTGCCTCAGTCGGTGACTGACGGAATGTCAGTGAATGTGGAGACGGGTCCCGTCGTCGCCCGTCAGCGAGCAGAAATGCGTGGTGGGGCCGGCGACCTGCTGGCTAACCTCGGCACCCATGAACCATCGACGGCGCAAGAAGCTCTCCCAACACCTCTCCACAGCAGTCCTGTTGGGCGACACCACCCGTGTGACGACGCTTCTGCGGGCCGGGGCCGACCCGGAGCGGGCGGACCGTGACGGCACCACCCCGCTGTACCAGGCGTCCGTGAACGGAGCGGTCGGTATCGCCCGCCTGTTCCTGGCGGCCGGAGCCCGCCCGGACACCGAGAGCGGGGACGGCTCGGAAGGCACGCCGTTGTGCGGGGCGGCATGCTGGGGGCACACCGCAACGGCGCGCGAACTGTTGGCGCACGGCGCCGATCCGGACCTCCGTGAGGAGCACGGCACCGGCCGCTCTCCCATGGACTGGGCGATCGACGGCCCTCACCCCGAAACCGTCGCGGTGCTCCTCGCAGCGGGAGCCACTCCCCACGGGGAAACACGGCAGGACAGTAGGCTCTTCTCATGGTGACCGCGACTGTCCGCGAGTGGCACGACGACGAAGGGTGGGGCGTGATCGACTGCCCCGAGACCCCCGGTGGCTGCTGGGCTCACTTCTCCGTCATCCGGATGACGGGGTTCCGGGGGCTGGTCCCCGGCCAGCGGGTGGACCTCACATGGGAGGCCCCCGGCTTCCCGCAGGACGGGTACGACTACCGCGCTGAGTGCATCGTGCCGCGACCCGTCTGACGCCGGGCCGGACCCTCAGGCCGGTGCATCAGCCGACCCGCGCCCGGCTGGCCCGCGCCCGGCCGACCCGCGCCCGACCGACCCGCGCCCGGCTGGGCACGCGATCTGGCAGGACCCAGCGACCGGCGTGCACCCACGCCCGTGCCGGGAAAGCTCGCAGGCGGCAGAGGGCTCCGTACGCCGGTGCGTTGTCCCGCCCCGCCGTAGCGCGCATGGGCACGTCTTACCCCGGAGGTAATCGACCCCACCCCGGACGGCTGGAAGCGTGGAGCACGGCACCACCGCCGTACTCCGACCGGAAAGGCCGTCCCATGAGCGCCTTCGCCATCGCCCACCTCCGCCCCGCCGCCGCGCACCCGGACATCGCCGAGTACGTCGAGCGCATCCAGGCCACCATGGCCCCCTTCGGCGGACGGTTCCGGGTGCACAACGCCCAGGTCGAGGTCGTGGAGGGGGACTGGCCCGGTTTCGTCGTCGTCATCGAATTCCCCGGCCTCGACGAGGCGCGGGCCTGGTACGCCTCTCCCGCCTACCAGGAGATCCTCCCGCTGCGCACCCGGCACATCCAGGGCGATCTCGTCCTGGTGCCCGGGGTCGCCCCCGACTACGACGCCACGGCCACCCCGGCCGACAGACGAGATACCGCTCAAGACGCCGCGCGGAACGATCACCGGCGTGGGCGGATCCGCACGACCTCCAACTGAGCTACAGGCGTGGCGCATTCGGGCAAGGGGCGGAAAAGGGGCGGGCAGGGGAACCGTACGCAGGCCGGTGGAGCCACGGCGCCCGCTTCCGGGGCGGTCATGGTCGGCAGGCCCGGATCAGGTGGGCGAGGATGCCGGCCGGGTCGTGCAGGGGACGCGCGCCGTCGCTGACGACGCGGCGGGTGCCGGGGTCGACAGGGTCGGTCCGTGCCCAGTCGGTAGGCCCGACGTTGATCTCGACCTCCAGGCCCGAGGCCGTGGCGAAGCGCCGCTCGGTGAGGGGGCCCCACGACCGGATCCGGATCGGTTCGCCCAGGTCCAGCTCGTGGGCCCAGGCGTGCTCCGCGTACCGCGTCCGGTCCGTGGTGAGCAGGGTGAGGTCGATGTCGGAGTCGGGGCGTGCGGCGTTGCGTGCGCAGGAGCCGACGAGGAGCAGGCCCACGACGTCGTCGCGGTGTTCGGCCCAGTGTGTGAGGCGATCGATGATCTCGGTCATCTCGGCCGCTCGTTCCGGCGAGATCCCTGCCGGTTGCCCTGTCGGTTGCCCTGCCTGTTGCCCTGTCTGATCCGCTGGCTGTGGACCGTGGTGCGTCATCTGAGCTCCTGGGGGTGGCCTGCGACGGTGCGTCTCGGCGGCGTAGGGCCCCTTGGTCTCCGGCGCCGGTCCGCTGCCGGACGGAGGAGAAGATAGCGCCGAGGACGGCCGTCGGTCGGGATCGTCCGGTGCGGCATTGCCGGCGGCCGAACTTCCCGTCCCGCACCGTCCCGGCACGGCGTTCCCCGCTAGAGTCGACGGGAACAGCGCAGGTGAAACCGCTTCCACAGGGTTCCGGGGGCCGTCGCCCCGGGGGGAGGACGAAGACCGATATGAGCCGCCGTTCCCAGGGATTACTGGCCGTCTGGGCCGAGGCGCAGCGTCAGCAGCAGCGCCGGGAGGAGGCCCAGCGCCGGGCCTCGGCGCAGCAGCAGCGCGATGCGGAACGGCAGGCACGGGACGCCGAGCGGGCCATGGCGCGGATGCACCGTGAGCGGCAGGCGGCCTATCGGCGGCAGCGCGAGGCCGACGCCCGGCGCCGTACCGAGGGGTTGGACGCCCGGGTCGCCGCGCTGACCGGGCTGCTCGCCGACGGCTGCCGTGCCCCCGCCTTCACCCCCGCTGCCCTGCTGCGCCCCGAGAGCATCGAGGCGTTCGCCCCGGGCGCGCTGGTCACCCCCGTACCGATGCCCGACCCCGCCCGTTATCAGACGCCGACCGGCGGCTGGCAGATAGGGGGCGCCCGCCGTGACCGCGCCCAGGAGGAGGCTCGCGCCCGCTACGAACAGGACCGGTACGCCGCGCAGGCCGCCGAGAGCCAGCGGCAGGCCCAACTCGCCGCCTACCGGCAGCAGTACGACCAGTGGGCGGCCGGCACGCTGGCCGGGATCCGGCAACACAACGCCGGCGTTGAGGAGCTGCTCAGCGCCCTGCGCGGCGGTGATGCGGAGGCCGCCGTCGAGTACTTCTCGGCGGCGCTGTACTCCTCCACCGCTTGGCCGGAGGGCTTCCCGCGCCGGGTCGCCGCCGCCTACGACCCGACGTTGCGACAGCTCGTACTGGACTGGGAGCTGCCCGGCTACGACATCGTCCCGGAGAGCAAGTCCGTCCGGTACCTGTCCACCACGGACCAGGACAAGGAGACCGCCCGCCCGGCCGCCCAGCGCCGCGTGCTCTACCGCGAGGTGCTCGCCCAGAGCATGCTGCTGGTGCTGCGGGACCTCTTCGCCGCCGATGCCTACGGCACGCTGGATTCGGTGGCGCTCAACGGCTTCGTCGACGATGTGGACCCGGCCACCGGCCGCCCCGCCCAGATCTTCCTGGCCACCGCCCTGGTGCCCCGGGACGCCTTCGCCGCGCTGCACCTTGCGCAGGTCAGCGCGGTGGAGTGCCTGACCGACGGGCTGCGCGGCCAGCTCTCGGCCCGCCCCGACCAGCGGACCGCGGTGCGCCCCGGGCGGCTGCCGGGCGACGTTGGGGGCCGGGCCGCGGTGGTGACGCACGGCGGCGACAGCGAGCCGGACCTGTACCAGATGGACCCGATCGCCTTCGAGAACCTGATCGCCGAGCTGTTCCGCGCCATGGGCATGCAGGCCGTGACCACCCAGCGCTCCGGCGACGGCGGCGTCGACGTGGACGCCCTGGACCCCGACCCGATCCGCGGCGGCAAGATCGTCGTGCAGGTCAAGCGCTACCGCAACACCGTCCCGCCGACCGCCGTCCGCGACCTCTACGGCACCGTCCAGTCCGAGGGCGCCAACAAGGGCGTACTGGTGACCACCTCCCGCTTCGGCCCCGGCGCGCACACCTTCGCCAACGGCAAGCCGCTCAGCCTCATTGCCGGCCCCGAACTCGTCGACCTGCTGGGCCGGTACGGGCTGCGCGGACGGCTCGGCCCGGCCGACCCGGTGGCCGGAGCCCCCGCCGCCGAGGAGGCGCCGGACCACAACATCCTCGGCATGAACTGGTCCGGCGAGGTCGCCCTCGACGTCTGCGCCCTGGTCTGCAAGGGCACCGCCGTGCTCAGCGACGACCACTTCGTCTTCTACAACAACCCGCGCACCCCGGATGGTTCAGTGCGGATGCTGCCCGGCTTCGTCCCCGACCGCGCCGCGATGCAGGTGCGGTTCGAGGCGCTGCCGGCGGATGCCGACCGGCTGGTGCTGGTCGCCGCCATCGACCCGCAGGTCGATCCGCACGCCGATCTGGCCGGTTTCACCGATGCCCGGATCCGGCTGCTGGACGCGGCCGGCGAGGAGCTGGGGCAGCTGGAGGTCTCCGACGGGCGGCCCGGCGAGACCGCGCTGGTGCTCGGTTCCTTCCGGCAACGGGCGGGCGGTGACTGGGACTTCGTGATCGGCGGCAAGGGGTACCGCGGCGGCCTGGAGGCGCTGGTGCAGGAGCACGGCATCGAGGTCGCCTGAGACGGGCTGCCGCGGTGGCCGACGCGATGGCCGGCCGGAACCGGTACCCGCGCGGACGCCGAGCCGTGTGCACGCGCGGTACCGAGGCGATCGGCCCCTTTCCGGCCCCGCGCGGGCGTCGGGCGCGGCCGCGTCAGCTCTGCCACAGCCGGGTGAGGATCGCGTTCACCACCTCCGGGCGGTCCTGGTGCGGGGAGTGGTCGGTGCCGCTGATCCGTACGTGGCGGGCGCCGATCGCCTCGGCCAGGTACTCCCCGCAGGCGGCCAGCGCCCGCCCGGTGAACTCCCGGTAGTCGGGGTGGGCGGTCTCCCAGGTGCCGTTGATGACGGTCTTGGGCAGGCTGGCCGCGGCCAGCGGTCTGAGCTCCAACTCCGCGTCCCACACCGGGCGTTCGCGCATCGCCGAGCGCACCGCGCGCAGCATCCGCGGGGTCGGCTCCGGCACCGGCATCCCGTACGGCTCGGTGGAGCGCCGCAGGTACTCCTGCGGGCTCACCTCCGGCCCGGTCCCGCCGGACTCCCCGAACGCCGCCCGGATCCGGGTCAGGGCCGCCGCCACGACGGGGTCGGCGGCCGCGGTGCGCAGTGCGGACGGTTCGATCAGGGTCAGTGACCGCACCGCCTCGGGGCGCGCCGCCGCGGCCAGCATCGCGGCCGCCGCGCCGTAGGAGTGACCGACCAAGTGCGCGCCAGTGCCGAGGAGTTGGACGAGGTCCTCGGCGTCGACCGCGTAGTCGCTGTGGTCGATGTCCGGGCTGTCGCCGAAGCCCCGGCGGTCGACCAGTTCGAGCCGGAACAGTTCGGACAGCGGCCGCTGCCCGGCGAAGCACCGGGTGCCCCAGCTCATGGTGCCGTGCACCAGCAGTGCACGCGGCGCCCCGGGCGTCGCCCCGTCCCATACCGTCACATGCAGCGGCGCACGGTCCTCGGATGGTTGCAGCTCCATACGCCCTCACGGTAGGGGAGGGGGCGGCCTGTCGTCCCCCGTACGCCGGTGCTGGTAGGGCCGGTACTGCCGGTGCCCGATGCCGCGGCCCGCAGTGAGCGGGCGGCGGTGCGGACCCGCAACCCGCCGCGGGGCGTGGTCGGCGGTGCACGGCCGGGCGATGCTCTGGCAGGTCACGCCGAGCCGCAAGGACACCAGCCGGCTGGACCGGTTCGTCGGCGAGATGCTCGCGCTGTTGCCGGAGCGCTGACCACGCCTCACGTGTGGCGCGAAAACCTCACCCGTCTCCACCCCCCCCCGACATATTTAGTTGTGTCCTGCATATGTAAGTTCACGGGTGTCAGGCGAACGTTCGACTCAGCACGCACGCCCCCTACCGGCGTGCCCACCAAGCCAATTGAGTGAGATGAGCGAGATGACGATGCGCACCGCCCCGGCCGAGCAGCCGGCACCGCCCCGAACGGCTGCCCCTTCGACCCGCCGCCCTTCGCGGACCTGCTGGAGCAGGGGGAGCCGCACGCCGCGTTCGGAGCCCTGCGCACCGAGCGGCCGATCTCCAGGGTTGCGCTCCCGGACGGCAGTTGGGCCTGGCTGGTCACCCGCTACCACGACATCCGGGCGGTCCTGGGCGACACCCGCTTCAGCTCCGACACCACCGTCCACGGCTACCCGGTCAGCGGCATGACCGGTGGCGCCCCCCACGCCAACCGCGGCTTCATCCGCCGGGACCCGCCCGAACACACCCGGCTGCGCCGGATGGTCAACCGGGAGTTCATGGTCAAGCGGGTCGAGGCGCTGCGCCCGGAGATCCAGTGGATCACCGACGAGCTCTGCGACGCGATGGAGCGCACCGAGGGGCGTGAGCGGGGCGGGGTGGACCTGGTCGAGGCGCTGGCGCTGCCGGTGCCGTCACGGGTCATCAGCCTGCTGCTGGGCGTCCCCTACGAGGACCACGACACCTTCCAGCGGCTCACCCGCAACCCTGCTCTCCCGGACCGTCCCCGACGACGAGCGGGCGGTCGCGCGGAGCGAACTGCACGACTACCTGGACCGGTTGGTCACCGCCAAGGAGGCCGCACCGGGCGAGGACGTCTTCGCCGACGCCGGGCGGCTGGCGATCGCCAGCCCCAACTCCCAGCACCACGTCGCCTTCGGCTACGGCATCCACCAGTGCCTCGGCCAGGCGCTGGCCCGCGCCGAACTCCAGATCGTCCTCGGCACGCTGCTGCGCCGCTTCCCCACCCTGCTGCCCGCGGTGCCGGTCGAGGAGATCCCGTTCCGTACTGACATGGCGATCTACGGCTGCCACGCTTTGCCGGTCACCTGGTGACCGGCCGACCCGCCCGCCCCGTACCGCGACCCCACGGAGTACCCCCGTCATGAAGATCACCCTTGATGCCGACAAGTGCTGCGCCGCCGGCCAGTGCGTGCTGATCGCCCCCGAGGTCTTCGACCAGCGCGACGAGGACGGCGTGGTCGTCCTCCTCGACGCCGAGCCGCCCGCCGCGCAGCACGCCGCGGTCCACGAAGCGGCCGCCCTCTGCCCGGCCGCCGTGATCGAGGTCCAGGCATGACCGCCCGGCCGATCGCCGTGGTCGGCGCCTCGGCGGCCGGTCTCGCCGCGGCCGAGGCGCTGCGCCGCTTCGGCTGGACCGGCCCGCTTAGCCTGATCGGCGACGAGCAGCATCTGCCCTACGACCGGCCACCGCTGTCCAAGCAGCTGCTGCACGGGACCTGGGAGCCCGGCAAGCTGCTGCTGCGCACCGAGGAGCAACTCGCCCCGCTCGACCTGGACCTGCGGCTCGGCACCCGGGCCACCGGCCTCGACGTGGCCGGCCGCACCCTCACCCTCGACGGCGGCGCGGGGGGCCCCGCGCTCGGGCAGCGTGGCGAGCGGGAGCGGCTCGACTGCACGGGGGTGATCATCGCGACCGGCGTGGCGGCCCGTACCCTGCCCGGCACCGACGCCATCGCCGGCATCCACACCCTGCGCACCCTCGACGACGCCCTGGCCCTGCGCGGCCGGCTGACCGGCACCGGCCGCCGCCTGGTGATCGTCGGCAATGGCGTGCTGGGCTGCGAAGCCGCCGCGGTGGCCACCGAATTGGGGCATCACACCACCCTCGTCGGTCTCGACGAGGTGCCGATGGCCGCCGCGGTCGGCCCCGCGGTGGGCGCCCTGCTGGCCGAGGAGCACCGGGCCCACGGCGTGACGCTGCACACCGGGGCGGTGGACGGCTTCGAGACCGCCGCGGGCACCGTCACCGCCGTACGGCTGGCCAAGGGGGGTCCCCCCGGCAATGGGGGCGTAGCCGCCGGGGGAGGCACCGTGCTGCCCGCCGACACCGTGCTGCTCGCCGTCGGGGCCACGCCCGCCGTCGGCTGGCTCACCGACCCCGCGCTGGACACCGCCGACGGGCTGCGCTGCGACGCGTACTGCGCCGCCGCCCCCGGCATCTACGCCGCCGGCGACGTGGCCCGCTGGGACCACCCGGTGTACGGCCGGCCGCTGCGCTTCGAGCACCGGATGAACGCCACCGAACAGGGCATGGCCGCCGCCCGCAACCTGCTCGCCGAGGTGGCCGCGGACGGCCCCGGCGCCCAGGAGCGCCGTCCCTTCGCCCCGGTCCCGTACTTCTGGTCCGACCAGTACGACCTCAAGCTCCAGGCCTACGGACCGACCGCCGGCGCCGACCGGATCGAGACCCCCGTCCTGGACCGGGCCGGGCGCCGGATCCTCGCCGTCTACGGCCGCGCCGGACGCTGTGTGGCGGTGCTGGTGTGCGGGCTGCCGCCCCGGCAGATCCGGGCGCTGCGCGCCGTGGTCGCCGATCCGCTCGACTGGGAGGAGGCGCGCGAGCGGATCGACGCCGCCACGGCCACCGGCTGACGCTGCCCGGTCCCCACGGACCGTGCCCGATCATGGAGGGATGGCCGATTCGTACGTACGGGTGCGCGGCGCCCGTGAGCACAACCTCCGCGGCATCGATGTGGACATCCCGAGGGACGCGCTGGTCGCGTTCACCGGGGTGTCCGGATCGGGCAAGTCCTCGCTCGCCTTCGGCACCCTCTACGCCGAGGCGCAGCGCCGATACTTCGAGTCGGTGGCGCCCTATGCCCGGCGGCTGATCCACCAGGTCGGCGCGCCCAAGGTCGAGGACATCACCGGGCTGCCGCCGGCCGTCGCCCTGGAACAGCGGCGCTCCGCACCCACCGCCCGTTCCTCGGTCGGTACCGTCACCACCCTCTCCAACACCCTGCGGATGCTCTTCTCCCGCGCCGGCGACTACCCGGAAGGCGCCGAACAGCTCGACTCCGACGCCTTCTCGCCCAACACCGCGGTCGGCGCCTGCCCCGAGTGCCACGGCCTGGGTACCGTCCACCGGGTCACCGAGGAGTCCCTGGTACCCGACCCGTCGCTGTCGGTCCGCGAGGGCGCCGTCGCCGCCTGGCCCGGCGCCTGGCAGGGCAAGAACCTCCGCGACGTCCTCGCCGCCCTCGGGTACGACATCGACCGGCCCTGGCGCGAGCTGCCGCCGGCCGACCGGGACTGGATCCTGTTCACCGACGAGCAGCCCGTGGTCACCGTCCACCCGGTGCGCGAGGCCGGCCGGATCCAGCGCCCCTACCAGGGCCAGTACATGAGCGCCCGGCGCTACGTCCTGCACACCTTCGCCGACTCCAAGAGCGAGACGCTGCGCAAGCGGGTGCAGGGCTTCATGACCGCCGAGCCCTGCCCGGTCTGCGCCGGACGGCGACTGCGGCCCGAGGCGCTCGCCGTCACCTTCGCCGGCCACGACATCGCCGCCCTCGCCGGGATGCCGCTCGCGGCCCTGGCCGGGCTGCTGCGCCCGACCGCCGACCGCGCTGACGACGCGGTGGCCCCGGCGCTCGCCCGCGACCTGGTGGCCCGCATCGAGGTCCTGACCGAACTGGGCCTGGGCTACCTGAGCATGGACCGCCCCTCACCCACGCTCTCCGCCGGCGAGCTCCAGCGGCTGCGGCTCGCCACCCAGCTGCGCTCCGGCCTCTTCGGCGTCGTCTACGTCCTGGACGAACCCTCCGCCGGGCTGCACCCCGCTGACACCGAGTCGCTGCTGACGGTGCTGGGCCGGCTCAAGGAGGCCGGCAACTCGCTCTTCGTCGTCGAGCACGACATGGACGTGGTCGGGCGCGCCGACTGGATCGTCGACATCGGCCCGCGGGCCGGGGAGCACGGCGGGCAGGTGCTGCACAGCGGCCCGGTCGCGGCGCTCGCCGGCGTCGAGGACTCCGCCACCCGCCGCTACCTCTTCGCCGCCGAACCGCCCGCCGACCGCGCCCCGCGCCGCGCCTCGGGGACGGTGACCCTGCGCGGCATCACCCTGCACAACCTGCGCGGTCTGGACGCCACCTTCCCGCTCGGCGTCTTCACCGCCGTCACCGGCGTCTCCGGATCGGGCAAGTCGACCCTGGTCACCCGCGTCCTGGCGGACGCCGTACGGGACCGGCTGGGCGACGGCGGGAGCGACGCCGGTGAGGACGGCACCGCCACCGGGCCCACGGCCCGCGCCCAGCTCACCGCGGCCGACGGCCTGGCGGCGATCGACCGGCTGGTCCGCGTCGACCAGAAGCCCATCGGCCGCACCCCGCGCTCCAACCTCGCCACCTACACCGGCCTGTTCGACGCGGTCCGCAAGGTCTTCGCCGCCACCGACGAGGCCCGCGCCCGCGGCTACACCGCCGGCCGGTTCTCCTTCAACGTCGCCGGCGGCCGCTGCGAGACCTGCCAGGGCGAGGGCTTCGTCGCCGTGGAACTGCTCTTCCTGCCCGGCACCTACGCGCCCTGTACCGACTGCCACGGCGCCCGCTACAACCCCGAAACCCTCCGGATCACCTACCGCGGCCACACCGTCGCCGAGGTGCTGGCGATGACCGTGGACACCGCCGCCGGCTTCCTCGCCGACCTCCCTGCCGCCGCCCGCAGCCTGCGCACCCTCCAGGACGTCGGCCTCGGCTACCTACGGCTGGGCCAGCCCGCCACCGAGCTGTCCGGCGGCGAGGCCCAGCGGATCAAGCTCGCCACCGAGCTCCAGCGCACCCGCCGCGGCCACACCCTCTACCTCCTCGACGAGCCCACCACCGGGCTGCACCCCGCCGACACCGAGGTGCTGCTGCGCCAGCTGCACGGCCTGGCCGACGCCGGGCACACCGTGGTGGTCGTCGAGCATGACATGGGCGTGGTCGCCGGCGCCGACCACGTCATCGACCTGGGCCCGGGCGGCGGCGCGGACGGCGGCCGGATCGTGGCCGCCGGTACCCCCGCCGAGGTCGCCGCGGCACCCGGCAGCCGTACCGCCCGTTACCTGGCCCGTCGGAGGGCGCGACCGGACGCGGGATGACGGTCCGCTAATGTACGCAGGTCAGATCAGCAGGCACCACCACGGCGCAGCACCGCGCCGTACCACGGAGGGGGCATCTCTCATGGCAGACATCGAGAAGGCCAAGGCGGCATTCGCCCGTTTCGACGCGGACGGCGACGGCCAGGTCACGCCGGAGGAGTTCAAGCACGCGATGGCCGAGATGGGCGACCCGTTCGTCACCGGCCCGGTCGCCGAGGCCGTCATCAAGGCCAAGGACACCGACAATGACGGCAAGATGTCCTTCGACGAGTTCTGGCAGGCCCTGCAGAGCTGACGCCGGAACCCGCGCTCACGCCTCCTTCGCCTCCCGCTCGCCCGCGGCCGTGCGCAGCGCCGCCAGGCCGCGGGCGACCGGAGGCTGCCGCTCGCTGCCGCGGCGCACGGCCGCCACGAACCGCCGTACCGGCAGCGGCTCCCCGCGCAGGGGCACCCGTACGACCGGGCAGTCCTCCGGCACCGGCGCCAGCCTCGGCGCCAGACAGATCCCGAAGCCGTGCGCGACCAGTGCGGCGACCGCGGACCAGTCCACGGCGTGGTGCCGCACCCGCGGGGTGAAGCCGGCGGCGGCGCAGGCGGCCAGCAGCAGTCGGTGCTGATCGGCCGGGTCACCGGCCCGTATCCAGTGCTCCCGGGCCGCCTCCGCCAGCGGCACCCCCGGCTCCGCCCGCCCGGCGAACCGGTGACCGGTCGGCACCAGCAGGTCCTGCGGCTCCGTCAGAACCGGTTGCTGGACGAAGCGTGCGTCATCCGGCGGCGGGCCGCCCGGCGCCGGAATCACCACGGCGATGTCCGCCCGGCCGGCCAGCAGCAGCTCGAAGCGGTCCTCGCCCGGGTCCTCGCCGATCTCCACCGCCAGCCGCGGCAGTTCCTCCCGCAGCCGCGCCACGGCCGGTGCGATCACCCCGGCGACAGCCGTCGCCACACCGGTGATCACCAGCCGCCCGGCCACTCCCTCGGCGTACCCCGCGAGGTCCGCGCGGGCCTCCTCCCAGCGCAGGAAGAGCGCATCGGCGTGCTCGACCAGCGCCAGCGCCGCCGGAGTCAGCCGCACCTTGCGGCCGTCCGGCTCCAGTAACTCCAATCCGAGCCGGGCCGACAACTGACGCAGCTGCTGGGAGACCGTCGACGGGGTCAGATGCAGGGCCTCTGCGGCCGCGGTGATGGTGCCCCGTGCATGCAGGACGCGCAGGGTCTGAAGCCTTGGATCGATCACGGGGTGAGGCTAGGCCCTACCGTCGAACTCCCGCCGCCCTTCGGGCAGTCGACGGGGGCCGTGCCGACCGGGGCCTGGTGCGGTGACCGGGAACAGCACCGGGTGGTGGCAGCGGAGCGGTGCGCCGCCGTGCGTTTCGTGTCGTGTGGGGGCGCCCTACTGTGGCGTGGTGACGACTCAGTTGATCATTCTCAACGGTGGTTCCAGCTCGGGGAAGTCCGGGATCGTACGGTGCCTGCAGGCCGTCCTGCCGGATCCGTGGCTGGCGTTCGGGTGCGACTCGTTCATCGACGCGCTGCCCGCGAAGATGCGGGCGTCGGACGGGGGAATCGTGCTCGCGGCGGACGGCAGGGTGAGCGTCGGGGCGGACTTCCGGGCGCTGGAGGCGGCCTGGAGGGACGGTGTGGTGGCGATGGCCCGTGCAGGCGCCAGGGTCCTCATCGATGACGTCTTCCTCGGCGGGGCGGCGTCCCAGCAGCGGTGGCGGAAGGCGCTGGGCGCACTGCCCGTGCTGTGGGTCGGCGTCAGGTGTGAGAGCGCCGTCGCCGCATCCCGCGAGGTCGCACGAGGAGATCGCATCGCGGGGATGGCCGAGGCGCAGGCGGCTGTGGTGCACGAGGGGGTGCGCTACGACCTGGAAGTGGACACCACGCACACCGAGTCCCTGAGGGTTGCGCGCACCATTGCGGCCCGCGTCAGCTGATCGCCGGATCGACTGCCGGGCCGCCCGACGGCCCAGCCGACCGGCCAACTCCCCTCACTCGACTGCCCGACCGCCGGACCGGCAGCCGCGGGCCACTCGGCCTGCGGCGGTGCGGGGGCGGCACCACCACCGGGTTCCGCTTGCGCTGTGGACGCGGGCACCGGCGCGTTCCGGCCGGACGGTTGGTGGCACCGACCGTGTGAAACCGCCACACGGTGCCCTGCGGAAACTTTCGATGGACCCACACAGTCGGCCCGCCCGACGCTGGAGGGCATGACCGAGATCCTTACCGACGCCCTTCTGCCGGGCTTGTGGGCGGGCTATGCGCTGGCGGTGCCCGTCGGCGCGCTGGCCGTGTTGCTGGTGAGCGTGACCGCCCGCACCTCGTTCCGGGTCGGCGCCTCGGCGGCGCTGGGCGTGGCGACCGCCGACGGCCTCTATGCGCTGGCCGCGGTGGTCGGCGGTGCCGGCCTCTCCCGCACCGTCGCGCCGGCGGCGGGCCCGCTGCGCGCGCTCGCCGCCGTCGTCCTGCTCGGCATGGCGATCCGCATCGCCGTACGGACCCTGCGGCACCGCGGCGGGCGGCCGGAACCGGAACGGGAGGTTCTGCGTCGCCCCGCCCGGGCCTATCTTGCCTTCCTGGGACTGACGTTGATCAATCCGTGGGCGATCCTCTACTTCTCCGCGCTGGTGCTCGCCGGCGGAGCGGGCACCTCCGGAGCCGGCGTGGGAGGACCCGCCGCCTTCGTGGCGGCCGTGTTCACCGCCTCCGCCAGCTGGCAACTCCTCCTCGCCCTGGGCGGAGCCGCCTGGGGCAGCGCGCTGACCGGTCCGCGGGGCAGGGCGGTCACCGCGCTGCTGTCCGCGGGGGTGATCTCGACGCTGGCAGTGGGGCTGCTGGCGGGCGGTTGAGCCGAGGCCCACCGACGGCGGTGCGGCGTGGCCGCCGGTACCCCAGCGGGACGGCTCCGGACCCACGGTGCAGGCCGGTTCACGGCCCGAGCGCGGCTCGCCGGTGGTGAGGTACGCCCTGCCCCGGGTGGCCGGTGAACACGCAGGGTACGGCGCGACCAGATCGGGCGCCTGCCGGGGTTCGTCCTTGTCCGCATGGTCGTGGCCGTAGGGGTGTCGACCAGCCAACTCCGGTGCACCGCACGCCGCTCGATAGGCTCACCAGGTGCCCCAACCCGACCGGACCGACGCCCCGCCCCCACGCATCCCCGCAGCTTTCATCCGGTACGCGGTGGCTCTGGAGGCCGCCGAGCTCGCCTGGGGGCGGCTGAACGGCCGTCTGACCCCCGACGACACCGTCGAACTCGCCTTCCTCCGGCGCTGTGACCTCGGCGCGGAACGCGGTGCGGCGTTCGCCCGGATCCATACGAGGGGGCCGGTGCCGGCCGAACTCGACGCCGTCTGCCGGGAGATCGCGGGAGACCGGGACCGGGACCGGGACCAGGTCCGCGGCCCCGGCGGGGACGCTGCGCACGACCCGCGGCGGATCTGGCGCTACCTGGAGCTGAGCTGGCGCACTTCCCGGGGCGGCCCCGCCGAGGACGCCGTATCGCGCCAACTGGACGAGGGGCGGTCGGAATTCCTGCTCGCCCGGGCCGCGTCGGGGTGCGGTATGAACTGGCAGGAGTCCTCCGCACTGCTCGGCACCGACCGGCCCGAAGAGGTGGACGCCGCCTTCGCGCGGGGCGAGGGGCAGGTGGGCGTCGCCGTCATCGGGCTCGCCCTCACCCACCCCGACGCGGAGGCGATCCTCCCGCGGGTCGCGCGGGCCCTGGAGCGTGCGCGGGAGACCGACGACCCCGGACTGCGCCACCAGGGCATCGTCGCCCTCGCCCACACCGCCCGACTGCACGGCACCGTCGACCGCCGCTGCCTGGACCTGCTGGCGCGCTGCCCGCGCGGCAACGAGGCCGACCAGGACCTCTGGACGTATGTGGCGCGGCGCCGGCTGCCGTGGTGGTTGTGGCGACAGGCGCTGGGGGAGTGGCTGTGGGCGTGGCGGTCCCGGCTCACGTTCCGGGGCTGAGGACCCGTGCCGGCGGTCGCCGGGCGGCGTGGTGGGGCTGAGCGCCGCTACCCGCTCCCGCAGCAGCCCGGCTCCGGCGGCAGCAGCGGCATCGCCGCCTACTCCGAGCAGGCGTTCCTGGCGGGCGGCTGGGAAGAGGTCCGGGACCGGGTCGGTCCGCACTGGTGGGCCACCATGCGCCTGGCCGGTCGTGCGGCCCTGCACCGCAGCGCGGTCCACCTCACCCGCGGCAGCGTCCCCAGCATGCGCGCACTCCTGTTGGACCTGACGATTCCCCGTACCTACCTGTTGCCCGAGGCCGACGGCCCGCTCCCGGGTGCCGACGCGCTCGCCGCGGCGGGGGTGGCCGTGGTGGCGATCCCGGACTGCGGGCACAACATCATGCTGGACAATCCGGAGGCCTTCACCCGGGCCACCGCGGCCGCGTTCGCAGACCAGAGCCAGGGGCAGGGCCAAGACCAAAGCCAGGGGCAGGGCCAAGACCAAGGCCAGGGGCAGGGGCAGAGGTAGAGGTAGGGCCAGGGCCGGGAAGGGCGGGACTCCGGGCGACAGCGGGCTGCTGCACTGGCCATCGGTGAACCGCCGGGCCAGCGTGGCCGAACGCCGCGCACCCGTCACCTGGTAAGGATCCGGCAAGAGGTGATGACGCGGCAAAAATCATGAGGTGTCTGCCTTGCTCTCTTCAGCGGGGCGTGCCTCAATGGGCAGCGATTCAGGTCGCTGACTGTCCATCAGGTTCCCTCTGGTTCCTTCCGGTTTCTTCCGGTCCCTTTGGGCTTCGACGGTGTTCCCCGGCGTGCCCCTCGGCTTCCGGCGTTCCGGTGCCGGCCGGCACGGGGCCCCTCCCGGCCCCGCGTGGCCGCCCGCCGTTCCCTCGCTCCCCCGACGGCCGCGGTCACGGACCTGTGACCTCACCCCCCTCACGAAGGCGGTTCCCCCATGAGACACGCCATGCGATACCTCAGACCGGGCAGGCGCGGCATCGGTGCGGCGCTCGGCGTCGCGTTCGCCGCCGTGGGCACCCTCGCGCTGGCCCCGGCCGCGACCGCGGTGACACCCGGCACCGCCACCATCACCTTCGACTGCGGTCTGTACGGCAAGGGCAAGGCGACGCTCACCGCCACGCAGAACGGCACCGCGGCCACCATCAATGTGTCCACCTCGGCGATCACCCCGCCGATAGACGTCGCCGCCAACTCCGTGAACTCCACCCTGACCCTGACCAGGAACGGCTCCGGCACCATCGCGTTCACCGGCAGCTCCAACCCGGCGATCCCGGCCGGCAGCGCCGTCTCCACCGGGCCGCTCAAGGGCACCGTGGCCGCCGGCGACCGGCTCGCAGCCACCTCCCTGAAGGTCGTGGTCTTCGGGGTCACGGCCACCTGCAAGGCCACGTCGGCACAGTCCCCGGGCCCGTTCGTCTTCTGACGCCGGGGCCTGACGGACCGACGGCCGCGTTCTGACCCGGAGGCCTGACGGACCGACGGCGAGGGGCCGGCGGACGACTGCCCGCCGGCCCCGCGCCGTGTCCCCGCACCGCCGGCCGTACGGAGCGGCCCGGCCCTGCCGGATCAGCCGGAGGCCTCGCCGGTTTCCTGCCGCGCCAGGTTCGAGTGCCGGTAGGAGTACGTGAAGTAGATGACCATGCCGACGAGGAACCAGACCACGAACCGCACCCAGGTCTGCCACGCCAGGAACGTGATCAGCCAGAGCGAGAAGCAGACGCCGATCGCCGGCACCACCGGCATCCCCGGGGTGCGGAAGGTACGTGGCAGGTCGGGGCGCTTGTAGCGGAGCACGATCACCGCGACGCAGACCACCACGAATGCCAGCAGGATGCCGATGTTCGTCAACTCGGCGGCCTCGCCGATCGGCAGGAAGCCGGCGATCAACGCGGAGGCGACGCCGACGATCCAGGTCACCCGGGTCGGCACGTGGTGGGTGGGACTGGTCTTGGCGAACCACTTCGGCAGCAGCCCGTCCCGGCTCATCGAGAACCACACCCGGGTCACCCCGAGCATGAAGGTGAACATGACGGTCAGGATGCCGATGATGGCGCCGACCGCGATGACATCGGCGAGCCCGGTCAGGCCCACCGACTTGAACGCCGAGGAGAAACCGCTCTCCGGGTCGATGTCCTTGTAGTTCTGCATACCGGTCAGCACCAGGCAGGCCAGGACGTAGAGCACCATCGAGATCGCCAGCGAGTACATGATGGCCCTGGGCATATGGCGCTGGGCGTCCCGCGATTCCTCGGCCGCGGTGCTCATCGCGTCGTAGCCGAAGACCGCGAAGAAGACCGTGGCCGCGCCGGTGAAGGCACCGGTCACCCCGAACGGGAAGAACGGGCGGTAGTTCGCGGTGTCGATGTGGAAGAAGCCGACCGCGATGACCACCACGACCACCAGCACCTTCAGCCCCACCACAATGGTCTCGAACCGTGCGGCGTTCTTGATGCCGAGGGTCAGCAGATAGGCGATCAACAGGCAGAGCACCGCCGCGAAGAGGTCGACCCGGTGCCCCGGCCCCGTACCGGGCGCACCCAGCATCCAGGCGGGCAGATCGAGCCCCACCTCGCCGAGCAGGAAGCCGAAGTACCCCGAGATGCCGATGGCCACCACCGCGACGATCGCGGTGTATTCCAGCAGCAGGTCCCAGCCGATGAACCAGCCGGCCACTTCGCCGAGCACCGCATAACCGTAGGTGTAGGCCGAACCCGCCTTGGGGATCAGCCCGGCGAATTCGGCGTAGGAGAAGGCCGCCGCGGCGCTCGCGACACCCGCGATCAGAAAGGAGACCAGAACCGCCGGCCCGGCCTTCTCGTTCGCGACGGTGCCCGCCAGGGTGAAGATGCCGGCGCCGATGATGCCGCCAACACCGATGGCGGTCAGTTGCCAGAGACCGAGCGCCCGGGTGAGCTGCTGGCTCGCGCTGCCTTCCGCCTCTTCGATGTGTTCGATCGGTTTGCGGCGCAGTACGCCCTGTCCCGCGCGCAGGCCCATGGGTCATCCCTCCGTAGGCTCACTCCATCGTGGTCCAACGGCGGATCATCATGGACCCTCACGGGCCCCGGAGGAAGGCGACTCCCTAGTAGGACCAGGACTCGCCGGGAGAGTTACACGTCAGGGGTGGCAATCGGCGCCACGGTCAGTCGGCGTCCTCCAGCCGGAAGCCGACCTTCAGACCGACCTGGTAGTGGTCGATCGCCCCGTCCACGAGATGCCCGCGGACCTGGGTGATCTCGAACCAGTCGAGGTTGCGCAGGGTCTGCGAGGCGCGCTGGATGCCGTTGTTGATCGCGGCGTCCACGCTGTGCTGGGACGTCCCCACGATCTCGGTCACGCGATAGGTGCGGTCGGTCACGGTGGTCTCCCTCGGCCGGGGCGGCGCTCCGCCCGTCCACCTCCCACCGTGCCTCAGGGCGGGCCGCCCCACCAGCGGAGCGCCCGTACCGCCGGGCTACGGCACGACCGTGACCGGCCAGCGCCCCGCCTTGACCAGACGGACCGCGACCGAGCCCATGATGCGGTGCCCGGCGGACTCCGAGGCGCCCACCACCACCGCGTCGGCCGTGAGCTCGTCGGCCATCTGCACCATGCCGTTGTACGGGTCGCCGCGCAGCGTGTGGAACTCCCAGCGGACCTGGTCCATCCCCTGCAGCCGCTCGGTCGCCTTGCGGATCTCGGCCATCAGTTCCTTGGCCACCTCGTCGGTGGCGTCCACGACCGGTGCGCCCATCGCCGCCCCGGCCGGCAGCACCGGCTGGACGTAGACCAGGGCCAGCTTCGAGCCCTGGCGCCGGGCCAGCCCCGCGGCGTACGCCGCGGCCCGCCACGACGAGTCCGACCCGTCGATGCCGACGACGATGACCTTCGGGCCGTCCGTTCCGCGCTCGAACGGCGCGGCTGCGTTCTGCTCCACACCACGGAGGTTATCCGTACGCGCGTGCTGACGGGCCGGCGGGCCACCCCGGCAGTCCCCGGGCCACGCCGGCAGTCCCCGGGCCACGCCGGCAGTCCCCGGGCCACGCCGGCAGTCCCCGGGCTACCCCGGCAGTCCCCGGGCCGTCCGGCGTCCGTCCGCCGGTCCGGCCGGTCCCGTCTGCTCAGGCCGGTGCCGGCGGCCAGCTCTCCGGCGACAGCACGCCCAGCACATACGCCTTGGCCACCAGCGCGGTGCGCCCCTGGACGCGCCAGCGCCGGGACAGCCGGGTGAGGTGGTAGTTGACCCCGTCGACCGTCAGGCCCAGTGCGGAACCGATCGCCGCCGTGGTGGCACCGGCGGCGGCCAGGGCCAGGATGCGGGCCTCCACCGGGCTCGTACCGTCGCGCTGCGGCGCCGGCGGGTCGGGCTCCCTGACCTTCAGCAGCGCCAGCAGCGCGGGCGGCTGTACGGAGGGGTCGCCGACCGGATCCACCGTCAGCTCCCCTTCCCGCTCGGTCCCGTCGGACGCGGCCCGCCAGTGCACTGCGACCGGATAGCGCGACCGGCGGCCCAGCCGGATCGCCTCGGCGACCCGCACCAGTTGGGCCTCCGCCCGCGGCCGGAAGAGGTCTAGCAGGTTGCGGCCCCGCAGCCGGCCGGGCGCCACGCCCCACTGCTCGGCCATCGCCGGATTGGCGATCAGCACCTCACCGTCGGCCCGGCACACCGCGATCGGGGTCGGGATGCGGTCCAGCAGGATCAGGAAGTAGTTGCGCCAGGGGCCGTCCGCGTACGGCCCGGCCGGGTCGGGACGGGGATCCCGGCAGGGCTGTCCCCGTCCGTCCGGTGCCTGTGCGCCCGGCACACCGTCAGCCGTTCCCTCGTCCATTGCCCCATCCCCGGTCCGCACGCAAGAGCCCGCAGCGAAAAACCACTGCACAATCATGTAGTTGCCCGGGGCCGAGGTACACGCCGGGGCGCGCACGCTGGAGATATGACCGACACCATCGCGCTGCACCGCGAGGAACCCGCCGCCGACGACCGCATCCCGGTGGCCGACATCACGGCGAACCGCCTCTCCACGACGCCCATCCAGCAGGCCATGGACCTCGCCCGGACCCACGGCCCGGTCTTCCGGCGCCGGCTCGGCGACCGCGAGACCCTCTTTGTGACCTCGCTCGACCTGGTCACCGAGGTCGCCGACGAGACCCGCTTCGCCAAGGGCGTCTCGGTGATCCTGGAGAACGTCAGGGAGTTCGCCGGTGACGGTCTGTTCACCGCCTACAACGACGAACCCAACTGGGCCAAGGCGCACGAGGTCCTGATGCCGGCCTTCGCGCTGGGCTCGATGCGGACCTACCACCCGGCGATGCTCAAGGTCGCCCGCCGGGTCATCGCCGCCTGGGACCGGCGGATGGCCGAGGGCACGCCCGTCCAGGTCGCCGAGGACATGACCCGGATGACCCTGGACACCATCGGGCTCGCCGGCTTCGGCTTCGACTTCGAGTCCTTCACCCGCGGCGACGACGCGCACCCCTTCGTCGAGGCGATGGTGCGCTGCCTGCAGTGGAGCGGACGGAAGTTCGCCCGCGACCCGGAGGGCGACCACACCGAGGAGGACGCGGCCTTCCGCGCCGACGCGGACTACCTGGCCTCCGTCGTCGACGAGGTCATCGCCGCCCGCACGGCCGGTGGCGAGAGCGGTGAGGACGACTTGCTGGGCCTGATGCTCGGCGCCCGCGACCGGGACGAGGACGGGGCCGAGGGCGGTCCCTCGCTCGACCTGGCCAACATCCGCAACCAGGTCATCACCTTCCTGATCGCCGGCCACGAGACCACCTCGGGGGCGCTCTCCTTCGCCCTGTACCACCTGCTGAAGAACCCGACCGCGCTGCGTATGGTCCAGCGGGAGGCGGACGAGCTGTGGGGCGACCGGGCCGACCCCGACCCCACCTTCGAGGACATCGGCCGGCTGCCGTTCACCCGTCAGGCCCTCAACGAGGCGCTGCGGCTGTGGCCCACCGCCGCCGCCTTCACCCGGCAGGCCCAGCAGGACACCCTGCTCGGCGGGCGCTACCCGGTGAAGGCCGGCGAGCTGATCACCGTGCTCACCCCGATGCTGCACCGCGACCCGGCCTGGGGCGACAACCCCGAGCTGTACGACCCCTCCCGCTTCAGCCCGGAGGCCGAGGCGGCCCGCTCCCCGCACGCCTTCAAGCCGTTCGGCACCGGTGAACGCGCCTGCATCGGGCGGCAGTTCGCCCTGCACGAGGCGACCATGCTGCTGGCCCTGCTCGTCCACCGCTACCGGATGGCAGACCACGGTGACTACCGGCTGCACATCAAGGAGACGCTGACCCTCAAGCCCGAGGGCTTCACCATGGCACTGGCCGCGCGGACACCCGCCGACCGGGCCGCGGTCCGCGCCGCGCTGGCCGTCCTGCCCGGCGGCGCCACGGCCCCCGCCGGCGACGCGGCGACCCAGGACGGTCTGCCCACCCGCGTCCCTCAGGACACCGGCTTGCTGCTCCTGCACGGCAGCAACTACGGCACCTGCCGGGAGTTCGCCGAGCGGCTCGCCGACGAGGCGACCGGGCTGGGCTTCGCCCCCGAGGTCGCCCCGTTGGACGCCTGCGCCGGAGCGCTGCCCGGCGACCGGCCCGTCGTCATCGTCGCCGCCTCCTACAACGGACAGCCCACCGACGACGCGGCCGCCTTCGTCGACTGGCTGCGGACCGCGCAGGACGGTGCCGCCGCGGACGTCCCGTTCGCCGTGCTCGGCGTCGGCGACCGCAACTGGGCCGCTACCTACCAGCACGTCCCCACCCTCATCGACGACCGGCTGCACGCCCTGGGCGGCCACCGGCTGCTGCCCCGCGCCGAGGCCGACGCCTCCGGCAACCTCACCGCCACCGTCCAGGAGTTCACCGCCTCCCTGCGCACCGAACTGCTGGCCCGCTACGGCGACCCGGCCAGCGTCGGCGCGAACGCCCCGGTGGCGGAAGACACCGGCTACACGGTCACCGAGGTCACCGGCGGCCCCCTGGACGCCCTCGCCGCCCGGCACGGCCTCACCCCGATGACGGTCACCGAGGCGTACGACCTGACCGCCCAGGACTGGCCGCGGCCCAAGCGGTTCCTGCGCCTGGCCTTGCCGGACGGCGTGACGTACCGCACCGCCGACCACCTGGCCGTGCTGCCCGTGCACACCCCCGCGGTGGTCGAGCGGGTCGCCCAGGCCCTCGGCGTCGCCCTGGACACCGTGCTGTCCCTGCACCCGGGCCGTCGCCCCGGCCGGGACGCGCTGCCCGTCGACCGGCCGCTAACCGTCCGCGAACTCCTGTCGCACCACCTGGAGTTGGGCGCCCGTCCGACCACCGCACAGGTGGCCCTGCTCGCCGCGCACAACCCCTGCCCGCCCGAGCGGGGGGCCCTCGAAGCGCTCCCCGAGGACGACCCCCGCACCCTCGTCGAACTGCTCGAGGCGCACCCCGCGCTGCGCGGCGCCCTGGACTGGCCGACGATCCTGGAGCTGTTCCCGCCGCTGCGGCCCCGGCACTACTCGGTGTCGTCCGCACCCGCCGTCGACGCCCGGCACGCCGATCTGATGGTCTCGCTGCTGCCCGGCGGCACCGGCTCGACCCATCTGCACGGCCTGCGGCCCGGGGACACCGTGCTGGCCCGCGTCCAGCCCTGCCGGGAGGCCTTCCGCCTGGACCCGGTCGATGACACCCCGGTCATCCTGGTCGCCGCCGGCACCGGCCTGGCGCCCTTCCGCGGCGCCGTCGCCGACCGCCTCGCCGCGGGCCAACAGGCCCCCGCCCGGCTCTACTTCGGCTGCGACGACCCGGATGGCGACTTCCTGCACGCCGCCGAACTCGCCGCCGCCGAGGACGCCGGCGCCGTCTCGCTCCGCCCGGTCTTCAGCGCGCGCCCCGTGGACGGCCACCGCTTTGTGCAGCACCGCATCGCCGCCGAGGCCGCCGAGGTCTGGGAGCTGCTCCAGGCCGGGGCCCGGGTCTACGTCTGCGGCGACGGCAGCCGGATGGCTCCCGGGGTGCGGGCGGCGTTCCGCGAGGTGCACGCCGCGCACACCGGAGCCTCCCCCCAAGAGTCCGAGGCCTGGCTGCGTGAACTGACCGCCTCCGGCCGGTACATCGAGGACGTGTACGCGGCGGGCTGAGCCGCCGGCGGAGTCCACCGGCTGCCGGGCGGGGCCTTGACCCGGCGGCCGGCTGGATGCTCCGGCCCGGCTCGGCCCCGGCCCCGGGGCAAGCCGCCGCCAGGCCGGGCCGAGCCAGGTGCCGGCCGGGCCAAGGCCGGCGGGCCAGGCCGGGCCCGGCCGCGGTGACGTGGGTGGGGCCGGGGCAGCGCGGCTGGCGACGACCGGCTGATGGGCCACCGGATCGCGGGCGAGGACGCGGTGTCAGACCCCTGTGGTCTGCTGGGTGCAGGAGATCGGCAGAGCGCCGGTCGTACGCCGGGGGAGAGGAACCATGACCACCACTGCCGAGGACACACCACTGGCACCGGACGCGGACTGGCTAGAGGCGCGGTTCGGGGTGGGCTCGCTGTGGCGGCCCACCGAGGCCGAACTGCCCGAGGAGCTGACCCACCCGGAGACCCGGAGGTTCCTGACCACCGTCGGCTTCCCGGCGGTGCGGATCGACATCGTCGGGTTCGACGCCTCCCACCTGCGGGCGGACGACGGCGAGGCGCTGCACCCCTTCGACGCCGACGAGTTGTACGGGAACCGCTACCCGGACGACCACTCCCCGCCGGTGAACTTCTGCTTCTCGGTGGGCACCTGGTCCGACCAGATGCTGATGCTGAACGGCGCGCACGGCGGCGTCGACCACTACGACCCCAACGGCTGGGACCACGGCGCCGGCTACCAGGGCCCCGCGGCCTGGTCGCTGCCGGACCTGGCCGTTCTGCTGGGGCTGATGGTCGAGAGCGGGGAGGCGCTCGATGCGGACGACGCCGGTGCGCGGCACACCGCCGCGACAGAGCTGCGCGCCCGGATGCGCAGCCATGACGCGACGGTTGACGAATCGCCGTTCTGGGGCGCGGTGCTGGAGGAATTCGAGGACTACTAGGCCCTTTCGGGGACTACTTCGAGGACTACTAGGCCCTGGCGCGCGCCCGGGACGCGCGGGTGCTCGGTCGTCCGTCCCGACGCGGGCATCGGTGTTGTTGCCGGCGTCGGCGCCGCTGTGGGACGGCCGTGCGGAGCAGTCGGCTGCCCTTCAGCCGATGTCGTCGGCGCGGAGGGTCAGGTCGAGGAGGCCGGGGAAGCGGGCGTCGAACTCCTGCCGGCGCAGTCGGTTGAGCCGTTTGGGGCCCTGGTCGCGCTGCTCGACAAGGCCTGCGTCCCGCAGCACGGCGAAGTGGTGGCTCTTCGCGGCCCGGCCGACGGGTACGTCGAAGTTGCTGCAGCTGAGCGTCCAGTCGGGGTGGTCCGCCAGGTCGCGGACCAACCGGATGCGCACGGGATCCGCGAGTGCGGAGAGCGCGGTCAGAAGGGGCACGTCGTCGGGGTGCGTGTGCACGGGCGCCGGGCGGTGGCCACCACCCTCACTCCGTTCCGTCATCCCTCTTCCTCCTCCGTGGCCGGTGCGCGCAGGAACTCACTGTTCGATGCCGATCATACAGTGCTAGTGTTCGCTTCTGGTTGAACACTCGCGGAGGGTGGTGCGGGGCCCGCGGTCGTTTCCACGCCCCTCCGGGCACTGGTGAGAAGGCCTGCAGGCTCGGGGTGTCCGGCCGGGCGCCGGGCCCAGGGGGAACGGAGAGGGAATGCAGCAGAGCAGTGCGGCCCGAGGGCTTTCCGCTGTCGTGGGAAGGGTGCCCGCTCCGTGCCTGGTGCTGGCCGGTGTGTGCGGAACGCAGTTCGGCGCGGCATTCGCGCCACGTGCGTACCCCCAAGTAGGCGCAGCGGGCGTGGTGTTCCTACGGCTGCTGATCGCCGGTGTGCTGCTGTGCCTGCTGTGGCGTCCAGGGCGCCAGGCGTGGACGGGGGACAAGGGTGCCTGGGGGACGGTGCTCGCCGCCGGGGTCCTGCTCGCAGGGCACCACCTCGCGTTCTTCGAAGCCGTCAACCACCTTCCCCTCGGGATCGTGGCCACGATCGAATTCCTCGGCCCGTTCACCATCGCCCTGGCCGGCTCCCGTCGGGTGATCGACCTGCTGCCGGCGTGCCTGGCAGCGGGCGGTGTCTTCCTGCTGGGCGACGGGGGCGGCTCCTCCCTCCCCCTGGGCGGCCTCGCCCTGGCCGTTGCGGCGGCGGGCTGCTGGGCCGGATACATCCTGGTCTCCGCCCGTATGGCCACGCGGTTCAGCGGCGGCCAGGGCCTGGCGGTGGCCATCGTCTGGGCGGCGCTGCTGAGCGCCCCCTACGGCATTGCCCACGCCGGCGGCGCCCTGCTGGACCCGCACGTCCTCGGGGTGGCAGCCGTGGTGGCGGTGGCCTCCAGCGTGCTGCCGTACTCGCTCAACCTGGAGGCGCTGCGCCGGATTCCGCCCCGCGTCTTCGGCGTACTGACGAGCCTTGAGCCGGCTGCGGGTTCCCTGTTCGGCCTGATCGTCCTCGGGCAGCACCTCCACGGGCCGCAGTGGCTCGGCATCGCCGCCGTCGCCTGCGCCTCCATCGCCGCGACCTATCTGGGCACCGGTAGGCGCGCAACCCCACGCGTGCGCGCGACACGCAGGTGCGTACCCGAGGAGAGCGCCCCGCGGAACGAGCCCGTCCCGTGAACGGCCGGACCTCGTCCTGGATTTGCCGGGACCGCTGGGGGCGGCCGGGGCGCCCCGGCCGCCCCGGCCTTACGGAGCCGTGGTGACGGCGTCGGGTGCGGGCTGCTCCGTTCCGCTTGCCTCGGCCCGGGGGGCGGCCGGCGCCCCGAGGTGGACGACCAGTAGGGCGATCCCGGCGAGCGTGAGGTTGCGGGTCGCCGCTTCTAGGCCGTTCCAGCTCTTGGACTGCCACATCGAGAACCACTCGCCGCCGATGGCGAGGAAGCCCGCACCGAACAGCAGCAGCACCATCAGCAGCCCGAGGGTGCTGAACAGCCGTGCCCGCGCGAGGGCGCCGTGGCGCCGCAGGCCGACCGCCCACAGCGCGGTCGCCGCGATCAGGACCAGTGCGGCCAGCGACTCCCAGGCGATGATCGCCAGATACGCGGCGTCCTGCAGGGTGTGCGAGGTGATGGCCCGCCACATCAGGTCCGGGTCACGGAAGGTGGTGTCCATGGCCAGCACATGGCGGACGAACTGCTGATTGGTGCCGTAGTCGGTGATGTTGCCGAAGGCGATCAGGGCGATGTGGAGCGCCACAGTGGCGGTGAGCAGGGCCGCCGCGAGCGGCATCCCCGTGGGTGCTATCCGGCCGGCAGCCGGTTTCTCGGACACAGTTCCTCCGTGAGTCGGTCATGTTGGTGAGCTCTTTGCTACCCGTCCACCGCGCCCTGGCTCCCGGGTGGCGGCAACTCCCGTACGCTGCTCCCCGATCGACCGGGTGATCGACCGGCGAGCGGACGTTCGGGATGTGCCGGACGCTCGAGGATCCAGGGGAAGCGGGGCTCATGAACGGTAAGCGGTGCATGGGGACGGTGGCGGCCGCGGCGGCGGCAGTGATGGCGGTCGGCGGGCCGGCGGGTGCCGAGCCGGCCACCACGACATACGGCACCAGCACGTCCGTGGGCGTCCACAACGCCTATGACAAGGAGAAGTATCCCTACTTCGCCGATGCGCTGGACTCCGGTGCCTCCCTGCTCGAACTCGACCTCTGGACCAACGGCCTGGGCAGGTCCTTCCGGGTCTCGCACAGCAACCCGCTCGGCAACAACAGTAACTGTGCGGGCGCCGCGAACGCCGGGGAGCTGCGCACCAAGGACCGCAACCAGGACTTCGCCGGCTGCCTCGCCGACATGAAGGCCTGGCACGACGCACACCCCGGCCACCGCCCCATCCTGGTCAAGGTCGAGATGAAGGACGGCTTCAACGCCAAGGGCGGGCGCGGGGCGGCCGAATTCGACGCGCTGGTGCGGCAGAAGCTGGGCGACGCGGTATACGGCCCGGGCGACCTGACGGCCGGACACGCCACGCCCGACGAGGCGGTGCGGGCCGGCGGCTGGCCCGCCCGTAGCGCGCTGGCCGGGAAGTTCCTCTTCGAGCTGATACCGGGCACGGTCGAGGAGAGCAACCCGTTCGACAAGCTGTGGACCGACGTCGAGTACGCCACCCACCTCAAGGACCTGGCGGCGCAGGGGAAGCTGGCCGGGGCCACGGCCTTCCCCGCGGTGCACGGTGCGGCGCCCGGCGACCCCCGCGAGCGCTACCAGGACCCGGCGCTGCGCCCGTGGTTCGTGGTGTTCGACGGCGACGCCGCGACCTATATGAACGGCAGCATCGACACCGCCTGGTACGACGCCCGGCACTACCTGCTGATCATGACCGACGCGCACAACGTCCCGCCGGCGATCGACGGCACCCACCCGACCGAGGCGGAGGCGCTGGCCCGGGTCCGCCAACTCGCCGCCGCGCACGCCAGTTTCGCCACAGCGGACTGGTACCCGCTGCCGTCCGTCCTCAAGACCGTGGTGCCACGCGGAGCCTGACCTCCGGCGTGGGGGCCGGCCCCGCCGTCGCGCGGCGGTAGAGCGCGGCGACGTCCTCGCCGAACCGGCTGCTGAACGAGGTGAAGTCGTCGCCGCCCTCGTCGAGCCCCCCTACCACCCCGACCAGGGAGCCGGTGCCGGTGACCGGTTCGACGTCGGTGAGCAGCGGCCCGCCGCTGGTCCCGTTGGGGAACCCCGCGCAGGGGAACCGCAGTTGGGCCGGCCCCTCGGTCTCGACGGCGTGCCGGCAGCTGACCGGGGAGTCCTGGTCGGCGGGGTAGCCGGTGAGCAGCGCCGGGCGGCCGACCGGGTCGTCGAAGCGGATCCGCTCGGCGCCGGTGAGGTCCTCGATCCGGCGGCCGGCCTGCCCCGGTCTGCGCACCCTCAGGAAGGCCACGTCGTGGTCGGGGTCCCGGTCGCTGATCCAGCGCGGGTCGACATGGATGCGGGTGGGCACCCACAGGCCGTACGGCGCGATCCCGTCGCGCAGTCCGGGGGCGAAGACCAGTCGGGTGCGGAAGCCGCCGTCGTGGACGCAGTGCGCCGCGGTGACGACCAGGTCACCGGCCGGCGCGTGCACCACGCTCGCGGAGCAGTGGTGCGCCGGGTCGCCGTCGTCCCCGGGGGAGAAGAGCGCCCCGATCGCCGGGGACGGCCGCGCGGGCGCGGCCACCAGGGGCCGGGACACCGGCAGCGGGGCCACCGGACCGCTGCCGCGGCGGGCCGTGACGGGCGGCCCCGGACGCTCCTGGTACGGCCCGGCGAGCACCGCGGTGGCGGCCTGGTCGCCGTCGGCGCGGGTCGCCAGGTACGAGCCGGTCGCGCTGTCCCCGGCGGCCAGGAACGGATCGCGCGCCGGGGAGCCGAGCGCCAGCACCGCGCTGCTCAGGACGACGGTCAGCGCGCCCAGCGCCACGGTCGCCCGCAGCGGCACGCCGGCCCGGCCGCGCCCGATGCAGGTCGGCCGGCCCGGGCCCGAGCAGCTGCCGGGCGCGCCCGCCCCGGCTGCCCCGCCCGGGCTGTCCGCCGTCGCGGCCCCGCGTTCGCTCGTCTCCACCAACAGCCGCCTCGCCAGATCGGCCGGCGGCGCCCCTCAGGAGGCCGGGACGGCGCCGGAACCAGACATTTCACCCAGTCTGATGCAGCGCCGCCCGTCTTGGTTGGGTCACCCGGGCGGATCATTGCCGGCGGTGGGCACGGACCGGGCGGAGGGGGGCGCGGGACGGCCGGAGCGCCCCTGCTCCGGCGCCCCCACAGGACCCGCGGGCCCGGATCCACCGCCGTGGTGCCCGGACGCCGCAGGCTGGGCCGGTCGGGTGATCCGGACCCGGGCCCGCGGTCGGGCCGGCGTCACCCGGACGGAACGGGTGCCGGGCGGGCCCGGACGGGGGACGCCCTGCTCAGGACGTCAGCCGGACCCGCCGTCCCGCGAGGTTGTGCCGGATCAGCGCCTCCGCCAGCCCGAACTCCTGGGGGAAGTCCATCGGCACGATGCCCAGGCCCGTCCAGGAGCTGCCCTCGGAGCCCGTCAGGAGGTTCTTGACCTGCGGGTTGAGCCGGTCCGCGGTGGAGCGGGGCGGGAGCAGCGCGGCGGTGCTGACGTAGTTGACGAAGAGCTTGCCGGGCTGTGCGACCGCCTTGCGGAACTGCGCCTCGACCTTCGGCCACTTGCCGAACGGCTCGGCCATGTAGTCGTCCTGGATGTCGAACAGCTGCGGATCGCCGTACCGCACCCCGCCCAGGCCGTCGGAGTCCGCCAGCAGGACGACCCTGCCGCGGGCCTGGCCGAGCGTCGGGAGGCCGCCGTCCAGGCGGAACAGGGAGCGGTAGCCCTTGTCGTCCAGGTAGCGGGTGAAGATCCGGCGGAACTCCTCGGAGCTGACCTCCGAGTACTCCTGCTTGACCCGCATCAGCACCGCCTCGGAGGGGTGCGCCCGCAGGAACGCCCGGCAGGCGTTGAGCACATCGCCGAACATCAGCTCCTGGTAGAACGCGCCGTGGTGGATCGCGAAGACGCCGTCGACGGCCCGGCACCGGACGTCCAGGAAGCGGATGCCGGCGGCCAGTTGGGCGTCGATGGCGGTGTTCTGGCAGGCGACCCAGGGGCCGCCGATCCGGGCACCGGAGTCATGGGTGCCGGGGATCGTGAGGCGCTGGACGGGGGTGCCGTCGCCGAGCGCCGTCATCCAGTCCTGTACGGAGAGGACGGCGGGCGCGGGCCGCAGGGCCGGCCGGCGGACCGCCGCACCGGCGGTGAACTGCCCGCTGCCGAGGCTCGCCAGCACTCCGGCGGCCGACACCCCCGCCGCCCCCCGCAGGAAACCCCGCCGGTCCACTCCCGTGCCTTGCCGCTGCCCCATCCCGTTCCCCTGCCCCTCACGTCGGTGAGCGCCGCACCGGCCCCCGGTGCGCGGATGTGATCGGGGCATCGAACCACAACGGCCGCACGGATGGCACCCGGCCGGCATGCCGAGGGGCACACCGGCCGGAAGCGGACGGTCGGTCAGGCGCGGAAGGCCAGCGACAGCGCGAACCGGTCCGCGCCGTCGGTCCACCAGTTGGTCAACTCCCACCCGGCCGCCGCGAGTTCGGCGCGCACGCCGTCCTGACGGAACTTCGCCGAGACCTCGGTCCGCAGCTCCTCACCGGCCGCGAAGGTCGCCGCCAGGTCCGCGCCGGGGACCTTGACGGTCAGGTCCTTGCGGGCTCGCAGCCGCATCTCGATCCACTCGCGCTCGGGGTTCCACACCGCGACGTGGTCGAAGTCCGCGGGGTCGAAGTCGCCGCCCAGCTCGCGGTTGATGACCTGGAGCACGTTCTTGTTGAACGCGGCCGTCACCCCCTGCGGATCGTCGTACGCGGCTACCAGCGTGGCCTCGTCCTTGACCAGGTCGGTGCCGAGCAGCAGGGCGTCCCCCGGGGACAGCAGCGCGTGCACCGAGCGCAGGAAGGCCGCCCGCTCCTCGGGGAGCAGATTGCCGAGGGTGCCGCCGAGGAAGGCGAGCAGCCGCGGGCCGGGGGTGCCGGGCAGCTCCATGCCGTGCTGGAAGTCGGCGACCAGGGCGTGCACGGCGAGCCCGGGGTGCTCGGCGAGCAGCAGCTCGCCCGCTGAAGCCAGAGCGGACTCGCTGACGTCGACCGGCACATACGCCTCCAGCGAGCCCAGCGCGCCGATGAGGTGACGGGTCTTGTCGGACGAGCCGGAGCCCAGCTCGACCAGGGTCCGGGCGTGGGTGGCCGCGGCGATCTGGTCGGCGCGGGTGAGCAGGATCTCCCGCTCGGCGCGCGTGGGGTAGTAGTCGGGCAGCCGGGTGATCTCCTCGAACAGCTCGCTGCCCCGGGCGTCGTAGAACCACTTCGGCGGCAGCTGCTTGGGGGCGCGGGACAGCCCCTGGATGACATCGGCGCGCAGCGCGGCGGCGGTGGCGTCGGCGGGGAGGGTACGGGTGATGCTGAGCGGGCTCACGTCGCGGACTCCTTGAGCGGGGTGAGGTGGACCTCGGCCCGGGTGGCCCGCAGCAGGGTGCAGTCGGGTACCTCGGTCCAGAGGGGGGAATCGTCGTGGGGCTCGGAGGCGACGACCGTGCCGCCGCCCGGAAGGGTCAGGTGGAAGAGGGTGTCGCCCCAGGTGGTGGCGGCGATGGCGGTGCCGTCGGTGAGCAGCAGGTTGAGTCGGGATCCGGGGGCCGCCGCGGCGACGGCCGTGACGGTGCCGGCCAGTGCGTCGCCGAGCTCGTCGCCGCGCACCAGCCGGTGCCGGACCAGCGCCCACAGGAACGCCGCATCACACCGGGCCGGCAGTCGCAGCAGCTCCTCCGGCGGCAGCTCGGCGGCGAGCGGCGCCAGCGAGTCCGGCCAGCCGGTGACCGCGCCGTTGTGGCTGAAGAGGTAGCGGCCGGCGGCGAACGGCGCGGCGGCCGCCTCGGCGTCCGGCCCGGCCACGGTGGCGTCCCGTACGGCGGCCAGCAGGGCGCCGGTGCGCACCACCCGCGCCAGGTCGGGCAGCTGGGCATCGGCCCAGATCGGCCCGGCCCGCCGGTAGCGGGCGGGCACCGGGTCGCCCGGGGCGTACCAGCCGATGCCGAAGCCGTCCGCGTTGACCGTGCCGTGGCGCTGCCGGCGCGGTGCCCAGGACTGCCGGTGGAGGCTGCACGGCGGGTCCAGTACGAGCTGGCCGAAGGGTATCTCCGGCCCCGTGTAAGCCATATGACGGCACATCAGTTCACTGCCTTCCGGGCCGGGGGCCTCATGCGTCCGCCGTCAGGTCGGCGTCCCGCGCGGTACGGAAACCGGAGAAGATCTGCCGCCGGACCGGCAGGTCCCAGTTGCGGAAGGTTCCCCGGCAGGCGACCGGGGCGACCGCGAACGATCCGCCGCGCAGCACCTTGTACTGGTCGCCGAAGAACACCTCCGAGTACTCCCGGTAGGGGAAGGCGGCGAACCCCGGGTACGGCAGGAAGTCGCTCGCCGTCCACTCCCACACATCGCCCATCAACTGCCGGATGCCGATCGGCGACTGGCCGTCGGGGTAGCTGCCGATCGGGGCCGGCCGCAGGTGCCGCTGGCCGAGGTTGGCGTGCTCCGGCGTGGGGTCCTCGTCGCCCCAGGGGTAGCGCATCGACCGGCCGGTGACCGGGTCGTACCGGGCGGCCTTCTCCCACTCCGCTTCGGTCGGCAGCCGGCGGCCGGCCCAGCGCGCGAAGGCGTCCGCCTCGTACCAGCTGACGTGCAGCACCGGCTCGTCCGGGGGCACCGGCTCGGTCACCCCGAAGCGGCGGCGCAGCCACTGGCCGGCGTCCCGCTTCCAGAACAGCGGGGCGCGCAGCCGGTGCTCCTGCACCTGCGCCCAGCCCGCCGGTGCCCACCAGCGCGGCTCGTCGTAGCCGCCGGCCTCGATGAACCGCTGGTAGGCGCCGTTGCTGACGGGGGTGGTGTCGATCAGGAAGGAGGGCACGGTCCGGCGGTGCGCCGGCCGCTCGTTGTCCAGCGCCCAGGGCTCGGTGGACGTCCCCATGGTGAACGGCCCGCCGGGCACCAGGACCTCGGCCGGAATGACCTCGTCGGAGAGCGGGGGCGGCTCCGGCGCGGTGAGGACGGGCGGGCCGTGGCGCAGCTGGTGGGTGATCAGCATGGTCTCGTCGTGCTGCTGCTCGTGCTGGGCGATCATGCCGAAGGCGAAGCCGGAATCCAGCAGCGGGCCGCCGTGCAGCGGGGTGCGCTCCAGGATGTCCAGCACCCGGCCGCGGACCTCGGCGACGTAGCCGTGCGCCTCGTCGGGGGGCAGCAGCGGCAGCGAGGGACGCTCGGCGCGCGGATGCTCGAAGGCGTCGTAGACGGAGTCGATGTCCGGCCGCAGCGCCTCACGGCCGCCGACGGTGCGCAGCAGCCACTGCTCCTCCTGGTTGCCGATGTGCGCCAGGTCCCACACCAGCGGGGACATCAGCGGGGAGTGCTGGGCGACGAGGTCGGGGTGCTCGACACAGGTGGTGAGTAGACGGGTGCGGTCACGGGCGGCGAGCAGCGCCGCCGCGGCCCGCTCACGAAGGAGCTCGGGGTCGATGGTGGTCACTGGCTCTCCTTCCCGGGGATGGGTGCGCGCTCCGCGGCGTGCAGGGCGTCCAGGTGGTCGTCCGCCGGGCAGCGCCCGCGCGCCACATAGCGCGCGGTGAACTCCGCGACCGCGGCCCGCACCTCCGGCGAGGCGCCGAGCCGCGGCAGTGCCTCCTGCGCGGCGGCGAAACAGGCCACCGCCGCGGCGTGCAGCTCCGGATCGGTCAGCGCCCCGCGGGCCGCCCGCCGCCACAGCGGGTTGCGGGGGGCCGGCCGGGGCCCGGCGGTCTCGGCCAGCGGCTTGACGACGCGGTAGGCGCGCTCCGCGGCCTCCGGGTCGTCGAACAGCGCGGCCGTCACGGCCAGCGGCACCACCCACCCGGATTCCCCGGACTGCGCGTCGATCATGCGCAGCTCCAGATGGCCGCGCGGACGTACCGGTGGGAAGAGCGTGGTGACGTGGTAGTCGAGGTCCTCCACGGTGGGCGGTCGGGGCACACCGGTACGGACCCACTCGCGGAAGGTCAGCCCCTCC
The DNA here is from genome assembly GCF_040641675.1 of Streptomyces sp. NPDC020742. NCBI lineage: Bacteria > Bacillati > Actinomycetota > Actinomycetes > Kitasatosporales > Streptomycetaceae > Streptomyces > Streptomyces sp. NPDC020742. The sequence goes on from NZ_JBFAEA010000009.1 coordinate 179,577, forward strand.
GGTGCGTCCCAGGGCCCGGCGTCGGCGCGGATGCACATCACCTGGGCGTCCAGGACGTAGCGCGCCCAGGCGGCGCGCGGATCCGGGCCCTGGGGCGGTGCCAGCGTCCGGTCCGGGTCCAGCTGGGACCAGATGACCTGGCGGGTGGTGCGGTAGCCGGTGGGGCAGCCCTCACTGGTCGGGGAGTTGGCGAACGCCGCGGCCAGCACCGCGCCCAGCAGGTGCGCCAGCAGCCAGCGCCGGCCGAGCCCGAGCGGCCCCGGCTCCTCGTGGCCGGCGTCCACACAGACCTGCACCGATGCGGTGGCACACATCATGGACCGCCCGGCGGAGCCCCAGCGGTCGAAGTACGCCTCCATGGCGTTGTAGCGGGGGTGGGTCAGGACGCGGTGCGGAGGGTGCCACGGGTTGTGACCGTGGCCGGCCAGGCCCAGGCCCATCGCCAGCATCGTGGGGCGGACCAGTGCGAGGTCGGCCGTCATGGCGTCGATGCACTCGGTCAGGGAGGCGGCGGGCAGCGAGCTGAGCTCCAGCTGGCCGCCGGGTTCGAAGGTCAGGAGGGAGGTGAGGGGGAGGGCGCGCAGGGTATCGGCGGCGCGCTGCAGCCGGTCCGGCGAGACCGGACATCGGGGGTTGTGCGCGTCGTGGACCAGCCACTCGATCTCGACCCCTATGCGGCGGGGTGGACCCGTCTTGAAGCAGATGCCGTGCAGGTGAGCTTCAAGGTCCGCTTCCGTTACCGAAGGCCGTACCGGCATGGAATCCCTCTCCCTCGTGGGCGCGGCAGGATTGCCGTTCTCCACCTAAACCGCTGCGCGCGCTCCGCTCAAGAGCGCGTGGGATCCGGATGTGGCGCCGGACGGGCCGCCGGGGAGGGCGTGGGCGGTCCGGGGAGAGGGGCTCTGCTGCGGTGTCGGGGCGCGCCCGGGCCGCCGGACGGCCTTCCCGCCCGCCTGTGCGCCCGGTGACCGGGCCCGGCGGGTGGCGGCCCGGGGCGGGGTCCCGGGGCGGCACGGGGCGGCCGTTCGGGTGACCACGGGCCGGACGGCGGGCCCGGGGCGGTCCACACCGCGGACGGGTGGGGCGGGGCCGGCCGGTCCACCCGGCGGACGGGCCGGGCCGTGGCCGCCTCGGAGCCGGGGCGTGGGGCGCCGGCCGCCCGCCGGGGTCACTGCCGGTAGCCCGCCAGGAAGCGGCCGATACGGCGGATCGCCGCGTCCAGGTCGTCAGCCTGCGGGAGGGTGAGGATGCGGAAGTGGTCCGGGCGCGGCCAGTTGAAGCCGGTGCCCTGGACGACCTGGATCTTCTCCCGCAGCAGCAGGTCCAGGACGAACTTCTCGTCGTCGTGGATCTTGTGGACGGCGGGGTCGAGGCGGGGGAAGGCGTAGAGCGCGCCCTTGGGCTTGACGCAGGAGACCCCCGGGATCTCGTTCAGCCGCTCCCAGGCCCGGTCGCGCTGCTCCCGCAGCCGGCCGCCTGGCAGCACCAGGTCCTTGATTGACTGCCGGCCGCCCAGGGCCGCCTGGACGGCGTACTGCGCGGGGGCGTTCGGGCACAGTCGCATGGCGGCGAGGGTGTCCAGACCCTCCAGGTAGTCGGCGGCGTGTTGCCGGGGGCCGGAGACCACCAGCCAGCCGGAGCGGAATCCGGCCACGCGGTAGGACTTGGACAGCCCGCTGAAGGTCAGGCACACCAGGTCGGGGGCGAGCGCCGCGGCGTGGTGGTGGACCTCGTCGTCGTAGAGGATCCGGTCGTAGATCTCATCGGCGAAGACCATCAGCTGGTGGCGCCGGGCCAGGTCGAGCATGCCCTCCAGCAGCTCGCGCGGGTAGACCGCGCCGGTGGGGTTGTTGGGGTTGATGATGACCATCGCCCGGGTCCGGTCGGTGATCTTCGAGGCGAGGTCGTCGAGGTCCGGCAGCCAGTCGGCGGACTCGTCGCAGAGGTAGTGCACGGCCTTGCCGCCGGCGAGGGTGGTGACCGCCGTCCACAGGGGGAAGTCGGGCGCCGGGATGAGCACCTCGTCGCCGTCGTCGACCAGGGCCTGTACGGCCATCGACACGAGTTCGGAGACGCCGTTGCCGAGGTAGACGTTGTCGACGCCGACCTCCGGCAGCCCGGCCCCCTGATAGTGCTGGGCCACCGCGCGGCGGGCCGAGAGGATGCCGCGGGACTCGGTGTAGCCGTGGGCGCGCGAGAGGTTGCGCATCACGTCCTGGAGGATCTCCTCGGGGCACTCGAAGCCGAACAGCGCCGGATTGCCGGTGTTCAGCCGCAGCACGCTGTGGCCGGCCTCCTCCAGCGCGTCGGCGTGCCGGATCACCGGCCCGCGGATCTCGTAGCAGACGTCGGCCATCTTGCTGGACTGCTTGAACTGCATGCGGTGGCCTCCCGGTCCCTCGCTCACCGCGCGGCGCGGCAGCACTCGTAACACCGTACTTGGTTTTACCAAGTGGAGACTTGGAAAGTCCAACTTCTGTCTATGCTGGTGTCATGCCGCGCCGAAGCTATGACCAGTACTGCGCCGTCGCCCGAGCCCTGGACGCCGTCGGTGACCGCTGGACGCTCCTGATCGTCCGGGAACTGCTGGGCGGGTCCCGGCGCTACACCGACCTGCACGCCGATCTGCCGGGCGTCAGCACGGACATGCTCGCCTCCCGGCTGAAGGACATGGAGCGGGACGGCCTGGTCACCCGCCGCCGCCTCGCCCCGCCCGGCGCCTCCTTCGTCTACGAGCTCACCCCCCGCGGCCGGGCCCTGCTGCCCGCGCTCACCGCCCTCGCCGACTGGGGCGCCCCCGCCCTGGCCGAGCGGCGGGCCACGGACGCGGTCCGGGCCCACTGGTTCGCGGTCCCGCTCATCGCCCGGCTCGCCGGCCACTTCGCGGCGGAGGACGTCGGGGTCGTCGACATCGCCCTGGACGAGGGGGAGTTCCACGTCGACCTCGACGTCGAGGCGCCCGGCTACGCCGAGGGCCCGGCCGAGAATCCGGACGTCCGACTGCGGATGTCCACCGTGACCTGCACCGACATCGCCGACGGCCGCCTCTCCCTCGCCCAGGCCATCGCCGACGGCCGGATCGCGGTCACCGTGCCCGGCGCGGCCGACGGGGAAGGGCAGCGGAAGCAGACGACGGCGGTCTGACGCCCGTGCCGCCGCCCCGTTCGGCGGAGTTGACGCTGCGTCAGTGCGGCCGCCGGGTGACGCTCGGGACATGGATCACCCACCACCCTCCCGAGCGCGCACCGCCCTCGCCCTCCTGCTGACCGTGGCGCTGCTGGCCGGGCCCGCCCCGGCCGCCGCGGCGGGCGCGTCCCCGAGAGCCGGCGGACGCACCATGTCGGCCTGGCTCCCGTACTGGGGTGATGTCGACGCCGCCTACCGGGACGCGCTGCGGCACGCCTCCGAGCTGCACACCGTCAGCCCCTTCTGGTACGAGGCCTCCTCCGGCTCCACCGTCACCGGGCAGGACGGCGCCGGGCGGCGCGACATCATCGACGGGCTGCACGACGCCGGGATCGCCGTCGTCCCCACCGCGACCGAGACCCTCGACGCGCGGCGGATGGCCCGGCTGATGCACGATCCCGAGCGGCGGCGGGCGCATGTGGACGCGCTGCTGGACCTGGTGGCCAGCCGGTCGTACGACGGGATCGACCTGGACTACGAGACGATGGCGGTCAGCAAGGACAAGGCGGTCCGCGAGCGGGTGCGGACCGGCTACGCCGCGCTCGCCAGGGACCTGTGCGGGCGCCTGCACGCCCGCGACAAGCAGTGTGTGGTCACCGTGCCGGCGCGGGTGCGGGGGGCGGGCACCGCCTATGACTACGAGCGGCTCGGCCGGTACGCCGACCGGGTCCGGATCATGGGCTACGACCTGCACTGGTCGGGCGGCGAGCCGGGGCCGCTGTCCGCCCGGGACTGGTACGAGGAGTTCCTGCGCTACGCCACCGGCACCATCCCCCGGCACAAGATCGAGGTGGCCTTCCCCGGCTACGGCTGGGACTGGACCCTCGGGACGAAGCGCCGCGCCGGCCACCTGACCTGGAAGGAGGCCGAGGCGCTGCGCGAGCGGGCGGGCGCCCCGTACCGCTTCGACAAGGTTTCGGGCACCCCGCACTTCGGCTACGAGCGGGACGGCGAGGTGCACGAGGTCTGGTACCAGGACGCCCGTGGGGTCCGCGCACTGCTGCCGCTGCTGGCGGAGTACGGGGTGCGGGGCACCGGGCTATGGGCGCTCGGGTTCGAGGACCCTGAGGTCTGGGCCGCGTTCCGCGGCGAGTAGCCGCAGCGCCGCCTCGGACGGCGAGCCCTCCTGCGCGGTGTACAGCAGCACGCCCTGCCCGGAGCCGTCCGGGGTCTGCAGCATCTCGAACTCCAGCCGCAGCTCGCCCACCAGGGGATGGTGGAAGCGCTTGGTGCCGTAGGTGCAGTTGCGGACCCCGTGCCGGGGCCACAGCGCGCCGAACTCGGCCGACTTCATGGTCAACTCGCCGATGAGTTCTGCGAGTTGACGGTCGTCGGGGTACTGGCCGGCGGCCACTCGCAGCGCGGAGACGGCGCGCCGCAGCTCCTCCTCGCGGTCCGGGTACAGCTCGCGGGTGTGCGGATCGAGGAAGAGCAGCCGCTGGGCGTTGGGGCGCTCCGGCGGGCGTCCGGGGCTGTCGAAGTCCAGGTGCCCGGCGGTCAGGGCGTGCCCGAGGCGGTTCCAGGCGAGGATCTCGAAGCGCGGCCCGAGCGCGACGGCCGGTACGTCCGCCAGGGCGGCGAGCAACTGCCGTACGCCGGGCCGGGCGGTGTCGGGGCGGGCGGCGGGGGCGCGGCGGGCGGCAGCGGGCCGGGCCAGTGCGCGCAGATGGGTCTGCTCGTCGACGGTCAGCCGCAGCGCGCGGGACAGCGCGTCCAGCACCCCGTCCGAGGCCTGGTGGCTCTGCCCCTGTTCCAGGCGGGTGTAGTACGCGACGCTGACGCCGGCCAGCTGCGCCAGCTCCTCGCGGCGTAGACCGGGGACGCGGCGACGGGTGCCGTAGGAGACCAGGTCGACGTCCTCCGGCCGGAGCCGGGCGCGTCGGCTGCGCAGAAAGCTCCCCAGTGCGGCGGGGGAGTCCGTGCCGGATGAGTCCATGCCGGTCAGTCTCCGTCATCCGGCGGGCGGGAGCCTGACCCTGCCATGGTCAGGATCGCCGGTACGGGGTCGGGGCGCGGGCCAGCGAGGACGGACGGGGCGACGGGCGGGTGGGCGGCCGGGCGGGGCGAGGCGGCGGCGAGGCGGTGTGGCGAAGTGGCCAAGACTCGTCAGAGGCGGTTCCCCGGGGGATACCGACCGCTTAGTATGTCGCTCGCGAGGGGCCGGCAGGCCTCCGCCCACCGCGTAACCGAGCCCAGTGGAGGCACCAGGTGAAGGCATGGCGCGTACACGCGAACGGTGAGCCGCATGCGGTGATGCGGCTGGAGGAGGTCCCCGACCCACAACCGGGGCCGGGGCAGCTGCTGTTGCGGGTGCGGGCCGCCAACGTCAACTTCCCCGACGCGCTGCTGTGCCGGGGCCACTACCAGGTCCGGCCGCCGCTGCCGTTCACCCCGGGCGTGGAGGTCTGCGGTGAGGTGCTCGCCGTGGGGGAGGGCGCGGCCGGTGAGGTGGGGCAGCGGGTGCTGGCCCAACCCCCGCTGCCCGGCGGCGGCTTCGCCGAACTCGCGCTGGCCGATGCGGCAGCGGTACGGCCCGCACCGGAGGCCCTGGACGACGCCGAGGCCGCCGCGCTGCACATCGGCTACCAGACCGGCTGGTTCGGCCTGCACCGCCGGGCACGGCTCCAGCCCGGCGAGACGCTGCTGGTGCACGCCGCGGCCGGCGGGGTCGGGAGCGCCGCGGTCCAGCTCGGCAGGGCCGCCGGCGCCCGGGTCATCGGTGTGGTGGGCGGACCGGACAAGGCCCGCACCGCCCGGGAACTCGGCTGCGACGTGGTCCTCGACCGGCGCTCCGACGACCTGGTCGCCGCCGTCAAGGAGGCCACCGGCGGCCGGGGTGCCGATGTCGTCTACGACCCCGTGGGCGGCGAGGCGTACACCGCCTCCACCAAGTGCATCGCCTTCGAGGGCCGGATCGTGGTGGTCGGCTTCGCCGGCGGCACCATCCCCAGCCCCGCCCTCAACCACGCACTGGTGAAGAACTACGCGATCCTGGGCCTGCACTGGGGCCTATACCACACCAAGGACCCGGCCGCCGTCGACGCCTGTCACGAGGAGCTGACCAAGCTCGCCGCCCAGGGCACGATCGCGCCCCCGATCGGCGGCCGGGTCCCGCTGGAGGCCGCCGCCGACGCGGTCCAGCGGGTCGCCGACGGCGCCTCCGTCGGCCGGCTCGTGGTGGTCCCCGGAGCGGAGGAGGCCCGATGACCGACGCCGCCGACCTGCGCCGGCGCACCGCCGAGCTGCTCGCCGCCCACCTGCCCACCCGTCTCCCCCCACCACCCTCGAACGAGGGCCCTGCGGGCCCGCCTCGCTGGTCCGAGGCCGACCGGCTGGCGTTCCTGCGCGCCCGCTTCGACGCCGGACTCGCCTGGGTGCACTTCCCCGAGGGCCTCGGCGGGCTGGGCGCACCGCGCTCCCTGCAGGCGGTGGTGGACGCCGAGTTGGCGGCGGCCGGCGCCCCCGACAACGACCCCGGCCGGATCGGCATCGGCCTGGGCATGGCCGCGCCCACCCTCCTGCAGTTCGGCACCGACGAGCAGAAGCGGCGCTTCCTGCGCCCGTTGTGGACCGGCGAAGAGGTGTGGTGCCAGCTCTTCAGTGAGCCCGGCGCCGGCTCCGACCTGGCGGCGCTGGCCACCCGGGCGGTGCGCGACGGGGAGGTGTGGACCGTCGACGGCCAGAAGGTCTGGACGTCCAGCGCACACCTGGCCCGCTGGGCGATCCTGATCGCCCGCACCGACCCGGACGTCCCCAAGCACCGCGGCATCAGCTACTTCATCTGCGATATGACCGACCCGGGCGTCGAGGTGCGGCCGCTGCGGCAGATCACCGGCGAGGCCGAGTTCAACGAGGTCTTCCTCACCGGCGTCACCATCCCCGACGCCCACCGCCTCGGCGAGGTAGGCGAGGGCTGGAAGGTCGCCCAGACCACGCTGATGAACGAGCGGGTCGCCATCGGCGGCGCCCGCAGCCCCCGCGAGGGCGGGATGATCGGTGTCGCCGCCGCCGACTGGCGGGACCGCCCCGCACTGCGCACCCACGACCTGCACCAGCGGCTGCTGACGCTGTGGGTGGAGGCCGAGGTCGCTCGGCTGACCGGCGAGCGGCTGCGCCAGCAGCTCTCCCAGGGCCAGCCCGGCCCCGAGGGCAGCGGGCTGAAGCTGGCCTTCGCCCGCCTCGCCCAGGAGATCAGCGGCTGGGAGGTGGAGTTCCTGGCCGAGGACGGACTGACCTACGACGACTGGACGATGCGCCGCCCCGACGGGGTGGACTTCACCGGGCGCGAGGCTGGCTACCGCTATCTGCGGGCCAAGGGGAACTCCATCGAAGGAGGCACCTCCGAAGTGCTGCTCAACATCGTCGCCGAACGTGTGCTGGGGCTGCCGCCCGAGCCGCGCACCGACAAGGACGTCGCGTGGAAGGACCTCCCCCGATGACCGCCGAGACCCGCTTGCCGGCCGTCCCCACGCCCGACCCCGACCTCCTGTACTCCCAGGACGAGGAGGCGCTGCGCTCCGCCGTACGGGCGCTGCTCGCCGACCGCAGCGATCCGGCCACCGTGCTCGCCGGCGTGACGTCGGACGAGCCGTACGACGGTGCGCTGTGGCGGGCGCTGGCCGCCGAGATCGGCACCGCGGGGCTGCTGGTGCCCGAACGGCTCGGCGGGGCGGGCGCCTCCACCCGCGAGGCCGCCGTGGTCCTGGAGGAGTTGGGCCGCTCGGTCGCCCCCGTGCCCTACCTGACCAGCGCGGTCCTGGCGGTCACCGCGCTGCTCGGCTGCGACCTCGGCCCGGTGGAGGCCGCCGCGGCGCTCACCGCGCTCGCCGAGGGCCGCACCGTCGGTGTGCTCGCCCTGCCCTGGACGACCGCACCGGGCCGGTTGCCCGCACCGACCGTGACGGCCGGCCCGGACGGGGCGCTGACCGGGCGGGTGACCTCGGTCGCCGACGCCGGGTCCGCCGGGCTGCTGCTCGTCCGGGCCCAGGGTCGAAACGGCCCGGCGCTGTACGCCGTGGACGCCGCTGCAGACGGCGTACGCACCGAGCCCGTGACCCCGCTGGACCTCACCCGCCCACTGGGGCACCTCGCCTTCGACGGCGCCCCGGGCCGGCTGCTGGCCGCCGGTGCACGTGCCGAGGCCGCCGTCGAGCGCGCCCTGCTGACCGGTGCCGGGCTGCTCGCCTCCGAACAGCTGGGGATCGCCGAGTGGTGCCTGAGCGAGACCGTGCGGTACACCGCCGGGCGCACCCAGTTCGGCCGCCCCGTCGGCTCGTTCCAGGCGCTCAAGCACCGGATGGCCGCGCTGTGGCTGGAGGTCGCCTCGGCCCGTGCCGCCGCCCGCAACGCCGCGGACGCGCTGGCCTCCGGCAGCCCCGACGCCGCGGTGGCGGTGGCGGTCGCCCAGGCGTACTGCGCGCCGGTGGCGGTGCAGGCCGCCCAGGAGTGCATCCAGCTGCACGGCGGCATCGGGATGACCTGGGAGCACCCGGCGCACCTGTTCCTCAAGCGAGCCAAGAGCGATGAGCTCGCGCTGGGCTCGCCGGGGCGGCACCGGGAGGCGCTGGCGGAGCTGGTCGACCTGCGCGCGCCGTAGGCCCCGCGCCGGGCGCCCGCTCGGCCGGGCCGGCGGCCGGATGCGGCCGGTCACTCGGTGATGGCGAAGGTCCTGCTGAACCCGCGGACCGCGCCGTCACCGGCGGTGGCCACTTCCAGGAGGTAGTGGGGGCCCGGCGGCACCCGGGGCAGCGTCACGATCACCTCGCCGGTGGCGCCGGCGCCCGCCTTGGTCGCGACCAGCGCCAGCCGCTGGGTGCGGCCGTGGCCGTTGTCCGCGTCCAGCCAGACGTCCACCTCCAGGCCGGTGCTGTTCCGCCAGGCCACGGCGGAGCTGCCGTTCGACTTGAAGGTGACGCCGGGCTGCGGCGCGGTCACCTCGATCCGGCCGGTCACCGGCGTACCCGGCTCCTCGTAGGCGGCGGGGCCTCCCGCACCGAGCGCGGAGGTGGCGGCCCGCGCCGCCGAACCCCCGTGCCCGACCGTCGCGGCCAGGGAGTTCCCGGCCGACAGCGTGGCCGGGGGGGTGTCGGGACGGGCGGGCGCCAGCGAGACCACCGCCATGGAGGCGACCGCGGTGGCGGCGACGGCGACGGCGATGTTCGTGGCTATCGATGCGGCCCGGGACATCGTCTCCTCGTTTCCTCGGGGGAGGGACGAGCCGGAACATCCCCGGCACTCCGGGCGACAAAAACGACGCGCGGAGCGATCACCTGGTTGGTCATGGCCCGCGCGACAGGCCGTCGGGGGCACGGGAGAATCCCGGCGGTCGCGGTGTGGCCGAAGGCGGGACCGGTGATGTCTGGAAAGTGCCGTTCGGGTAGCGTCGAAGCATGAAGACCGCAACGCGTCGTGCGCTGATCGGGCCCGTGCTGCTGCTGGTGGCCGCGCTGCTGGCGGTGGTCGCCGCGCTGGCCCCCGACGCCCGGGCCGCCGGCGGGCTCGACGAGGCCGCGACGGCCTTGAAGAAGGGCCCCGTCTACGTCGACCCCCGTGCCTCCGGCCTGCTCTCCTCCGCCCAGGCCGATGCGCTGGCCAAGAAGATCAAGGACGCGGACAAGCCGGTCTTCGTGGCGGTGCTGCCGCGCACCGCGGAGTACCCGCCCAGCACCCTGCTGCGGGACCTGCGGACCAAGGTCGGCATCAGCGGCGTCTACGCGGTCGAACTCGGCAACGGCTTCAACGCCGGCGCGGACCCCCGGGTGATGTCGCACAGCTCGGTGCAGAACCTGGTTGGCTCGGTCAAGCGGTCGCAGTACCCGACCGTCTCCGAGCGCCTGAACAGCTTCGTCGACACCGCGAACCAGAGCGCCTCCGGCCACGCCCCGGACTCCTGGGGCGGCAGCGGCAGCGGCTTCGACACCGGTACCGCGGTCGGCCTGGGCGTGCTGGCGGTCGTCGGCGGCGGTGGCGCGTACGCCCTCGCCCGCCGCAACCGCCGCCGGCGCGCGGAGGCGGAGCGGGCCGCGCTGGAGGACCTGCGGGTCGTCGTCGACGAGGACATCACGGCCTTCGGCGAGGAGTTGGACCGGCTCGACTTCAGCCCCGGTGAGCCCGGCGCCGACGACGCGATGCGCGCCGACTACAGCCGGGCGCTGGACGCCTATGAGAACGCCAAGGCGGCGATGGCGGCGGCCGAACACCCCGGCGAGGTGCAGAAGGTGACCCAGGCCCTGGAGGAGGGCCGGTTCGCGCTGGCCACCCTGGACGCCCGGCGGACCGGCCGGCCGCTGCCGGAGCGCCGACTGCCCTGCTTCTTCGACCCCCGGCACGGCCCCTCCGTCGCCGATGCCGCCTGGGCGCCGGCCGGTGGCGCGGAGCGCACGGTGCCGGTCTGCGCCGCGGACCGGACCCGGCTGGAGGACGGCCGCGAGCCGCTGGCCCGCACCGTCCGCACCGACAGCGGCGACCGCCCGTACTGGGACGCGGGCCCGGCCTACGGGCCCTGGGCCGGCGGCTACTTCGGCGGCGGTCTGCTGCCCGGCCTCCTGGTCGGCACGCTGCTGGGCAATGTGCTGCTGTCGTCGCCCGCCTACGGCGCGGACTTCGGCGGACCCTCGGGCGCCGACGGGGGCGACTACTCCGGCGCGGACTTCAACCCCGACGACTTCGGGGGCGGGTTCGGCGACGGCGGGGGCTTCGACGGGGGCGGTGGCGGCTTCGACGGCGGCGGCTTCTGAGCCGTCCCGGCCGGTGCGCGGTCGGGCCGGTGCGCGGTCGGGCCGGCCGCGCCGTGCGACCCGTCCGTCCGGTCACTGTTCCGTCCGGTCACCGTTCCGTCCGGTCACCCTTCCGTCCGGTCACCCTTCCGTCCGGTCACCCTTCCTTCCGGTCACCCTTCCGTCCGGTGCACCGCCCGTTTGAAGCCCAGCAGTCGCGCATAGCGCGGGCGCGCCGCGAAGTCCCGATAGCGCCACACGACGGGCCGCCCGACCTCCCGGCACAGGTGGAGCACCCGGTCCGGGCCCAGGTGGACGCCCACATGCGCGCCGTACCCCTCGGGCCGGCCGGCGACCGGTCCGCCGTCGAACAGCGCCAGGTCCAGCGGGCGCGGCCGGTCGGCCCGCGCGCTCGCCCGGTCGTCCGCCCACAGCTCCGCCGAGCGCAGCGGCGGCACCCGCAGGCCGAAGTGGCGCAGGACGGCGTAGGCGTAGCGCTGGCAGTTGGCACCTCCGACCAGGTCGGCGAACGGGCCGGAGGCGTCCGGAGCGGCGCCACTGGCGGCACCGGCGTCTCCGTCCAGCCCGTATGACGGACATTCAGGTGTCCCCGCTCCCGGATGGCGGGCACCCGAGTAGGTCACCTTGCGCAGTGCCGCCGGGAGTTGCCCGAGGGCTATCGGGCCGTGCACGGCGGGGACTTGGGATCCGGGCTGGTGGTTCATGCCCCCATGATGCAGAGCAGCTCCCTCGTGCCGCCCGCCGCGGTGTCGCGCACGCTCGACGGACCGGATCCGACGTGCACTCGACACCGCGAGGAGATCCCCGATGGAACGCCGCATTCGCAACGCCGCTCTCTGGGGCGTGACCGTCGCCGTGATGGCGGCCGCCGGACCGCTCAGCGCGGCGCGCGCCGTCCCGCAGCCCGGGCCGACGCCGAAGCCCTCGCCGCGCGGGATGCTCGACGCGATGCGCCGGGACCTCGGACTGACCGCCGCGCAGGTGCGTACCCGGCTGGCGCAGGAGGCCGAGGCGCAGCGGGCGGCGATCGCGGTGCGCCGGGCGCTGGCCGCTCCGCCGGCCGGGATGTGGTTCGACAAGGGGAGCGGGAAGCTGGTCGTCGCGGTGACCGGACGGGACGACGCCCAACGGGTCCGGACCCTCGGCGCGGTGCCCAGGACGGTCCGGCACAGCCGCGCGGTGCTCGACGCACTCGTCCGCCGGCTCAACCGGCGGATCGGCAGGGGCGTGCCGGGGGTGACCGGCTGGGGGGTGGACGAGCGCGCCAACGGCGTGCTGATCCGGATCGACCGCACCCGGCGCACCGCCCGCACCGATGCCTTCGAGCGGGCAGCGCGGGACCTGGGGCGCCGGGCGCGGGTCCCGGTCACCGTCGAGCGCAGCACCCAGTCGCCGCGCCAGCAGGGTGGCACGGTGGTGGGCGGGGAGCGCTGGATGCCCGGTACCGAGGGCATCTGTTCGGTCGGCTTCTCGGTGACCGGCCCGCACGACTTCCAGGGCTTCCTGACGGCCGGTCACTGCACCCGCACCCCGGACCAGGTCGCGTACGGCAAGGACGGCACCCCCATGGGGATCTCCAACCAGGGCGGGCTGCGCAGCGTCAACGGGCGGGCGGGCGACTACGGGCTGGTCGCCGTCGACCAGCCGGACTGGCTGCTCAGCGCGACCGTGGCGGGCCAGGGCGGCGCGCCGGTGACCGTCACCGGCACGCAGGAGGGCCTGACCGGCATGTCCATCTGCCACTCCGGACAGTCCAGTGGCTGGCACTGCGGGGAGATCACCCGCGCCGACCAGACCGTGGACTACGGCAACGTCGTCATCGACGGCCTCTCGTACACCAACGCCTGCTCGGCGCCCGGGGATTCGGGCGGATCGTACGTCACCCAGCCCAACGCCCCCATGGCCGTCGGGGTGCACTCCGGCGGTGGCGCGGCCACCTGCGGCAACTTCGGCGGTGACACCATCACCATCTTCCAGCCGGTCGGCGAGGCGCTGGCCCGGTGGAACCTGCGGCTGAAGACGGGCAGCCCCTGACGGAGGCCCCGGCAGGTCCGGACGCCACGGCCGGTGGGACGCGGCGGCCCGGCGCGCACCGCTCCCGGCCCACCGGGTCAGCGGGCCGGCACCACCGTCACCTCGGTACCGGCCGCCCTGGCCGGCGCCGGCTTCGACGTCCTCCCCGAGGAGCCGCTGCCCGCCGGCTCCCGTCTGCTGACCGCCCCGGGACCGTCCTCCCCGCCCCGCACATCGCCGGCGGCAGCCGACAGGTCGCCCACCAGGCCGCCCGGGCCGTCGCCGCGGAGGTCGGCCGTCATCTGCGCGGTGAGCCGCCGGTGCACTGCGCCAACCCGGAGGTGGTGCGGGTGGGGTGAGGCCCGTGGGGCGGGCCGGCCGTCAGTGGCCTCGGGCGGCCGCGCCGCGGAGCGGGTTTTGGCCAGCCGTACCGCTCCTGCGCCGCCGGGCACCGGCCGCGCCCGGTGATTCTGACGGTTCGCCAGCTCCCGGCGGCGAGTCCCGCTCCGCCGCCCGGCCTGCGCCACGCCGTACCGCCGGGGAACCGGGCCGGGACGGTGCCCACCGTCGGGGAGCGGGCCGCCGGTACGGCCGCGCAGGTGGGACGGGAATCCGGCCGCACGAGGGGGCGGGGACCGGTCCTCGGTGACCTTGGCGCAATCGACTGCCGCCTGGTGCAGGTGCGTTGACAGTGCAAGGGGGTGCCTCCACGATGCAACGCGACATCAGCGGGCTACTGCTGGTTACCGCAGGTGGCAGTGGAAAGCGTGTCCGTCCCCCACGCAGTACAAGGAGCGCCCGTGGTCCCCTGGCCCCCGTCCGCCGGTACGCCCTTTCCCGAAACCTCCCCTTCCGGCCCGCCGCCCGCCGGCCCCGCAGTCGGCGCACCGCGTGATCTGGTCATCGCGCTCTCCCCGTTCGAGGAGCCCGACGACCGGATCGTGGCGGCGGCCGAACGCGCCGGCGCACTGGGCCTGCTGGACCTCGGGCGGGAGGCCGGCCCGGCACGCGCGGCACTCGCCCGGCTCGGGCGGCAACTGCGCCGGCCGCACGGCGTACGGGTGCCGGTCGGCTGCCCGCTCACCCCCGACGACCTCCCGGACGCGGTCGACACCGTGCTGCTCGCCGACCCCGCCGCCGGCACCGCGCCACCGCCCACCGCGCCCCGGTTTGTCGCGCTCCGGCCGGCCGACTGGTCCGACGGCGGCCGGCGCCGCGTCTGGGCCGAGATCACCAGCCCCGAGGAGGCCGCCGCGGCGGTGACCGCCGGAGCCACCGCACTGGTCGCCCGCGGCCAGGAGTCCGGCGGCCGGGTCGGCGACCTCACCACCTGTGTGCTGCTGCAGCGCCTGCTGGCCGACCCCCGGATCACCGTTCCGGTCCTCGCCGCCGGCGGGATCGGCCCACACACCGCCGCCGCGGCCGTCGCCGGGGGAGCCGCCGGGGTGCTGCTGGACGCCCAGCTCGCGCTGACCACCGAGGGCGTGGACCGGCTGCCCCGCGCGCTCGCCACCGCGCTCCGCGCCCTGGACGGCAGCGAGCCGGTGCTGCTCGACGGCCGCCGGGTCCTGCTCCGCCCGGACCTGCCGGACCGGCCGCTGCCCCTCGGCCAGGACGCCGCCTTCGCCGCCCGCCTCGCCGCCCGGCACCGCACCACCGGAGGCATCGTCCAGGCCGTACGGGCCGCCGTCACCGACCACCTCGCCGCCGCCGCCCGCCTCCGCCCGCTCGCGCCCCGCCCCGGCGACGGGCCGCTCCCGGTCGCCCAGGGGCCGATGACCCGGGTCAGCGACACCGCGGACTTCGCCGCCGCGGTGGCCGCCGAGGGCGGCCTGCCCTTTCTCGCCCTCGCCGTCATGGACGGCGCGCAGGTGCGCCGCCTCCTGGCCGAGACCGCCGAACGGCTCGGCGACCGGCCCTGGGGCGTCGGCCTGCTCGGCTTCGTCCCGCCGGAGTTACGCCGGGAACAGCTCGCCGCGGTCGCCGAGTTCGCCCCCTCCCACGCCCTGATCGCCGGCGGCCGACCGGCCCAGGCCGCGCCCCTCGAAGCCGCCGGCACCCGCACCTACCTCCATGTGCCCTCGCCCGGCCTGCTGGAGCGCTACCTCGCCGAAGGGGCCCGCAGATTCGTCTTCGAGGGCCAGGAGTGCGGCGGCCACACCGGGCCGCGGGCCAGCTTCCCGCTGTGGGAGGAGCAGATCGAGCGGCTGCTCACCCACGACCGGGAGCGGGACGGCGCGGTGGCCGGCGACCTCGACGTGCTCTTCGCCGGTGGCATCCACGACGCCCGCTCGGCCGCCATGGCGGCGGCCGCCGCCGCCCCGCTCGCCGAACGCGGCGCCCGCATCGGCGTCCTGATGGGCACCGCCTACCTCTTCACCGAGGAGGCCGTCGCCACCGGTGCGGTGCTGCCTGGCTTCCAGCACACCGCGCTCGCCTGCGACCGCACCGTCCTGCTGCGCACCGCGCCCGGCCACGCCACCCGCTGCGCCGAGACCCCCTACACCGACGACTTCGCGGCGGCCGAGCGGCGCCTCGCGGACGCCGGTACCGACCCGCGAGCCCGCTGGGAGGAGCTGGAGCGCCGCAACCTCGGGCGGCTGCGGATCGCCAGCAAGGGCCTGCGGCACACCGACGAAGGGCACCCGGCACCGGTGGGGGAGCACGAGCAGCGGGAGCAGGGCCTGTTCATGATGGGCCAGGCCGCCACCCTGCGCCGGGCCACCACCACCGTCGCCGCCCTGCACGCCGAGGTGACCGAGGGGGCGACCGCCCTGCTCCAGGCCCGCGCGGAGCGCTTCCGGCCGGCCGCGGAGCGGCCCGAACCCGCCCCGGAACCGCTGGACATCGCCATCGTCGGGATGGCCTGCTGCTACCCGGGCGCACCCGACACCGCTCGCTACTGGTCCAACGTCCTCACCGGCGTCGACTCCGTCACCGAGGTGCCCGCCGCGCGCTGGGACGCCGCCACCTATCACGACCCGGACCCCGCGCGGGCCGGCGAACGCACCCCCTCCCGCTGGGGCGGCTTCCTGCCCGCCCTCCCCTTCGACGCCCTCGCCCACGGCATCCCCCCGGCCTCGCTCACCGGCATCGAACCGGTGCAGTTGCTCGCCCTCGACGCCGCCGCGAAGGCCCTGGCGGACGCCGGTTACGCCGACCGCGCCTTCGACCGGGCCCGCACCAGCGTCGTCTTCGGCGCCGAGGCCGGCACCGAACTGGCCGGCGCCTACGGCCTGCGCGCCCTGCACCCCGGCTACCTCGGCGACCTGCCGCCCGCGCTGGACGCCGAACTGCCCCGGCTGACCGAGGACTCCTTCCCGGGCGTGCTCGCCAACGTCATCGCCGGACGGATCGCCGGCCGCCTCGACCTCGGCGGCGCCAACTGCACGGTCGACGCCGCCTGCGCCTCCTCGCTCGCCGCGCTAGACCTGGCGTGCCGTCAACTGCGAGACCATGACGCCGATATGGCGCTGTGCGGCGGCGCCGATGTGCACAACGGCATCAACGACTACCTGATGTTCGCCTCCGTCCGGGCCCTGTCGCCCACCGGCCGCTGCCGCCCCTTCGACGCCGCCGCCGACGGGATCGCGCTGGGCGAGGGCGTCGGCTGCCTGGTCCTCAAGCGCCTCGCGGACGCCGAGCGGGACGGCGACCGGATCTACGCGGTCGTCAAGGCGGTCGGCAGCTCCAGCGACGGCCGCTCCCTCGGCCTGACCGCGCCCCGCCCCGAGGGCCAGCGGCGGGCGCTGGAACGCGCCTACCGGCGGGCCGGGATCAGCCCCGCACAGGTCGGGCTGGTCGAGGCGCACGGCACCGGCACAGCCGTCGGCGACGCCACCGAACTCGCCGTCCTGACCGAGCTGTTCGAGGAGGCCGGGGCCGTGCCCCACAGCTGCACCCTGGGCTCGGTCAAATCGCAGATCGGCCACACCAAGTGCGCCGCCGGCCTGGCCGGCCTCATCAAGGCGGCCCGCGCCGTGCACGCCGGGGTTCGGCCGCCGACCCTGCATCTGAGCCGGCCGGTAGCGGACTCCGGGCCGTTCCGCTTCGAGACCGGCACCGCCCGGCCCTGGGCGGTCCCCTCCGGCCGGCGCATCGCCGGGGTGAGCGCCTTCGGCTTCGGCGGCACCAACTACCACGCGGTGCTGGCAGGTTACGCCGACGCCCCCGAGCCGACCCATGCCCTGGAGGAGTGGCCCGCCGAGCTGTTCTGCTTCCGGGGCGCCGACCGCCCCGCCGCCCTGCGGGCGATCGAGCGCCTCACCGCACGGCTGGCGGAGAACGACGCCGCCGGACGGCCCTGGCCGCTGCGCGACCTCGCCGCCGAGACCGCCGCCACCGACGGCCCGG
The DNA here is from genome assembly GCF_040641675.1 of Streptomyces sp. NPDC020742. Classification (NCBI taxonomy): domain Bacteria; kingdom Bacillati; phylum Actinomycetota; class Actinomycetes; order Kitasatosporales; family Streptomycetaceae; genus Streptomyces; species Streptomyces sp. NPDC020742. Next base: position 196,865 of record NZ_JBFAEA010000009.1, read on the forward strand.
TCCAGGTCTGCGTCGTCGCCGAGGACCTCGACGACCTCGCCGGCAAGCTGGACGCGGCCCGGCGGTTCGCCACCGCCGACGGCGTCCACGTACGGCAGGAGGGGGCCGACCCGGGCCGGATCGCCTTCCTCTTCCCCGGCCAGGGCAGCCAGCGCACCGGCATGCTGGGCGAGTTGTTCCTCGCCTTCCCCGCCCTGCGCGGCATCCTGGACGACGCCGACCCGCGCTGGGTCGAGGCGATGTTCCCGCCCGCCGCCTTCACCCCCGAAGAGCGGGCCGCCCAGCGGGCCGCCCTCACCGACACCCGCACCGCCCAGCCCGCCCTCGGCCTGGCCTCCACCGCCGCCCACCGGCTGCTCACCACCCTCGGCGTCCGCCCCGACTGCACCGCGGGCCACTCCTACGGCGAGTTGACCGCGCTGTGGGCCGCGGGTGTCTACGACACCGAGGCGCTGTTCAGGCTCAGCGCCCGGCGTGCCGAAGCCATCCTCGGGGCGGCCGGCGACGATCCCGGGACGATGGCCGCGGTGGCCGCCGCACCCGACCGGGTGCGGGCGCTGCTCCACGACACGCCGCAGGTGGTGGTGGCCAACCACAACGCGCCCGAGCAGAGCGTGCTGGCCGGCCCCACGGACGCGGTGGCCACCGCCGAGCGGGTGCTCCGTGCGGCCGGTGTCGATGTGCAACGGCTGCCGGTCGCCTGCGCCTTCCACAGCCCCCGCCTCGCCGCGGCCGGCCGGGAACTGGCCGCCGAACTCGCCGGCATCCCGGTGTCCGCCCCCGCCCTGCCGGTCTGGTCCGGTGCCACCGCCCGCCGCTACGGCCCCGATCCGGCCGCCCTGCGCGAGACCCTGGCCGGTCAGGTCGCCGCACCGGTGCGCTTCGTGGCACAGATCGAGGACATGTACGCCGCCGGGGCGCGCACCTTCGTGGAGGCCGGCCCCGGCCGGGTGCTCACCGGCCTCGTCGGCCGCATCCTCGGCGAGCGCCCGCACACCGCTGTCGCCCTGGACGCACCGGGCGCATCCGGCCTCGCCCGGCTGCTGCACCTGCTGGCCCGGCTGGCCGCGGCCGGCGTCCCGGTCGACCCCGAGCCGCTGTTCCGCGGCCGTACCGCACCGCTGCCCCCGGCCGCGCCGCGCCGCCCGGGGTGGCTGGTGGACGGCCATCTGGTGCGCACCGCCGACGGCGCCTTCCTGCCGGGCGGGCTGCGGCCGGCCCGGCGGGTGGCGGTCCCGGCACCGGACGGGGCGGCCACCGGGGCCGGGGACTCCGCACGGCACGACGCGGTGCTGGCGTACCTGCACGGAGCACGCGAACTGGTGGCCGCCCAGCGGGACGTGGTCCTGCGGTACTTGGGGGAGGCGGCGGTCGCTCCGGGGGAGCTGACGGTACTCCCGGCCGCTCCCGTGACCGCTCCTCTGACCGACCCCCTGAACGCCCCTCTAGCCGTCCCGGAACCGGCCCTGCCGCAGTACGCCGCACCGGCCGCGGTGCAGCAAGACGCCGGGAGCGACGCTGCCGCGGCTGAGCTGGCCGGCGACCCTCCTCACCTGACGAATGATCAACTCCTGGAAGCCGTACGGGAGATCATCCACACCCGGACCGGCTACCCCCGAGAGATGCTGGACGCCGGGCTCGATCTGGAGGCCGACCTCTCGGTGGACTCCATCAAGCGGGTGGAGATCATCGGCGCCCTGGCCGACCGGATCGGGCTGTCGCAGGACGCCGACGGGGCCATGGAGTCGGCGGTGGAACAGCTCTCCCGGGTCAAGACCATCAGCGGCATCGTCGACTGGATCACCGCCGGCCGGCCGGAGCCGGAGCCCGCGCCGCTGCCCGTTGCGGAGCCCGCACCGCACACCGTTCCCGAGCCCGCGGCACGGTCCGTTCGGGAACCCGCCCCGCAGGCCGTTCCGGAGCCCGTTGCGGAGGCCGTGCCGGTGACCCCTGTGGGCCCGCCGCGGTCCGCCGGCTCCGCTCCCGGGCGGCCCCCGGCCCGCTACCTCGTCGAGGTTGCCCGGATCGGCGCGCCCGATAGCCGGCCGCCCGGAGAGGTGGTGGCGGGCCATGACTTCGTCGTGGTGGAGGACGGCCAGGGCGTGGCGGTGGCGCTCACCGCACTGCTGGAGAGCCATGGCGCACGGGTCCGTACCATCCCCGCCGAGCGGCTGGTGGACACCACCGCGGAGGGCGTGGTGGACCTCAGCGCGCTGCGCACCGACCGCGGCCCCGTCCTGCCCGGGCAGTACGCCGGACTGCGTACCGCGCTGACCGGCGGGGCCCGCTGGCTGCTGCTGGCCACCGCCGCCGGGGGCACCTTCGGGCGGGACACCGCCGAGGACGCCCCCGATCCGCTGCCGGGCGCCGGCCTGCGCGGCTTCGCCCGTACCGCGGCGCTCGAACACCCCGACGCCCTGATCCGCAGCGTCGACATCGACCCCAAGGACCGCCCCGAGCGCATCGCCGGTCACCTCCTCGCCGAACTGTGCGCCCCCGGCGAACCCGTCGTCGTGGGCCGCACCAACGGCACCCGCACCACCCTGCGCACCGTCCGCACCCCGCTGCCCACCGGCCCGACGGGACCGGCCCGGACCCCGCTCGGCCCGCACTCCGTGGTCCTGCTCACCGGCGGCGCCCGCGGCATCACCGCCCGCACCGCCCTGGCCCTGGCCCGCGCCCACGGCTGCCACCTCGAACTCCTCGGCCGCACCCCGCTGCCCGAGGCACCCGAGGACCCGGAACTCGCCCACGCCCACGACCGGATCGCCCTGCGCGCCGCGCTGATCGCCAAGGGGCTGCGCCGGCCGGCGGAGATCGAGGCGGCGGCCACCGCGGTGCTGGCCCGGCGGGAGATCGCCGCGACGCTGGCAGCCCTGGAGCCGCTCGCCGCCTCCGTCCGGTACCACCCGGTCGATGTCACCGACGCCGCCGCGGTGGGCGCCGTGGCCCGGGACATCAGGGACCGGCACGGCCGCCTCGACGGCATCGTGCACGGCGCGGGCACCCTGGAGGACAAGCTGCTGCGGGACAAGGACCCGGCGTCGTTCGCCCGGGTCTTCGCCGCCAAGGCCGACGGCGCCCGCCATCTGCTCGCCGCGGCCGGCGATGACACCGGGTTCGTGGTCCTCTTCGGCAGCGTGGCCGGGGTCTTCGGCAACCGGGGGCAGGCCGACTACGCCGCCGCCAACGACGCCCTGGACACCCTGGCGCACACCTGGGCGGCCCGGACCGGACGCCGGGTGCTCGCCGTCGACTGGGGGCCGTGGGCCGCCACCGGTGGCGGCATGGTCACCCCCGAGCTGGAACGCGCCTACGCCCGCCGCGGCATCCCGCTCCTCGACCCCGACGCTGCGGTCGCCGCGCTCCTCGACGAACTGGCCCACGGCGCCGCGCCACAGGTCGTCCTGGCGGCCGCCGCGGACGGGCACGAGGCGGGCGGGCCGGCCCCGGACGGGCCACCGGTGGACGGGTGGGCCATGAGCGGTCACGTGGCGGACGGACGGGCCGTGGACCGGCACGCCGCGCACGGGGAGACGGCGGATGAGTGAGACCGGCGCGGGCCGGTCCGGGCCCCGGCCCACCGACGCCGCGATCGTCGGGATGGGCGCGGTCTTCCCCGGCGCCGCCGACCTCGGCGCGTACTGGCGCAACCTGGCGGCCGGCACCGACTGCCTCTCCGAGGTGCCGCCGGGCCGCTGGGACCCGGAGGTCTACTACGACCCCCGGGGCGCCGAAGGCCCCGCGCGCAGCGACCGCTTCTACTGCCGGCGCGGCGGGTTCCTGGACGAGCCGGCCGACTTCGACCCCGCCCGGTTCGGCATCATGCCCGCCGCCGTCGCCGGAGCCGAGCCCGACCAGCTGCTGGCGCTGCGCGCCATCGCCGAGGCCGTCGCCGACGCCGGCGGCCAGGAACGGCTGCCCGCCGACCGCTCCCGGATCGGGGTGGTCCTCGGCCGCGGCGGCTTCATGGGCGTGGCCACCGCCCGGCTCGACCAGCGGGTCCGCACCGCCCACCAACTCGCCGCCACCCTGCGCGAGGTCGCCCCCGAGTGGGACGAGGCGCGGATCGCGGCCGTACGGGAGGCGTTCCAGGCGCGGCTCGGCCCCGAGCAGCCGGAGGCCGCGATCGGCCTGGTTCCCAGCTTCACCGCCGCCCGCACCGCCAACCGGCTGGACTTCCGCGGCCCCGCCTACACCCTCGACGCGGCCTGCGCCTCCTCCCTGCTGGCCGTGGAGGCCGCCGTCGACCTGCTTGCCGCCGGCCGCTGCGACCTGGTCGCCGCCGGGGCCGTCCACCACTGCCATATCGCCACCCTGTGGAGCGTCTTCACCCAGCTCCGCGCCCTCAGCCCCACCGAGTCCATCCGCCCCTTCGACCGCCGGGCCGACGGCACCCTGCTCTCCGAGGGCACCGGCGTGGTGCTGCTCAAGCGGCTGGCCGACGCCGAGCGCGCCGGGGACCGGGTGTACGCGGTCATCAGAGGGGTGGGGGTGGCCGGGGACGGCCGCACCGCGGGCCTGATGAGCCCTCAGGTGGACGGGCAGGTAAGGGCACTGGAGCAGGCCTGGCACGGTGCCGGACTCGACCCCGCACACCCGGCGGCACTCGGGCTGCTGGAGGCGCACGGCACCGGAACCCCGGTCGGTGACGCGGCCGAACTGGCCACACTGGCAAAGGTGTTCGGGCCGGGCGGGCCGGGTCGGACCCGGGTCGGCCTGGGTTCGGTGAAGTCGATGCTGGGCCACACCATGCAGGCCGCTGGCATCGCCGGACTGATCAAGGCGGCGCTCGCCCTGCACCACCGCACCCTGCCGCCCACGCTGCACCTGGACGATCCGCACCGGGCGCTGGCGGACACCCGGATGCGCCCGCTGACCGGAGCCGAACCCTGGGACGCCGGGCCGCACCCCCGGCGGGCGGGGGTCAACGCCTTTGGCTTCGGCGGGATCAACGCGCATGCGGTGCTGGAGGAGGCGCCCGGGCGGAGCCCGTCCGCGCCGCCCCCGCCCCGGGTGACCGCGCCGGAGCGCACCGTCCTGCTGGCCGCGGCCACCCCCGACGAACTCGCCGCTGCGCTGGACCGGTTGCCTGGGTCCGCCCCCGCCCCGGTCGCCGCGCCCGACGCCGGACCCTGCCGGCTGGCCCTGATCGACGCCACCCCGCAGCGCCGCGCCCTGGCCGCCAAGGTCCTCGCCCGGGGGCTGCCCTGGCGCGGGCGCGGGGACCTGTGGTTCACCCCGCGACCCCTCTTCGGGCGGTACGCCGAGGGGTCGGCCGCGCGGCTGGCCGTCGTCTTCCCCGGCCTGGAGGCGGAGTCGGCGCCCCGTATGGACGGCATCGCCGACCACCTTGCGCTGCCCCGCCCACGCCTCTCCGGCGGCAGCGGCCTCGTCGAACGCGCCGTCGACGCGCTCACCGCCGGCCGGTTCCTCTTTCGCGCGTTGACCGAACTCGGCCTGAAACCGGACCTGTTGACGGGACACAGCCTCGGTGAGTGGACCGCCATGGTGGTCGCCGGGATGTATCCGCCCGAGGCCGTCGACACCTTCCTCGACACCCTGCGGCCGGCCTCACTGGCCGTACCCGACCTGGTCTACGCCGCCCTCGGCTGCGGCGCCGAGCAGGCGTCCGCGGCCCTGGACGGCCTGGACCGGCTCGCGGTCAGCCACGACAATTGCCCGCACCAGTCGGTGCTCTGCGGTGACCCCGGTCAGCTGGCCGTGGCGCTGCGGCGGCTGGCCGCAGCGGGGGTCCGGGCCCAGGAGATGCCGTTCCGGTCCGGCTTCCACACGCCGATGTGGGCGCCCTACCTCGACCAGGTCGGCGCGGCCTTCGAGGCGCTCCCGCTGCGGGCGCCGGACGTCCCGGTGTGGTCGGCCACCACCGCCGCGCCCTTCCCCGCAGACCCGGCAGCGGTCCGGCGACTGATCGTGCGTCACCTCCTGGAGCCGGTGCGCTTCCAGCAGCTGACCAGGCGGCTGTACGACGCCGGGGTCCGGGCCTTCGTCCAGGCCGGGGCCGGCAGCCTCACCGGCTTCGTGGGCGACACCCTGCACGGGCAGGAGCACCTGGCCGTCGCGGCGGCCGATCACCGCCCCGACCACCTGACCGCCCTGCGCCGGCTCGCCGGGGCCCTCTGGACCGAGGGGCTCGACCTCCGCTGGGACCGGTTGCTGCCGCCCGCCGCAGGCTCCGCCGTGCCGCCCGCAGCGGCGTCCGTCGCGCCGGCCGGCCCGGTGGTCCGGCTCGACCTCGGCTCCCCGCTCGTCCGCCTCGGCGACACTGCGCCGGCCGCCCGGCCGCCCGCGCCGGCGGCCGGTCACCCAGCTGTCGGCCACCCCGCTCCCGGGCACCCGACGCGCGGCCACCCGGACACCGGTCACTCAGCTCCCGGCCCCTCGGATCCAGGCCACCCGACTCCCGATCACCCGACTCCCGACCACTCGGCCGCCGGTCACTCAACGCCCGTCCTCCCGGCCCCCGGTCCGCTCCCGGCCGGCCATCCGTCGCCCGAAGACCCCGTCTGCCGGGCCCTGGACGCCGTGCTCGCCGACACCGCCGCCGCGAGCCGCGCCGTCGCCGGCGCCGCCGCGGCCCGGCCCGGCGCGCCCCACCAGGCCACGGCCCGCCTCGCTACGTCCCGCCCTGCCGCGCCCCGGCCCGGCCCCCGCCGCACCGTCCGCCGGCTCTCCCTCGACACCCTCCCCTTCGTCCGCGACCACTGCGTCTACCTCCAGCCCGACGACTGGCCCGAGCCCGCCGACCGCTTCCCCGTCGTCCCCATGACCACGCTGTTGGAGCTGGCCGCCGACGCGGCGTGCCAGGCCGAACCCGGACACGCCGTCACCGGCTGGTCCGACGTCCGGGCGCTGCGCTGGCTGCCGGTCGCCCCGCCCGTCGACCTCACGATCACCACCACCCCCACCGGACCCGGCCGTATCCGGGTGGACCTCGGCGACCACGCCACCGTCACCGTCCACCTCGCCGCCCAGCACCCCGCCCCGCCCCCGCCCGACCCCGCCCCGCTCACGTCCCCCGGCCCCGCACCGGTCAGCGCCCGGGCCCTCTACCGGGACCGGTGGATGTTCCACGGCCCGGCCTTCGCCGGCGTCCACGAGGTCGCCGAGGTCGCCGCCGACGGCATCCGCGGAACCCTGCGCGCCCTGCCCGCGCCCGGCGCCCTGCTCGATGCCGCAGGTCAGCTCCTGGGCCACTGGATGCAGCTGCACCTCACCAGCGACCGGCTGGTCTTCCCGGCGACCCTGGACCGGGTGCGGCTCTACGGACCCCCGCCCCCCGAGGGCACGCTGCTCGCGGCCACCGCCCGGATCCGCGAGGTACGGCCCGGCTCGGTGCGCGGCGAGGTGGAACTGTGCGGCCCCGACGGCGGCGTCCGGGCCCGGCTGGAGGGCTGGACCTACCGGCGCTTCGGCGCCGACGAGCGGGTCTGGCCGATGAAGTTCACCCCCGAGGTGTGCGGTATCGGCGAACCCCGGCCCGGCGGCTGGTGCCTGGCCCGGCGCCGCTGGACCGACCCGGCCTCCCAGGAGCTGGTGATGCGCCGCTACCTGGGCGCGGCCGAGCGCGCCGCCTTCGCACAGTGCGCCCCGCACGACCGTACGGCGTGGCTGCTGGGCCGGATCGCCGCCAAGGACGCGGTGCGCGAGCTGCTGTGGGACGAGGGCGCCGGCCCCGTCTTCCCCGCCGAGGTCCCCCTCGGCGACGACCGGCAGGGCCGTCCCCGGTCCGAGGGCCCGCGCGCCACCGGCGTCCGCCTCGCGCTCGCCCACGGCGACCGGATCGCGGTGGCGCTGGCCCGCCGCGGTGGCCCCGCCGGCATCGCCGTCGCCACCGTCACCGACGACCCGCGGGCGCTCGCCCGGCTCGCCCTCACCCCGGCCGAACGCCGCCTCGCCGATGGCCCGCTCCCCGACGGCCCGCTCCCCGACGGCCCGCTCCTTGACGGCCCGTTCGCCTGGGAGGCGGACGGCAGCGGCGGCCCGGCGTACCTGACCGCGCTGTGGTGCGCCAAGGAGGCCGCCGCGCGGGCGCACCCCGAGGGCCCCGGGGCCCGCCCCGAGGAGTGGACCGTCACCCCCGCGCCCGGCGGTGCGCTGCGCGCGACCGCCGCCGACGGCCGGGGCGGCCAGCACACCCACCTCGTCCACCTCGACTCCGTCCACGACCGGTCCGCGCACCACGTCGTGGCCTGGACCGGGCCGCCGCCCGAGGACCCTGCGGGCACCGACACCCCCATCCCCACGGAGGCCACCCATGGCAGCTGACCCGCCCCCCGCGCGCATCCGGACCCTCCTGGACGAGATCACCGACATGCTGGTGCAGGTGGCCGGCGAGGAGATCCTGATCGCCTGCGAGATCACCGCGGAGACCACCCTCAACGACGATCTGGCCCTGGAGAGCATCGAGTTCGTCGCCCTGGCCGAGCTGCTCCAGCAGCGCTACGGCACCGCGGTGGACTTCCTCGGCCTCCTCGCGGAGCGGGACCTCGACCAGATCCTGGCCCTGACGGTCGGCGAACTCGCCGGGTACATCGACCGGGTCACCGCCACCGACCGGGCCTGCGCGGGCTGACCGCGCCATGGCCCTGACACCGGCAGGCGGAGTGCGCCTGCACACCCAGCTGCTGCCGGGCCGGGGCGCCGGCCCCCGGCCCGGCGGACCCGCCGTCGTCCTCCTGCACGGGCTGGTGATGGACAACCTGTCGAGCTTCTACTGCACCCTCGCCGGCCCGCTCGCCCGCGCCGGGCACCAGGTGCTCCTCTACGACCAGCGCGGACACGGCCGCAGCGAACGCCCGCCCGCCGGCTACGACCGGGACACCGCGGTGGCCGACCTCACCGCGCTGCTCACCGCCCTCGGGCTCGACCGCGGCCCGGTCCACCTGATCGGCAACAGCTACGGCGGCGTGCTCGCCCTGCACACCGCGCTGGTCCGGCCCGAACTCGTCGCCTCACTCGTCCTGATCGACGCCCAGCTGACCGGCGACTGGCCCGAGGCCATGGCCGACACCCTCTCCGTCGCCGCCCTCGGCCTCGAACACGGTCGGCTGGCCGGGCAGCTCGGCGCGCTCGGCCGGCGCAAGGAGGCCAGGACGGCCGCCGCGGCCGACGCCCTGCTCAACCACACCACCCTCATCGAGGACATCGCGGCCGGCGGCGCCTTCACCGCCGGCGACTTCGCCCGGCTGCGCTGCCCGGTCCTCGCCGTCTACGGCGCACACTCCGAACTCCTCAACGGGGCACGGGAGTTGGCGGAGGCTGCGCCGGACTGTGCGCTGCGCGTCCTGCCCGGCATCGGACACACCGTGCTCACCGAGGCCACCGCCGGACTGTGCGCCGCCGTCCTGCCGCGGCTGTCCGCCACGGCCGGGGCGGTGGCCGGATGAGGTTCCTCTTCGTCGTCCCGCCGCTGGCCGGGCACGTCAACCCCACCCTCGCCGTCGCCGCCGAACTCACCGCCCGCGGCCACCAGGTCGCCTGGACCGGCCCGGCCGCCGCCCTCGCCCCCCTGCTCCCCGCCGGGGCAGCGCTCCACCCGGCGGGAGACCCCGACGTGCCCGGCGGCACCGCGGCGCTGCACGAGCGGCGGCCCGGCCTGCGGGGCCTCGCCGCCCTGCGCTTCCTGTGGGCCGAGGCCCTCATCCCGCTCGCGCACGCCATGCTGCCCGGGGTGGACCGGGCCGTCACGTCCTTCGCCCCCGATGTGGTGGTGGCCGACCAACAGGCCCTCGCCGGACCCCTGGTGGCCCGCCGGCACGGCCTGCCGTGGGCCACCTCCGCCACCACCTCCGCGGAGTTCTACCGGCCCTTCGACGGCGTCCCCAAGGTGGGGGAGTGGGTCGGTGAGCGCCTCGCCGGGCTGCTCGCCGACTGCGGCGCACCGGCCGGCTGGGACCCGCGCTTCTCGCCACACCTGATCCTGCTCTTCTCCACACCGGAGCTCATGGGCGACGCCACCGTCCCGGCATCCGCCGGCACCGCCGGCCGGGCCCCGCTCGCCCTCGTCGGGCCCGCCTTCGGCGCCCGCCCCCCGGCCGGCGACTTCCCCTGGCGCCGCCTGGACCCCGGGCGGGCCCGCGTCCTGGTCTCCCTGGGCACCCTCAACCGCGAGGCGGGCGCCGCGTTCTACCCGGCCGTGCTGCGCGCCGCGGACGCCCTCGCGGACCGGGTGCAACTGATCCTGGCCGCCCCCGCCGACCTCGTCCCGGCCGTGCCGCCGCAGGTGCTGCACCAGGAGTACGTCCCCCAGCTCCGGCTGTTGCCGCACCTCGACGCCGTGCTGTGCCACGGCGGCCACAACACCGTGTGCGAGGCCCTCGCCCACGGGCTGCCGCTGGTCGTGGCGCCGGTCCGGGACGACCAGCCGGTCGTGGCCCGCCAGGTCGCCGACGCCGGCGCCGGTGTCCGGGTGCGCTTCACCCGGCCCCGCACCGACGAGCTGCGGCAGGCGCTCACCGCCGTACTGGACGACCCGGCCCACCGCACCGCCGCCCGCCGCATCCAGGCCTCCTTCGCCGCGGCCGGCGGAGCCGCCGCGGCGGCCGACCGCCTGGAGAAGCTGCCGCCCGGGCCCGCCCGTCCGCACCCCCGCACCCCCACCGACAGCGCGACCGTGAAGGGACCGTGACGCAGATGGCACCAGCGCACCGCTCGGGACCGGTCATCCGGGGACTGGCCGCCGCCACGGCGGTGGCCCTGGCGGCGGGCACCGTCCGCGCCCGCCGCCGGCTCGCCGCACTGCCCGTCCTGGCCCCGCCCGGGCCGTACGACCCCGCACGTCCGGTGGCCCCGGGCTGGCACCTGATCACCGCGCCCGGCGTGACGGCCGACGAGGCGACGCTGCGCGCCGCGACCGCCCACGCCGTACAGGAAGGGCTGCACGTCCTCGACCTGATCCCGGAGCGCCTGGACGCCGCCGGCGCCCTCGGCCTGCTCCGGCTGCTCGACCCCGAGGCCCACCGCGCGGACCGCTGCGCACCGGGACACGGCGCGGGCCGGGCCCTGCTGGTGGCCGACGAGGTGCACCGGCGCGCCGGGCTCGGCACCCACACCCCGCCCCGCTCCGTCGCCGAACTCCTCACCCTGCTCGGCACCCTGAAGGAGTACGCCCCCACCAGCACCGGCTGGGTCATCGCCCCCGGCCTGACCACGCCCCCCGCCGACCCCGCACGGCACGCCGAGGAGCTCCGCGCCCGGGGCCTGCCACCGGCCCTGCTGTCCGCGGCGCAGCTCGCCGGCCTGCTGTGGCTGGCCAAGTGCGCGCATGCCACGCCACGTTGGGGAGCCGCCGTGGTCGCCCTCTACTGGCTACAGCCCGCCCTGGTCCTCGCGTCGAACGGCCGTCTGCGCCCCGCCGACCTGCCGCGCGCCACCGCGGCGCGTCCGCTGCGGGCCCTGACCGGCGCCCTGCACACCCTCGGCGCACCACCACCCCCCGGCCCGGCCACGGCCGCCGGCACGTCGGCGGCGGACCCCACCGCCACGGCCCGCCGCGCCGCCTACGCCGCCGAACTCGCCGCCGGCACCGACCGGTTCTTCGAACCCCGCCGCCCGGACTGCCCCTGGTGCGGCGCGGTGGACCTCACCGTCCGCGTCCACGTGCCCGACCTGCTGCAACGCAAGCCGGGCCGCTTCACCCTGGAGGAGTGCCGGCAGTGCGGCCACGTCTTCCAAAACCCCCGCCTCACCCCGCAGGGCCTGGACTTCTACTACCGCGACTTCTACGACGGCCTCGGCGCCGAGGGCGCCGTCCTGGTCCTCGGCCGGATGAACAGCACCTACCGGGGCCGCGCCGAACTGCTCACCCCCTTCACCACGCCCAGGAACTGGCTCGACGTCGGAACCGCCGCCGGACACTTCTGCAACGCCGCCCGCGCGGTATGGCCCGACACCCGCTTCGACGGACTGGACATGGGCGAAGGGGTCCACCAGGCCGAGCGCAAAGGGTGGATCACCACCGGGTATCGGGGCCAGTTCCCCGAGCTGGCCGACCGGCTCGCCGGCCGCTACGACACGGTCAGCATGCACCACTACCTCGAACACACCCGGGACCCGTTCGCCGAACTCGACGCGGCCGTCAAGGTCCTCGCCCCCGGCGGCCACCTGCTGATCGAACTCCCCGACCCCGAGGCCCGGATCGCCCGGCTGCTCGGCCCGCACTGGCTGCCCTGGTTCCAGCCCCAGCACCAGCACCTCATGCCGCTCGGCAACCTCGAACAGGCCCTGGCCGCACGGGGGTTCACCGTCCTGGCGGTGCAGCACGGCGCGGCCCACCAGTCCAACGACTTCCTCGGTGCCGTCGCCCTCACCGCGAACCGGATCGCCCCCGACCCGGGCGCCCCCTGGGCCACCGTCCCCGCGACCCCCGCCCGCCGCGCCGCCCGGGCCGCCGTCCACCTGGCGGCGATGCCCTGCTACGCCACCGCCCTCGCCCTGGACGGCGTGCGCAACGCCCTCGTCCGGGCCACCGACGGCGGCAACGCCTACCGGCTGCTCGCCCGCAAGGAGCTGGGATGACCGCCGCCGACCTCGCCCGGCGCCCCACCGCTGACCCCCTCCAGCGCCTGCTCGCGCACGGCTTCGCCGCGGCGTACGGCCGCCCGCCCGAGACGGTCTGGCGGGCCCCCTACGCCTTCCACCTGGGCGCGCACGCCGTCCCCCGGTCCCCGGCGCTCACCGGGATCGTGCCGGGCACCGACTGGGTCGCGGCGGCCGACCGGCACACCGGCGCGGCCGTCGCCCCGCGCACCGACGGGATGCTGCGCTGCGGCTCGCTCAACCACCCGGCCGAGAGCGCCGCACTGCCGCTCCTCGGCCCCGCCGCCCGCGCCCCCGGCTGGGCGGCCCGCCCGTACGCCGCGCTGCGCGCCCTGGCCGCCGCCGGCGTCGGCCGCGGCGGCGCCGACCTTCAGGTCAACGCCGCGCTGCCGGACGAGGCGGGGTTGCCGGTCGCCGAACCGCTGGAGTGCGCCGCCGCCCTGGCCGTCGCCGACCTGCACGCCCACCGGGGCGGCGCACCGGTGCCCCGCGCCCGGCTGGCTCGGTTGCTCGGCGCCGCGGTGCCCGGTGACGACGCCCTGCGCCGGGCCGTGCTCTTCGCCCGAGCCGGCCACCTCCTCGCAGTCGACGGCGGCACCCACCGTCCGCTGCGGGGCGACCGCAGCGGCGCGGACCCCGGTCTGCTGTTGCTGACCCTGCGCGCCCCCGCCGGCCCGCCCCCGCACCCGGACACCGCGGCCGGCGGAGTCGCCACCGCCCTGGCCCTCAGCGAGGCGCTGCGCGCCGGCGCCTGGTCCGCCTGGTGGCCCGCCCGGCGTCCCGGCCGCGGTCTGCTGCTGCTGATGCCCCGGGAGCGGCGCGCCGCGGTGCGCGCCGCGGTGGCCGACGCCTTCACCCGGGCCGCGCTGCCGGTACCGCGCTGCGTGCGGATCGCCGCCGGGGACGCGGCTCACCGCGAGCACTGACGCCCCGCCCCGCCCCGCCGCCGACGGGGAACCGCCGCGCCGGACGGACTGCGGGCTGGAGCGCGAACGAAGCAGAACGGAGCAGAACGGAGCAGAACGGAGCGCGAAAGGCGGAGGCCACCGCCCTGTGCAGGGGGTGGCCTCCGCCATGGCGCCCGGATCCGGCGGGCGGGCCGGTCCGTCCGGCCGCCGTCAGCGCCGCCGGACCAGCGGGAACGGCAGCGTCTCGCGGATCGACAGACCGGTCAGGAACATCACCAGCCGGTCCACGCCGATGCCCAGACCACCGGTCGGCGGCATGGCGTACTCGAGGGCCTGCAGGAAGTCCTCGTCGAGCTCCATCGCCTCCGGGTTGCCGCCGGCCGCCAGCAGCGACTGCGCGGTGAGCCGTCGGCGCTGCTCGACCGGGTCGGTCAGCTCCGAGTACGCGGTGCCGAGTTCGGTGCCGAAGGCCACCAGGTCCCAGCGCTCGGCGAGCCGCGGGTCGCGCCGGTGCTGACGGGTCAGCGGCGAGACGTCGGTGGGGAAGTCCTTGTAGAAGGTGGGTAGCTGGGTCCGCTCCTCCACCAGCCGCTCGTACATCTCCAGCACGATGTCGCCGCGGCTCATCTCCGGCTTCACCGGCACGGCCGAGGCCTCGCACAGCCGGCGCAGCCGGTCCGGCGCGGTGTCCGCGTCGACCTCCTCGCCGAGTGCCTCGGAGAGCGCCCCGTAGACGGTCTTGACCGGCCAGATCCCCGAGATGTCGTGCTCGACGAGCTTCCCGTTGCGGTCCGCCTTACGGGCGGTGGCGCTGCCGAACGCGGCGATCGCGGCGTCCTGGATCAGCTCCCGCGTCAGGTCCAGCATCACGTCGTAGTCGGCGAACGCCTGGTAGGCCTCCAACATCGTGAACTCGGGGTTGTGCTTGTAGGAGATGCCCTCGTTGCGGAAGGTCCGCCCCATCTCGAAGACCTTCTCCATACCGCCCACGCACAGCCGCTTGAGGTACAGCTCCGGCGCGATCCGCAGGTACAGATCGAGGTCGTAGGCGTTGATGTGGGTGTGGAACGGCCGGGCGTTGGCGCCGCCGTGGATCTGCTGGAGCATCGGCGTCTCGACCTCGAGGTAGCCGCGCTCGATCAGCCCCTGGCGCAGCGCCTGCACCGCCGTGCTGCGGGCCCGTACGGTCTCCCGCGCGTCCGGCGAGACGACCAGGTCCACATAGCGCTGGCGGACCTTCGCCTCCGGGTCGGACAGGCCGCGCCGCTTGTCCGGCAGCGGGCGCAGGCACTTGGCCGTCAGCCGCCACTGGGTGACGAACACCGTCAGCTCACCGCGGTCGCTGGTGCCGACCTCGCCCTCGGCCTCGACGTGGTCGCCGAGGTCGATGTCCGTGCCGAAGCGCTCCAGCAGCTCCTTGCCGCTGCCGTCCCGGGTGAGCGCGATCTGCAGATCGGCCGACCAGTCCCGCAGCACCGCGAAGAGCACCCCACCGTGGTCGCGGGTGAGCAGCACCCGCCCGGCGATGCGGGCGGTCTTGCCGGTGCGCACGCCGGGCGCCAGGTCCGGGTGGGCCTCGCGGACCTGGCCGAGGGTGTGCGACCGCTGGATGCCCACCGGGTACGGGTCGGTGCCTTCCTCGCGCAGCCGGTCCAGCTTGCGGTGCCGCACCCGCACCTGCTCGGGCAGTGCGGCCAGCTCCTGCTCGCGCAGCTCCTCCGCAGTGGCCGGCTCCGCCTGCACCAGGCCGAGCTCGTCCAGCGACGGCAGCCCGGCGGTGCTCGCCGGGGCCAGCAGCCGCTTCTTGTGCCCCTTGCCCCACAGCTTGCCCAGGCTCGGCACGGCGACGTAGCCCTCGGCGATGCCGGAGGCCAGACCGATCCGGGCCAGCGCACCGGCATCGGCGTAGCACAGGAACCGCGGGTACCACTCGGGGTCGTACTTGGCGTTGGAGCGGTAGAGCGCCTCCAGCTGCCACCACTTGGAGAAGAACAGCAGCATCCGGCGCCAGACCTTCAGCACCGGGCCGGCGCCGATCCGGGCGCCCTCCTCGAAGACGGAGCGGAACACCGCGAAGTTCAGCGAGATCCGCCGCACCCCGAGGGACCCGGCCTGGGCGCACAGCCGCGCCACCATGAACTCCATCACGCCGTTGGGCGCGGTGCGGTCGCGGCGCATCACATCGAGCGAGATGCCGTCCTTGCCCCACGGGACGAACGACAGCAGCGCGATCATCTTGCCGTCGCCGTCGAACGCCTCGGCGAGCAGGCACTCCCCGTCCTCCGGGTCGCCGAGCCGGTCCAGCGCCATCGAGAAGCCGCGCTCGGTCTCGGTGTCCCGCCAGGCGTCCGCCCGGTGGATGACCTCCTGCATCTCCTCGTCGGTCAGCGCGGAGTGGCGCCGGACGCGGAAGGTGGCGCCGGTCCGCTCCACACGGTTGACGGCCTGGCGGGTGACCCGCATCTCCCGGCCGTCCAGGTTGAAGTCCTTCACATGCAGGATCGCCTCGTCGCCGAGCTGCAGCGCCCCCAGGCCGCTGCGGGCGAACGCCTTGGCACCGCTCTCGCTGGCGCCCATCACGGCCGGCTGCCAGCCGTACCGTCCGGCGACCTCCAACCAGGCCTCGATGGCCTGCGTCCACGCCTCCCGGTCACCGACCGGGTCACCACTGGCCAGGCAGACGCCGGCCTCCACCCGGTAGGTGACGGCGGCCTTGCCGCTGGGGGAGAAGACCACCGCCTTGTCGCGGCGGGTGGCGAAGTACCCCAGCGAGTCCTGGCTGCCGTAGCGGTCCAGCAGCGCCCGGATCCGGGACTCCTCGTCGCCGTGCAGCGCGGCCTCCATGCGCTGCGAACGAAACAGCGTGGCGGCGGCGTTCAGCAGCGCCAGCGCACCGAGCAGACCGAGGACCGTGCTGGTCCAGTGCGGCGGATGCCCCTCGACCAGCCGGCCGGTGACCAGCCCGCCGCAGACGCGGTTGGCGGCGTACAGCAGGCGGTTACCACCGCCGGCCTCCAGGGTGCCCGGCGCCAGCGTCACCAGCCCCCAGCCGAACAGCGCCGCCACCGCGAGCCCGGCGACCAGCACGCCGATGGCCCGCAGGAAGGCGCCCCGCCGGGTGATCGCATAGAACTCTCGGTGCGAGACCAGCAGCAGCACCAGCGCACCGGTGCACAGCACCAGGGAGAAGGCGAATTCCCAGTACCCCGCGGCCAGGAACAGCGCGTCCGCCAGGGTGACCAGCACCATGTACGCCACGACGAACCACAGGGCGACGCGTTTGCGGGCGGTCATCGCCGCGCCCAGAAGGAAGAGGAACGCCGCATAGGCGAAGTTCGGCGCCACCGGGATCGTGAGCGTGTCCAGCCAGTAGATCACTGGATGGAGCCCGCGCCGGAGGGGGCCGATCAGCGCCGTCAGGGCGCAGAACAGCCCGAGTACGCTGAAGATGATGGCGAAGCCATTCGGGACGCGGCGCCGGAAGCGCCGCCACCCCGTGAGTTGATCCTGGTCCTGCACGGTGCTCATTCCGTCACACTAGGCTCTGAAGGGGTTCAGCTGCTCGGCGCGGGTGCGCTGTTTTGCTGCTGAGGGGACCGGACGACGTTCCCGTCTCCGACCCCGATGGTCGTATCGTCCTTCCCTCGCACGGGGGACGCGGCGATCTCGACGGGGTCACCCACGTGGACCTTGCCACAAACCCGCGTCGCATCCGAGTCGGTGCAAGTCCGGCCGATGGTGAAGTTCAGGTCATAGTCCTTCGCGAAGTAACGGCCGCCGCCGGAGTCCACCCCGTTGAGCTCCGCCCGCAGCGTGATCATGGTGCCCGGCTCCGGCGGGGAGGCGGGCTGCCAGTCGGCCCGGTCCCGGCCGCTCGCGTCCTTGCTCCACCTCCACGACCCCGCCGCCGGGACGTCACCGGTGACGCTCAGGCGCCGCTCCACGGCCTCCCGGTCGGTCACCGGGAAGTCGAAGGTGACCGCGACCGGACGGTCCGCCCCCCGCCCGGCGCCCGGCCGGCCGGGGCCGATCGCCAGGGTGTTGAGCTTCTCGGCGCTCGCCGTGGTCAGCGACTCCTTGGTGGCGCCCGGGTCGCCCTGGGCACTCCTCGTCCGGACGACGATGGAGTACTTGGTGGCCGGAGCGGCCCGCGTGCCGGAGGTCCAGACCCGCCCGCCGCTCCCCAGCCTGCCGGGCAGCCCTCGTCCCCTGGGGTCGGTCACCCGCACCTCGGTGAGCACGCCACCCCGCGCGGTGAGCTTCAGCAGGTCGCCGGCCTGGACGCTCCGGGCCCCGCTCGCCGCGCCCAGCATCACCTTCACCGCATCGCCCTCGGCCGCCGGCTCCGCGGTACCCGCGCAGCCGGTGAGCGCACCGGCGCCGATCACGGGGACCAGGGCGAGTGCGGCACACCGCGGCCGGGCCGGCCGGCGGCGGGGGCGAGGGGTCTGGCTCATCGGGGGCTTTCGTTAGGGGAGGCACCGGGGAGCCGGATGCCGGCCGCTAAGACGGTCAAACGCCATCGACCGTTGCGGGGGGTGATGTGATCCACGCCACGCGATCCCGTTGGCCTGTGTTGGTGACCGGTAGTGATCACCCGGATGGAGCAGTGGGCCTCGAACCGGACATACCCCGAAATACGCCAAACTGGCCACCCATTGCCGTCCGTTCGGGCGGCGGTCGAGGAGGCGTGCGTCGCATGGCAATTTCCATCTCGGTCGTACTGCTGCTGGTGATCCTGACGGTGATCTTCCTGCGCAGCGGCAAGCTGAAGTTCTCGCACGCCCTGGTGTGCGCACTGCTCGGGTTCTATCTGGCCAGCAGCAGCCTCGCCCCGGACATCCACCAGGGGCTGGCCGGTGCGGCCGACGTGGTCAGCAGCGTCCGACCGTGACCCTGGCGCGCCGCCGCGGCCTCGGACTCGCCCCGCGTGACCTCCCGGCGCGGTCCGCCCCCGGGCCGGCCGGCTGCGCCCGGGCCCGCGGCCGGGCGCGCACCGCCGACCGAAGAGCCGGCGCCACGGGCTGAGCGGCGGCCTTCCAGAGGCTGCGGGGAGGTCGGGCGGGCAGAGGATCGACCCACCGACCCACCGACCCACCGACCCGCCGACCCGCCGACCCGCCGAGCCGTCGAGTCCCTGAGTCGCCGACCCGCCGACCCGCCGACCCGCCGACCCGTCGAGTCGCCGAGTCGCCGACCCGCCGAGTCCCTGAGCCGCCGACCCGTCGAGCCGTCGAGCCTCCGAGCCGCCGGTGCGGCGGTCAGTCGGTCGAGAAGACCCCGATCGCATTGGCCACCGGCCGTTCCGCCCCGCCCGACGGGTGGTTGCGCACCACGACACCGGTGCCGTCCCCGTCGTCGGTCACCAGCGTCGACGACCCGCCACCGTCCAGGTCCATCGCGTCCTCAGCGCCCAACTGGTCCATCAGATCCGCGAGTTCACGGACCGTCAGGCCCGTCTGTCCCTCCTCGTGCGCCCCGTCCAGCGCCATCAGGTAGAGCACCCGGCCACCGTCGCCGATCCCCGCGGCGGTGCGCACCGCCACCGCCACGGTGTCCAGGCCGGCCACCGGCCCGTCGTCCCGCACGATCGGGAAGCCGCCCACCGCCCACCGCAGTCGGCCCGCTCCGCGGCCGACGAGGCGGTGATCGACCCGCACTCGCTCGCCGATCCGCAGTTCGCGCAGCCGCCGTGCCCCCTCCTCCCGGCCCAGCAGCACCACGCTCCCCGCGGCCACCCCGCCGGCGCCCGGTCGCCCGTCGACCGCCGCCACCCGGCCGTGCCGGACGGTCACCTCCGCGGTGTCCGTGCTGCACGGCGCGCCCCGGTCGGTGTCGGTGCCGCAGGTCGCCCGCATCCGGGACACCGGACCCCACCACCGGGTGTACGCGCCGATGCCGCCGACCGGCAGTGCGTACTGGTTGAGCCCGCCCAGTGGCAGTGCTCCGCGCGGGGTCCGCACCGTGCCGTGCAGCGTGAGCCGGTCCAGCCGCGCCCGTCGGTCGTAGCCCACGCCGATGACGTCCTCGGTGGTCGCTCCAGGCGGCATGGCCGGTCCGAACCGCTGTCCGTCCGGCACCGCGCCCTTCAGCTGCCGCCCCGAGGCCACCTCGGGCCCCACCGAAGCACCGGTCGCCTCCACGCCCGGGTGTTGGCCCTCGCTGATGTTGAAGAAATCGCCGTTGACGGCGCCCACCGCGCCGCGGTCGTCGGCCAGTTGGGACACCGGCAGGCGAGCGCCGACCGCGTCCGGATGGAGCAGGTCCACCGCGACCCGGGGATCGGTCAGGTCGATGGTCAGCAGATGGCCGCGCACCAGGCCGTGCGGCACCGTCATCCGGAATGCGCCGTAGGTCACGCCGGGGGCGACCGGCACGGCGCCGGTACGGCGCAGTGCGCCGTCCGCGGCGTTGGCCGCCACCCCGTCCGTCAGCCCGCCGCCGGCCACCGCACCCCAGGCCACCAGCACGGTCAGTGCCACGCGAACCCGGCCGAATCGCTGCTTCACGAGCCCCCCTGACGTCACGCCAACTGTCCAGGTGCCGAAGTCGCGCGCTGTGCGCCGCGCACTCCATGCCGCGCTCATCACGACATCGTTACTATCGCCCGGAGATGTCATGAATCTGTACACCCGCGGAACGGCCGTCGTGTCGCCGCGCGCCGACCCCGGGTTTCGCCCGCCGTCCGCCGCGGGCAGTCCGCCGCCCGCGGCTCCGCGCCCGTTCCGCCGGTGGTCGAACCGCTACCGGGCCGGCACCCGCCCGCTCGTCCCGGCCGGAGAGCTTGCTGCGCGCGGGTGACCGGCCGCCGGTCACCCGCTGTGCTGCCAGGAGGCCGCGGTGACCAGCTCCATGTAGCGCGCCCAGTCCCAGAACTCGCCCGGGTCGGTGTGGTCGGTGCCGGGCACCTCCACATGGCCGATGATGTGCTCGCGGTCCTTGGGGATCCCGTAACGGTCGCAGACCGCCGCGGTGAGCCGGGCGGACCGCTCGTACAGGACGTCGGTGAACCACGTCGGGTCGTCGATCCAGCCCTCGTGCTCGATGCCGATGCTGCGGGTGTTGACGTTCCAGTTGCCGGCGTGCCAGGCGACGTTCCGCTCGGTGACGCACTGGGCGATGCGGCCGTCGGCGGAGCGTACGACGTAGTGTGCGGCCGCCTTGTGCGCCGGGTCCTGGAACAGCCGGAGGGTGTCCCGGTAGGTCTCCTGCGTCACATGGACCACGACCATCTCGACCGGGTACTGCGTGGGACGGTCGGCGGCGGTGTAGTTGGACCGGCTGGCCGGGACCCGGGTGACGGGGGGATAGCCGTCGTCGCCGCGCTCCGGCAGCCAGGGTGGGACGGGGAGGGCGCGAGCCGCGGTGAGGGGGGTGAGCGCGGTGGCGGCGAGGGCGGCGGCGCCGGTGAGCAGGCGGCGGCGGGCCGGGCGGGGGCGGTCGTGCTCCATGTGAACTCCTGACAAGGGACCGAGGGGTGGTCGCGTACATGTCACGCACATGCGATGCGTTCATCATGCGCAACAGGACAGGCCCTGCCAAGGGAATGGCCGCCCCGCCAATGGCTCGACCAAAGGCGGAACGGCGCAGGTCAGGAGAGGATCCGCTACCTGATCGGCGGTCACCCGGGTGCCGCGCCCGCCGCTCCGACGGCGGAGCGGGGACACGGCACCGCGCCGGGTGGCGGGCCCACGGTCAGTGGCCGACCTCCACGTCCTCCAGGATGCCCAGCGCGTCCGGCACCAGCACCGCGGCCGAGTAGTAGGCGCTCACCAGATAGTTGATGACGGCCTGGTCGTTGATGCCCATGAAGCGGACCGAGAGCCCGGGTCGGTACTCGTCCGGGATGCCGGTCTGATGGAGCCCGACCACGCCCTGGTTCTCCTCGCCGACCCGCAGTGCGAGGACCGAGCTGGTCTGGTCCGGGTTGATCGGGATTTTGTTGCACGGCAGCAGCGGAATGCCCCGCCAGGCCCGTACCGCCGTGCCCGCGAACTCCATGGTGCTGGGGTAGATGCCGCGGGCGTTCCACTCCCGTCCGATGGCCGCGATGGTGCGCGGGTGCGCCAGCAGGAACTGTGTCTTGCGGCGCCGGGAGATCAGCTCGTCCAGGTCGTCGGGGGTGGGCGGCCCGCTGCGGGTGTGCAGCCGCTGCTTGAGGTCGGCGTTGTGCAGCAGCCCGAACTCACGGTTGTTGATCAGCTCGTGCTCCTGGCGCTCGCGCAGCGCCTCCACCGTCAGCCTCAACTGCTGGTCCAGCTGGTTCATCGGGTCGTTGTAGAGGTCGGCGACCCGGGAGTGCACCTTCAACACCGTCTGCGCGACGCTGAGTTCGTACTCCCGTGGCGCCAGGTCGTAGTCGGCGAAGGTGCCCGGCAGGACCGGCTCGCCGGCGTGGCCGGCGGACAGCTCGATCGCCGCCTCGCCGTGCTTGTTGTGCGCCGGCACCTCCGTGGCACGGAACTCCTCGAGGTGGCTGCGCAGCGGCGCCGAATCGGCCAGCAGGGCCTCGTAGTCGCTGCGGTAGAGGGTCAGCGCGGTCACCCGGGTCACCGCCCGTACGGAGTGCTCCCAGGTCGCCTCGGACGACACCAGGACCTCCTCGCCGAGGGCGTCGCCGTCGGCCAGCGTGCCCAGCGACGTCTCCTCGCCGTACTTGCCGGTCCCGGAGCGGTCCAGCTTGCCGTGTGCGATGAGGATGACCCGGTCCATGGGGCTGCCCGCCCGGGCCAGCACATCGCCCGGCGCGAACTCCCGCTGGACGAAGCGGTCGGCCAGAGTCTCCAACGCCGGGGTGTGGTCGAAGCCGCGCAGGGGGGCCAGCTCGCGCAACTCATGGGGGATCACCCGCACTTCGGTGCCGGTCGAGACGAACTCGATCCGGCCGTCGCCGAGGGTGTACGTGAGTCGGCGGTTGACGCGGTAGGTGCCGCCGGAGACCTGTGTCCAGGGCAGGACGCGCAGCAGCCAGCGGGAGGAGATCCCCTGCATCTGCGGCACGGTCTTGGTCGTGGTCGCCAGCTTGCGGGCGGCCGTGGTGTCCAGGCTGGAGCGGTGCTGCGCCGGCTCGACGGGCTGCGGTCCGGACGTCGGGTCCACCGATGTGGTCATGGAGAGGGCTCACCTGTTCTGTCGTGCAGGGCATGCGGGACGTACTGCTGTGACGGCGGGACGGGGAAGCGCCCCGCCGCGGTGTGCGGTCTTCTTCCGTGGGCTCTCAGTGGCCGATCTGTACGTCCTCGAGCACACCGAGCGCATCGGGCACGAGAATGGCCGCGGAGTAATAGGCGCTCACCAGGTATTTGACGACCGCTCGGTCATCGACGCCCATGAACCGCACCGAGAGACTCGGCTCGTACTCATCGGGAATTCCGGTCTGCTGCAGACCGACCACGCCCTGGTTCTCCTCTCCGGTGCGCAGCAGCAGAATGGAGCTGGTCCGCTCCTTCGTCACCGGAATCTTGTTGCACGGGAAGATCGGCACCCCGCGCCATGACGGCAGCGAATGCCCCATGAAATCGACCGCGGTCGGATACAGGCCGCGGGCGCTGCATTCCCGTCCGATGGCGGCGATCGTCTTCGGGTGGGCGAGCAGGAAGCCCGGGTCCTTCCAGACCGTCGCGAGCAGGTCGTCGAGGTCGTCGGGGGTGGGCGGTCCGGTGCGGGTGCGCAGGCGCTGCTTGAGGTCGGCGTTGTGCAGCAGCCCGAACTCACGGTTGTTGACCATCTCGTGCTCCTGGCGCTCGCGCAGCGCCTGGACCGTGAGCTTCAGCTGCTCCTCGACCTGGTTCATCGGGTCGCTGTAGAGGTCGCCGACCCGGCTGTGGGTGCGCAGCACCGTCTGGGCGACGCTGAGTTCGTACTCCCGCGGCGCAGGGTCGTAGTCGACGAAGGTGCCGGGCAGGGACGGTTCGCCGTGGTGCCCGGAGGCGAGCGAGACCTGGGACTCGCCGCTGTCGTTCGTCGGCCGTGCGGTGCCCCCGCCGGCCGTCGCCAGGTGCTCGCGCAGCGCGGGGGTGCGGTCGATGACCTCCTGCGCGGCCGGCCGGGGCAGCGCCAGCACGGTCACCCGGGTGATCGCCCGGTAGCTGAACTGCCGGGTCCCCTCGTCCGCGGAGAGTGGGCCGTCGCCGAGGTGGTCGCCGCCGGCCAGCGCCTCCAGCACCGCGGTCTCGCCGTACTTGCCGGTGCCGATGCGGTCCACCCGGCCGTGCACGATCAGCACCAGGCGGTCGTCCGGGGTGCCGGCCTCGGCGATCAGCTCGCCCGGCGCGTACTCGTGCTGGGTGAAGCGGCTGCCGAGCGCCGCCAGCACCTCAGTGTCGGTGAACTCCCGCAGCGCGGGCAGCTCGCGCAGCTCTTCGGGGATGACCGAGGCGTCGGAGCCGTTGATGTCGAAATCGATACGGCCGTCACCGAGGGTGTAGGTGAGCCGGCGGTTCACACGGTAGGTACCGCCGGAAACCTGCACCCAGGGGAGCAGCCGCAAAAGCCACCGGGACGTGATGCCCTGCATCTGCGGCGAGGTTTTGGTGGTGGTCGCCAAATTCCGCGCCGCGGTGGTGCTCAGGCTGGAATTCTGGGATTCTTCCGCACTGCCGGGCAGTGTTTCATCGGCAATCGTCACGCTGCGACCCATCTCCTTGAACGGTGCGATGCGGCCGCCGTGGAAGACCGGTTGACGCCGGTTCCGCGGAGGCTCGCTGAACCGACGGTAATGGTGCTGTTTTTATCAGCACAATCGCTCGATGGGGTGGCATGGAAATCTCTTTCCATGGAAAGGTTTAGCCGATTCGGGTCTGGGGGGAGTGTGCCGGGGCAGGGAAGTGGAGCGGATCGTTCAGTACGCCCTGGAGCGCCGCCTGCGCCGCCCCCAGTAGAGGTCCGTCCGCTCCCAGCCGAGACACCGTCACCAACGGCCCGCCGGCCCGCGCGGGCCCCGCCGCCACGGCCGTACGCAACGCCAACTCCCGCTCCAGGGACGGCAGGAGCCAGGGCGCGAGCCCGGCCAGCGCGCCGCCGAGCACCACCGCCTGGGGGTCCAGCAGGTTCACCGCCCCAGCCAGCGCGATGCCCAGCGCCGTCCCGGCCTCCTCCAACGCCCGTACGGTGGCGGCCTCCCCGTCGGCGGCGCGGCGCGCGAGCAGGGCGATCCGGCCGCCGGGTCCCGGATGCCCGACCGCCGTCCGCTCCGGCGGCAGCCCGCCCGCGCGCAGCACCGCCCGCTCGCCGGCGTACTGCTCCAGGCAGCCGCGTCCGCCGCAGTCGCAGGCCCGGCCGTCCGGATACACCGGCACATGACCCAGTTCACCCGCGAAACCCCGTGCGCCACGCAGTAGTTGGCCCTCGACCACGACCGCCGCACCGATGCCGACCTCCGCCGAGACATGGACGAAGTCCGGTGGCGGGCCCGGCCGTTCGGCGTCGTCCCCGGCCAGCCGCAGTTCGGCCAGCGCGCCGAGATGGGCCTCGTTCTCCACGGTCAGCGGGATACCGGGGGAGTCGTCGCCGGCCCCGGTCGCCGGAGCCAGCCCGGGTGCCAGGTCGGCCGCCCGCCAGCCGAGGTTCGGTGCATGCACCACCGTCGTCGAGTCGCGGGCCACCAGGCCGGGCACCGCGACCGCCAGCCCGGCAGGCCGCAGACCCTCCGCGGAGATCCGCGCGGTCACCTCCGCGCACAGCGCGGTCAGCCGCCGCAGCACCGGGCCGGGGGCGCTGCCCCGGTTCGCCGCGTCGGCCGCAATCCTTGCCCGTACCCGCCCCCGCAGGTCGACCGCGCACACCGCCAGATGGTCCACGCCTATCTCGGCCCCGATGCCGGCCGGCCCGCGGTCGCTGACCATCAGCTCACCGCCCGGCCGGCCCCGTCCGGTGGGCGCCGCCCGCCCGCTCTCGATCAGCAGCCCGGTGCGCAACAACTCCTCGACCAGCGGTGCCACCCCCGCCCGGGTCAGCCCGATCCGTGCTGCGACCGCGGGCCGGGACAGCGGCCCGTGCGCGGCCACCGTCCGCAGCACCCGGGCCAGGTTGCGGCGCCGGATGCCGTGCTGGGTGTCGCCGCCGGACGCGGTCACGGGGACTCCTTGGGGGCAGGGGGGAGGGGGACGGTGTCGTACGTGGTGCGGCCGGCGTCGCCCCGGGCCCGGGGGCCTGGCCGCAGGGTCATCGCCGCAACAGCGCCGCACCGTCCGCGAGGGTGGCCGCCAGCCGCTCCCAGGCAGCGGTGTCCCGGGGCCGGGCCGGATGCTGTGCGCCATGGGCGGTACCCCAGCGGCGGGTCACCGCGGCCGGGTCCTCGCCCAGCAGCAGCCCGGCCGCCTGGGCCGCCGCGCCGAGCGCCACCAGCTCCTGGGCTTCGGGAACCACCACCGGGCGCCCGGACAGCCGGCGCACCGTCTCGCACCACGCCCGGCCCTTCGCCCCGCCGCCGATCAGCAGCAGCGGCACATCGGGCGCGGCATCCTCGCCCAGCACCCGGCCCAGCGCCTCCAGCAGCGCGAACACCGCGCCGTCGTAGGCGGCCTGCAACAGCTGGCCGGGCGTGGTGTCGTGCCGCAGCCCGTGCACCAGGCCCGAGGCGCCGGGCAGGTACGGGGTCCGCTCCCCGTCGAGGAACGGCAGCATCACCACCTCGCCGCCGACCTCCACGGCCTCCCGGTCCCGGCCCAGCAGCGCGGCCACCCGGTCCACGGCGAGGGTGCAGTTCAGGGTGCAGGCCAGCGGCAGCCAGTCGCCGCGGGCGTCGGCGAACCCGGCGACGGTGCCGGTCGGGTCGGCGGGCCGGCGGGTGGAGACCGCATAGACCGTCCCCGACGTGCCCAGGCTCAGTACCGGCTGCCCCGGGCGCAGGCCCAGTCCCAGCGCGGCGGCCATGTTGTCGCCGGTACCGGCCGCCACCAGCGCTCCCTTGGGCAGCGGCAGTTCATCGGCGTGCACGGTGCCGGCGGCCTCGCCGGGGAGCGCCACCCGGGGCAGCATCGCCGGGTCCAGTCCGATGTGGTCCAGGACCTCCGCGTCGTAGGACTCGGTGGAGGCGGCCCACCAGCCGGTGCCCGAGGCGTCGCCGCGGTCGGTGACGGCCTGCCCGGTGAGCCGCTCGGTGAGGTAGTCGTGCGGCAGCCGCACCGCCGCGGTGGCTGCGGCCGCGGCCGGCTCATGGGCCCGCAGCCAGGCCCACTTGGCCACCGTGAACGCCGGCCCCGGCACAAGGCCGATCCGCTCCGCCCAGGCCCCGGCGCCGCCCCGTTCGGCGATCAGGCGCGCGCTCAGGGCCGCCGGGCGGACGTCGTTCCACAGGATCGCCGGGCGCACCGGCGTACCGGCCGCATCCAGCGTGACCAGCCCGTGCTGCTGCCCGGCGACCGATACCGCCGAGGCCTGCCGGACGGCGTCGCCGCACTGCGCCAGCGCCTCGCCCAGCGCCCGCCACCACTGCCCGGGGTCGCTCTCCTTGCCCGCGCCGCCGCTGACCGTGTGCGGCGCCTGGCCCCGGGCGAGGATCGCACCGGTCTCCGCGTCCACGACCAGTGCCTTGGTGGACTGCGTGGAGCTGTCCACCCCTACGACCAGCGGTCCCGCTGCCTGTGCGCCCATGCTGCCTGCTCCCTCGGCGGCCGTGTCGGACGGTCCGGTTCCAGGGGGTTCCCCGGTGTGCTGCCGCATATTAGTTTGACCGCGAGGGAATTTGTAAAGCGCCTTGACGAAATGCCGAGGGAGTCGCGATGAGCCACCAGCCCGTGCCCGAGGACAAGTTCAGCTTCGGCCTGTGGACCGTCGGCTGGCAGGGGCGTGACCCGTTCGGGGACGCCACCCGACGGGCCCTGGACCCGGTGGAGACGGTGCACCGGCTCGCCGACCTCGGCGCGTACGGCGTCACCTTCCACGACGACGACCTGCTCCCCTCCGGCGCCACCGACAGCGAGCGCGCGGCCGCCGTCACCCGTTTCCGGCGGGCGCTGGACACCACCGGCCTGGTCGTCCCGATGGCCACCACCAACCTCTTCACCCACCCCGTCTTCAAGGACGGCGCCTTCACCGCCAACGACCGCGCCGTCCGCCGCCATGCGCTCCGCAAGACGCTCCGCAACATCGACCTCGCCGCCGAGCTGGGCGCCCGCACCTATGTGGCGTGGGGTGGACGGGAGGGCGCGGAGTCCGGCGCCGCCAAGGACGTACGGGCCGCGCTGGACCGGATGGCGGAGGCCTTCGACCTGCTCGGCCAGTACGTCGTCGAGCAGGGCTACGACCTGCGGTTCGCCATCGAGCCCAAGCCCAACGAGCCGCGCGGCGACATCCTGCTGCCCACCGTCGGCCACGCACTGGCCTTCATCGAGCGCCTGGAGCGCCCCGAGCTCTTCGGCGTCAACCCCGAGGTCGGCCATGAGCAGATGGCCGGCCTCAGCGTCCCGCACGGCATCGCCCAGGCGCTGTGGGCCGGCAAGCTCTTCCACATCGACCTCAACGGCCAGAGCGGCGTCAAGTACGACCAGGACCTCCGCTTCGGCGCGGGCGATCTGCGGTCCGCCTTCTGGCTGGTCGACCTGCTGGAGACGGCCGGCTACGACGGGCCGCGGCACTTCGACTTCAAGCCGCCGCGCACCGAGGACCTGGCTGGCGTCTGGGCGTCGGCGGCCGGCTGTATGCGCAACTATCTGATCCTCCGGGAGCGCGCCGCCGCATTCCGCGCCGACCCCGCCGTCCAGGACGCCCTGCGGGCCGCCCGCGTCGGCCAGCTGGCCCGCCCCACTGCTGAGGACGGCCTGGCCGGCCTGCTCGCCGACGCGACCGCCTGGGAGGCCTTCGACGCCGATGCGGTGGCGGCCCGGGGCATGGCCTTCGAGCACCTGGACCAGCTGGCGCTGGAGCATCTGCTCGGGGCGATCTGAGGCGCCGGCCCGGTACGGGGCGGTCGCGTCAGCCGAGCACCTTGCGCGCGAAGGCGATCTCGGCCGCCCGCTGCTCGCCGCCGCCGCCCTCGTGAGCGTTGAAGCGCCACACCTTCAACTCCTTCTCGCCCGCGTAGTGGTGGTACGCGGCGAAGCCGGTGGAGGGCGGCACGACCTCGTCGCGCAATGCCGTGCCGAAGAGGGCGGGCGTGCTGGCCCGGGCGGCGAAGTTCAGGCCGTCGAAGTGGTCGAGGGTGTGCAGGGAGGTGTCGATGTGGCCGCGGGCGCCGGCGAAGTAGCGCCCGAGCTCGCCGTACGGGCCGGCGTCGGTGACCTCGATCGCGCGCCGGATGTGAGCCAGGAACGGCACGTCGATCAGCGCGCCCGCCAGCCCCGGCACCAGCCCGGCCACTGCCAGCGCGAGGCCGCCGCCCTGGCTGTGGCCGGCCACCACGAGACGTCCGGCGTCCACCGCGGCATGACCGCGCGCCGCCTCCACGGCTCGTACGGCATCGGTGAACAGCCGCCGGTAGTAGTGGTCGTCGGGGTCGAGCAGGCCCTGGGTCAGCTTGCCGGGTACGCCCGGATTGCCGGACCCCACCGGATCCGGAGTGTCCCCGGGGCGGTTGGGTCCACTCTGTCCCCGGGCGTCCATGACCAGCGTGGCGTACCCCACGGACGGCCACAGCAGCCAGTCGTACGGCAGCATCCTGCCGCCGCCGTAGCCGAGGTACTGCACCACGCACGGCAGCGGGTGCTCCGCGGCCCTCGGGAGCAGGAACCAGGCGCGGATCCGGTGGCCGCCGAAACCGCAGAACTCGACGTCGTAGCAGCGGAGAAGGGCCAGCCCGGCGTCGACCTCGGTGAAGCGGGCGTCGAGGTCATGGGCGCGGGCCCCGGCCAGCGTCCGGGCCCAGAACGCGTCGAAGCCGGGCGGCTCGGGGAGCGGCGGGTGGTAGCGGCGCAGCTCGTCCAGGGGCAGGTCGGTGAACACGGGAGACCTCCGGGCCGTAGGGTGGCGTGCTGCCTGTCGCCAACGGTGCCCAAGAGGAAGACATTTCAGGCGCGAAATGTTCCAGGTTGGTCACCACGTCCCTCAATACCCAGTAGAGAAGCGATCATTTCCGCCATGAGCTTTCCTCCGCCTCCGCCGCCGAACCAGCCGCATCAGCCGCACCAGCCCCCCGGCGGTGCTCCGGGTGGATTCGGCCCGCCGGCCGGCGGCTACGGTGCGCCCCAGGGCGGCGCGGCCCCCGGCGGCTACGGCTCGCCTGGCGGTTACGGAGCGCCGGGTCCGGGTGGCCCCGGTGGCTGGCAGCAGCCGCCCGGCCCGCCCAACGGCGGCGGCAACGGCAAGCTGATCGCGGCGATCATCGCCGGCGGCGCGGTCGTGCTGGCCGCCGTGATCACCGTGATCGTGGTGGCCAACAGCGATGACAGCGGCAAGCACCAGGCCCAGCCGTCGTCCAGCCAGAGCGCCCTGTCATCGCCCTCGTCCTCGGAGACCGGCTACCCCTCGCCCTCGGAGTCCGCCACCGGCAGCGACGACGACAGTGCCACGCCCTCGCCCAGCAGTAGCAAGATCCCCTACTACCTGCTGCAGACGGGCGACTGCTACGACCGCACCGCCGACGGCGGCGGCTACAACGAGGAGGCGTCCTGCAACGGCCCGCACGACGCCGAGGTGGTCACTACCCACCGGCTGGAGGCGGGGCTGAGCACCGAGTCCGAGATCAAGCGCAAGGCGTCCTCGCTGTGCCGCGACGAACTGGAGCGGAAGGCGGCCCGGCAGCCCGCCGGAACCGTCGAGGGCACGTTCGTCCAGTTCCCCAGCATCAACGGCTACAAGCTCGGCATCAAGTCCGTCAGCTGCAGCCTGACGGCCAACAGCACCGGCACCCGGAAGCTCACCAAGCCGCTGTCCTGAGCCGGCCGGGCGCCACCGGCGCCCGCCCCGGCCCACGGCCCCCGACCGTCCGACGGACCGGGGCGGGTACGCCGTCGTGGCGACCGTGGCGGCCGTGGCGGCCGTGACGACCGGGCCTACCCGCCGTCGGCGGAGTCGCGGACCTCCGCCGCCGCCGGATCCAGCACCCGGGCCAGGAACGTCCTGGTCCGCTGGTGCTGCGGTGCGCCCACCACCTGCTCCGGGGTGCCCTGCTCGACGATCACCCCGCCGTCCATGAACACCACCCGGTCCGCGACCTCCCGCGCAAAGCTCATCTCATGGGTGACGACCAGCATCGTCATGCCGTCCCGGGCCAGCCCGCGCATCACCGCCAGCACATCGCCGACCAGTTCGGGGTCGAGGGCGGAGGTCGGCTCGTCGAACAGCATCAGCTCCGGGTCCATCGAGAGCGCCCGGGCGATCGCCACCCGCTGCTGCTGTCCGCCGGACAGCTGCGCCGGATACGCCGCGGCCTTGTCGGCGAGCCCGACCCGCGCCAGGTTGGCGTGGGCGACCCGCTCCGCCTCGGTCCGGTCGCGGCGCAGCACCCGGCGTTGGGCGAGGGCGAGGTTCTCCAGCGCGGTCAGGTGCGGAAAGAGGTTGAAGGCTTGGAAGACCATCCCGATCCGCCGCCGGACCCGGTCGATGTCCACGTCTGGGTCGGTGACCTCGCTGCCGGCCACCGTGATCCGGCCCGCGCTCGGCTCCTCCAGCAGGTTCACACAGCGCAGCAGGGTCGACTTCCCGGACCCGGACGGCCCGATGACACAGACCACCTCACCGCGCGCCACCGCGAAGTCGATCCCGCGCAGCACCTCCAGCTCGCCGAACGACTTGCACAGGCCCCGGACGTCGATCGCCGGCGCCTCCCCGGCCGGGGTGCCCGGTCCGGTCGCCCCGCTTGGCTCGTCCACCGCGTCCACCGCGCTCACCTGGCCTTCGCCGTACGGGCTTCCAACCGCCGAACCAACTGGCCCAGCGGGAGAGTGATCACGAGGTAGAGCAGTCCGGCGACCAGGATCGGGGTGAGGCTCTTGTGCTCATTGAGCGCGTCCCGGCCGAAGTTGGCCAGCTCGAACTGGTTCAGGGCGAGCCCCAGCAGATACACCAGCGAGGAGTCCTTGGTCAGCAGGATCAACTCATTGGTCAGCGGCGGCAGGACGATGCGGAACGCCTGGGGAATCACCACCGAGACCATCGCCCGCCCCTGCGACATCCCCAGCGAACGTGCCGCCTCGGTCTGTCCCTTGGGCACCGCTTGAATTCCGGCCCGAATGGTCTCGGCCATGTAGGCCGCGCCCACCAGACCGAGCGACAGCATCACCGTGACGTTCATATCGAGCGCGACTTCGAACGCCAGCGGCACCCCGAATCCCAGCGCGATGAACACCAGCAAAGCCGGAATGCCGCGGAAGAACTCGATGTAGGTGATGGCGATCCAGCGGTACGGCGGCACCGACGACAGTCGCATCAGTGCCAGCACCAGACCGAGCGCCAGCCCGAAACCGAAACCGAGCAGGGTGTAGAGGACGGTGTTCACCAGCGCCGTGGTGATGATCTCGGGGAACAGCGCCTTGGCGATCTGCACGTCGAAGAACGCCGTCCGCAGCCGGTGCCAGTCGGCGACCAGCGCGAGCACCACCACGGCGGCCACCAGCACGCCGTACTGCACACCGCGGACGAGCCGCGCGCGCCGTCGTCGGGACAGGGGCATCGAGATCCCCCCTCAGCTCTGCGGAGTGGTGCCGAACCACTTCTTGTAGAGGCGGTTGTAGGTCCCGTCGGATTTCGCCTTCTTCAGCACCGCGTTGATCTTCTTGCGCAGTGCGTCATTGCCGGTGCGCACACCGATGCCGTAGTGCTCCCCGGTGTTGAACTCCGCGGTGACGGCGGTGTCGGGATTCTGCTTCACATAGTCGAAGAGCACACCGTTGTCATTGATGCCGGCATCGACCCGGCCGGACTTCACGGCGGTCAGCAGCAGTCCCAGATCCTCGAACTCCACCAGCTGGACGCCCTTGCCGTGGTCCTTGGCGTAGATCCCGCCGGTGGTGGCCTTCTGGTATCCGAGTTTCTTGCCCTTGAGGTCCTCGACCTTCTTGTAGGGCTTTCCCTTCTTCGTCAGCAGTGCCTGGGTGGCGTTGAAGTACGGATCGGAGAAGTCCATCACCTTTTCCCGGGCCGGCGTGATGGTCATGCCGGCCGCGGCCAGGTCGCATTTGCGGATGGTGAAGTCCTCGCCGGTCTCGATGCCTTCGAACGGCGTGTTGACGATCTCCTGCTGGACGCCGAGATCCTTGGCGACCAGATCCACCAGGTCCACATCGAACCCGACGACCTTGCCGTCCTTCTTCACCTGGAACGGGGCGTAGGGAAGGTGCGTGCAGGTCTTGAGGGTCCCGGGGGAGAGCAGCTGCAGCCCACCGGAACCCTGCTTCCCGCTGGACGCGGTGCTGGTGCACCCCGCGAGGACGGTGAGGGTCGCGGCAACGGCTATGACGGGCAACGCGGAGCGAGCGGACACGGGGCCTCCAGGGCAGGTGATCAGCAACCCAACCGTGCATCCTGCGGGTTGGCTGCATCCTGCCACCGGCCACGAGCGTTGACCCCGTCCGCGTCGGTTGCGTCTGTGTAACGCCTTCGGCCCGCACACCGGCCCGAACCGACCGCCGGTCCTGTTGCGTCCCCGCCGGTCAGCGGCCGAGGACGGCCGCCAGCTCGGCAATGGTCCCGGGGCCCACCCGGCAGCAGCCGCCGATCAGCCGGGCGCCGTCCGCGGCCCACCGCACCACCCGCTCCGCACCGAACTCCGGCCGGCCCCGCCAGGCCCGCGCCCCGGCGTCCCAGCTCTCCCCGCTGTTGGGGTAGACCACCACTGGTTTGCCCGTGATCCTCGACGCCAGGGCCACCGCCCGGTCCGCGTCGTCCGGCGCGCAGCAGTTCACCCCCACCGCGATGATCTCGTCCGCCTCCGCGGCGAGCGCGAACGCCTCCGCCAGCGGCTGCCCGGCCCGCGTACGGTCCCCCGCGACGCTGTACGACAGGTACGCCGGCACCCCCAGCCCGCGCACCGCCCGCAGCAGCGCCCGGGCCTCGTCGCTGTCCGGCACCGTCTCCAGCGCCAGCACATCGGGCCGCGCGGCGGCCAGCGCCTCCAGGCGCGGCCGATGGAACCGCTCCAGCTCCGCCACCGACAGGCCGTAGCGGCCGCGGTACTCGGAGCCGTCCGCCAGCATCGCGCCGTAGGGCCCGGCGGACGCAGCCACATACAGCGGCCCGGCGACCCCGTCCTCCGCCGCCGCCCGTCCGGCCGCCGCCCGGGCCAGCTCCACACTCCGCGCCAGCAGTTCCGCGGTCTCCGCCGGGCCGATGCCGTGCCGTGCGAAGCCCTCGAACGTCGCCTGATAGCTGGAGGTGATCGCGACCTGCGCTCCCGCGGCGTAGTACGTCCGATGGGCCCGCACCACCGCCTCCGGCTCCTCGGCCAGCAGCCGGGCCGACCACAGCGCATCGCTCAGGTCGTGCCCGGCCGCCTCCAGCTCGTTGGACAGCCCGCCGTCGAGGACCACCGGCCCCGCGGCGAGGGCGTCGGCGAGCGGCGGGGAGGTGCTGACCATGGTGCGGGGGCCTTTCGGTGCTGCGAACGGAACGGCGGGGACGAGCCCGCTTCCCGAGCGTAGCGCCGGCCGCTGACAGCGCACCGGCCGCTGACAGCGCCCTGGCCGCCCGCCGCACGTCCGAGGCGGCGGCCACCCGGCGCAGCGAGGAGGAGACCAACGCCAGCACCGCGAGGAGGACCCCCACGCTCAGCGCAGCGAGCAGAAGACGAACGAGAACCGGGCCGGCGCCACCTCCAGCCGGTGCTGCGGCAGCACCCCCGGCCCGCACGACTGGCTGCCCATGCCGTGCTGCGCATGGTCCAGGTGCAGCCACAGGTCCTCGCCGGGCCACAGGTCCGTGGTGTGCCGGGCCGCGGTCAACTCCTCGTCGGACCAGCGGCGGACGGTGAGGAAGAAGTCCGGGTCCCCCTCGATCCGCAGGCCAGAGCCGTCCGCGCGGGTCAGCTCCGCCCAGCGCACCCCGGGCCGGGCACCGTTCTCCTGCGGCCGGACGTACGGGGTCTGCAGCGCCTCCACCGGCATCGACCAGCGGCCGAGCCGGGCCGCCGCCCGGGTGTCCGGATAGCCCTCGCCGGGCCCGCCGCCGAACCACTCCACGAACCCGAGGCTGCCGCTCACCGCCATCCGGACCCCGAGCCGGGGCAGCGGCACCGGCCAGTCGCCCTCGGGATCGACGCTCAGGTCCAGCCGCAGCAGATCACGCCGGGCCGTCCAGCGGTGGACCGCGTGCAGCGCCAGCGGGGAGCCGGCCGGCGCGACCCGGGTACGCACCACCAGGCCGCCCGGCCCGGGTGCGACGGACAGGGTGCGGTGCCGCATCCGGTGCAGGCCCAACCGCCGCCACTCGGTGGCCGGCCGCGGCTCCGGCTGCCAGGGCGCGGCCTCGTCGTTGTCGGTCGGCGCCCGCCACACGTCCAGCCGGGGACCGCCGATCTGCACGCCGTCCAGATAGCCCAGCACGCCGGTGGTGGCGTCGAACGTCCCCGGCCCGAGGACGATCACATTGCCCTCGCCCCGGCGCGGAGTGGCGGTGGCCACCGGGACGGCGCGGGCCGGGCGCGGGCCGGCCGGCAGCTGCCCCCAGGCGACCTCGTGCCCCGCGGGCGCCCACGCACAGTCGGCGGCCAGCACGGCGCACACCGTCCACACCGCCTCCCGCCCCTCGTCCGTCCCGTCCGGCACCGACGGCAGCGCCACCTCGGCCGACTCCCCGGGGGCCAACGGAGGCACCGTCAGCCAGCCGTGGCCGCGCCCCTCGCCCTCCACCTCGTACCGCCAGCGGAATTCCAGGTGCTCCAGGCCGGCGAAGTCGTACCGGTTGGTGATCCGGACCGTGCCGCACCCACCGGCGCCGGTCCCGCCCTCGATCCGCACCGGCTCGATGACCTTCTTGAACTCGGTGAGCCCCGGGGAGGGCACCCGGTCGGGGAAGACCAGCCCGTCACAGACGAAGTTCCCGTCGTGCAGCTCCTCGCCGAAGTCGCCGCCGTACGCGTGGAACACCGCCCCGTCCGGTGTCCGCTGCCGCAGCCCATGGTCGATCCACTCCCACACGAACCCGCCCTGGCACCGCTCGTACCGCTCGAACAGCCGCTGGTACTCGCTCAGTCCGCCCGGCCCGTTGCCCATCGCATGCGCGTACTCGCACAGCAGGAAGGGGAGGCGGCGCCGTCTGCGGTCGAGCTCGGGGTCGGACAGCGGTGCCTCGGTGCGCCGTCCGATCCGCTCCACCTCGGTGTGGTCGGCGTACATCCGGGAGTAGACGTCGGTGTCCGCGCAGCTGCGGTCGCCCTCGTAATGCAGCGGGCGGGACGGGTCGCGCTCGCGCATCCAGGCGGCCATCGCGGACAGTCCGCGGCCGGTGCCGCACTCGTTGCCCAGCGACCACAGCACCACGCTGGGGTGGTTCTTGTCCCGCTCGACCATCCGCCGGGCCCGGTCGAGCAGGGCCGGCTCCCAGCGTTCGTCGTCGACGGGGTTGTCCCGCCAGCCCTGTTGGGCGAATCCGTGCGTCTCCAGATCGCACTCGTCGATCACCCACAGCCCCAGCTCGTCGCAGAGGTCGAGGAACGCCGGGTCGGGCGGATAGTGGCTGGTGCGCACCGCGTTGATGTTGTGCCGCTTCATCAGCAGCAGATCGCGGCGCCTGGTCTCGGGGTCGACGGTGCGACCGGTGCGCGGATGGAACTCGTGCCGGTTGACGCCGCGCAGCAGGATCCGGCGGCCGTTGACCTTCAGCAGCCCGTCCTCGACGCACACGGTACGGAAGCCGATCCGCAGCGGGATCGTTTCTCCTACGGTGACCAGCTCTCCTTCGTAGAGGTGCGGCTGCTCGGCGGTCCAGGGGCGCACCGGCACCGTCGCGCTCTCCCCGGTCGCCAGATCGAGCCCCAGCTCCGGTACGGACACCCGCCCGGCCGGGGCGCACTCCACCCGCAGCGTGCCCTGCCCGGTGCGGTGGTCGAACCCCGCATGGACGAAGTGATCAGTGACCGCTCCCTCGGGACGGCGCTGTAGCCATACGTCCCGGAAGACGCCCGGCAGCCACCACTGGTCCTGGTCCTCCAGGTAGCTGCCCGACGACCACTGGTGGACCCGCACCGCCAGCACATTGCGCCGCGGCCGCAGCAGAGGCCCCACCTCGAACTCGTGCGGCAGCCGGCTGCCTTTGAAGTGCCCCAGCTCCCGGCCGTTGAGCCACACCCGGGCGCAGGACTCCACCCCGGCGAAGTGCAGCACGGCGGGCCCCTCGCCCCAGCCGCCGGGCAGGTCGAAGACATGGCGGTGGTCGCCGGTCGGGTTCTCGTCCGGCACCCGCGGTGGGTCGACCGGAAAGGGGTAGGCGGTGTTGGTGTACCAGGGAGCACCGAATCCCTGGAGCGCCCAGGTGCCGGGCACCCGGATCTCCGGCCACGGGCCGTCGTCGTAGTCCGGCCGTGCGAAGCCGTCGTCCTCCGCTTCGGCGCTCACCGACAGTCGGAACCGCCAGGTGCCCTGCAACGAGAGCCGGGCGGCGTCCGATGTCGGGTACCAGGCGCGCGGTGGCAGCACCCCGCTGCCGGGTGAGCGGTCCTCGAAGTACCGGGCGTGGTCGGGGCCCTGGCGGCCGGAGTGGCGGGCGGCGCCCTCCGTCCCGTCGGCGGTCGGTTGCGGCTGGTCGTACGGCATGGGTGTGGGCGCGTGCGGTGACGTACCGGTCACGGGTCCTCCTGCTGCGGGCGACGTGCCTGGCGTGGGGGATCCGGTTCAGCGAACCACGACCGGAGACCCCGCGCAGCCGGATGGCGAGGATTGGACCGGGCCAATCGGGGCGCCCGGAGCGGACCGCCCGGCGCTCGGCGGCCGGCCTCCGGTGGGGGCGGCCTCCGGCGGGGTGGCCTCGGGCGAGGTGGCCTCCGGTGGGACGGAGCTCGGTGGGGGCGGCGCCCGGAAGGGCGGAGCTCGGTGGGGCGGTGTCCGGTGGGGCGGTGTCCGGCCCGCCCCGCCCCCCCGCCGCCCGTCCGGCCTCAGCCGTCGGGCGCCAGCGCCGCCAGCGCGCCCGCCGGGTCGTCCGCCGGTGGCCCGGCCGGTGCCCACCGGCCGTCCTCGTCGCGGTACGGCCACCAGCGGCCGTCCCGCCCGTAGCGCAGCTGGGCCTCGCCGTCGGCCGTCGTCCAGCGGTTCCCGGACGCCCACCGCCACGCCCCGGCCCCGTCGGCCTCGCCGTCCTCCTGGGCGGCGGCGAGCCGGCCGGCCGCCCGGGCCAACTCCGCAGGATCCGGAGTCCATTCCTCCGCCAGTACCGCCAGCCCCGCCGCACCCCCCAGCCGCCAGGCGCGTACGGCCAGTGCCAGGTCCTGCGGGTCCCGCCGGGTACCGGCCGCCAGCCGTGCCGAGAGCGCCTCCCCGGGGCCGGCCGCGGCCAGTCGTACGGCATCCTGATCGGGCGTCAGCTCCGGGGGCGGCGGAGTGTCCGGGTGCCGGGGCGAGAGCGCCTCCGCCAGCAGTCGCCGGGCACGCGCCGCCGCGTCCCCGATCAGGAACTCCAGCGCGGGCACCGACACCCCGGGCGCGGGCGGAGCACCGCCGCCCAGCGCCGGTGCCGTGCCCGGCACCTCGACCGGCGGCGGTGGCGCGGGCAGCGGCGGCAGGACGTCCCGCGCCGCATACGCCTCGGCCGCCGGCACCCCGGCATCGACCCGCTCCGGGTCCGCCTCCCGTCCCGGTGGGGCCGCCGCCCACGCCGCGCTGCGCTCCTGCAGTGCGTCGAGCAGCTCCCGCTCCCCGCGC
This sequence comes from Streptomyces sp. NPDC020742, assembly GCF_040641675.1. Lineage (NCBI taxonomy): Bacteria > Bacillati > Actinomycetota > Actinomycetes > Kitasatosporales > Streptomycetaceae > Streptomyces > Streptomyces sp. NPDC020742. The sequence goes on from NZ_JBFAEA010000009.1 coordinate 235,056, forward strand.
CCCCGCAACAGCAGCAGCACGAACGGGTCCTGGTCCAGCAGCCGCGCCACCTGATGGCACAGCGCGAGCGAGTGCGCACAGTGGTCCCACGCACCACAGTCGCACTCGGGCTCCACATCCCCGATGCCCGGCAGCAGTTCGACCCCGGCGGTGGACGCGTCCTCGACCAGCACCGGCGGCAGGTCTCCGTCCAGCAGCGCCGCGAGGTGCCCGGCCCGGTCCGCGACCAGGTCCAGCAGGCGGTCCCACGCCGAGGCGTCCAGCTGCTGCCACAGCACATCGGCGCGGTGCCGGGTGCCGTCGCGGTCCTGGACGACCGCGGTGATCCGCCCCGGACGCACCGACACCGCGCCCACCGCACCGGCCCGCGCATGCCGCCGTCCCCGCTTCACCTGCTCCCTGTCCAGCGCCGTGTCCGCCAGGGCCTTGAGCCAGGCATGCCCCCACCAGCTCCGTACGAGGGCGCCGCCGCGGGCCGGGGGCAGCGCGGCGAAGGTCCGCTCGCTCCCGCCGGCGGTGTCATCGTGGTGTCCGGTCATCGCTCGCTCCCTCCCAGTGCGACCAGGTCCGCCAGCTCGGAGTCGGTGAGCCCGGTCAGCCCGGCCTCGCCCGATCCCAGCACCGCATCCGCCAACTGCTGCTTGCGGCAGAGCAGTTCGGCGATCCGGTCCTCCACCGTGCCCTCCGTGACGATCCGGTGGACCTGCACCGGCCGGGTCTGCCCGATGCGGTGGGCCCGGTCGGTGGCCTGGGCCTCGACGGCCGGGTTCCACCAGCGGTCGAAGTGCACGACGTGCGTGGCCCGGGTGAGGTTCAGCCCGGTCCCCGCCGCCTTCAGCGACAGCAGGAACACCGGCGCCGCGCCCTCCTGGAAGCGGTGCACCATCTCCTCGCGCCGGGCCACCGGCGTGCCGCCGTGCAGCAGCTGGGTGGGTACCCCGCGCGCCCCCAGATGCGCCTCCAGCAACCGCGCCATCTGTACGTACTGCGTGAAGACCAGCACGCTCGCCCCCTCGGCGAGCAGGGTCTCCAGCAGCTCGTCGAGCAGTTCCACTTTGCCCGAGCGGCCCGGGATGTGCGGATCGGCCTCCTTGAGGAACTGGGCGGGGTGGTTGCAGATCTGCTTGAGCGAGGTGAGCAGCTTGACTACCAGGCCACGGCGGGCGAACCCGTCCGTCCCGGCGATCTCCGAAAGTCCCTCGCGCACCACCGCCTCGTACAGCCCGGCCTGTTCGCGGGTCAGCGACACCGCCCGGTCGGTCTCGGTCTTGGGCGGCAGCTCCGGCGCGATGCCCGGATCGGACTTGCGGCGGCGCAGCAGGAACGGCCGTACCAGCCGGGACAGTCGGTCGGCCGCCGCCCCGGCCTCCGGGGAGGCCCCCGTACCGCCCTCGACCACCTGGGCGTAGTGGCTGCGGAACCGCCCCAGCGGCCCCAGCAGCCCGGGCGTGGTCCAGTCCAGGATCGCCCAGAGCTCGGAGAGGTTGTTCTCCACCGGGGTGCCGGTGAGCGCCACCCGGGCCCGCGCGGGCAGGGTCCGCAGCGCCCTGGCGGTCGCCGAGGAGGGGTTCTTGACGTGCTGTGCCTCGTCCGCGACGACCAGGCCCCAGTCCACCTCCGCCAGCTTGCCGGCGTCCAGCCGCATCGTCCCGTACGTGGTGAGCACGAACCCGCCGTCCGCCGGCCGGGCCAGGCTGCGCCGCCCGGCGTGGAAGCGGTGCACCGGCGTGCCCGGCGCGAACTTCTCGATCTCCCGCTGCCAGTTGCCCAGCAGGGAGGCGGGGCAGACCACGAGGGTGGGACCGGCCGCTCCGGGAATGGCCTGCCGGTGCAGATGGAGCGCGATCAGCGTGATCGTCTTGCCCAGTCCCATGTCATCGGCGAGACAGGCCCCCAGGCCCAGGGAGGTCATCCGGTGCAGCCAGGCCAGTCCGCGCAGTTGGTAGTCGCGGAGCGTCGCGGCGAGCGCCGCGGGCGGCCCGACGGGCGCGGCGTCCCCGCCCTCGGGGTCGGCGAGGCGCTCGCGCAGCCGGGCGAGCCACCCGGAGGCGGTGACCTCCACCCGCTCACCGCGCCCGACCTCCGCGCTCCCGGTGAGCGCGGCACCCAGCGCGGCGAGCGGTGTGATCATGCGGTCCCGGCGCTCCCGGGCCACCCGCAGCGCCTCCGGGTCGATCAGCACCCACTGGTCGCGCAGCCGGACCAGCGGGCGCCCCGCCTCGGCCAGCCGGTCCAGCTCCGCCCGGTCGACCTCCTGGTCGCCCACCGCGAACCGCCAGCTGAACGACAGCATCGCCTCGGCCGACAACAGGGACGGCAGTCCCGACTCCGCCCCGTCCGGGCCGCCGCCGTCCGCGCCGTCGGGCGGCCCGACCACGGCCCGGCCGGTCAGCGTGCGCGCCAGCGCCTTCGGCCAGTGGATCCGCACCCCCGCGGCGGCCAGCGCACGGCCGGCCGGCCCGAGCAGTTCGGCGACCTCCTCGTCGGCGAGTTCCAGCGCATCGGGCACCGCCGCGGACAACAAGGGGGCAAGCGGTGGCCAGGCACCGGCCGCCCGCCGCAGGGCGAGCAGGGTGTCCCTCCGCGCCCGCGGCCCGAACGCCTGCCCCGCGGGCGACGACCCGGCCCAGAGCTCGGCGGCGTCGGCCACCAGCGCCGGGTCGGTGAGGCTGTGCACCTGGAGGACCGCGGTGAAGGACAGCGCCCCCTCGACCTCGGTCACCGGCGCCCCGTCGTGCCCGACCGGCCCGTGCGCCCCGTGCACCGTCACCCGCAGCGAGATCCCTACGCCCGCGTCGTGTCCCGCGGCGATGTCCGCGGCCCAGGCGCGCTGTTCGGGGATGTGCTGCGGGTTCGGTGCCGCGAACGCCGGTGCGCCGGTGACCAGCGCCGCGGCGGGGGAGCGCGGCAGCCCGTCCGCCACCGCGTCGAGGAAGGCCCGGGTGTGCCGTTCGGGGTCGGGCAGCCGCAGCGGGCCGGGCCCCGGCAGTGCGACGGCGTGGGCGTACGGCGGCATGGTGGCGGCGAGCCGGCGACACCGCTCGATGTCGGCCGGGTCCAGCGGCCCCACCCGATAGGCGTCGTGCCCGTCGGGGCTCACCCCGGGCAGCAGCCGGCCGCGCGCGGCCAGCTGGAGGGCGAGGACGGTGGCGGCTCCCCAGAAGGCCGCGGCCGGATGCGTGCCCCGGGTGGCCCGCGCGCGGGTCAGTAGTGGCACCGCGTCGGCGACCGACAGCACCAGAGCCGGTACCTCGTACCCGCTGACGCCGCCCTCCTCGTCCGGCAGGACCACCTCGATCCCGGTCACCGTCGAGGGGCCGCCGGGGAGGTCCGCCAGGCTGTCACCACTGGGGCGCCAGAAGGCGATCCGCCCGCTACGCGGTGGATCCGACGGAAGGAAGACCGCCGCGCAGCGGGCGAGCGCGGCGCCTTGCGTGGGGGTGACCGAGGAGGGGTGAGGGGGTGGAGCCGCGGGGGCGAGCGTCACGGGCCAAGACTCCTCAAGTTTGATTACTGAGTCCGGAGCGCCCGAGAGTACCCGACGACGGAACGCCGCAGGGAACCTGCGACGGGAAAACGGCGTTCAATGGAGTACACAGCGGCGGAGTGCGCCGCGGAAGGGGTGTGAAGGATGTCCACTCAGGCGAAGGTCGCGATCGGCGGCGTCGCGGTGGGAGTGATCCTGCTGTGGCTGCTGCCCTTCTGGGCGGCCCTACTGGTCATGGTCGGGATCCCGGCCGTCGCATATCTGACCCTCGACCCCTCCCAGCGGCGCCGGCTGCGCCGGGTCGGCCGCAAGGAGCTCGGCCGCTGAACCGACGGGCCCGCCGCGCGCGGACCCTGTTGCGACCGGGCCCCGCTGGGACCGGGTTCCGTTACGACCGGGCCCCTGTAACCCGGCCCCGCTGTAACCCGGACCCCGCCGTGGCGCGGGGTCCGGTGCCGTCGCCGGGCCCCGGTTCAGCCGTCAGACCGGCCGGGCCGCCAGCTCGTCGAGCGACGCTAGCAGACCGGGCAGTTCCGGCCCGCGCCCCACCGGATGCACCTCGCCGGGCTCCTCGTCCAGCAGCACGAACGCGATGTCGTCGGTGCGCGCGACCATGCTCCAGCCGGGCCCGTCGACCCGCAGCGTGCGCGCCTCACCGGCCGCGAACGATGACCGCACCCGGCCCGGCGGCGGCGGTTCGGCCAGGTAGCCGCGGGCCTCCGCCAGCACCCGCCGCACCCCCTGGTGCGCCGCGTCCCCCGGCTCCGCGAAGCTGACGTCCCCGTCCTCCACCTGTTCGCGCCACGCCGCCCACTGCAGGGCGATCTCGTCCGCCCCCAGCCGCCGTTGGGCGGGTCCCCACGTGGTGGCGTCCGGCGGGGCCAGCGGCATCGGATCGCCCTCCTGCGGGGCGGGGTCGTGCGGCTGCGGCACCCCCGGCGCGGCGACCGCCAGCGCCAGTGGCCACCCGGGGAGCGCCCCGACGATGCTGTCCTCGCCGGGCGAGAGGTCGTACTCCATCCCGCAGTCCCAGGCGGCGATCGCGCAGGCCACCAGCGACACGTCCTCCGTGGCCACGGTCCAGCGCGCCCCCGACCCGTCCTGGCCGAGGACCAGCCCGTAGCCCTCCGCGTACGGTTCCAGGCCGAGGCCCGCGCACACCTCCGGGTAGTCGTCGCCGAGCACGCTCGGGAACTGCGCGGGTGTCAGCAGCACCGCCGTCAGCACGAACAACTGGTCGTTGTCGGCGCTCTCGGTCGTGGGCACGCAGGCCTCCCCATCCATCCGTCGCGGTGTACGTCGGCGCACCTTAATTGGCCAGGCAGGGCCTTGTCATCAGCCGTACGCTGCACCTCCGGGTTTCCACCGCCGCCGGACCCGGGGGTATGCCCGCCCGGGACGGCCGACCGGAGGTCGCCGCCGGCCACCTGGGCCCGAGGCACCGCCCGCTGCGTCGCGTCGGGCGGGCGCCCGGCCTGCCCCGCCGAGCAGCAGGCCCCGCCGTGGTGCGGTCCCACCGTCCGGATCCGGCCTTGCTCGGCCGTGCGCTGGCCGACTTGGCGCCCGTCGCCGTCTCTCAAGTGCTGCCCCCGCGCGTAAAATTGCGGCTCCAACGAGCGAAGGGACAGGTGTCAGGTGCGGCGCTACGACTGGTTGAAGGAGATCCGGCGGCTCGACCCCGAGCGCGACTTCTTGACGATCTACCGCATCATCGCCACCCACGAATTCCCCTGGGACATCACCCGGGCCCTGGAGCTCGCGCTCTACCGCACCTATGCCGTGCCCAGCATCGGCCGTCTGCTCGCCGGGACGGCCGAGCTGACCGACCGTACGCAGAAGCGCTACGACGACACCGCCCTCCTCCTGGACGCCGTACTGGAGCACGGCTTCGACGGTGAGGACGGCCGCACGGCGATCCGCCGCATCAACCAGATGCACCGCAGCTACGACATCAGCAACGACGACATGCGCTATGTCCTGTGCACCTTCGTGGTGACGCCCAAGCGCTGGCTCGACGAGTACGGCTGGCGGCGGCTGACCGCACCCGAGCGGGCGGCGGTCGCCGCGTACTACCGCACCCTCGGGCGCCATCTGGGCATCAGCGAACTCCCGCAGACCTACGAGGAGTTCGAGCAGTGCCTGGACTCCTACGAGGCCGCGCACTTCGCCTGGGACGAGGGCGCCCGGCGGGTGTCGGACGCCACCTTGGACCTGATGGCCGGCTGGTACGGCCCCCTCGCCCCGGTGGTGCGCGGCGCGAGCAAGGCCCTCCTGGACGACACGCTGCTCGACGCCTTCCGCTACGACCGGCCGAAGCCGGCGGTCCGCATGGCCGTACGCGGTGCGCTCAAGCTGCGCGCCAGGGCCGTACGGCTCCTGCCGCCCCGCCGCACCCCGCACTACGCCCGGCAGAACCCCGAGATCAAGGGCTACCCGGACGGCTTCCGGGTGGCGGAGCTGGGCACTTTCCCCACCGCCCGCCGCACCGGCAGTTGCCCGGTCCTCCACCCAGAGGGCCCGGCGGCGTCCTGACGGCAGGACGCGGCACCCGGCGTCACCCCCGGCGGACGGCCAGCGCCAGATAGCGGGAGTCCCGGTCCTCGTAACGGATCAACTCCCAGCCGCTGCCGGCCAGCAGCGGCCGTAGCTGCGGCTCCGCCCTCAGGTCGTCCGGGGTGAGCGGATGGCCCTTGCGCGCGGCGAGGGCCGCCCGCCCGATGGGGTGGAAGAGCGCCAGCTGGCCACCGGGGCGCACGACCCTGGCCAGTTCGGCCATACCGCCCGCCGGGTCCGGCAGGTGGGACAGCAGTCCCGCGGCGAAGACGGTGTCCAGCGCCGCGCCGGGCAGCGGCAGCCGGGTCACATCGGCCAGCAGCAGCGTCCCGAGGGCGTCCCGCCCGGCCCGGACGGCGGCCCGCAGCATCTCGGGCGTCAGATCGGCGCCCAGCACCGTCCCGCGCGGCCCCACGGCCTCGCGCAGCGCGGGCAGCGCACGCCCGGTGCCACAGCCGGCGTCCAGGACCCGCTCGCCCTGCCGGAGCCCCAGCGCGGCGACGCCCGCGGCGTAGGCGGGACCGTCGTCGGGGAACTTCGCGTCCCAGTGGGCGGCGCGCGCCCCGAAGAACTCCCGGACCTCGTGCGGCCGGTTGCCATGGCGGTCGGTCATCGGGCTCCTTCGGGGGCGGTACGGTCCGCGAGGGCGGCGGTGCCGGCGTAGAGGGCGCCCGCGACCACCAGCGCCACCACGACACCGAGGTTCATGGCGCCCAGTGTGCCCCGTGCCGCGCTGTCGGTGAGCAGGAACCCCACCGCCTTCGCCAGGTGCGGATCGGCGGAGGTGATCAGGCCGAGTCCGACGACGGTGGCGACGACCAGTGAGAACACGGCCGGCCACCCCAGGGCCCGCGGGCCCTGCGGGGCGAAGCCGGTGCGCCGGCGGCGCCACTGCTCCACCAGGAACACCGCCGTCCAGGCGGCCATCGCCACCCCGATGACGGAGAGGAACGCCTGGAAGGTCGCGAAGAAGCCCGGCGAGACGAACAGCAGGTACCAGCCGCCGACGGCCATCAGTGCACCGTCCACCAGGACCGCCAGATGCCGGCGCACCGGGACGCCCAGCGCCAGCAGCGCCATCCCCGAACTGTAGATGTCCATGATCGCCCCGGAGGCGAAACCTCCGACGGCGGTGAGGAGGTACGGCACCAGGAACCAGGTCGGCAGCTGCGCCGCGAGGGCGCTCACGGGATCGGCGGCGGCCGCCCCGGCCAGCTCGGGGGCGCCGGCGTTCAGCAGCACCCCGAAGGCCAGCAGCACCAGCGGGGGCAGCACCCCGCCCAGCGTCGTCCACCCGGTGATCGCCCGGCCGCTGGTCGTCCTCGGCAGGTAACGGCTGTAGTCGGCGCCGCAGTTGACCCAGCCCAGCCCCAACAGCGTCATCGCGAACACCACACCGCCGACCATGGCGCCCGGGCCGCCCCAGGTTCCGCCCCCGAGGGCGGACAGCTCGACACGGTCCGCCATCAGGGCCATGTACACCACGGTCAGTACGGCGATCGTCCAGGTCAGGTACTTCTGCACCGTCATGATCAGCGCATGCCCGAAGATCCCGACGACCACGACGGCGACGGCGGTCACCGCGAAGCACAGCGCCTGCGCCGCCGTGGTCGCCGTTCGCCCGTCGGACCGGGCGAAGGCCCCGGGCGCCACGCGCGCCAGCACCGCGGCGCCGCCCAGTGAGGAGAGCGCGACCAGCACGGTCTCCCAGCCGACATTGGACACATAACTGAACAGGGTCGGCAGCTTGTTGCCCTGCGCCCCGAACGGCACCCGGCTGAGGGCCATGGTCGGCGCACCCGTGCGCGCCCCCGCCGTCGCGATCAGACCGACCAGCAGGAAGGAGAGCTATAGCCGACGGTCCCGGTGACGAGGGCCTGCACGGGGGACAGACCGAGGCCCATCAGGTAGATCCCGTAGGCGATGCCCAGCAGCGACAGCCCCGATGCGGCCCAGGGCCAGAACAGGGACCGGGCGGTGCCGTGCCGCTCGTCCTCGGGCACCGCGTCGAGACCGTGGCGTTCCACGGCGCGCGCCGGGGCAGGGGGCACCGCGGACGGTTCGCTCCGCTCCCGCGACTGCTGCTGCGTCATCCGCACATGATCCCGTACCGGCTGCCATACGGGAGGGGATCCCCGTACTGCTGACCGAATATCACGAAGGGCAAGGTCCGTGGGGTTCTTGATCGGATCGGCTAGCGGCTTTGTCGAATCCGAGGAAATCCGGATGATCGGGCGGTACGGTCCTCGCCATGGATTTCGGACGGCGCTCTGCCGCCGAAGGCTCCTTCCGCCGAGCCATGCATCCGCACACCCCGTGACGCGCAGGACCCGCATCCTGAAGGAGACGGCCGATGAATGCCGCATCAGGGGCCCAGGACGGCACCGCCCCGGACCTCGACCCCGACCTCGCCCTGAAGATCTTAGTCGCGGGCGGATTCGGTGTGGGCAAGACGACCCTGGTGGGCTCGGTCAGTGAGATCCGCCCGCTGCACACCGAGGAAGGGCTCACCGAGGCGGGCGAGGCCGTGGACGACACCGGGGGAGTGGACCGGAAGGCCACCACCACCGTGGCGATGGACTTCGGCCGCATCACCATCCGACAGGGACTCTCCCTCTACCTCTTCGGCACCCCGGGGCAGGATCGTTTCTGGTTTCTGTGGGACGACCTCTCCGAGGGCGCTCTGGGGGCCGTGGTACTGGCCGACACCCGGCGGCTGCAGGACTGCTTCCCGGCGGTCGACTACTTCGAGCGCCGCGCCATCCCCTTCCTGGTGGCCGTCAACTGCTTTGCCGATGCCGGTTCTTACGGGGCCGACGAGGTCGCCCGCGCGCTCGACCTCGACCGCGGCACCCCGGTTGTGCTCTGCGACGCAAGGGACCGCGACTCCGGCAAGGAAGTGCTGGTCCGGCTCGTCGAACACGCGGGGCGCCGGAGGGCGGCCCGGATCCTGGATTCGGTGGGCTGACCGTCGCAGGGGCGGGGCGGGGCGGGACGGGGCTGTGCTGGGTGTGGCGCGGACGCCGGAGGGTCCGTGGACACCGGAAGAACTGTGCCCCGTGTCCCGTACGCTGCCCGCGCCCCGCGCCCCGCGCCCGTGTCCCGTACGCCGCCGGCGCCCCGCCCGCCGCTCGCGTCACGCGCGCCGCCCGGGCCGTGCCCGCCGCCGCGCCACGCGCACGTCAGTCCGCGACCGCGGCGAGGGCCACCACCTTCTCGACCCTCACCCGGACCACCACCTCGCCCGGCACGCCGTTGCGGGCGCCGTACTCCTCCGCGCGGTCCTCGCCCATGTAGCGGGCCGCGATCCTGGTCGCCCAGTGACGTACCTCGGCAAGGTCGTCGCTGACCTCCGCCGTACCCTGCACGGTCACGAAGGCGAACGGCGGCCGCTCGTCGTCGACGCACAGCGCCATCCTGCCGTCACGGGCCAGATTGCGGCCCTTGACCGTCTCCGCCCCCGTGTTGAACACCAGCTGGTCGCCGTCCAGCAGGAACCACACCGGGGCCAGGTGCGGACTGCCGTCGGCCCGTACCGTCGCCAGTTTGCCGGTGCGGGTGCCCTCGGAAAGGAACCTCTGCCACTCGTCCTTCGTCATCTTGTGTGCCATGCAGGACATCCTCCCCGCGGGGCGCGGACCCGTGCCGGCCGGCACGCCGGGCCGCCGGGCCGCTTGCCGAGACGGCGGAGGTGGGACAGGCTGGCACGGCGGTCTGCGGACGGACCGTCAACTGCCGTCCGGCCGGGCGCGCCGACGGGAACACGGGGAGGAAGCGGCAATGGCACTGAGCAGCGGACTCGACTGGCTGCTGGACGATCTGACCAAGCGGGTGGAGAAGGTCCGGCACGCGCTGGTGCTCTCCAACGACGGGCTGGTGACCGGCGCCAGCGAGGGGCTGGGGCGGGAGGACTCCGAGCACCTCGCCGCGGTCGCCTCGGGGCTGCACAGCCTCGCGAAGGGCTCGGCGCTCCACTTCCAGGTCGGGCGGGTGCGCCAGACCATGATCGAGTTCGACGACGGGATGCTGTTCGTGACGGCGGCGGGCGACGGCAGCTGCCTGTGCGTGCTGGCCCGCGCCGACGCCGACATGGGCCAGATCGCCTACGAAATGACCCTGTTGGTCAACCGCGTGGGCGAGCATCTGGGTGTCGCGGTCCGCCAGCCGGAGAGTTATCCACAGGTCGGCGGTCGAGGTTGACGCACTGTGCCTGACCGCCGCTATGGTCGTCACTGTCAGTGATCGACCGAGTGGTGGGGGAACCGGCATGACAGTGATGTGCGACGGGCAGCAGACGCTCACGATGGGCCGAGCGGCCCGCGAACTGGAGCTCAGGAGCGGTGAGTTCGAGCTCGCCACTCAGCTCGGCGAAGTACGAACCCTCCCGGCCGGTGACGAGGACCGGCCGGGCACCGGCGGACCGCCCGGCCGACGCCGCGTCCCGGTGGCGGAGATCGCCCGGTTGCGAGCCGAGCCCGGCTTCCCGGAGGCCCTCCGCGAACGCATCCGCACGGTCAGCACCAATGAGGCCGCCGAGCTGATGGGCATCGGTCCCGGCCGCGTCCTACGACTCACCCGGGCAGGCTGCTTCGCCCCCGTCCGGTTCTATGTGAACCGCTACGGAGCCGTGGTCTGGCTCTACCTCGCGGCCGAGGTCACCGACTTCGCCGACCGCGAGCCCGCCCTGCTGCGGGGCAACACCCCCGCCGCGATGCGGGTGATGCTCGCCGGCGGACAGGACTGGCGGGCACGCCAATGGCGCAGCCGTAGAGTCGCCCAGCTCATGGGGCAGACCGAAGACCCCTGGGAAACGGCGGCGGTGCTCGCCGCCGTCCTCCCGCCCGAGGAGCTCGCCTCGGTCGCCGGAAACCCGGTAGAGAGGGCCCTGCTGCGCCGGCTGCGGCCCGCCTTCGCCACGGTCATCACCGCCACCCCGGCGGCCCGCGACGCCTTCGAACGGGTGGTGACGGCCGACGAGTTCGACGAGGTGCTCTGGTACCGCGTCCACCTCACCCGGACCCTCGAAAGGGCCCGCAGGGATGAGCCCGGGCGTCTGCGGACACCGACCGCCGCCCGCTCCGGCGACCGCCCGGGCCTACCACCCGGCTTCCCGAACAGGCCCTCCTGGGGCGGCCGGACGCCTCCCTACAGCGCCCGGAAGAGTCCCTCCTGGACGACCGAGACAGCATCCTGCCCTCCCGGTCGTAGATCCGGCCACGGGCCAGCCCTCGCCCTCCGGTGGCGATCGGCGACTCCTGGTCGTAGAGGAACCACTCGTCCGCACGGAACGGCCGGTGGAACCACATCGCATGGTCCAGCGACGCCATGTCGAAGCCACGCGGGCCCCAGAGCGGCTCGACCGGGATGCGCACCGCATCCAGCAGCGTCATATCGCTGGCATACGTCAGCGCGCAGGTGTGGACGAGCGGATCGTCGCCCAGCGGCCCGACCGCCCGCATCCACACCGCGCTGCGCGGCTCCGCTCCCTCGACCTCTTCGGGCGTCCACCGCAGCCGGTCGACGTACCGGATGTCGAACGGCTGCCGGCGTGCCATGTTCTCCAGCGCCTCGGGCAGCCCGCCCAGGTGCTCCCGGATCTCCTCCGTGACCCTCGGCAGCTCCTCCGGATCGGGCACCACCCGACGCATCGGCAACTGATGATCGAAGCCGGGCTCCGGCTTGTGAAAGGAAGCGGTCAGATTGAAAATCGTGCGCCCCTCCTGGACGGCCACCACACGGCGTGTGGTGAAGGAACGCCCATCGCGCACCCGCTCCACCAGGTACACGATCGGCACGCCCGGCCGGCCCGGCCGCAGGAAGTACGCATGGAGCGAATGCACCGGGCGGTCCCCCTCCGTGGTCCGCCCGGCAGCGACCAGCGCCTGCCCCGCGACCTGTCCGCCGAAGACCCGCTGGAGACTCTCCTGCGGACTGCGGCCCCGGAAGATGTTCACCTCGATCTGCTCAAGATCCAGCAGGTCGACCAGCTTCTCCGCAGGATTCGTCATGACCGGTGGCCCTCCGTCACATCCCTCGGCGGCCTCGGGCGAAGCCGCCGCCTTACATCTGACCCACGTCCGTCACCCGCACCACTGCGCGCCCCTCCTCGTCGGAGGCGGCGAGATCCACCTCCGCGGAGATGCCCCAGTCGTGATCGCCGTTCGGGTCGGCGAAAGTCTGCCGCACCTTCCACAGCCCGTGCTCGGCGTCCTCCTGGATCTGCAGCAGCTTCGGTCCCCGCGCATCCGGCCCGGTGCCCAGCTCCTCGTACTCGTCCCAGTAGGCATCCAGTGCCTCACCCCAGGCATCCGCGTCCCAGCCGGAATCGGCGTCCAGCTCGCCGAGCTCCTCGACCTTGTCCAGCGCCGCCAGCTCCACCCGCCGGAACATCGCATTGCGCACCAGCACCCGGAACGCCCGCGCATTGGCGGTGACCGGCCGGACCTGATCCGCGCGCTCCTGCGCCTGCTCCGCCGTCTCCTCCTCGGGGTTGGCGAGCTGCTCCCACTCGTCCAGCAGACTGGAGTCGACCTGCCGCACCATCTCGCCCAACCAGGCGATGATGTCCTCGAAGTCCTCGGACTTCAGATCGTCCGGCACGGTGTGGTCCAGCGCCTTGAACGCGCTCGCCAGGTAGCGCAGCACGATGCCCTCGGTGCGCGCCAGCTCGTAGTGGGACGTGAACTCCGTGAAGGTCATCGCGCGCTCGTACATATCGCGGATGACCGACTTCGGCGACAGCGGATGGTCACCGACCCATGGGTGGCTCTTGCGGTACAACCCGTACGCATGGGAGAGCACTTCTTCCAGCGGCTTGGGGTACTCGACGTCCATGAGCCGTTCCATGCGCTCTTCGTACTCGACGCCGTCGGCCTTCATCTGGGCCACCGCCTCGCCGCGCGCCTTGTTCTGCTGCGCCGCGAGGATCTGCCGGGGGTCGTCCAGCGTGGACTCCACCACCGACACCATGTCCAGGGCGTAGGAAGGCGACTCGGGGTCGAGCAGATCGAACGCGGCCAGCGCGAACGTCGACAGCGGCTGGTTGAGCGCGAAGTCCTGCTGCAGGTCGACCGTCAGTCGGACGATCCGGCCCTCCGCGTCCGGCTCGGCCAGCCGCTCCACGATCCCGCCGTCCACCAGCGACCGATAGATCGCGATGGCGCGCCGGATGTGCTTCAGCTGGTTCTTGCGCGGCTCGTGATTGTCCTCAAGGAGCGTGCGCATCGCATCGAAGGCATTGCCGGGCCGGGCGATCACCGACAGCAGCATCGTGTGCGTCACCCGGAAGCGCGAGGTCAGTGGCTCCGGATCGGAGGCGATCAGCTTCTCGAAGGTGTTCTCGGTCCAATTGACAAAGCCCTCGGGGGCCTTCTTGCGGACCACCTTCCGCCGCTTCTTCGGGTCGTCGCCCGCCTTGGCCAGCGCCTTCTCGTTCTCCACGACATGCTCGGGAGCCTGCGCCACCACGAAGCCCGCCGTGTCGAAGCCCGCCCGGCCGGCCCGCCCTGCGATCTGATGGAACTCCCGTGCCCGCAGCGTCCGCACCCGCGACCCGTCGTACTTGGTCAGCGCGGTGAACAACACCGTGCGGATGGGCACATTGACGCCCACGCCCAGGGTGTCCGTTCCGCAGATCACCTTCAACAGGCCGGCCTGCGCCAGCTTCTCCACCAGCCTGCGGTACTTCGGCAGCATGCCGGCGTGGTGCACCCCGATGCCGTGGCGGACGTACCGCGACAGATTCCTGCCGAACTTCGTGGTGAACCGGAAGTTCCCGATCAGCTGGGCGATCTCGTCCTTCTCGGCCCGCGTGCACATATTGATGCTCATCAGCGCCTGAGCCCGCTCCACGGCGGCGGCCTGGGTGAAGTGCACGATGTAGACGGGGGACTGGCGGGTTTCCAGCAGCTCGGTGAGCGTCTCCGTCAGCCCCGTGGTCCGGTACTCGTACGACAACGGCACCGGCCGGGTCGCCGAACGCACCACCGACGTCGGCTTTCCGGTGCGCCGGGTCAGGTCCTCCTCGAAGCGCGACATATCGCCGAGCGTCGCCGACATCAGGATGAACTGCGCCTGTGGCAGCTCCAGCAGCGGGATCTGCCAGGCCCAGCCGCGGTCCGGCTCGGCGTAGAAATGGAACTCGTCCATCACGACCTGGCCGATGTCGGCGTCCTTGCCGTCCCGGAGCGCGATCGAGGCCAGGACCTCGGCGGTGCAGCAGATGACCGGCGCATCGGCATTCACTGAGGCGTCGCCGGTGAGCATGCCCACGTTCTCGGTGCCGAACAGCTTGCAGAGGTCGAAGAACTTCTCCGACACCAGTGCCTTGATCGGTGCGGTGTAGAAGGTGACCTGGTCATTGGCGAGCGCGGTGAAGTGTGCGCCGGCGGCCACCATGCTCTTGCCGGAGCCGGTGGGGGTGGACAGGATGACGTTGGCCCCCGAGACCACCTCGATCAACGCCTCTTCCTGGGCGGGATAGAGCGAGATGCCCTGCTGCTCGGCCCAGCCCGAGAAGGCTTCGAAGAGGGCATCGGGGTCGGCGTCGTTCGGCAGATGATCGATGAGGGTCACGCCCCCCATACTGCCTGTCTTCGGCCCGGATCAGTGAACCGGCGACCAGGGCGCCCCACAACCCAAGATCAACGGACCCGCGGTCCCCCCCCACCGTACCCGCCCCCGCCGGCCCTGTTCTCCCGAAGCTGCCGCGAAGTGACAACTAGCTCTCTGTAGCGAATTGGGGGTGGGCTTGTCAGCGTTTTCGATCTTCTGGGTCCATCGGGGGCCGTGCTCGGCGACGTTGGTCCGGTCATGACGAGGAGCCCGAGGTGCGGCAGGAGTGGGAGCCCGGAGGACCTGATCGAGGTCTGGACGCTGCTGGAGGAGGATCAGGAGCGGCTGCGGAACAAGTCGGGGGCGAACCGGTTGGGGTTCGCGCTGTTGCTGAAGTTCTTCGAGGTGGAGGCCCGGTTCCCGGAGAACGCCGAGGAGATGCCGGTGCCGGCGGTGGCGTACGTCGCCCAGCAGGTGAAGGTGCCCGCCGAGGAGTGGGCCGCGTACGACTGGGCGGGGCGGGCGATCAAGCGGCACCGGATGGAGATCCGAGGCGCGTTCGGCTTCCGCGAGTGCACGGAGGAGGACCAGGCCCAACTCGCCGAGTGGCTGGCGGTGGAGCTGTGCGGGGTGGAGCTGTCGAGGGACCGGCTGGCGGAGGCTGTGGTGGCCCGCTGCCGCAAGGACAGGCTGGAGCCGCCAACGCCGGGGCGTATCGCCCGCCTGGTGGGGTCGGCGGTCAACACCTTCGAGGAACGGTTCTGCGCGACCACGGTGGGCCGGCTGTCCGCGGCTACCCGGTCCCGGCTGGATGACCTGATCGCCGAGGACGCCGACGCGAGCGAGGACAGCACGGGCGGCGGGGGCATGTTCTTCACCGAGCTGAAGGCCGACCCGGGCGCGCTGGGGCTGGACAGCCTGCTGGCGGAGGTGAACAAGCTCCAGCGGGTCCGTGCGCTGGAGCTGCCGCCGGAGCTGTTCGGGGACGTGTCGGAGAAGCTGGTGGCCGCCTGGCGGGCACGGGCGTCGAAGGAGTACCCCTCGGAATGGCACCAGCGCTACCGCGGGCCCGGGGTGATGATCTACTGGCACGTCGAGAAGAAGTCGCTGTGCGTCTACAGCCAGCTCAAGTCCTGCTCGGCCTCCGAGGTCGCCGCGATGATCGAGGGCGTGCTGCGGCACTGCACGGACGTGGAGATCGACCGGCAGTACACCGACACGCACGGCGCTTCCATCGTCGGGTTCGCCTTCGCCCACATGCTCGGCTTCAACCTGCTCCCCAGGCTGAAGAACGTCGGCTCGGCGCGGCTGTACCGGCCGACGGCCGGGGAGGACGAGAAGTGGCCGCACCTGGCGCCGGTGCTGTCGACCAAGACGATCGACTGGGACCTGATCCGCCAACAGTACGACCAGATCGTGAAGTACACCACCGCACTGCGCCTGGGCACCGCTGAGGCCGAGCAGGTCCTGCGCCGCTTCACCCGCGGCGGGCCGAAGCACCCCACGTACCGGGCGATCGAGGAACTGGGGCGGGCGGTGCGTACGGCGTTCATCTGCGACTACCTCGCGGACGCCGACCTGCGCCGGGAGATCAACGACGGGCTCCAGGTCGTGGAGAACTGGAACAGCGCCAACCACGACCTGTTCTATGGCAAGGACGGCGACCTGACCGGCTCCGACAAGGAGTCCCAGGAGGTGTCCATGCTCGCGCTGCACCTGCTCCAGTCCGCGCTGGTGCACGTCAACACCCTGCTCCTCCAGGACATCCTGAGCGAGGAGAAGTGGCAGAAGCGGCTCAACGACGCCGACCGGCGGGCCCTGTCCCCGTTGTTCTGGACGCACGTGAACCCCTACGGCCGGTTCGAGCTGGACATGAACTCCCACCTCGCCCTCGCCGCCGCGGCGGCCACGCTGCCCGGCCCCCGCACTCCGCCCGAGGCGGAAACCGCACGGTCCGCGGCGGCCGGGTCGGCATCCTGAAGACCCCAGGCCGGCGTCGCCGGCGGGCGGCTGGATCGTTGACTCGTACTACGGGGTGGTGAGGGTGTCGAGCCGGGCGGCGAGGTCGGGGTAGGCGGCGGCCAGGTGGGGGCGGGTGGCGGTCAGCGGGGCGATGAGGTCGGCGGGATCGTCGTGTGCGAGGGCCGCGTGCAGTTCGGTGACCGGGCGGCGGGCAGCTGGGGGAAGGTCGGTGAGTGCTGTGATCTGGCCGGCGAGGCGGCGCAGGTCGGCCGCGTTGCGGCGGGCCCAGGCGGCGGTGGTGCGGTTGGCGGCGCGGGCCTGGCGGGTGGCCGTCACGCGCTGCTCGCCAGTAGTCCCGGCCGGGCCGGGGCGGCCGCGCAGGTAGCGGCGCTCGGCGGCCTGGCGGCTGGCGACGCCCAGGGGGGAGGCGAGGTCGGCCCAGCTGGCGCCCGCGTCGCGGGCGGTTTCGATCAGGCCGGTCTCCCATCCGGCCAGCTGCTCGCGGACCTGTCGCAGCAGCAGCAGGGAGGCCAGGGCCTGCTCCGGGCCCGGGCCGGCCTCGGTGCCGTGGGGGGTCTTGTGCTGGGCGGCGCGCAGGGCGTCGTCTATGGCATCAAGGGCCGCCGCGGCGGCGAGGAACGACGCCGGGCTGTGGGCGTCGGTGCTGGGCGAGGACGGCTGGTCGGCCGGGGTCACGGGCACCTCCCTCGGGTTGTCATCAGGTAGACGACATCATGTTTGTCATCCATTGGATGACATGTTACAACGGTGTCAGTGAGGCGCATTGGCAGTAACTGCCTGAACCTGCTGGAGGTGTTTTCACGATGTTGATGCGCACTGACCCCTTCCGTGAGCTGGACCGGCTGGCACAGCAGCTGATGGGCCCGGGCACCTGGTCGAAGCCGTCGGTGATGCCGATGGACGCCTACCGCGAGGGCGACGAGTACGTGGTGGCCTTCGATCTCCCCGGTGTCACCGCGGACGCGATCGACATCGACGTCGAGCGGAACATGCTGACGGTCAAGGCCGAGCGTCGGCCGGTGGCGAAGACCGACGACGTGCAGATGGAGCTGTCCGAGCGGCCGCTGGGCGTCTTCTCCCGCCAGATCGTGCTCGCCGACACCCTCGACACCGAGCACATCAAGGCCGACTACGACGCGGGCGTGCTCACCCTGCGCATCCCGATCGCCGAGCGCGCCAAGCCCCGCAAGATCTCCATCGGCGTCGGGACCGGCCACAAGGAGATCTCCGGCTGACACCGGCCGGCCAGGTGCGGAGGACGGGCACCTGATCTCCCCCCTCACCCGCCCTCCGCGCCTCTACGGGCATCCGAAGAGACACGAAGGGGTGGCGGCCGAGATGACTCTGCGACGCGAAGCGTTCCTCGACCACGTCAAGGAGCGCGGCGAGTACGGCACCGTGGAGGAAGCCGAGCGCGCGGCCCGTGTGGTGCTCGCCCTGCTCGGCGCGCACCTGGTCGGCGAGGTCCGCGCCCAGCTGGCAGCCCGCCTGCCGGAGGGCTTCGCCCTGATCCTGCTCAACCCGCTGCAGAGCGCCGAACCGCTGTCGACGGAGCGGTTCGTGCGGGCGACCGCGGCCTGGATCGAGGGCGCCACCGAGCAGACCGCGACCTGGGACGTCAGCGCCGTGCTATCCACGGTCGCCGACACCGCCGGCGACGACCTGCTGGGCCAGATCCTGCTCCAGCTCCCCGCCGGCTACGACTTGCTCTTCGGCCACCCCCAACCCACCTGACCATCGGTGCCGCGCACCGGCACCACCGCTCCACGAAAGGCATCCACCGCAGTGATCACCGACGTGCGCGTACCGCTTGAGCACCAACAGCCGTACAGGGCGGCGTACGGGCAGATGCTGGATAAGGTCCGCTACGAAGGCGCGTACCCCACCCGCGAGCGAGCCGACGAAGCCGTCCGCCTGGTCCTTTCCGGGCTGGGACGCCAGTTGACCGGCGACGAGCGCGTCGACCTGGCCGCCTGCCTGCCCCTGGAGGCCGCACGTGTCCTGACCGCGCAGATCCCCGACACTCAGCCGCTGACCGGATGGGCCTTCGTCAAGGACCTCGCCGCCCGCTCCGGCGCCTCCCTGGCCACCACCCGCTGGGACACGGGCTCCGTCTTCGCGGCCGTCGCCGCCCACGCCGGCCCCGAACTGATCACCCGCATCCTCCACCAGCTCCCCACCGGCTGGGCCCTGCTGTTCGGCCAAGCCGAACTCACCCCGGCCGCGTAAACGGGCACCCGGCCCCCAGGACCGCAACAGGGCCCGCCCCGATCTCTCCGGCCGGCTCGCTTGGTGAAGTCCCCGATCCGCGCGATCGGGGACTTCCGCCTTTGCTGTCACCATCCTGGCCCCGTCGGCCGCTCCGCGTCGCGATCCCCCCGGACGAGCAGGGCGCGCTGATGCGCGAGCTCGGGGAAGATCGCTCACTGCCGCCCGGCCGACGTGTAGCTGTGCGTGGTGACCGCCGCGCGCGGTGATTCTCATAAACGGTCCTTTGCCCGAGCAAGATCGATAACAGGCTGCCGAACCCCCGCCGATCCCCGATCGGTTCTCAGAACCCGTTCTCACTCAAAACTGGCTCGGACCCCCTTCTGAGACTTGCATTGTGCGAAAATCCGGGCCCATGACGGCCCCTCAGCACTCTTCCCCAAAGCCGACCGGTCGGACGCGGACGACGTCGAACAGCACGCCTGTCCGAAGTGCGACGCACAGCCCGGCTCGCCCTGCCGCTCGCGCGGCGGTGCGGTCGCCTCCGCCTACCACACCCGCCGCTTCACCATGGTCCCCCGGCTGAAGAAGGCACTGCGCGTGCCGACCCCGGCCGACCGCGGCCCGGGCCGGCCGTGGCGGCCTGGCACCGCGCCCCGGCGCCGATCGACCCGGACCTGCCGAGCGCCGACATCCGCATCGGCTACGCGAGATGCTCGACCCTCGGCCAGGAACTCGACTCCCAGCTCGTGGAGGGGCTCGACACCGCGGCCCGCAAGGGCAAGCACGGCGGCCAGCCACCTGTCATCACCGACGATATGCTGCACACCGTGCTCCGCAGGCGGGCACTGAGTGAGTCCGTCGAGCAGATCCAGCCCGACCTGTTCATCCCCACCGGCAAGCGCAAGGGGCAGAACCCCTCCGTCGCCAGCATCTACCGGGCGCTCGCCGAGCCCGCCAAGCGCGAGGCCTACCCCGAAGCCGTCGAACAAGCCCACGCTGATTTCCCCGCCCTCACCGGCAGCGAAGTTCCTGAACCTCGCACAGAAGCCAAGGCCCTAACGACACGCTGAGTTACTTGTCACTTCGCGGCAGCTTCGGGAGAACAGGGCCCCGCCGGGCGACCTGGGCAGGGACGGCCGACACTTCATCGCGGCCTTGTGCCGGCCCGAGTGTCCCCGAGTCGTACGTCCCTCTGTCGGCATTTGCTACGGATTGCGATGGGGGGAGTGCGTTGCGTGGGGAGTGCGGGTGTGGTTGTCGGGTGCTCTGTGGGTGACGCCGAGGGCGGGACGTGGCGGAGATCACCATGATCGCCTGTGTCCCGGGGTGGGTGTGATTGCGGAGGCCGGCGAGGCCGTCGATCCGCACGTGAGCCGGCTGGCCTACCAGGCAGCGGCGACCCGCCGGGGCGGCCGGACAGGGCGGCCGGGCGGGACAGCCGGAGGAGCCTCCCCGGGTGCGGGTGCGGGTGCGGGTGCGGGTGCGGGTGCGGGTGCGGGTGCGGGGGGAGGGGAGGGGAGGGGAGGGGAAGGGTGGGTGTTCGCTGCCGATGGTCAGGGGGCTATGTCCGGCCCGGGGGCTCGAAGAGGGGGCCTCGCGCAGCTATCGGCGACGGTGTCGGCGAACGTGCGGGCGAGCGGGGGGAGCGCGTCCCAGCGGCGTACGGCCCAGCCGACGGAAAGCGGCGGCAACGCCGGGATGGGGACGAGGCGCAGCCCGTCGCCGTCGCTCGGTACCGGAAGCCCCGGTACGGCGGGGACGACGGCGTGCCCCAGGCCGAGTTCGGCCAGCAGCAGAGCCGTGTCCCAGTCGGCCACGCTGGTGTCCGAGCCGCTTCGGATGCCCAACTCGGCGAAGGCCGCATCCAGTTGGGTGCCTGAGGTGGAGTTCGGCGGAAGCCGTACGAGGCGAATGCGGTCGAGGTCCGAGGAGTCGATGTGCGAGTGGGCCGCGAGCCGGTCGTCGGCCCGTACCGCGAGCACCCAGGGCAGGTCGACCACCGGCCGCTGCTCGATGCCGCGGACCGGGCCGCCGATAGTGATCCACGCCAGGTCCAGGTTGCTGGCCAGGAGCGCGTCGAAGCAGCTACGACTGGAGGTCTCGGTCCGGAACTCCAGGTTCACCTTGGGGTAGCGCCGGCGGAAGGAGACGACCGCCTCGGCCATGAAGTGCCGCACGGTCGTTCCTCCGGTCGTGATCCGCACGGTGCCGCTCTCCCCGTTCGCCAGGTCCCCGAGGCGGTGCAACGCACGATCGAGCCCTGCTATCCCATCGGCGGCGGCGTCGCACAGGATGTGCCCGGCGGCCGTGGGCGCGACCCCGCGAGGCTGTCGCTCCAGCAGGCTCATACCGGTCTCCCGCTCCAGCCGCTTCACATGCTGGCTCACCGCCGACTGCGTACAGGCCAGATCCCGGGCCACGGCACTGAGGCTCCCGGCCCGGCACACGGCCACGAACACCCGTAGATCATCCAGAGTCACAGGACCCAAGCTATACCTTGGGTTGGGCGAGCAATTCCCAGGATTGACTAGGGAGTTCGGGGCCACGAAGATCGTTGTAGGGCCCAGGCGGCAACCCGTCCGGTGCCTTCGCAGGGATCCGGACCAGGCGAAGGTGCCGTACGGGTGCCGACCGCCACGCACCGCAAAGACGCCGCAAGAAGAGCGAACGAAGACCGCAAGCAGGCCGCCAGGAGACCGCAAGGACTTTCAACGGAGCCGCTGCACACCGCAGGGCCGAACTCGTCGCCGTGATCGGTGCCAAGGCCCCACCCGCACCCCTTGCCCGCTGCTGCCCGCTGCTCGTGTGGAGATCATCTGACGTACGCTGTGTCGCCGACCGGGCGTCAGAGGCGCGGCGGTGAGCGAGCGAAGCACAAGAGCAAGGGGTGGGAACGACCATGATGGGACCGGCGCACTCGCTGTCCGGGGCCGCGGCTTGGCTGGGGGTGGGCGCGGCGGCCGCTGCCGCCGGGTACCCCATGCCCTGGCCGGTGCTCGTCTCCGGTGCCCTGATCTGTGCCGGGGCGGCACTCGCCCCGGACCTCGACCACAAGTCCGCCACCATTTCGAGGGCGTTCGGGCCGCTCTCACGCGGGCTGTGCGAAGTGGTCGACAACATCTCGCACGCGGTCTACAAGGCGACCAAAATGCGCGGTGACAGCAACCGTTCCGGGGGCCACCGCACGCTCACCCACACCTGGGTGTGGGCGGTGCTGGTCGGCGGCGGGGCGTCCTGGGTGGCGATGCAGGGCGGTCGTTGGGCGGTGCTGGGCATCCTCTTCGTGCACATGGTGCTCGCCATCGAGGGCCTGCTCTGGAGGGCGGCCCGGGTCTCCAGCGATGTGCTGGTCTGGCTGCTGGGCGCGGCCTCGGCCTGGATCCTGGCCGGCGTCCTCGACCAGCCGGGCAACGGCGCGAGCTGGCTGTTCGGCGATCCGGGGCAGCAGTACCTCTGGCTGGGCCTGCCCATAGTGCTCGGCGCGCTGGTCCATGACATCGGTGATGCGCTGACGGTCTCCGGCTGCCCCATCCTGTGGCCCATCCCGATCGGCCGTAAGCGCTGGTACCCGGTCGGTCCGCCCAAGGGCATGCGCTTCAAGGCCGGCAGCTGGGTGGAGATGAAGGTGCTGATGCCGGTGTTCATGTTGCTGGGCGGTCTGGGGGGCCTGGGCGCGCTCGGCCACCTCTGAAACCGGCCACGCCGCCACCGCCCGGCGACGGGGCGGAAGCCCCATGGCGCGTGCGCAGCGTGTCCGTCGCCCAGGTTCCGCGCCATCGACAGGACCGGGGCACGGGATCGGAGCACGAGATCGGGGCCACGGGGCACTGCCGCCCCGTGGCCCCGCTGCATGAGCATCCAGCGGGCAGCCGCCCGGCCGCCCAGCCGCCCAGCGGCCCAGCGGCCCCGCTCGCCCGGTTGTCCTCACCCGTGCCATGAATTCCACAGCGCCGCATACGGACCGTCCGCCGCCACGAGTTCGTCGTGGCTGCCCAGTTCCGTGATGCGGCCGCCCTCGACGACCGCGATGACATCGGCGTCATGGGCGGTGTGCAGACGGTGGGCGATGGCCACCACCGTGCGGCCGTCCAGGACCTTGCCCAGGGAGCGCTCCAGGTGACGGGCCGCGCGCGGGTCGAGCAGGGACGTCGCCTCGTCCAGGACCAGGGTGTGGGGATCGGCGAGTACCAGGCGTGCCAGGGCGATCTGCTGGGCCTGGGCCGGAGTCAGCGGGTGGCCGCCCGAGCCGACCTCGGTGTCCAGGCCGGCGTCCAGCGCCCGGGCCCACTCGTCGGCGTCCACCGAGCCCAGCGCCGCCCACAGTTCGCCGTCCGTGGCGCCCTGCCGGGCGAGCCGGAGGTTGTCGCGGAGCGATCCCACGAAGACGTGGTGCTCCTGGTTGACCAGCGCCACCTGCTCGCGCACCCGCTCGGCCGACATCGCCGCGAGCTCGGCGCCGCCCAGGGTGACGGTGCCCGTGCGGGGGCCGTAGACGCCGGCCAGCAGCCGGCCCAGGGTGGACTTGCCGGCACCGGACGGCCCCACGAGTGCCAGCCGGCTGCCCGGCCGGATCCGCAGCGAGACCTCGCGCAGTACATCGACGTCGGCGTGGTAGCCGAAGGTCACCTCCTCGGCGTGGACGGCACGACCCTGGGGCGACTGCGCCGGACCGGCGGGCTCCGGTTCGATCTCCCGGACGCCGACGAGCCGGGCGATGGACACCTGCGCCACCTGTAGCTCGTCGTACCAGCGCAGGATCATGCCGACCGGCTCGACCATCATGTGCGCGAGCAGCGCACCCGTCGTCAGCTGTCCCGGCGTGATCCAGCCCTGGATGACGAACGCTCCGCCCAGCATCAGGACGGCACCGAGCAGCACCACATGCGTCAGATCGACGACGGGGAAGAGGACCGAGCGCAGGTAGAGCGTGTAGCGCTCCCACTGGGTCCAGGCGCGGATGCGCTGTTCGGAGAGCGCGATCCGGCGGGCGCCGAGCCGGTGGGCCTCGATGGCGCGCCCGGCGTCGACCGATTCGGCGAGTACGGCGGACACCGCCGCGTATCCGGCGGCCTCCGAACGGTAGGCGCTCGGTGCCCGCTTGAAGTACCAGCGACAGCCGACGACCAACAACGGCAGCGCGACCAGGACCGAGAGCGCGAGCGGGGGCGCGGTGGCCGTGAGCCCGCCGAGCAGCAGGGCCACCCACACCACTCCGATGGACAGCTGTGGTACGGCCTCGCGCATCGCGTTGGAGAGTCGGTCGATGTCCGTGGTGATCCGGGACAGCAGATCACCCGTGCCGGCCCGCTCCAGGACACCGGGCGGCAGGGCGACGGACCGTACGAGGAAGTCCTCGCGGAGGTCCGCCAGCATGCGCTCGCCGAGCATCGCACCACGGAGCCGCACCATCCGGACGAAGACCGTCTGGAGGGCCAGAGCCAGGGTGAACAGCGCGAGGGTGCGCCCGAGGTGGAGGGTGCGCGCACCCGCGGCCAGGTCCTCCACCACGCCGCCGAGCAGGTACGGACCGACCATGGAGGCGATGACCGCGGCCGCGTTGACGGTGATGAGCACCGTGAAGGCGGTGCGGTGGCGGCGGATCAGTCCGGCGACGTAGCGGCGTACGGTGGCCGGTGAGCCGACGGGCAGGGTGGTGCGGGTCTGGGGGGCGTCCGGATCGTGCTCCGGTGGCGCCAGGCCGATCATGCGCTCTCCTCGATCTGATCCTCTTCGTTCTGCTGGCCCTGCTGCTTCTGCTTCCGCTGGTCCTGCTCGCTCGTGAGGAGCTTCCGGTCCACCGAAGCCGTCCCTGCCGCACGCCCCGCCCGCCGCTCCTGGCCCGTGTCCGCCCAACCGGCCTGCTGGGCGGCGTCGATGAGCTCCGCCCCGTCGGCCGGGAGGCGGGGCGGTTCCGTCTCCCCCTCCGAGGCCCGGGTGACCACGGCCCGGTAGGCGGGCTGGCGGTCCAGCAGTTCCCGGTGCGGAGCCTCGGCGACGACCTTGCCCTCGTGCAGGAAGGCCACCTGGTCCGCCACTTCCAGCAGTAGCGGGCTGGAGGTGAGCACCACCGTCGTACGACCCGTCCTGATCCGGCGGAGTCCGGCGGCGATCCGGGTTTCGGTGTGTGCGTCGACGGCGCTGGTCGGTTCGTCGAGGACCAGCACCTCCGGGTCGGTGACCAGGGACCGGGCCAGCGCCAGCCGTTGGCGCTGGCCGCCGGAGAGCGACCGGCCGCGTTCGGTGATGTGGGTGCGCATCGGGTCGCCGGAGTCGTCCACGGACGCCTGGGCGAGTGCGGTGAGGACATCGGCGCACTGCGCCGCGGAGAGCGCCTCGGTGGCCGGTACCCGCCCGGAGGACGGGATGTCCAACAGCTCGCCGAGGGTTCCGGAGAGCAGCATGGGGTCCTTGTCCTGCACCAGTACGGCCCGCCGGGCGGTGTCGCGGGGCAGGTCGTCCAGCGACGTGCCGCCGAGGGTGACCGGCAGCGGGCCCGCCGCGCCGCCGTCCTCGTCGCCGCGCGGCGGGTGGCCGCCGAGGCGTTCGGCGAGCCGGCCGGCGGCGTCGGGGTCACCACAGACCACCGCGGTCAGCCGACCGGCCGAAGCGGTCAGGCCGCTGAGCGGGTCGTGCAGAGCACCGGACGGGTCCGCCTCCGGGGCGCTGCCGAGGCCACCGGCCGGCCGGTGCTGCGCCAGGACCCGGGCCGTGCGGGTGGCCGACGGCCGGGCGAAGGAGAAGGCCTGGGCGATCTCTTCGAAGTGGCGGAGCGGGAAGAGCAGGAAGGTGACCGCGCTGTAGATGGCGACCAGTTCACCGACCGTCACCTGGCCGGCGAGGGCGAGCTCGGTGCCGTACCAGACCACCGCGATGAGCAGCAGGCCCGGCAGCACGACCTGGACGGCCGAGATCAACGACCACATCCGTGCGCTGCGGACCGCGGCCCTGCGCACCTCCTGGGAGGCGCTGCGGTAGCGGCCGAGGAAGAGCTCCTCGCCACCGATCCCGCGCAGTACGCGCAGTCCGGCCACGGTGTCGGACGCCAGCTCGGTGGCTCGGCCGGCCTTCTCGCGCTGGGCGTCGGCGCGCCGGATGGCCGGCGGCAGCAGCGGCAGCACGGCCAGCGCCAGGACGGGCACACCGAGGGTGACCAGGACACCGAGCTGCGGCTGGCGGACGACCAGGACGAGGGAGACGGCGACCGCGGCGACCGCCGCCGCACCGAACCGGGAGACCGCCTCCACGAACCAGCCGATCTTCTCCAGGTCGCCGGTGCTCACGGTCACCAGTTCTCCGGCCGCCACCCGTCGGGTCATGGCCGAGCCCAGCTCGGTGGTCTTGCGGGCGAGCAGTTGCTGCATCCGGGCGACGGCGGTGATCCAGTTGGTGACGGCGGTGCGGTGCAGCATCGTGCCGCCGAGCGCGATCAGCGCGCCCAGCATCAGCACCAGGCCGCCGGCGAGCGCGAGCCGCCCGCCGTCGCGGTCCACCACGGCCTGCACGGCGAGGCCCATCGGCAGCGGGAAGGAGGCGATGGCACCGAAGTTGACCAGCCCCCAGAACAGGGCCTTGAGCTGCCCGCCGAGCTGGCTTCGGCAGAGCCACCGCAGGAAGGCACCTCCGGAGCGGACGTCCGGGACGCCGGGGTCGGGGTACGGAAGATCGCGAATGTGCATGATGTCCCATGCGGAGTCGTGGTGGGCGGTCGGCGGCGCGCCGTCCCGGCAGGCGGAATGCCCTCTCGCCCGGTCTCGTCGGTGGCGGAGGTGCTGGAAGCCTGGCCCGCGGAGTGACCTGATTTCAAACGGTTTTTCCGCTGCGCCCGTAGGTTTCGGACAACCGGGCGCGGAGCGGTGGGCAGCGGACGGGTGCTGAACCGCCGTCAGGCCCGTGGTGCGACCATGGGGGGCATGCGAACAGCGGGCGTGCGGATGGCGGCGGTGGCCGCGGCGGGACTGGTCCTCCTGGCGGGCTGCGGCGGCGGCACCGGTGGCCGGGGCGCGGGCAAGGACGACGGTGCGGGCAAGGGGGAGCGCCCCGGCGGCCCGGCCCGCGGGGCGTCGGCGACCACCCACCTGAAGAACATCCCCGAGGTCGGTACGGCCCTGCGGTCGCGCATCCCCGCCGGGTCCCGCCAGGTCGTGGCGGTCTACGGCAAGGGCGTGGACTCCCCGGACGCCACCGTCGTCCTCTATGAGAAGAACGCCAAGGGCTGGGACCGCAAGGGGAGTTGGCCGGCGCACAACGGCCGCCGGGGCTGGACGCCGGACCATCACGAGGGCGACAAGCGCAGCCCCGTGGGGGTCTTCCCGCTGACCGACGCGGGCGGCGTGCTCGCGGACCCCGGCGCCAAGCTGCCCTATGCGCACTCCTCGGCGTTCACCCCGCCGTCGTACTGGTCCCGGAACACCCGGCATGACTTCGACTATGTCGTGGCGATCAACTACAACCGGGTCGCCGGGACTTCGCCGCTCGACCCGACGCGTCCGCAGGGTCAGTCCAAGGGCGGCGGCGTCTGGCTGCACATGGATCACGGCAGCGGGACCTCGGCCTGTGTGAGCGTCTCCAGGTCCGCGATGCAAACGCTGCTGCGCGCCCTCGATCCGGCGCGGCACCCCGTCGTGGTGATGGGGGACCGGGCGCACCTCTCGGCCTGACGGGCCTCCGGGGCGGGGTGGTACGAGGGGAGGAAGCGGGGCCTTGCGGTCTTCTGCGGGCACATCCGCAGGTTCCGCGCAGTTCGCCTTGGATCAAGCTCCAAGGTTTTCCCGGGGGTTGTCCTGGCTCTTTCGTGGTGAATACCAAGCGGCCATAGTGACGGATCTCGGAAGTCCACTTCCGCATCACAGAATTCCGTCCATGGAGGGGTGTCCGTGCCGCACGCCACCGGAACGCTCATTCGCCGCGCGGGACATGTCCTGCGCACCAGCCTGTTCGCCCAGGTACTGCTCGCGCTGGTCCTCGGTGTCCTCGTCGGACGCCTGTGGCCGCAGGCGGGATCGTCGCTGCAGCCGCTCGGCGACGGCTTCGTCCGTCTGATCAAGGCGGTGATCGCCCCGCTCGTGTTCTGTGTCGTGGTCGCCGGTATCAGCAAGGCGGGCGACCTCAAGGCCTTCGGGCGCATCGGGCTCAAGGCCCTGGTGTGGTTCGAGGTGGCGAGCGGCCTCGCGCTGGTCATCGGCCTGGTGGCCGCCAATGTCTTCGCCCCCGGTGCCGGGATGCACATCGATCCGGCCTCGCTGGACAAGGGCGCCGTCGACGCGAAGACCGGTGGCGCGCACCTCCCCTCAGCCGCCCAGTTCGTCCTTGAGGCGCTGCCGGACAGCGCCGTCGGCGCGTTCGCCGAGAACGCGCTGCTGCAGGTCCTGGTGCTGGCCTGTCTGGTGGGCGCGGCGCTGCTGCACCTCGGCCAGGAGAAGGTGCCACAGCTCCTGCCGCTGATCGAGCAGGCCCAGCAGGTGGTGTTCACCGTGGTCGGCTACCTCATGAAGCTCGCCCCGCTCGCGGTCCTGGGCGCCACCGCGCACCTCGTCGGGGAGTACGGACTGGGCGCGATGTCGACGTACGGCAAGCTGATCGCGGTCTGTTACGGCGTCGCCCTGGTCTTCCTGGCCCTGCTCGGCGTCGCCCTCAAGGCCGTCACCGGGCTGAGCCTGTGGAAGTTCGTCCGCTACACCCGCGAGGAGCTGCTGCTGGCGCTGGGCACCGGCTCCAGCGAGACCGTGCTGCCCCGGATGATGCAGAAGTTGCGGGCCGCCGGCTGCCGGGACGACGCGGTGGGCCTGGTGCTGCCGACCGGCTACTCGTTCAACCTCGACGGTGCCTCGATCTACCTCTCCATCGGGACGCTCTTCATCGCCCAGGCCATCGGCGTCGATCTCTCGCTGGGCCAGCAGATCACCGTCGTCCTGGTGCTGATGCTGACCAGCAAGGGCATGGCCGGGGTGCCGGGTTCGGCGTTCCTGGCGCTGTCCGCGACCGCGTCCGCCCTGGGCGTGATCCCCGCCGCGGCGGTGGCCCTGCTGCTGGGCGTGGACCGGATCATGGACTCGATGCGGGTGGCGACCAATCTGCTCGGCAACTGCGTGGCGGTCTTCGCGGTCTCCCGCTGGGAGGGCGCCCTCGACCGGGTCACCGCGAAGCGGGTCCTCGGCGGTGGGCCGGCGCCGGGGCCGGCGGAGCGGACGGCGCCGGCCGAGGAGCGGCCGAGGACGCCGGACGCCGCGCCGATGACGACCTCCGAGAGCTGACGCACGCAGCGGCCGCGGGGCCCGGCGGACGGCATCGCCCGCCGGACACCGCGGAGTTCGGGCCTCCCTGGCGCCCAGGGTCTGCACCCGCATCCCGCCCGTCGCCGGCCCCCGCGCGATGGCTTCCCTGATCCCCGACGTGGACCCGCTGCAGCTGCCGGCCGCGGTCTTCGGGCGGGGCCGCGAGATGTGCTGTCCGCACCAACCGCGGCCACCGCGTGAAGGCGGCGGCCGATCTTCTCGGTGAGTCACTCGACGCCGGACAGGTCGGCGTCACGCAGGCCGTCCCACAGGGGGGCCCATTTGTCATCCCTATCGATATTCGATAGATTTCCATCGCGATTCGATCAGGGGAGTGGCAGTGGGAAAGCTGACAGTGCTCGCGCTGCGCGCCGTGATGGTGGCGCTGCACGCCGGGGCGGTGCTCGCCCAGGCGGTGATGGTGGCGATGCTGACGGGCGCTATGGAGGAGAACCTCTTTGCGGACCGCGGCACTCCGGTCCTCGTGATCACAGTCCTGGGCGTCGTGACGGTCCAGGTCGTCCTGGTCTGCGTGTGGCGGCTGGTGACGATGGCGCAACGCGGAACCGTGTTCTCCCACGCCGCATTCCGCTACGTCCATCTCGTGATCGGTGCGTTCGTGGCGGCCGCGCTCCTGGTGTTCGCGCTCGGAGCGGTCCTGGCGTCGAGCGAGGTCGTGCCCCCGGGCGTTGTGGCCCTGCTGGGCGGGGTTTGCCTGGCGGTCTTCGGTGTCGCGCTCATCGTGCTCGTGCTGCGGATGCTGCTCGCCCAGGCCGTCGCACGCGACGTCGAGGCGTCGCAGCTGGGGGCCGAGTTGGCCGAGGTGATCTGATGCCGATCGTCGTCGACATCGACGTGATGCTGGCCAGGCGGAAGATGTCCGTGGGCGAACTGGCGGACCGGGTGGGGATCACACCCGCCAACCTGGCGGTGCTCAAGAACGGCCGCGCCAAGGCGGTGCGCTTCACCACGCTCGCCGCGCTGTGCGAGGTGCTCGAGTGCCAGCCCGGAGACCTGCTGCACTGGGAGTCCGATGACCCCGGGGACGAGGACAGCGCTGCGCACGAGTCTGGCGCATCCGTCCCGGCCAGTTCCTCGCCGTGACGCCCGCAGCCGCGCTGGCTGGCCTCCTGCACACGATCACCAGGCATGGCGCCCTCGATCATCCCTGCGGCGCGACCCGCTCCGCCTGATCTTCGGCAAGCTCCCAGGTGACGACCTGACCGCGACGTCCGCACACCTCACCCTCGCGGCGCAGGCCGCCCGTACCGCCCGCCGCCGGTCGGCGCCTGCCGCGCGCCGAACGCACCAATGACGGACTCCACAAGGAACAGACGAGACCATGACGACAGCACGCCTCTCTTGCCGTCTCGGGGCCACAGAAAGTACCGACGTGCTGGTGGTCGGGGCCGGACTGGCCGGACTGAACACCGCCACACTCCTCGCCCGACAAGGCCACGACGTGCTTCTGGTCGAACGCCGAACCAGTCTTGCCGGCGCGATCCGCACCACAGGAATCTTCGTACGGAAGACACTCGACGACTTCCCGCTGCCCCCAGACTGCCTCGGACCACCGATCCGACGCGTGGTCCTCTACCCCCCTGACCTGCGCCGCCCGGTCAGCCTCACCAGCCACCGCGACGAGTACCGGGTGGGCGACATGGCACCGCTCTACGAAGCATCGGCCGCCACCGCGGTTGACGCCGGCGTACGCATGGCACTGGGCACGCGCTACGTGGGCCGACAGGGCAACATCTTCCACCTGGCCGGTCGCGACGGACCGACCGCAGTCCGGGCCCGCTTCATCGTCGGCGCCGACGGGGCCCGCTCAAGAGTCGCCCGCGACCTCGCTCTCGACCGTAACCACCACCTGATCGTCGGCGCCGAAGAGGTCTTCGAACTACCCGGAAGCGACCAGCCGCCGACATTCCACTGCGTACTCGACCCCTCACTCGCCCCCGGCTACCTGGCCTGGGTAATCAACGACGGGCAACACGCCCACGTCGGAGTCGCAGGCTATGCCGACCGCTATCCAGACGGGCTTCGCCGTGCGATGGAGCAGTTCAGCGCCTCAGCGCCCGGACTGACCGGCATCGAACGTCCCGAAAAAGTGGAGCGGCGCGCAGGCCCCATACCCGTCGGCGGCCTGCTGCGCCGGATCAGCTGCGCCGACGGGCTTCTCGTGGGGGATGCAGCAGGCGCGGTCTCCCCACTCACCGCCGGTGGCCTGGACCCGTGTCTACGGCAGTCGAAACTCGCAGCCGAGGTCCTCAACGACGCACTGCGCACCGGAAAACCGGACACGATGACCAACTACGACGGAGCCGCACTCCGCCCCCACTTCCGCGGACGACTCATGCTGCGCCGGGCATTGGCCCACGTGCGGACGCCTACCACAGCAGCAGCGGCATTCACCCTGCTACGCACACCATTCGGCCGGGCCGCGGCAAGCCGAGTCCTCTTCGGCGACAGATCCTTCCCCGACCCCACCCCCAAGTGAAATCACCGAGCGAGAGGCCAAGTCATGCCTTCATTTCCCATACCAGCAGCCACGAAGCTCATCACCATGATGGCGGGGCTGGTTGTTACCGGTGGACTCCTGTCGGGCTGCGCTACCGAGAGTTCCGACGTTACGTACAAGGCCTGGACTGAAGGGGGCAACCTGCAATCCGTCAGGCACGACTACACCGATGGCCTTGACGGGGCGGTAAGCATGCCGGCCAAGGTGAGCGGAGCCAAATGGAGCGCACGGGAGGACGGCGGGCACGCTCCTCGCCTCAAGGCCGTGCCTACGGGCAAGGGCGTGGCGCACTGCCTCCTGATGGAGGGCAACAACCGCGTTCTGGACCAGAAGAAGGGCGCAGCGGGCCAGCCGGTGACCTGCTCCGCCCGGCGGTAGCGCACGGCCCTCCGCTTTCCCGCCGTGCGCAACGTTCCGTTCGGATCGGATCCGTTCCGACCCTCACGAGCAACCGTGAGGGGAGCGGCTGAACGGATGGATCGCTGATGTCTGCGTCGACGAGCAGTGCGGCTTGGCCTCCTTCGCCACCGCGCTGCTCGTTGACCTCGACGCCCTCGAGCAACCGGCCGCTCACGTCCCCAGGCGGCCAGCGGCTGGAGTGCGTCGTTGAGGCGCATGCCGTCCTCGGTCAGTGAGTACTCGACGCGGGGGGGCACCTCGTCGTAGGAGACGCGGTGTACGACGCCGTCCGCTGGCCTCTCACGTAGGTGAGAGGCCAGCACCTTCTCGGTGATCCCCGGAAGCAGTCGACGCAGCTCACCGAAGCGGCGGCAGGGAGGCTCGTACAGCGCCCAGCGGATCAGCCCCTTCCACTTGCCGCCGATCACCTCCATCGCGGTGTCGATCCCACAAGCGTGTCCGTCTGGTGCGCTCGGCCGGTTCGGCGTCGTCATGCCCCACCCTTCTGACGTGCTCGCTCACCCCGGGGTAACCACCCACTCGTAAGTGCGTACTTGATCACCTCTGGGCCCGTGACCAGCCTAATCGGCATGGCCGGCACGCCGACCTTCCTGAGCACCGCCGAGCAGCAGGGTGCCAGCCCGGAATTGCTCAGCCCGTACTTCGAGCTGGTGCGCCGCCGCCTGGCCGAGGGCAGCGGAGAGGAAGACTTGACGGGCGTGATCGACCTGCTGGTGCACTGACCGGCCGCTTGCCGCCCCAGAGGCGACCGTGCTGGTCACAGTCTTCAACGCGTAGCTGTGACCAGCACGTGCACTACACCCCACCGGCCCTGTCGACCTACCCCTGCGGCTTCGGCGAGTCCATCCCGGGGCGGGTCTTCTTCCACAGTCCGCGGGTGAAGTCGGGGATCTCCTGCGGGGTGCCCCCCGCCTTGATGGAGCGGTCGCTCAGCGGCACCGGCGCGGTCCACGTCGCCGCGTCGTAGACGTCGAAGTCTGGTACCAGGCCCAGTCGCATGCACTGCATCAGCCGGAAGACCAGCATGTAGTCCATTCCGCCGTGCCCGCCGGGCGGGTTGGCGTGCTCCTTCCACAGCCAGTGGTCCCACTCCGCGTACCTGCTGAAGTCGCCCCACTCGTCGTTGCTCTGGTCCGGCTCGATGTAGATCCGCTCGGGGTAGTCCTCGAAGACGCCCTTGGTGCCGCCGAGGCTGTTGATCCGGCTGTAGGGGTGCGGGGTGGAGACGTCGTGCTCCAGCCGGATCACCCGGCCCTTGGCGGTCTGCACCAGGCTGACCGTCCGGTCGCTCTCGATGTACGACTCCTTCCAGCTGGGGTCGCCGGCCGGCATGTGCTCCTTGCGGTAGGCGGCCAGCCCCAACGCCTGGGTGCCGAAGCTGGAGATGCGTACGGCGCGGTCGCCGCGGTTGATGTCCATGTAGTTGGCGACCGGGCCGAACCCGTGGTTGGGGTAGAGGTCGCCGCGGAGCCGGGTGTGCCACAGCCGGCGCCACGGCCCCTCGTAGTACGTGGGGTCGAACATCAGCCCGCGCAGGTCGTGGAGGTACGCGCCGGCGCCGTGCAACAGCTCGCCGAACAGCCCGGCGTGCGCCATCCGCAGCACCCGCATCTCATTCCTGCCGTAACAGCAGTTCTCCAGCTGCATGCAGTGTCTGCGGGTCCGCTCGGAGAGGTCGACCAGCTCCCACAGCTGGTCCAGGCGCAGTGCGATCGGGCATTCCACGCCCACATGCTTGCCGTTCAGCATCGCCGCCCTGGCCATCTCGAAGTGCCGGTCCCAGGGCGTGGCCACATAGACGAAGTCGACATCGCCGCGCTTGCAGAGGTTCTCGAAGTCCTGCTCGCCGTTGGTGTAGACGGCGGGCGCGGGCTGCCCGGCGGTGGTGACCTTCTTGGCGGCCTTGGCGGTCTTCTCCTTGACCGGGTCGCAGAGCGCGACCACGCGTACGCCCGGGACCGCGAGAAAGAGGTCGATCATGGTGCCACCGCGGTTGCCCAGGCCGACGATGCCCACCCGCACGGTGGAGCGCGACTCGAAGGGCACCCCGATCATGGTCTTGCCCCGGGCCTCGGGGGCCGAGGCGGCGGCCGGGGCGGAGTCTGCCGCGCCGGTGCCGGTTCCGGTGCCGGTTCCGGTGCCGGCCGCTGCGGCCTGATGCGCCGTCAGGCCGCCGAGGGACAGGCCGGCACCCGCGGCGCCGGCGGTCCACAGCACCGAACGGCGGCTGGGCCCAGGCTCGTTGTGGTCGTGGTTCTGCGATGGTGCCTCGTTCATCGATCCTCCAGGAGCAGTGGTGCGCCGGGGCATGGGTGAACCTCGGTCAGGACCCTGTCGGGCGGCGGCCGGCGGCACAAGAGGGCCGATGGATCCCCGTACCGGCGGACTTGGACTCTTTGCCGTCATAACTGCCGGTACCGGCAATGTGTTGCTGCAACATCGCTCGCGCATCCGGCAGCATCTTTCGCAAGTCACTGAAAAGACTTGCGGAAAGGGTTGACGTGTCCACGAGGTGAACGGCAGGCTCCGTACGGAATCCCCCCACGGCGGCCTGGCGCGTGGCTGCTCCCGTGGGCGCGGTGCGGTACCACCGCGCCTGTTGACGAAGGAGCCGCAAGATGCAGCAACGTTCCCGTGTGCTCGGCGGGGCGGTGGCCGGAGTGCTGGCCGCGGTCGGCCTCGCCACCTTCGCGCCGTGGCCCTCCGAGGCCACCCCGCCGGGTGAGAAGACCGTCACGGCCACGATGTTCGAGCGGAAGTACACCGATGTCGCCCAGGCCTGCACCGATCAGCTGGGCCCGGCCGGCTACGGCTATGTGGAGGTCTCACCGGCGTCCGAGCACATCCAGGGCGACCAGTGGTGGACCTCGTACCAGCCCGTCAGCTACAAGATCGCCGGGCGGCTGGGGGACCGGGACGCCTTCGCCTCGATGATCCGGGCCTGCCACGGTGCGGGCGTCAAGGTCATCGCGGACGCCGTCATCAACCACATGGCCGCCGGATCCGGCACCGGCACCGGCGGCACCCAGTACACCAAGTACGGCTACCCCGGCACCTATCAGGACCGCGACTTCCACGGCTGCCGCAAGAGCATCTCCGACTACACCAACCGCGACGACGTCCAGAACTGCGAACTCGTCAACCTCGCCGACCTCGACACCGGCAGCGACCACGTCCGCAGCACCATCGCCGGCTACCTCGACGACCTGCGCGCGCTGGGCGTGGACGGCTTCCGGATCGACGCCGCCAAGCACGTCTCCGCCACCGACGTCGCCGCCATCAAGGCCAAGATGAAGGACCCCGGTTACTGGGTGCAGGAGGTCATCTACGGCGCCGGCGAGGCGGTCCGGCCCGACGAGTACACCGGTATCGGCGACGTCGACGAGTTCCGCTACGGCAGCCACCTCAAGAGCGCCTTCCAGGGCGGCGCCCTCGCCCAGCTCAAGTCCGTCGCGGACGGCAAGCTCGGTGGCGACCGGGCCCGTACCTTCGTCGACAACTGGGACACCGAGCGCAATGGCTCGACCCTCACGTACAAGGACGGCGCGGCCTACACCCTCGCCAACGTCTTCATGCTGGCCTCGCCGTACGGCTCGCCGAACGTCTACTCCGGCTACGAGTGGACCGACAAGGACGCCGGGCCGCCGAGCGGCGGCGACGGCTGGACGAACGAGCACGCCAAGCCGGAGATCACCGGGATGGTCGGCTTCCGGAACGCCGTGGGCTCCGCGGAGCTGACCGACTGGTGGGACAACGGCGGGAACGCGCTGGCCTTCGGGCGGGGCAAGGCCGGCTTCGTCGTGATCAACAACGGTGACGGCGCGCTGGACCGGACGTTCACCACCCCGCTGCCGGCCGGGACCTACTGCAATGTGGTCAAGGCCGCCCCCAAGGACTGCGCCGGCGACACCGTCACCGTCGGCGACGACGGCACGGCCCGGATGAGCGTCCCGGCCAAGAGCGCGGTGGCCCTGCACCTCACCCGCTGAGCCCCGCTGCGGGCGGTCCGGCGCGCGCCGCCGGAGGACCCCACACCCACGGGGCGGCGCCGCCGCCCGCACCGTCCGGCCGCCCGCACCTGCCGGGCGCCCGCACCTGCCGGGCGCTCCGGCCGTTCACTCCGGCCGGGTCGCCCACTCCAGCGCCAGGAGGGCCGAGCGGTACCCGCGGCCCTCCGTCGCGTGGTCCATGCCGATCTCGCACATCCGGTTCGCCGACAGATACGCGTCGAAGTGCCGCGCGGTCACCTCCGCCGCCTCCTTCGCGGTCGCCGACTCCGTCAGCTCCCGGTGCAGCATCCCGCGGTCACCGGCGAAGGCGCAGCAGCCCGCGTCGTCCGGGACCACCACCTCCCGTGCGCAGGCCGCCGCGACCCTCCGCAAGCCCTCCTCCTCGCCCAAGTGCCGCATGGAACAGGTGGGATGGAGCACGGCCGAGTCGAGCGTACGCCGCACGGTGAGCCGCGGCAGGAGCTCCCCGGCGGCCCAGACGGGGGAGTCGACGAGGGTCATGCGGGCGTGCCGGGCCCGCTGGCCGGGCGTCAGATACGGCACGACCTCGTGGGCCAGGCCCAGCGTGCAGGAGGAGGCGTCCACGACCAGGGGGAGGCGACCGCCGTCCGTCCAGCGCCAGGCGGCCTCGACGATGCGGTGGGCCATCACCCGGTTGCCGCCCGGATAGCCCTTGGAGTGCCAGATCGTGGCGCAGCAGGTGCCAGTCACCTCCGGCGGGATCCACACCGGGCGCCCCGCCCGCTGCGACACCGCGACGACCGCCTCCGGCAGCGAGGGTCCCCGCTGCCCGGCGGGCGGGCCGAAGATCCGGTTCACACACGCCGGGTAGTAGACCGCGGCCGCGCCCGCCTGGTCCGTCGGCGGCAGTGTCCGGGGCGCCGGTCCGGGCAGCTGCGGCAGCCACTCCGGCACCAGGTCGGGGCGTACGGATCGCCGTGCGGCCCGGGTCAGCACGGTCAGGGGCCGGTCCCCGGCCCGGTTGCGGATCCGGTCCGCGGCGGCCACCGCCAACCGCGCCGATCGCTCCACCAGCCCGAAGTGCCGCGCCGACCACTCCGCGAGCCGCTCCTCGCGCGGGGAGTGCCGCCGGTGCCGGAAGTCCCGCATCAGCGCACCGGTGTCGATCCCCACCGGGCAGGCCAGCCGGCACAGCGAGTCGCCGGCGCAGGTGTCCACCGCGTCATGGCCGTACGCGTCCAGCAGTGCGGCGGTGACTGGGGAGCCCGGCGGCTGGCGGATCATCTCGCGGCGCAGCACGATCCGCTGACGGGGTGTGGTGGTCAGGTCCTGGCTGGGGCAGGCCGGTTCGCAGAAGCCGCACTCGATGCAGGGGTCGGCGACCGGCTCGACCGCGGGGAGGGTCTTCAGTCCGCGCAGGTGCGCCTCGGGGTCACGGTCCAGCAGGACGCCCGGGGCCAGGATCCCGTGCGGATCGATCAGTTCCTTGATCCGCCACATCAACTCCGTGGCCCGCGGCCCCCATTCGAGCTCCAGGAACGGCGCGATGTTCCGGCCGGTGGCGTGCTCGGCCTTCAGAGAGCCGTCGAACCGTTCGACGGTCATCCGGCAGAAGGCGTCCATGAAGGCGGCGTAGCGCGCCACGTCGCCCGGCTTCGCCGCGTCGAAGGCGAGCAGGAAGTGCAGGTTGCCGTGGGCGGCGTGCCCGGCGACCGCGGCGTCGAAGCCGTGCCGGGCCTGGAGCTCCAGCAGGGCCGTACACGCCTCGGCCAGCCGGGCCGGCGGCACCGCGAAGTCCTCGGTGATCAGCGTCGTACCGGACGGGCGGGAGCCGCCGACCGCGGTGACGAAGGCCTTGCGGGCCCGCCAGTAGCCGTCGAGCACCGCCGGGTCACGAGTGAAGGCGTTGCTGACCGACGCCACCGGCGCGACCAGTTCCAGCTCCGGCAGCAGCCGTGCCGCGGCCCGCTCGTGGGCCTGCCGGCCGGCTTCGTCGGGGGCCCGGAACTCCACCAGCAGCGCGGCGGTCCCCGGCGGCAGCGCCGCCCAGTCCGCCGGCACCCCGGCCACGCGCACCGAGGCGCGCAGCGTATGGCCGTCCATCAGTTCCACGGCCCGCGCGCCCGCCGCGGTGAACCGCGGTACGGCCGCCGCCGCGGCGCTCAGCGACGGGAAGAACAGCAGCGCGCCCACGGCGTGCCGGTCCAGCGGCAGGGTGTCGAAGACGGTCTCGGCGAGGAAGCCGAGGGTGCCCTCGGAGCCGACCATCAGGCCGCGCAGGATCCCCACCGGTGTCGCCGCGTCGAGGAAGGCGTCCAGGCGGTAGCCGTTGGTGTTCTTGATCTCGTACTTGGCGCGGATCCTGGCGACCAACTCCGGATCCGCCTCGATCTCCGCCTTGAGCGCGAGCAGCCCCGCACAGAGCGCCGGTTCGGCCCGTGCCAGCTCCTCGTCGGCGGCCGGGCCGGCGGTGTCGACGACCGTGCCGGACGGCAGTACGACGGTGGCCGAGGCCAGCGTCCGGTAGGAGTTGCGGGTGGTGCCGGCGGTCATCCCGGAGGCGTTGTTGGCGACCACTCCGCCCAGCGTGCAGGCCAGGGCGCTGGCCGGGTCGGGGCCCAGCACCCGGCCGTACCGGGCGAGCGCGGCATTGGCGCGCAGCACGGTCGTGCCCGGCCGGATCCGGGCCCGGGCACCGCCGTCGAGGACCTCGATCCCGGTCCAGTGCCGGCGGACGTCGACGAGGATGTCCTCGCCCTGCGCCTGGCCGTTGAGCGAGGTCCCGGCGGCCCGGAAGACCACGCTGCGGCCGTTGCCGTGGGCGTAGGAGAGGACCGCGGAGAGGTCGTCGAGGTCCTCGGCGACCACCACGACCTGTGGCACGAAGCGGTAGGGGCTGGCGTCGGAGGCGTAGGCGACCAGGTCGGAGAGCCGGTGGAGCACCTTGTCCGGGCCGAGCAGCGCGACCAGGTCGCGGCGCAGCGGTCCGGGGGTGCCGGACGCCCGCGCGTCGGCCACCCGGTCGGGTGCGGCGGGCCCGGCGTCGGTGGGCCGCAGGGACTGCGGGTTCGGCTCCAGCAGGGGCATGGCGGCACTCCTCCGGTCGACCGGGTGTCAGGTCAGTGCCGTTCACCCGGCCCGTCGACCAGGGTGGACAGCAGACCGCCCAGCACCTCGCGCTGCTCCGCGGTCAGGGGGGCCAGGATCTCCTCCGCCGCGGCCCGTCGGGCGCTGCGCAACGCGCGCAGTGCGGAACGTCCGGTGTCGGTCAGCTCGATCCGCACCACCCGGCGGTTGGCCGGGTCCGGCACCCGGCGCACCGCGCCGTGTGCCTCCAGCCCGTCCACCAGCGTCGTCACCGCCCGCGGCACGACCTCCAGCCGCTCGGCGAGGTCGGCCATCCGGGGCGGGGTGCCGCGGTAGTGGGCGACGATCCGCAGCAGCTGGGACTGTGCCGGGGTGAAGGCGATGTCCAGGTGCGCCAGGTGGTGCTTCTGCGCACGGTGCATCCGCCGGGTCAGCCGAACCAGCTGTTCGGCGACGTGGGAGGTGCTGACCGTCGGCTCGGGGGTGGGCATGCCCGAAGGGTATCAAGACCTGGTTCATTGTGAGTATAGGTAACAGTGAGCTAAGCTCCGTAAGATCGTGCTCTTCCGCACTCTTCCGCACTCCCGAAGGAGCCCATGCGCAGCACCGACATCGACTGGACCCCACCGCCCAAGGACCCGGAAGCCCCGGTCCCCTTGCGGCGGATCCTCGCCCTCTTCCGCCCCTACCGTGGCCGGCTGGCCCTCGTCGGCCTGCTCGTCGGCGCCTCCTCGCTGGTCTCGGTCGCCTCGCCGTTCCTGCTCCGCGAGATCCTCGACGTGGCGATCCCCGGCCGGCGCACCGGACTGCTCACCCTGCTCGCGCTCGGCATGATCGCCACCGCCG
Organism: Streptomyces sp. NPDC020742; assembly: GCF_040641675.1. NCBI lineage: Bacteria > Bacillati > Actinomycetota > Actinomycetes > Kitasatosporales > Streptomycetaceae > Streptomyces > Streptomyces sp. NPDC020742. The sequence goes on from NZ_JBFAEA010000009.1 coordinate 274,959, forward strand.
TCACCACCAGCGTCTTCGGCGTGTTGCAGACCCTGGTGTCCACCACGGTCGGCCAGCGGGTGATGCACGACCTGCGCACCGCGGTCTACGCCAAGCTCCAGCGGATGCCGCTGGCCTTCTTCACCCGCACCCGCACCGGCGAGGTCCAGTCCCGGATCGCCAACGACATCGGCGGGATGCAGGCCACGGTCACCTCCACCGCCACCTCCCTGGTCTCCAACCTCACCTCGGTGACCGCCACCGTCTGCGCCATGGTCGCGCTCGACTGGCGGCTGACCGTCGTCTCCCTCCTCCTGCTCCCGCTCTTCGTCTGGATCAGCCGCCGGGTCGGCAACGAACGCAAGAAGATCACCTCGCAGCGGCAGAAGCAGATGGCCGCGATGTCCGCGATGGTCACCGAATCGCTGTCGGTCAGCGGCATCCTGCTCGGCCGGACGATGGGCCGCGCCGACTCCCTGACCGAGCGGTTCGCCGGGGAGTCCGAGCGGCTGGTCGGCCTGGAGGTGCGCGCCAACATGGCCGGCCGCTGGCGGATGGCCACCATCGGCATCGTCATGGCCGCCATGCCCGCCCTGATCTACTGGGCCGCCGGACTGGTCCTCGAACTGGGCGGCCCGGCCTTCTCCCTCGGCACCCTCGTCGCCTTCGTCTCGCTCCAGCAGGGCCTGCTGCGCCCCACCGTCTCGCTGCTGACCACCGGCGTGCAGATGCAGACCTCGCTCGCGCTCTTCCAGCGCATCTTCGAGTACCTCGACCTGCCGGTCGCCATCACCGAGCCCGCCGAACCGGTCCACCTGACCTCCCCGCGCGGCGCCGTCCGCTTCGAGGGCGTCACGTTCGCCTACGACCCCGAGGCCGCGCCCACCCTCCACGGCGTCGACCTGACCGTCCCCGCGGGCAGCAGTCTGGCCGTCGTCGGCCCGACCGGCAGCGGCAAGAGCACCCTGAGCTACCTCGTACCGCGGCTCTACGACGTGACCGAGGGCCGGGTCACCCTCGACGGCACCGACGTCCGCGACCTGGACTTCGACACCCTGGCGCGGGCGGTCGGGGTGGTCTCCCAGGAGACCTACCTCTTCCACGCCTCGGTCGCCGACAACCTCCGCTTCGCCAAGCCGGACGCCACCGACGACGAGATCGAACGGGCCGCCAAGGCCGCCCAGATCCACGACCACATCGCCGCCCTCCCGGACGGCTACGACACCCTCGTCGGCGAGCGCGGCTACCGCTTCTCCGGCGGCGAGAAGCAGCGCCTGGCCATCGCCCGCACCATCCTGCGCGACCCGCCGGTGCTCGTCCTGGACGAGGCCACCAGTGCCCTGGACACCCGTACCGAGCACGCCGTGCAGCAGGCCATCGACGCGCTCTCCGAGGGGCGCACCACCCTCACCATCGCTCACCGCCTCTCCACCGTCCGCGACGCCGACCAGATCGTCGTCCTGGACGGCGGCCGGATCGCCGAACGCGGTACCCACGACGAGCTGCTGGCCGCCGACGGCCGCTATGCGGCGCTGGTACGGCGTGACGCACACCTCACGCCGGCCGGCGAGCAGGTGGTGACCCCATAAATGACCGGCGGGTAAGGTCGGTGGTGGGGGGGGCCGGGGCGCGGGGGGGGGGGGCGGCCCCCCCCCCCCCCCCGCCCCCCCAACCGCACTAAAACAAAAAACCACAGTTTTAAGTAGTCTTTATGGTA
>NZ_JBFAEA010000010.1:0-264474 GCF_040641675.1 Streptomyces sp. NPDC020742
AGCTTCACAGGCCCCTGAGCCGTCCGGTCCGCTCGGATCGTGAAGTCCATCGCACCCCTTGAGCTGGGGTGTTGCAACGTTCACTAGAACCCAAGAACCGCCCAGGGACGGGGCCCTTCGCGCGCCGGGCCGCAGGGGGGCGGGTCAGCAGGGCACCCGGAAGCCGCCGGGGGCGCGCTGGCCCTCGGTGCCGCCAGTCAGCGCCGCGCGCAGCGCCGCCTCGACCCGGGGCAGCAGGCTCCCGTCGGGGTGGAGGATCTGCTGGCGCTGGGGGACGGTGCCGGTGCGGGCGCCGGGCACCGAGGTGTTCTTGGCCCGCACCCGGCCCAGCGGGGCGGGCACCAGCCGCTCGGTACTGCGGACGTAGGCGATGAAGCTCTCGAAGTCCCGGGTGTGCCGGACCGGTGCGGTGAAGCCGGTGAAGGAGCTGAAGCCGTCCTGGTTGATGAGGGTGTAGGAGGGCGCGGCCAGGCGGTAGCGGCGGCCGGTGTCCAGGGCCTTGCCGTCGATGAACACCTCGGCCGGGTCGATCCGCGCGCCGACCTTGCCGGCGGCGTCGAAGGTGTAGCGGACGTTGCGGGAGACCGCGAGCGGGGAGAAGCCGAGGCCACCGCCGGCGGCCGGCGCCCACTGCTCCTCCAGCGCGTCATGGATCTGTCGGCCGGTGACGGTGACGGTGACGATCGGGTCGCCGAAGCCCACGGCGTTCCAGGCCTGCCCGAAGGTGACGGTGCCGTCGGTCTCCTCGTCCCGGATCAGATCACCGGCGATCACCGCCTGGCCGACGCGCGGGAAGACCGCGATCACGGCGAGTTCCGCGGGGGTGTTGGGGTGGTCCGCGGGGTCGTCCATCGGTCCGCGCGGCTGCCGGCCGGCCCACAGCGCCCAGTCGGCGACCAGGTTGCCCATGGTGCACTCCCCCACCGCGTTGCGGCTCCGGGTGAAGGAGGCGCTCTGGGTGCCGATGTGGGAGCGGGCCCGCCGGGAGCCGCGGCCGGCCCAGTAGGTGGCGATGGACTTCAGGTCCGGGTCGGGCGTCACGTCCTGGGTGTTGGGGTGGTTGACCGAGCGGGTCAGCTCCCGGATCACCGCACCCGTGTCCGGGTCGAGCCGCAGGCTGATCTCGTTGATGAGCTGGCCGTAGCAGCCGGCTTCCACGAACGGGCGGGGGTTGCCGTCGGGGTCGGGCAGCATCATGGTGAAGGCGCAGTGCCAGTGGCCGGTGACGATGGCGTCGATGTCCGGCGAGACCCGCAGCGCCAGTTCGTACGCCGGTCCCGAGGGGTTCTTACCGCTGGAGAAGTCGCTGCCGGCCACCGCCCCGTCGTGCATGCTGAGCACGATCGCGTTGACGCCGCGTGATTTGAGCTCCGCGGCGCAGCGGTTGGCGGTCTCCAACTCGTCGAGGGTGCGCAGGCCCGGTTGGTAGGAGCCGGGGAAGGTCTCGGTACCGATGGCCGTCAGGTGGATGAAGCCGATCGGCAGTTTGCGTCCGCGGCCGGCGTCGACCTGCACGATGTTGTACGGCGCGAGCACCCGCTTCCCGGTGTCCTTCCACACCATGTTGGCGCTGTAGTAGGGGAAGTCCGCGCCCCGGAAGCGCTTTCCGGTGGAGTCCTTGAAGTCGTCGTCCCGGCCGACGAGCGGGAAGGCGTCGCCGTCCACCATGTGCGACGTCAGGTAGGTGGCCGACTTGTCGAACTCGTGGTTGCCGGCCGACGCGAAGTCCAGGCCCATGGCGTTGAGGGCCTCGATGGTGGGCTCGTCGGCGAAGGAGGAGGCGTCGAACTCCCAGCCGGAGAAGAGGTCACCGGGGGCGAAGAAGAGGGAGTTGCGGCGGCCGTCGCGCAGCCGCTCCAGGTGGGCGGCCATATAGGCCACCCCGCCGACGGTGTAGGTCTTGCCGCCGGCGCCGGTGATCCGGGAGTGGGCGCCCGGGGCGCCCTGTAGATAGCCGTGCAGATCGGTGATGTTGAGGAGCTGGACGTCGATGTACTCGTCGGCGGTGGTCGCGTCGCGGGCATGGCCGGTGGCGTAGGCGTTACTGCCGATGGCGCTCGCGGTGGCCAGGGCCCCCGCGGCGGTGAAGAAGGTCCGTCGTCCGATGTCGCGCACTGCGTCACTCTCCTGTGCAGGCCGTCCGTAGGGGGACGACCGGAGAGTCAAGCGAGCCGCGCGGGACGGCCGGTCACCGTGGCGCGTACCGGGCGTGAACGGGCGGGGGACAGTCGCCCCCAGGGCGTCGTGTCCCGTGGATCATTGCGGGTGGGCGGCGCCGTGATCCACAGGACACGCCCGGTACGGGGCGCGGGCCCGCCGTCCGGCGGAGCGGGTACGGCGCACGGCCTGTTGACGGGGGATCAGCCGCGCGGCGCCCCGGCGACGGACCGGGCCGGCGGCTCGGCGGCGGGCGTGGCGGGGCTGTGGGCGAGTTCCTGGCCGCGCAGCAGGAACCACGCCGCCACCGCCGCGGACAGCAGGACCACCGCGCCCACTCCGGCGGCCACGTCCACCCCGCCCACGAAGGAGTCCTGAGCGGCCTTCAGCAGCGCCGCGCCCTGCTCCGCGGGGAGCGCCCCGGCGGTGTCGACCGCGCCGCCGAGCGATTCCCGGGCGGCGTCGGCGGCGTGCTCGGACACGCCGGGCGGGGCGGCGAAGTCGCGGTAGAAGCTGGTGACGATGGTGCCGAGCAGGGCGATGCCGAGGGCCGCGCCGAGCTCGTAGGCGGTCTCGGAAACCGCGGAGGCGGCACCGGCCTCCTCCTTGGGCACGCTGGAGAGGATCACATCGGCGGTGACGGTGAAGGAGAAGCCGGCGCCGACGCCGACCACGAAGAGGATCACGCACAGCGCGGCGGTCCCGGTGTCGCCGTGCAGGGTGGTGCAGCCGACCAGCGCGAGCCCGACGACGGCGAGGCCGCCGGCCACCACGATCCGTACGGACAGCCGCCGGGCGACCCACCCGGCGGCCAGGCCGGCGCCCACCGCACCGACGGCGGCGGGGAGTTCGACCAGGCCGGCGTTGAGCGGCGAGCGCTGCTGCACCATCTGGAGGAACTGGGAGAGGAAGAAGACCAGTCCGGACAGCCCGAGGATGGTCAGCAGATCGGCGAGCACCGCACCGGAGAAGCCGCGGTGCTGGAAGAGCTTCATGTTCAGCAGCGGGGAGTCCAGGGTGAGCTGGCGGCGGACGAAGACGAGCAGCGCGAGCACACCGATGACGGCCGCCAGCGCGATGTCCCAGCGGTAGCCCTCCACCGCGGCTTCCTTGACGGCGTAGACGACGCTGACGATGCCCACCAGGGCGAGCAGGACGCTGGGGATGTCCCAGGGGCCGGGATCGGGGTTGCGCGACTCCGGGATCACCTTGGCGCCGACGGCGACCAGCACCGCCATCACCGGCAGGTTGATCAGGAAGACCGACCCCCACCAGAAGTGCCCCAGCAGGAACCCGCCGAGCACCGGCCCGACGGCCATGCCGGCCGAGGCCATCGCGCCCCAGATGCCGATGGCCAGGCTGCGTTCCCGGGGGTCGTGGAAGAGGTTGCGGATCAGCGCCAGGGTGGCCGGCATCAGCGTGGCGCCGGCCACGCCCTGTAGCGCCCGGGCGGCGATCATCATCTCCGGGCTGGTGGCGTACGCGGCGAGCACCGACATCGCGCCGAAGCCGACCGACCCGATCAGCAGCAGCTTCTTGCGGCCGATGCGGTCGCCGAGGCTGCCCATGGAGACCAGCAGGCCGGCGATGACGAAGGAGTAGATGTCACCGATCCACAGCAGCTGGGTGCCGGAGGGGCGCAGGTCCTCACTGAGGAAGGGGGTGGCGAGGCCGAGGACCGTGGCGTCCACGCCGACCAGCAGGACGGCCAGGACGAGGACGGCGAGGGCGAGCCAGCGGCCGGGACGGGGCTGGTCGTCCACATGGGCCGAACCGGCCCGTCCTGACGCTATGGTCTCGGTCATTTCTCCATGCTCCGTCGGATGCCGCCGAGCAGCAGCTCGACGATCGAGTGGTGGAGGTCGTTGCGGGCGACCCGTCCTTCGTGCACGGCCCAGGCGCCGGCGCCGATCAGGCCGTAGAGCGCTTCGGTGAGCCAGGCGGGGCTCAGATCGATCCGGAAGTCGCCCTCTTCCTGGCCGCGTCGGAACAGCGCGGTCAGCCGCGCATCGAGGGTGGCCCAGCCGGCGTTGACCGCGTCGCCCTCGAAGAGCTGGTTCTCGCAGAAGAGGAAGGCCAGCATGGACGCGATCGGTTCGACCTCCTCGATCAGCCGGTGCAGCGCCCCGGGGGCGTCGCCCTCGTCCAGCCGCGCGGCGTCCATCGCCTGCGCGCACTGCGCGATCCCGTGCTCCTCCAGGGCCCGGATGAGGGCGTCCCGGCCGGCGAAGTGCCGGTGCAGGGTGGCACGGCTGATGCCCGCGGCGCGGGCGATCTCGTCCATCGACACCGTCGCGCGGCGGGTGAGCAGCGCGGCGGCTTCCTTGAGTACGTGTTCACGATCCACGGCCATGAGACACAGAATAACCGAATGAGACATCAATGTCTCACACAGGGTCGACCCTGGCGCACCGCCCCCCACACGACGGCGGCCCGCACCCGGTCTGTCCGGGTACGGGCCGCCGTGCCGTGCCTGCCTCGATCACCGCGGCTGCTTGGCCGCCACCCACTCCTGCTGCCGGACCAGATCGGCCCGCACCTCGGCGAGCTGGACCGCGACCGCCGAGGGCGCGGTGCCGCCCCGGCCGCTGCGCGCGGCGAGCGCACCGGGGACGTTGAGCACCTCGCGCACCTCGGGCGTCAGGTGCGGCGAGATCTTGGCGAACTGCTCGTCGGTGAGCTGGTCCAGCTCGATGCCGTGCGCCTCGCACTCCTTGACGCACTCGCCCGCGACCTCGTGCGCCACCCGGAACGGCACGCCCTGCTTGACCAGCCACTCGGCGATGTCGGTGGCCAGCGAGAAGCCGGCCGGCGCCAGCTCCGCCATCCGCTCGCGGTTGACCGTGAGGGTGGCCATCATGCCGGTGAACGCCGGGAGCAGCACCTCCAGTTGGTCGCAGGAGTCGAAGACCGGCTCCTTGTCCTCCTGGAGGTCCCGGTTGTACGCCAGCGGCAGCGCCTTGAGCGTCGCCAGCAGACCGGTCAGATTGCCGATCAGCCGCCCCGACTTGCCGCGCGCCAGCTCCGCGATGTCCGGGTTCTTCTTCTGCGGCATGATCGACGAGCCGGTCGAGAAGGCGTCGTGCAGGGTCACGAAGGAGAACTCCTTGGTGTTCCAGATGATCACCTCCTCCGCGATCCGGGAGAGGTTGACCCCGATCATCGCCGTGATGAAGGCGAACTCCGCGACGAAGTCACGGGAGGCCGTGCCGTCGATGGAGTTGCCGGCCGAGCCGTGCTCGAAGCCGAGGTCCGCGGCGACCGCCTCGGGGTCCAGGCCGAGCGAGGAGCCGGCCAGCGCACCGGACCCGTAGGGCGAGACCGCGGTCCGGTCGTCCCACTGCCGCAGCCGCTCGGCGTCCCGGGACAGCGACTGCACGTGCGCCAGGACGTGGTGGGCGAAGAGCACCGGCTGGGCGTGCTGGAGGTGCGTCCGGCCCGGCATCGCGACGTCCGGGTGGGCCTCGGCGAGGCCGACCAGCGCCTCCTGGAGGTCGGCGATCAGCCCGCCGATGATCCGGGCGTGGTCGCGCAGGTACATCCGGAAGAGCGTGGCGACCTGGTCGTTGCGCGACCGGCCGGCCCGCAGCTTGCCGCCGAGGTCCGGCCCGAGCCGCTCCAGCAGCCCGCGCTCCAGGGCGGTGTGCACGTCCTCGTCGGCGATGGTGCCGGTGAACGAGCCGTCGGCGACGTCCGCCTCCAGCTGGTCCAGCCCGGCGATCATCCGCGTCAGCTCGTCCTCGGTGAGCAGCCCGGCCGTGTGCAGTACCCGGGCGTGCGCACGGGAGCCGGCGATGTCGTACGGGGCGAGCCGCCAGTCGAAGTGGACGGACGCGGACAGGAGGGCCAGCGCCTCGGCCGGTCCGTCGGCGAACCGCCCGCCCCAGAGCCGGACATCACCGCTGTTGCTGCTCACTGCTGCTCCTCAAGGCTGCTCGATGTGCCGCCGCCCCCACGGCCTGGTGGCCCCGGGGGCACCGCCCTCCCGCCGCGGGGGCGGGAAGGCGGGTGGTGCTACGGAAGGAACGAGACCGGCTCAGGCCAGGTCGCGCTTGGCCGCGATCTTGCTCGACATACCGAAGAGCTCGATGAAGCCCTTGGAGAGCGACTGGTCGAAGGTGTCGCCGGTGTCGTACGTCGCCAGGTTGAAGTCGTACAGCGACTGCTCGGACCGCCGGCCGGTGACCACCGCGCGGCCGCCGTGCAGGGTCATCCGGATGTCACCGCTGACCGCCTGGTTGGCCTCGTTGATGAAGCCGTCCAGGGCCCGCTTGAGCGGCGAGAACCACAGGCCGTCGTAGACCAGCTCGCCCCAGCGCTGCTCGACCTGCCGCTTGTAGCGGGCCAGTTCGCGCTCGACGGTGACGTTCTCCAGCTCCTGGTGCGCGGTGATCAGCGCGATGGCGCCGGGCGCCTCGTAGACCTCGCGGGACTTGATGCCGACCAGCCGGTCCTCGACCATGTCGATCCGGCCGATGCCCTGGGCGCCGGCCCGCTGGTTGAGCTGCTGGATGGCCTGCAGCACGGTGACGGGCTTGCCGTCGAGGGCGACCGGGACGCCCTCCTTGAAGGTGATGACGACCTCGTCGGCCTCGCGCGGGGTCGCGGGGTTCTCGGTGTACTCGTAGACGTCCTCGATCGGCGCGTTCCAGATGTCCTCCAGGAAGCCGGTCTCCACGGCCCGCCCGAAGACGTTCTGGTCGATCGAGTACGGCGACTTCTTGGTGGTCGCGATCGGGAGGTTCTTCTCCTCGCAGAACGCGATCGCCTTGTCCCGGGTCATCGCGTAGTCGCGGACCGGGGCGATGCACTTCAGGTCGGGGGCGAGGGAGGAGATGCCGGCCTCGAACCGCACCTGGTCGTTGCCCTTGCCGGTGCAGCCGTGGGCGACCGTGGTCGCGCCGTGCTTCTTGGCCGCGGCCACCAGGTGCTTGACGATCGTGGGCCGGGACAGCGCGGAGACCAGCGGGTAGCGGTCCATGTAGAGCGCATTGGCCTTGATCGCCGGCAGGCAGTACTCGTCGGCGAATTCGTCCTTGGCGTCCGCGACCTCGGCCTCGACCGCGCCGCAGGCAAGCGCACGCTTGCGGATGACGTCCAGGTCCTCGCCGCCCTGGCCGACATCCACGGCAACGGCGATGACCTCGGCGCCCGTCTCCTCGGCGATCCAGCCGATACAGACAGAGGTGTCCAGGCCGCCCGAGTAGGCGAGTACGACGCGCTCGGTCACGGGTTTCTCCTTACGGTGCATTCGCTGATGGGTATAAGTATGCACTCCACCGTATGTTTCGTCAACGCATCCGCATCTCCGCAGGTCAGCGGCGGGTCATCGGCGCGTCGCACACCGCGTACACACCCCATGGGCACCTCGCATACCGCGCAGGGACGGCCCCCGTACACCGCTCACGCCTCTTCACCCAACACCTCGGCGAGCACCGCCGCATGGCTCGCCGACACCTCCTTGGTGGCCGTCAGCAGCGTCAGCGGCCCGTCAGCCGCGAGCTCCCGCAGCCGCCCCAGCGCCCGCTGTGCCGCGTCCCCCGCCAGCTCCTGGCGGTAGCGCTCCACGAAGCCCGCGAACCGCTCCGCCTCATGGCCGTACCAACGCCGCAGCTCCGAGGAGGGCGCCGCCTCCTTGCACCACTCGTCGAACGGCGCATCGGCCTTGGCCATCCCGCGCGGCCACAGCCGGTCCACCAGTACCCGCGCGCCGTCCGCCGGCTCCGGCGGCTCGTACACCCGGCGCACCCGGATCCCGCCCCTGGCGGATATTTCGCCCATACCCTCATCGAACCACGGAAGCCGGGCGCCCGCCGGAGGGCGGAATGCGCCGGCCGGGGGCCCCGCTTTGGAATCAGGGCCCCGGACAGGGTATTTTTCTTCTGCACGCCCCGGCCGGGACTTCTCCGGTCGGTTCGAGCACCGGGACGTGGCGCAGCTTGGTAGCGCACTTGACTGGGGGTCAAGGGGTCGCAGGTTCAAATCCTGTCGTCCCGACTTTGCGAAGTCGCAGGTCGGAGGCCATTTCAGAGAGAATCTGGAGTGGCCTTTTGATCATTTTCGGGGACCTGTTGGGGACCAGTCCGCTTGAACTCGACCAAAGCCCACGTTGACTCAGTCCAAGTGGGCCATACAGCTCTCCGCAACGGGGCTAAAGTGCTTGTGTGCGGCCCTGTCACGGACGCCGGTCGGTCGGCTCGTCGCTCCTGGGTGGGCCGGAGGGCGTCCGGGCGCTGGACGTCTGATCGGAGGCGCTGGCGGCTTGGTGGCCGTGGAGTCGATAGACCATTTCGTCGGGACAACGGTCCAGGCGGGCCCGCCGCCAGGCAGCGTCATAGGACAGGGACGTTGTGCTGCGTCGTTGAAGGAGTACGGCTCGGGCGCTGGTGAGAGGAGCAAGCAGTACTCGCCATAGGACGAGCTTCATGGATGCGCCCTTCGAGGTGTCTCGTCGGATCCAGGTATGTCCATCGGCGCGATGTTGCTGGGCAGACTGCCGCCGTTAAGAGCCTTCAGGGAGTCGGACAGCACGAGCATGGCCTGCTGTCGCTTCTCGATGTCGGTGAACCCTTGGCCGACCTGCTCCCATTGCTGCAGGAGTGGGAGCCACCAGCGGTCGCAGGAGTAGATCAGGCGGGCAAGTCGCTGGAGTTCGGCAACATGCTCGTCGCTCAAGGCGCTGGGGGCGTGGTGCTCAAGTTGGTTCAGGACGACGAGGTCCGGGCGATCGTAGAGGTTGTCCTTCAAGAAGCGCAGACGGCGGATGCGCTGTTCGTCCTCTGCCCGCTGTGCCAGCAGGTCCTGGGCGGTCCTGGGTAGGCCTAGAGCTGCGTAGACGTTCAACAGGAAATAGTTCGGGGCGCGGCGGGGCAGACAGCCGAGGGCGGCGTTAACGGCGTCCTGGGCGGCGGGCACGTCCGAGGCTGTCAGACGTGCCGCTGTAGCGGAGGCCGTGGCGTGCACGGCGGCGCGCACTGTCTCCTCCAAATTGGGAGGCATACGCCAGAGTGGTCGCCAGGTGATCGTGTACACGGCCTCGAACGCGATGCCGTCTGTGGCACTTGGTAGCAGACGCGGCTGGACAGACGCACTCCTACGGACTGCGCGGCGCCATGGCCACCTCATGTGAGGTTCTCTTCGAGCGGGAAGACCGTGCGCAGACGGCTGTCGACGAGGTGGTTGTAGAAGTCGTCAGCCACGCTGACGCCGTCAGCGGTGGAGAGGCCACGCAGCTCGTTCATGAGCTTCATGCCGGCCTCGAACATGTTGTGGCCGCGTAGCGCAGGCAGGAGCTGGCCGCGCAACTGCGTGTAGGCGCTGGGATCGCCGGCGCACGACCGGACCCAGTCCGTCAGACGCGAGATGACCTGGGCAGCGGTGTCCGATGAGGAGAGCAGGCTGTTGAGGGCTTGCTGTACGTCGATGTCCTGGGGAGGGGTGCACACGAGCCACGGCGCGCTGTCAGGGCGAACGGTCATCAGCGCGAGGAAGGCCAGTGAGCCGCTGCGTGCGGAGACTTTGCCCTGTTGCCAGCCCTGGACCTCACTGACCAGTCGCTTTATCACGGTGGGGCGTTGGGCGAGATCGTCGAAGGCGGCCAGGACTTGGCCCGCGGCGTCGGTGTTCTTGTGCGCGACGCGGCGCAGGCGCACCATCGCGCGCTTGGCCAGAGATGAGGCGACCGAGGAGTCCTCCAGGATCCGTTGACACAGGGCAATGACGGCGGGCGCGTAACTCTTCTGTTCCGCCCACCCGTAGAGCGCTGCCCATGCCAGGCGGCCGACGTGTTCGTTGCGCACGGCCTTTTCCAAGACCGCACCCAGCACCTCAGGCTGGCTGCTGCCGACGAGCTCGCCCAACTCGGTGAGGTAGTCCACCGTTCCGTGCCGAACGGTGAGTTCGGCCAGCGCCGCCACGGCGTGGTCCTCCGGGTCGGCGTTCTGGGCTGTTGTGACGAGCCAGGTCAACAAGGGTTTGCGCATGGCGTCGTAGTTGTCCCAGACGTACTCCAGCACCGCACGTCCGTAGGCGGGCCGGTCGAAGACCACTGTGTCCTGCAGGTCGACTCGCCCCCCAATATCCTGAATGCGCCGACGCGTTCCCCGTCCGGCCAGAGCACTGAGGGTCGGCGAGAGTCCTGGTGCTGTGTAGGCCGCGTCGTGTACGTCTCCGATGGCCGCGAGAAGCGCGGCTGCACTGCGCGCGACGATGGGCATGGGCGCAGACTGCTGCACGGCCAGGGCCAGCAGCAGGCAACGGTCCTCCACGGTGAGTGAAGGGTTGTCGTGGGTGTGCAGGCTGTTCATCTCGCCGAACCGGCTGTCGAGTTCACCGCGCCAGTCGGTCAACGCCGCGATGATGCGGTCTTCGAGGGTGCTTTCGGCTTCGCCCTCGCCTTCGGCCTGGATGAACGACTGCTGGGAGCTGGTGCGAGTGTGCTCCTTCCAGGCCATCACGACGGTGTGCGCGGCCCGCACGGCGGCCACTGCTGTCAGTCCGCGCAAGGACGTGGTGGCCGTGGAGAAGGAGCGGAGTGACATGACGAGTTGGTCGTAGCCGTAGGCGGTCAGGTGTGCCTCGACCACGCGCTGGGCATCGGGCGCTTCTTGTAGATGAACGACTTGGATGCCGTCACGATCGCTGAGGCGGTGGTCCTTCCACAGGTCCTGTGCGACGGTCAGTGCGAGATAGGAGCGGCAGTCGCGCAGGTGGGAGGCGTGTTTCGACAGAGCGTTGAGGAAGTCGGCGGATACCTGGTCGTTGTCCGGATGCTTGAGATCGAGTTGGTACGCATGCGCCTTCTCCAGAGGCAGGCGCCCCTGGCGGGGAGTTGCCCAGTCCGCATCCAGCTGGACCACGGTGGTTTCTTCAGCAGTGTGCTCGGCCAGCAGTCGTAGAGCGAAGGTGGTGGAGCCGCACGAACGCGGTGCCACAATGACGATGACCGGCTGGCGAGGACGACCGGTGACGGGATTGACGATCTGCTCCCAGACCAGGTCCCAGTGCGGGCCCCGAACGAACGGCTGGTCGAGCAGCCGCTCACGGCTTTGTTCCACGCCCTCCAGTAAGTCCCGCTTTCGAGTCTCGAGGATCACCTGCTCGATGTGGTGGGCGACAACCTCAGGGTCCCCGTACACATGTGTCGCTGCACCGTCGGTTTCGTGCACGCGCGGTGCGGGCGGCACAGCGCCCGGCTGTGGTGGAACGGGAGAGGGGGACGGGTCGTCAAGGTTCGCGCTCGGCCGATCGGCAGAGCCAGTTCCGGGACGCAAGCGATGCAGCCATCCGCCGGAGCCGTTGGACTGGCTCTCACCACCCTCGCTGTTCAGTGGGGCGGGGTCGGAGTGATTGGGGTCAAACGGTACGTCAGACATACTGGAGCTCCAGGGTGAGTGCAGGGAGGACAGCAGGGTGAAAGGCCGGACGCCTCACCGCTGGCGGCGGTCGATTCGCAGGGTTTCGATGCTGTTGGCGATCGTGGCGTCGCTGACCTGAGCGTGGAACTGGAACGTGCCGCCGCCGCTGGCAGCGGGCGCCGCCGACGCAACGCTCTGCTGCGCGGTAGAGGAGGGAGCAGAAGCCGACGATGCGGCGTCCGTGACATAGGGGCGTACGGCTGGACCGGACAGGCCCGGTACATGAATCCGGCAGGACTGCTCGAAGCCGGGCTTGTCGCTGACGCGTGCCACCGCCTCAAGGAAGTGGTGCGGGCCGAGATCCGGCGTACGTCCTGCGTGCACGGTGCGCTGGTAGACGACCTCGGAGAGCGCGGCTGCGAGGAAGGTGCCGCAGTCCTTCGCGGCGGACAGCGCTTGGCGGGTCGCCTGGCTGTCGAGCAGTCGGGTGGCGTCGTTGATGGCGATACCGCGATGGTCGGGCAGGGACAGCGGGCCGACGTGCACGCTGGCCCGCAGCCGCAGTACGGGGCTACTGGCCAACCGCTGCTGCTCGTAACGCACGAGGGCTGCATTAAGCCGGCCCAGCAGCGGGTCCACGAGCCGGGCCAGCACTGCGGGTGGGAACAGCAGAATCGACCCATCGCCGTTGTCCTTGTAGCCCCCGGGGAAATCCTGCGGGGCGGGCAGCTGGCACTCGGCGAGCACGGTCGCCACGATGTCGTCCACGTCGCACCGCGCGGCGGCCATCCTCGCCTCGGGGATTTGGCTGTACTTCTCCATGTCGATCGCCACGAGGGCGAGTTCAGCAGGCACGTCCAGGGGCTCTGCATGCAGCGGCGCATCCATTGGGCACCGTCCTTTCAGCAGGCGGTCAGGGGAGTGCCCATGCTGATTGAGCGGTTCGGCAGCCGCTGCCCAGCAGTGGGCACGCCTGAAGTGCGGCTCGTCACGCCTGCGCACGCGCGTGCGACTGAATCGAACGAATGTCGCGGACGAGGAGCCCGCCGCCGGAGGTGGTCTGGACCCAGTCTTGCTCGCGCCACGGCTTGAGAGCGTTAACCACCGCATTGCGCGAAGCGCCGATCATCTGAGAGAGCTCCGTCTGTGTCAGACGCACGGCGAGATCCGAGGCCGAAGAGGATGCGGCGTCGACCAGTCGCGACAAAGCCGATGCCAGGCGCAACGGCACGGATGCGGTAGCCAGTTCGAGTCGGACGGCTTCCGACTCTCGCACCCGGGCGATGGCGTGGCGCAGCAGGGGCGCCAGCAGGACATGCTCGTCGACGAACGCGAGGAACACCGCGGCCGGAATGATGCGGATGTGACAGGGCTCGGCGGCGATGACCGTGGCAGTACGCGGCTGAGAGTCCAGGACCGCCAGCTCTCCGAGCAGCTCGCCAGCGCCGCGTACGGCGAGAAGTGTCCTTTCTCCGCAGGTTCCAGCCAGGGTGATCAGTGCTGACCCGGATTCCAGCACGATCACGTGTGTCGCTGGATCTCCCTGACGTAGCAGCACACTCCGAGCTGGTCGGATGCGCTGCGGGGCCAACGCTTTCAAGCGAGCCCATAAACCGTCACCGATCACCATGGCGTGCGGCTGATACACGCGTCCCCCCCCCGCTGTGCGGCTCCCACACACTGACGTGATGGTCTCAATTAATCAGAAAGCAGCTCAACAGACATATTCCAGCCATCAATAGAGCTGCCAGGGCAAAATCTACGGCCAGGCGGGCGGCGCGCAGCTTTCTGTCCGCGAGCCAGGTAAGCACCCATAGCCGACGTGCCTCGACATGCCGTTCAAGCTCCCCACTCGCGGTCGCATTCACACCGAACCTGTGGTGTACGAGCGCCTCGGCCATCAGTTCGGCCTGCAGTCCCGACTTTGGAACCGCAGGACGCATTGCGACCAGCGCGACCCCCATCGCGGCCAGTAGCAGCAGGCACATCAGTACTAGAGACAACACCCCGATCAACGGCAGGCTGCCTGCACTCGACAGCACAGCGACTCCAGCAGCCAGCAATCCGCCGGCAACTCCACACAACGCCGTTGCCTTCGTGTCGGCCCGCTGCACCTCGACGAAGGCGCGTTCGGCGTGGCCTTGTAGTCGCTGTATCTCTGCCGGTACAACCAAAGGCTCCTGCATACGCCCGCACCTTCCGCAGCCGTCGCGTGCTTGTCATGGCAGTACCCAGGCTGCTCGCAGCGACGCAGGAGTGTTGCCTACCGCAGGGCACGAGAAGCGCTTGGTCCATCACTCTTCGGCCACCTGAAGACGACGGTCATGGGCGGGGGAATGTCATTGGGTGCCACGCCTGCAGTGATCGCAACGAAGTGCGCTCTCGACAGTGTCTGTGGCCGAGCGGCCGACCACTTCGTGAGGTTGGGGCTGATCGGCCATTACGTGCGTTTGGCGCTCTGGGTCCCAGAAGGCCCGTCCATTGAGCCGAAGCCGGAACGGGGACCGTACTGCCGGGCTATGGCTCAGGCGTCGATGATGACGGGGATGATGAGGGGCTTGCGGCGGTGGACGCGGAACGCCCAGTTCGCCACGGCGCGGGCGAGGAGCTGTTTGAGTTGGCGCGCGTCCCCGCCGCCTTCCTCGACCGCGGTGGCCAGGTCTTCTCGATGACGGGTCGTCGTGGACCAGACACAGCTGTCACTTTGTTGATCACGGTCGGGGACAATCCGGAACGCCTGGGCAGTGAGCCCCTTCGCCGCGCTGAGCGGGGTCAGCCCCATCGAGCGCTTCCCGGGCAGTCGGCAGCACCGCCGACTCAATCGTGGCGGCGACCGGCAGATCAATGCCACCCTGCACCGGATCGTGCTAGCAGGAGATCGATCTGGGTCCGGCAGATCGGGCTTCAAGGGGATCACGTCCGCGGCTAATGCGCGACGGGCCTTGGAGGCGTGCGAGTCAGAGCGGCGTCATCGCTTCTCGAGTTCAGCCGGGCGGAGAGCCCGGACTATCGCCGGCTCCCGGGAGCGAGAGAGGGTGGCTGGCGTCCTTGAGCCTCGTCCCCATCTTGGCCGTGGGGACCGGTTGGGGACCACACAGCCTGCGCGATGCCTAACGGCAGAGGTATCAGGACACGCAAAGTGCCCGGAATTCGTCTGATATATCTAGACAATCTATGTGCCCCACACTCCTGAGGGCCAAGGGGTCGCAGGTTCAAATCCTGTCATCCCGACGGCGCAAAAGGGCTTCGAGCCCAGGTCAGGGCCATTTTCCGCGCGAACGCGGGACCCCCGCCTACTCGCGGGGGTCGGCGCAGCAGTCGGCCGGCAGCTCCGAGGGCCAGCCGGGCTCGGGTAGCCCTTGCGGTCCCCTCACGCCGGAGCACCGCGCGGTGCTCCCCAGGGAAGGGGCCGGCACACAGGCGGGCAAGCGTCTGGCGCAGGTCCGCGGACGCCCCTGGATCACGGGAGCGGCAGCCCCACCAACATCACCGCGAACACCGGAGAGTCCGGGAACGGCTGGTCCTCGCCCACCTTCCGGTACCCCCAGGACTCGTACAGGGCCTGGACCTTCGGGTGCGTCGCGTCCACCAGCAGCGCCGCGAGGTCAGCGTCCCCGGCGCCCATCAGCGCCCGATGCAGGCGCTCGGACGCGCCCGTCTTCCGCCACCGCTCGCGCACCATCAGTTCCGAGAAGTGGAACGTACGGCTTCGTTCCGGTGCGGGGTCCAGATGCGCACGCCACCACTCGCGGCCCGCACGTCCGGGGGCTCCGTACGCGAAGCCCACCACCTCGTCACCGTCGTACGCGATCACACAGGAGAACGCGGGGTGACCGCCCCAGTGGTCGACGAACCAGGGGAACCTCTGGTTGAACTCCTTCTCCATCTCAGCCTTGTAGACGTCGTCGTGCACGTCGAGCAGCGTCTGCCGGATCTCCGGCAGGTCGCTGTGGCTGTAGTGGCGCAACTCCAGGGCAGAGGTCATCAGGACTGGCTCCATTCTGATCGGTAACGGTCCTGCCACTCCCGCGCGGCGTTGCCGTCCGGCGAAAGCGTGATCAAATCACGGTGGAAGTCTCCGAGACGGGAACGCATCCGGCCCGGGAGGGGGCTGCCGTCCATCAGCACGAACACCTTCTCCACAGTGCCGCAGGCCTGGGCGATGTCACGCTGGTGGAGCTGTGCGAGGGCGAGTCGGAGCGTGGCCAGAGCGCGGTTCCGGCGGAAGTGCTGGGGAATTTCCGCCAGAGCACGGTGTGATGCGGCCTCGGCTCCAGCAGCGTCCCCAATGCAGTCCCGGACGATCGCGGTGAGGGCCAGCAGCTCGGCGGGGCCATAGAAGTCCGTCCAAGCTGGCCGGGGGACGCCCTGCGGGGCCTTCGCCAGGGCGTCTTCTGCATATCCCAGTGATCGCAGGGCGCCCCGCCGGTCCTGGATGCGGGACTGCCCGATGGCTGCCCGCGCATGAGCCAGTGAGGCGAACAACGGGTCGCGCCGTGCGACGCGTGTCGCTAGGGCAGCCTGCGCCGCACTCACGGCCTGTGCGTGGTCCTGCTGTTGGCCTGCGGCCATGGCATGCAGATTCCAGACGTCCAGTTCCGCGACGGAGTCCTGCGCCATGCCGGAAAGGTAGAGGGCGCGGTTCAGGTGGCCCATGGCCTGGTGGGCGCTGTGTGCGTCCAGCAACGACCAGGCGGCAGCCGTCGTGTATTCAGCGGCCACGCTGAAGAGACGCTGCCGGATGCGCTGGGACGCCGCCCGCTTCTGGAGTTCCAGGGCTTCTGTGGCACCGGCCAGGGCGGCTCGCTCCAGGGACTCGTGCCCGCCTTTGGTGGCGTCCAGGGCGGCCAGGGCGTCCAGGCCGCTGCGGAGGCGGATCACCTCGGAGGTGCCGACGGCGTACGGCCGGGCTGAGACGAGGGGCACGGCGGCGGCCGTCGCTCCGGTGGCGGCGGCGAGGAAATGCCTGCGACGCACGGGATCCTCCGTCCTATGAGGGCCACATGTACCCGCCGGAGGAGCGAAGCCCAACTCCCCGGCGGTACATCCGAATACTGCCTCCAAGGCTTCCCGCTGCCGAGGGTGCGGCCAGCGGGTCTTTCCGGTCAGCCAATGGCGCACCGTGCGGTCGCTCACGGTGCCCTCCCGGCCGAGGGACCGGAGGTAGTCGTTCACGGCCTCCGCCAACTCCACCTGTGTCAGTCCCGCTTCGCTCAGCGCGTCCGCCAGGCGCCTGTTCGCCTCCACGCCTTCAAGGTAGCGAGGGAGCGGGATCGCCGTGCCGGAGCGGGCGCGAAATTTCCGGTTGCCAGCGCTGCACGGCGACCCGAATTTCCTGACGGGCCGTCACAGCCCGTCGTTCACTGAGTGACAGGCCGCCACCGGAGGGGACAGCACGGCGGCCCGCCGGGTGGCCCGTTCCCGCCCCATCGAGGGCAGGCCGCACCTTCCGCTCACCGACGAGGGGTCCTGATGACCGTGCCCACCGCATCCCGCCCGACCGGACATCCCGGCTACAGCGAGACCCTGCCGCGCGAGCCCGAGAGCGCCGCGACCGCACGGCGCCTGGTGCGCGCAGCGCTGAGCGCTTGGGGCTTGAACGACCTCGCCGAGGAGGGTGCCCTGGTCGTCTCCGAGCTCGTGACCAACGCCGTGCAGCACGCCCGGCGGGAGTCCATCCGAGTGGTCATCGACCGTCCCGGCGCGGCTCTCGTGCGCATCGGCTCGTGGACTTCTCCAAGGCGCGACCGGTGCGCGCAGCACCGGGGGCCGAGGACGAGTGCGGGCGCGGCCTGGCGCTCGTCGAGGATCTGGCGGACGACTGGGGCACCGCGTCGCTCCCCTGGGGGAAGCAGGTGTGGGCGCTCTTGCGAAGAGGGGACGACGGGTGACCCACCGGGGCGCCCGTCCCGTCCACTGTCCCGACCGCCACGCCTTCCCCTCCCGGAGAGATCCAGGTGCGCAGTATCGCCCGAGCCCATCTGTCGCAGTTGATCGAGTTGTTCGGCACAGACGGGTGCCTGCGGATCAACACGGCCCCTGAACTCGACGGGGACGGCCTGGTCCCGGCCGTTGCTCCAGACAGTGAGGAGCCGGAGGACGACGAGCGGACCTGACCGGCCCCCGGGAAGGCGGAGCCCGGTTCGGTGGGCTCCTTGAAAGCCCCCTCCACCGAACCGGGGCTTCGTCTCCTTGACGTCGTCAGTGGTTCTTCTGCGCCAGCCGCAGCAGGTGGTCGGCGAGCGCCTGGCCACCGCCGGGGTCGCGGCTGATCAGCATCAGGGTGTCGTCGCCGGCGATGGTGCCGAGGATGTCGTGGAGCTCGGCCTGGTCGATGGCCGAGGCCAGGAACTGGGCGGCGCCCGGTGGGGTGCGCAGGACGACGAGGTTGGCGGAGGCCTCGGCGGAGATGAGGAGTTCGCCGGCGAGCCGGCGCATCCGCTCCTCCTTGGCCGACTCCCCCAGCGGTGCCCGTGGTTTGCGGTCGCCGCCCTCGCTGGGCACCGCGTAGATCAGCTCACCACCGGTGTTGCGGATCTTCACGGCGCCCAGCTCGTCCAGGTCGCGGGAGAGCGTCGCCTGGGTGACGGACAGGCCGTCGTCGGCGAGCAGCTTGGCGAGCTGGCTCTGGGAGCGGACCGGCAGCCGGTTGAGGATGTCCACGATCCGGCGGTGGCGGGCGGTGCGGGTCTGCGGTACGGCCTGGCTCCCGTTGTGCACCCCGGTGTCCTGCGGCTCGGTCATCTGTCTCGTCAGTCTCCGGATCGTTGTTCCCCGTCGGCCCCTTGGCGGGCCTGGTCCAGGACGGCGGGGAGCCGGTGGAGGAACACCTCCGCCTCCTCGTCAGAGACGATCAGCGGCGGGGCGAGCCGGACGACGTCCGGCGCGACCGCGTTCACCAGGAGACCCGCGTCCTGAGCCGCCTGCTGCACCCGCGGTGCGAGCGGCTCGGTCAAGACGATACCCAGGAGGAGGCCCGCACCGCGGACCTGGCCGACCAATGGGTGCCCCAGGGCCTCGATCCCGGTCCGCAGCCGCTCGCCGACGCGCTTGACGTGGTCCAGCAGGCCGTCCTTCTCGATGGTGTCCAGGACGGCGAGGGCGGCGGCGCAGACGATCGGGTTGCCGCTGAACGTCGAGCCGTGCGAGCCGGGCGTGAGCAGCTCGGCGGCCGGGCCGAAGGCCAGCGTCGCGCCGATCGGCAGCCCGCCGCCGAGGCCCTTGGCGAGGGTGATGACGTCCGCCTCGACGCCCTGCGCCCGGGACTCCAGCCAGTGCCCGGTGCGGCCGATGCCGGTCTGGATCTCGTCGAGGACGAGCAGGGTGCCGGTGGCGGCGGTGATCTCGCGGGCCGCCCGGAGGTAGCCCGGCGGCGGGACCACCACGCCGTTCTCGCCCTGGACGGGCTCCAGGATGACGAAGGCGGTGTCGGTGGTGACGGCCGCGCGGAGCGCCTCGGCGTCCCCGTACGGGACGTAGCTGACGTCGCCCGGGAGCGGGGCGAACGGGGCCTGCTTGGCGGGCTGGCCGGTGAGCGCCAGGGCGCCCATGGTGCGGCCGTGGAAGCCACCGTTCGTGGAGACCATGTGGGTGCGGCCGGTCAGCCGGCCGATCTTGAAGGCGGCCTCGTTCGCCTCGGCGCCGGAGTTGGAGAAGTACACCCGGCCGGGGCGCCCGGCGAGCGCCAGCAGCCGCTCGGCCAGGGTCACAGTGGGCTCGGCGACGAAGAAGTTCGAGACATGGCCGAGGGTGGCGACCTGGTCGGAGACCGCGCGCAGCACCGCCGGGTGGGCGTGGCCCAGGGCGTTGACCGCGATCCCGCCGAGGAAGTCGAGGTACTCGGCGCCGTCGGCGTCCCAGAGCCGGGCGCCCTCACCGCGGACCAGGGGGACGCGGGGGGTGCCGAAGTTGTCCATCATGGCGCCCTGCCAGCGCCGGGTGAGGCCCTCGTTGGTCACTGGGCCCTGGGTGTGCGCGTCCTGGCTCATTCCGCCCCCTCGGTCGCGTCGGTTGCCTCGTCGGTGTCCGGCACGACCATCGTGCCGATGCCCTCGTCGGTGAAGATCTCCAGCAGGATGGAGTGCTGGACCCGCCCGTCGATGACCCGGGCGGTGTGCACCCCGTTGCGCACCGCGTGCAGACAGCCGCGCATCTTGGGGACCATGCCGCTGGCCAGGTCGGGCAGCAGCTTCTCCAGTTCGGAGGCGGTCAGGCGGGAGATCACCTCGTCGCTGTGCGGCCAGTCCTCGTAGAGGCCCTCGACGTCGGTGAGCACCATCAGCGTCTCGGCGTCCAGCGCCGCGGCCAGCGCGGCCGCCGCGGTGTCGGCGTTGACGTTGAAGACGCCGGATCCGCCGCCGGCGGCGTCGTCCTCGTCGCTGCTGCGGGCGATGGAGGAGATCACCGGGATCCGGCCGTCGTCCAGCAGCGCCCGGACCGCCCCCGGGTCGACGGCGGTGATCTCGCCGACCCGGCCGATGTCCACCCGCTCGCCGTCGACGTCGGCGTAGTGCTTGGTGGCGGTCATCAGATGGGCGTCCTCGCCGGTCATGCCGACGGCGAGCGGGCCGTGCTCGTTGAGCAGCCCGACCAGCTCGCGCTGCACCTGGCCGGCGAGCACCATCCGTACGACGTTCATCGCCTCGGGCGAGGTGACCCGCAGGCCGCCCTTGAACTCGGAGGCGAGGCCCAGCAGGTCCAGGTGGGCGCTGATCTGCGGCCCGCCGCCGTGCACCACGACGGGGCGCAGGCCGGCGTGCCGCAGGAAGACGACGTCCTGGGCGAAGGCGCGCTTGAGCTCCTCGTCGACCATGGCGTTGCCGCCGAACTTGATGACGACCGTCTTGCCATGGTGGCGGGTCAGCCAGGGCAACGCCTCGATGAGCGTGCGGGCCTTGGGGAGCGCGGTGTGTTTGCGAGTGGTCATGAGCTGTAGGCGCTGTTCTCGTGGACGTAGTCGGCGGTGAGGTCGTTGGTCCAGATGACCGCGGACTCGGTACCTGCGGCGAGGTCGGCGGTGATCCGTACCTCCCGGTAGCGCATGTCGACCAGCTCGCGGTCCTCGCCGACCGAGCCGTTCTTGCAGACCCAGACGCCGTTGATGGCGACGTTCAGCCGGTCGGGCTCGAAGGCCGCGGCGGTGGTGCCGATGGCGGAGAGCACCCGGCCCCAGTTGGGGTCCTCGCCGTGCAGGGCGCACTTGAGGAGGTTGTTGCGGGCGATGGAGCGGCCGACCTCGACGGCGTCGTCCTCGCTCGCCGCGTTGATCACCTCGATCCGGATGTCCTTGCTGGCGCCCTCGGCGTCGCCGATGAGCTGGCGGGCGAGGTCGTCGCAGACCTCCCGCACCGCGTCGGCGAACTCCGCCTGGTCCGGGGCAACTTCGCTGGCGCCGGAGGCGAGCAGCAGCACCGTGTCGTTGGTGGACATACAGCCGTCGGAGTCGACCCGGTCGAAGGTGGTGCGGGTCGCGGCGCGCAGCGCGGTGTCCAGTTCGGCGGCCGGCACGTCGGCGTCGGTGGTCAGCACCACGAGCATGGTGGCCAGCCCGGGGGCGAGCATGCCCGCGCCCTTGGCCATGCCACCGACCGTCCAGCCGTCCCTGGTGACGACGGCGGTCTTGTGCACGCTGTCGGTGGTCTTGATGGCGATCGCGGCCTTCTCACCACCGTGCGGGCTGAGTTGGGCGACGGCCTTGTCGACGCCGTGCAGCAGGGCGTCCATCGGCAGCGGGATGCCGATCAGCCCCGTCGAGCAGACCGCGACCAGGCCCGCGGCGTGTCCGCCGGTCCGGTCGTGGCCCGCGGCGTTCAGCGACTCCGCGACCTTCTCGGCGGTGGCGTGGGTGTCCTGGAAGCCCTGCGGGCCCGTACAGGCGTTGGCACCACCGGAGTTGAGGACGACGGCGGACAGTTCGCCGTCCTTGAGCACCTGCTCCGACCAGAGCACCGGCGCCGCCTTGACGCGGTTGGAGGTGAAGACGCCGGCGGCGGCCAGGCGCGGCCCGTCGTTCACCACGAGGGCGAGGTCCGGGTTGCCGTTCTCCTTGATCCCGGCGGCGATCCCCGCCGCCGAGAATCCCTTGGCTGCCGTCACACTCACTGCGTCTCCTTGTTCGCTCCGCCGCACCAGCGGCTGCTGTCACCGGCGCCCGCGCGCTGCGGCGCGGCGGGCGTCGTCGTCCGCGACCCGGCGGCCGCCCCTGCTCCCCCGGCTCCCGCCGGGCGCCGCGTCCCGCTCACGGGGCGGTTCCGACCGTGGACAGGCCGGTGGTCTCGTCGAGGCCGAGGGCGAGGTTCATGGACTGCACGGCGCCGCCGGCGGTGCCCTTGGTGAGGTTGTCGATGGCGCTGATCACCACCACCCGGCCGGCCGCCGCGTCGTAGGCGAGCTGGATCTGCGCGGCGTTGGAGCCGTACACGGCGGCGGTGCCGGGCCACTGCCCCTCGGGCAGCAGCTGGACGAACGGCTCATCGGCGAAGGCCTTCTCGTACGCGGCCCGCACCGCGGCGCCGTCCACACCGGGCTTCGCCCGGGCCGAGCAGGTGGCGAGGATGCCGCGCGGCATCGGCGCCAGGGTCGGGGTGAAGGACACCGTGACCGGCTCGCCGGCGG
Organism: Streptomyces sp. NPDC020742; assembly: GCF_040641675.1. Taxonomy (NCBI): domain Bacteria; kingdom Bacillati; phylum Actinomycetota; class Actinomycetes; order Kitasatosporales; family Streptomycetaceae; genus Streptomyces; species Streptomyces sp. NPDC020742. The sequence goes on from NZ_JBFAEA010000010.1 coordinate 22,128, forward strand.
CGGCGCTGAGGTTCTGCACCATCTCGGGGGTGTGCCGGTGCACCCCGCCCACGCCGTACGGGGACATGGAGCCCATCACCTCGGAGCCGAGCAGGTGCGGCTTGGGCGCCTTGCCGGCGCCGGAGGTGCCGGACGCGGCGACGATCACCGCTTCGCTCTCGACCAGCCCGGCGGCGTACGCGGGGAAGAGCGCGAGCGAGACGGCGGTGGGGTAGCAACCGGGCACCGCAATGCGCTTGGACCCCTCCAGCGCGGCGCGGGCACCCGGCAGTTCGGGGAGGCCGTAGGGCCAGGTCCCGGCGTGCTCACTGCCGTAGAACGCCGTCCAGTCCGCCGCGCTCCGGAGCCGGAAGTCGGCGCCCAGGTCGACAACCAGGACGTCCGGGCCGAGCTGCTCGGCGACCGCGGCGGACTGGCCGTGCGGCAACCCGAGGAAGACCACGTCATGGCCGGCCAGCTCCTCGGCGGAGGTCGGCCGGAGCTCCCGGTCGGCGAGCGGGAGCAGGTGCGGCTGCAGCGGCCCCAGGCGCTCGCCCGCGTGGGAGTGGGCGGTCAGGGTGCCGATCTCGACCTCGGGGTGCCCCAGAAGCAGGCGCAGCACCTCACCGCCCGCGTACCCGCTCGCACCGGCCACTGCTGCTCGTACGGTCATGGACCCTCCTCCTTGATGGCATGACTATACGGATCGTTGCAGTTTTATGCAATGACCTTCCCTTAGCCCCTGCGGCGGGTGCGCAGGACCGGGTACCGGGCCGGACGCGCCGGCCGTCTCCGGCGGCCGGCTACCCCTCGGCCAGCACCTCGCCGACCGTGACCTGGGGCGGACGGGGAAGCAGGGGGGCGAGCCGGTCCCGTACGAAGTCCGCCGCCCTCCGGGTCGACTCCTCGGCGCCGGCCAGGTCCCGGAAGATCCCGGTCGCCACCATCACCCCGTCCCCGGCGTCGATCCAGTAGTAGGCCACGAAGCCCGGGACCCCGCGCACGAGCGGTACGAACCCCTCGTTCACCCGGCGTCCGGCCTCGGCCGGGTCGGTGACCCCCTCGTACCGCCGGACCACTGCGTACATGACTGTCCTCCTCGTGGCTCCTCGTTGACTCCTGGTGGCTCCTGGTGACGCCTGGTGACTTCTCGTGGCGGGCTCCTGGTGGCTTCTGGTGGCTCCTCGTGGATCCTGGTGGCGCCTCGTGGAGCGCGAGCGCGGGGCCGGGCGCCGCGCGACGGCCGGGGGCCGGGTCGCGGCGGCCGCAACGGGGCAGCGCGCGTCACGGCGCCGGCCGACGACGTCGGGCGGCGGGCGTCAGACGTCAGACATCAGGCGCCAGGCCTCAGGCGCCAGGCCTCAGGCCTCAGGCGTGCTGCGGCATCTCGTTCTTCAGCGACGACCTGATCTGCTCCCGCAGCTCCGGGCTGTCCGTGTGGCCGTGTACCGCCACCGCGTGCTCACTAGCGGCGCGGACCACTTCCTCCTCCTCGCCGGAGATGACGAGGCTGCACTTCGTCTCGCTCGGGTAGTCCCGGCAGTCCATCTTCTTGCGCATGGTGCACCTCCTCCTCACCCCAGTGTCGGCCCGCGCCCGCCCCTGCGCATACGGCGAATCCCGTATGGCGACGACGCGGCCGGCCTGCTGCACTGGAGGAGGACCAGGAGGTGGAAGCCATGGCCACAGCCGCCGGCGCCCCGCACGGGGCCGCCGTGGACGAGGCCCGGGTGCAGGAGTTCCTGGAGCGGGTGATCACCGACGGCGGTGCGGCGGTCGCCGGCCTGTGCACCTCGCTCGGCGACCGGCTGGGGCTCTACACCGCCATGGCCGGAGCCGGTCCGCTCACCTCCGCCCAACTCGCCGCCCGCACCGGCCTGGTGGAGCGCTATGTGCGCGAGTGGCTCGCCGCCCAGGTGGCCGGGGAGTACCTCACCTACGCACCGGACACCGACACCTACGAGCTGCCCGACGAGCACGCCGCCGTCCTGGCCGACCCGGAGTCCCCGACCTACGCCGCCGGCTTCTTCGGCATACTGCAGGCGGTCTTCGCCACCGAGGACAGCCTGATGGACGCCTTCCGCACCGGCGAGGGCGTCGGCTGGGAGGAGCACAGCCCGGCGCTCTTCGCCGGCACCGCGAAGTTCTTCCGCCCCGGCTACGCGGCCGCGCTCGTCCCGGAGTGGCTGACCGCGCTGGACGGTGTGGTGGAGAAGCTGGAACGGGGCGCGGAGGTCGCGGACGTCGGGTGCGGATACGGCTACTCCACGACGCTGATGGCCCAGGCCTTCCCCCGGTCACACTTCCACGGCTTCGACTTCCACCGCCCGTCCGTCGAGGCGGCCCGCGACCTGGTGACCGAGCAGGGACTCGAGGACCGGGTGAGCTTCGAGGTCGCCACCGCCCAGGACTTCCCCGGCGGGGACTTCGACCTGATCACGTTCTTTGACTGCCTGCACGACATCGGTGACCCGGGCGGTGCGCTGCACCACGCCGAGCAGGCCCTCGCCGACGGCGGCACCTGCATGATCGTGGAGCCGAATGCCTCGGCGAACGCCCAGGAGAACGTCAACCCCGTCGGCCGGGCGCTGACCGCCTCCTCGGTCGCCGTCTGCCTGCCGTCCGCGCTCGCCCAGCACGGTCCGCAGGCCCTGGGGAACCACGCGGGTGAGGAGGCACTGCGGGAGATCGCGGACGACGCCGGACTCCACCACTGGCGGCTCGCCGCCGAGAGCCCCGTCAACCGCGTCTATGCCGTCGGGCGCTGAGCCGCCTGACGCGCCCGGCCGGTCTTCCCCCGGCCGGCCGGGTGTCACCCCGGGCCCGGGCCCCCGCCCCCGCCCACCCCCGCCGTCCCTCGCCCACCGCCCGCGCTTGACTGCCCCCTCCCCCTTCGTACGCTGGGACTATGAGTGCGGCCGGGGAGGCCGGCCTGCGACGCATTCTCGCCGTCGTGGACCTTCTGATCGATGCCGTCGACGAGGAGACCCTTGTTCCGGCGCTGCTTCCGCTGCTGCTGTCCGCCGTGCCCGGCGACAGCATCATCTGGGCGCCCCGTGCCGGCAGCACCGACCGCCCGCTAACGGTGCCCGCAGACCTGCTGAGCCAGGAGGTCCGGGACGCCTTCGCCCGCGAGTCGGTGCACGACTCCCTCGTACGGCACACCACCACCGGCCCCGGCACCCCGATGCGGCGCTCGACGCTGCAGACCCGCAGCGAGTTCCATGCACTGGCCGCCTACACCGAGGTCTACCGGCCGTTCGGCGCCGAGCACCAGCTGGCGATGTCGGTCCCGGCCGGCTGCGCCGGGGGCACCCCGCGCCGGGTCTGCCTGGCCATCAGCCGCAGCGCCGGCGACTTCTCCGACGACGACGTGGCGGCCGCCGCACTGCTGCGCACCCGGCTCAGCCACGCCCTGGGCCGGCTCGCCCCGCCGACTCCCGCCGAGGTCCACGTCACCCGCCGGGAGTCGGCCGTACTCGCCCTGCTGACCAGCGGCCTGACGAACCAACAGATCGCGCACCGGCTGGCGATCAGCCCGCGCACGGTCGACAAGCACCTGGAGCACGCCTACGCCAAGCTCCAGGTGGGAAGCCGGGTGGCGGCGGCCAACGCCTGGCGTTCCCAGGGGAGTTGACGGGCAACGGCGGTGCGGTGGTCGCCACGGGGACGGGCCGGCGGTCCAGGCGGCTCGGCCGGTCGGACGGGTGGTCGGACGGTCGGACGGTCGGGCAGTCGGACGGGCGGGCGGCTGCCTGGACCAGCGGTCCAGGCGACTCCCCGGACTCCCCGGACTTCCCGGACTCCCCGGACTCCCTGGCCCCCCAGGCTCCGCAGACCCCGCCGGGCCCGTGCATGCGGCGCACCGAACCGCCGCAGCCGCCCCGGAAGCGCTGCCGGAGACCTGGATTCGAGCCGGGCGCGCGGGGGCGCCAGGGCGGGATCCGGGGCCGCCGATGAGTTCCGGCGCCCGGCGCAGTCCACCCCTTGACACGGATCTTCCGAGCGCCGCCACGGCGCCGGCCGAGGAGAGGAACGGACATGACCACCACCGACACCGGGCGGACGACGGACGAGCAGCGGATCCGGGAGGTGCTCCAGGACCGGGCGGCGGCGACCCGGGACCGGGACGCCGCGCGCTTCCTCTCGCACTGCGCACCGGACGTCGTGGACTTCAGCCTCGCTCCCCCGCTGCAGTACCGCGGGCCGCAGGTGCTGGACCGCGGCGCCGTGGAGGGCTGGTACGCGACCTGGGACGGACCGATCGAGGTGACACTGACCGAGCTGGAGATCACCGTCGGCGGCGATGCCGCCTTCGCGCACAGCATCGACCGGATGCGCGGCACGAAGACCGACGGCTTCGAGGTGGAGCTGTGGTACCGCTCGACCGTGGGGCTGCGCAGGCTCGACGGCGAGTGGCGGATCACGCACACGCACGGCTCGGTGCCGTTCCTGATGGACGGGTCGGGCCGGGCCGCACTCGACCTCACCCCGTGACTCCGGAGCCCGTCGGCGGGCCCGGGGGTCAGTGCGGGGCGGGGCGCCGGCGGTAGGTCACCTTGTTGTGCTGGACGCGGGTGACCTCGACGGTCAGCCGGCGGTCCCGGCCGGAGGGGAAGTGCGCCGTGCAGCGCACCTCGGCAGCCGGAACCGGCCGGAGGTCGCCGGAGCAGCGCACCACATCGGGCCCGTTGCGGAACGGGAGGGTCAGCTGGCCGCTGAGGGTCCGGGCGATCTCGGTACGCCGCACGGTGTGGGTGCCGTCGTCGACCTCGCTGGTGGCGTCGCGCTGCTCCAGCCTGGCCGCTATCAGGGCGAGCAGCCCGGCGACCATGAGGGCGGTGACCAGGCCGACGGCCAGGGCGACGGTGCGCGGGCGGGGTGGCGGGGACGCGCTCACCGCCGGGGGCCCGAAGCGCCGCGGGCACGCCGACGGTGGGCGAGGACACCGGATCCGGCCGCGCCCAGCAGCAGCGCCGCGCCGAGCGCCGTGGTGGCCGGGCCGCCGCCGGCCGACCCACCGAGTCCGGTACGGGAACCGCCTTGGGGCAGGACCCCGTCGGCGTCGTCCGGGCCGCCGGCCGGGTCGGAGCCGCTCTGTGGGAGGGCCCCGTCGGGGCCGTCCGGCGCGGCGAGGGCCCCGTCCGCGCTGCCCGCGGAGAACTCCCCGTCGTCCGCACCGCCCGAGGAGCCGGCCGGATCCGGGGCGCCCTGGTAGAGCGCGGGGTCGGTGCCTGCCGGGTCCGCACCGTCCGTGGCGCCGCCGGAGACGGTCAGGGTGCCGGTGAGGACCGTGCCGGTCCGCGCCGTCGTGGCCGGACGGCCGGCCGACCCCTCGTACGCCCCCCGGCTCTGCCCGGTGGCCGTTCCTCCGCCGCAGGTGACGGTGACCGCGTAGACGCCGGGCGCGGTGCCCTGCGGCACCACCGCGGTGCCGCCGAGACCGCCACCGGACGGGGACAGCCGCAGTGCGGGGATGTCCGTGCCGCCGAAGCGCGCCCGGGCCGATCCGCCGCCGCAGTGCCCCCCGTCCTGGACGGTGACGGTCGCGCCCGGTGCCACCGTGCCCGGCGTGACGGCCACCGCGGGCGCGCCGTCCGTGGGGGCGGCCGCCCCGGTGGCCGCGTCGGTCACCGCATCGGTCACGGCCCCGGTGGCGGCGTCCGCACCGTTGCCGTCGCCGAGGAGCAGGGCGGAGACCGCGAGGGCTCCGGCGCCCAGCGCGTACAGAGGAATGTGCCGTATGTGCATATCCCGAGAGAACCGCCCGGCCCGGCGGCGCGCACCTCGATGGGGCGCGCCTCCCCGGGCCGGCTCCCGCGAACCACGTCGACCTGCGCGCGGTTCCCGCAGGTCAGAAGGGTGCGCATGCCCCGGACAGCCGAGCGGGCGGAATGGGCTTTCCGGGTGGTGCGCGGTGGGTGGTCCCGCCTTCCGGCCGGCGTCCGGCACCGCTGCCGGGCCGGGCCCGGGCTCAGGCCTCCAGCTGGAGGTCCCAGCTGCCCGAGCGCCGCCTGAGCGTGCTCACCGACAGCGGCCGGACGTCGATGCGCCAGTACGAGTGCGGCGGCGCCTGGAGCGCGTAGACCAGGGCCGCCCGCACCACACCGGGCTCGGCGACCGCGAGCAGACCGTCGGCGTCCTCGACCGGCCGGGTGTCCAGCCAGCCGCCGACGCGGCTGATGAAGGCGAGCAGGGACTCCCCGCCGTGCGGGGCGGAGCGCGGGTCGGCGAGCCAGGTCTCCACCGCGCGCGGTTCCGCGGCGGTCACCTCGCCCAGCGTCCGCCCGCGCCAGCGCCCCATGTCGCAGTCCCGCAGCGCCGGCTGGGCCAACGGCCGCAGCCCGAGCGCCTCCCCGGTCTCCCGGCAGCGCGCGGACGGCGAGCAGTAGCGCAGCTCGGCGGCGGCCAGCCGGCACAGCACGGGGGCGGCCCGCTCGGCCTCGTACCACCCGGCGGCATCGAGCGGGCGGTCGTCGTCGAACCGCGTCTCCAGCAGCGCGGAGCTGCGGCCCGCGGCGAGCAGCTTCAGGCGAACGCTCATTCGCCGATCGTAAGAGCAGTACCGCCCCCGACGGACCGGATTGTGCGCATTCGGATCAGATCTTGATCAAATCCCGCACGGAGCCCGTACGGCGGAAGGCCGGGCCCGGCCGGAATCCCGGTCGACCGAGGCCGGACCGACACGGGCCGAGGCGGACCGAGGCGGACCGAGACGGGCCGAGGCCGGAGCACGGCAGGGGCCACGGTCGGATTCCCACCGCGCGGACGGATCCCCACCGCGCGATCTGATCCCCACCGCGCGGTCGATCGCGCCAGAACCCGGTCGACGCCCGCGCCTGGACCCGGTCGGCCCCGCACCGGAGCCCCGTCAGATCCCGATCGGGCCGGGGTCGACCAGCCCGAGGGTCATCCACTGCTCCGGCGCCACCAGCGGGCGGAAGCCGATCTTCGCGTAGACGCCGTGGGCGTCCTGGGTGGCGAGGGTGAGGCGGTTCAGCCCGCAGGGCGCCATGTGGTCGGCGACGGCCGAGACCAGGGCGGTGCCCAGGCCCTTGCCCCGGTCGTCCCGGCAGACGTAGACATCGCAGAGCCAGGCGAAGGTGGCGTGGTCGGTGACGACCCGGGCGTAGGCCACCTGGCGGCCCGAACCCGCCTCGTACAGGCCGAAGTTGAGCGAGCCCGCGACGGCACGGTCGTGCAGCTCCCGGGGGCGGTCCAGGGCCCAGTAGGCGTCGGTGGACAACCAGTGGTGGACCTGGTCGGCGTCCAGCCGGGCCGGGTCGGTGGAGAGCTGGTAGCCGTCGAGGGCGTGTGCGGTCATGCCGGGAGGTTCGCAGACCGACGGCGCCCACGTCGAACGGCCGTGGGAACCACCGGACGCCGGAACCACCGGACGCCGGAACCACCGGACGCCGGAACCACGGGACGTCGGCACCACGGGGCAGACGGGCAGTGACCGGACAGGCACCGGCCGGACGGGCACCGACTGGACGGACACCGGCCGGACAGGCACCGGCCGGACGGGCACTCGGCCCGACCGGGAGCGGGCGCGCGGCCGTTCGGTCCCCGCTCAGCCCGTCGACACCCCCGCCTGCGCACACGCCGTACGCAGCCTGCGGACGCCCTCGGTGAGCTCCGCGGTGCCGGCCGCCGCGGCGAAGCTCAGCCGCAGGTGCGCCGCCGGCGGCTCGGCGGAGAAGTACGGCCGACCGGCCGCGACCGCGACGCCCGCCCGCAGCGCCGCCCCGGTCAGCGCCGCCTCGTCGGTGCCGTCCGGCAGCCGCACCCACAGGTGGAAGCCGCCCGGCGGCACGATCGGGCCGCTGCCCGGACCGGCCCCGTACCCCCGCTCGACGAGGGCGGGCAGCTGCCCGTGCAGGGCGGCGGCCAACGCGTTCCGACGGGCCGTCAACTCGCCCGCGATCAGCCGTAGATGGCGGGCCCACGCGGGCGAGCCGACGAGCTCCAGGGCGGCCTCCTGGAGCGGCCCGGGCACGAAGAAGGTGTCGACGACCTGGATGGCGCGCAGCCGGTCGAGCACCGGGCCGCGGGCGGCCAGCGCCCCCACCCGCAGGTTGGGCGAGGTGGCCTTGGTGAGCGAGCGGATGTGGACGACCGTGCCGTGGCGGTCTTCCGCCATCAGGGTCGGCGGGGGCGCGGGGGCGTCGGCGTGCACCAGCTGCCGGGCGAAGTCGTCCTCGATGACGAACGCCCCGGCCGCCCGGGCCACCCGGAGCACCTCGCGCCGCCGCTCGGCGGCGAGCACCGCGCCGGTGGGGTTCTGGAACAGCGGCTGGCAGACGAAGAGCCGCGCCCCGGTGGCCCGGAACGCGTCGGCGAGCAGATCGGTACGGACTCCTTCGGCGTCCATCGGGACCGGCACCGGCCGCAGCCCGGAGGCGCGGGCGACCGCGAGCATGCCCGGATAGGTCGGGGACTCCACGAGCACCGGCGCACCGGGGGCGGCCAGCGCGCGCAGCGCGGCGGTCAGCGCGTTCTGGCCGCCCGCGGTGACCAGGACGTCGCTGGCGGCGAGCGCACCGCCGGGGCCGCCGATCTCGCGGGCGAACCAGGCCCGCAGCTCCGTGACGCCCTCGACCGCCGGCCGTCCCCAGGCCCCCGGCCGGCGCCCGGCCCGCGCCAGCGCGGCAGCCAGGGCGCGCTCGGGCTGCAGATCGGCGTGCAGATAGCCGCCGTTGAGCTCGATGACCCCGGGCGCGGGGGTGGCGAGGGTGGCCACCACGCCCGAGGCGTCGACACTGCGCGGCACCTGGTCGCCGGCCGGCTCCGCGCTCAGCGCGATCTCCTGCCAGGAGGTGTCGACCGGACGGGCCGCCTCACTGCGGGGCTCCGCCCGGAAGGCACCGGCGCCGGGCCGGGTGACGACCAGCCCCTCCGCGACGAGCTCGGCGAGCGCTCGGGAGACGGTCACCGGGCTGACGCGGTGCTGCTCCACCAGGGCACGACTCGACGGGAGCTTCTCACCGGAAGAGTAGCGGTCCAGCTCACGACGGAGGATCGCGGCCAGTTCGGCCACACTGCTACGCTCTTGCATGAGAGCCAACGATAGCGCTATCGCGTCCGCCCCGGTAGCGGTCAGCACCCCGGCCGCCGGCAGTCAGGGCACCTCCACCGCCCCAGCACCGATCCCGGCCACGTCCTCAGCCCCGTCCCCGTCCCCAGCCACCAACGGCCCCGCGAGCGCCGCCGGGGCCCGGGGCACCCCGGCCGCCCGTGGGGTCCTGCTCGCCGCCCTCGGTGTCGCCGCCTTCTCGCTCACCTTCCCCGCCACGGCCTGGGCGTTGGAGGGCATGGGGCCGTGGACCGTGGTGATGCTGCGCAGCGTGCTGGCCACCGTGCTGGCCGGCGGCGCCCTCGCGGTCTTCCGGGTACGGGTCCCCGAGCGCCGCCACTGGGCGGGCCTCGCGGTCGTCGCGGGCGGGGTGGTCCTGGGCTTTCCGCTGCTGACCACCCTCGCGCTGGAGACCTCCACCACCTCGCACGCGGCCGTGGTGGTGGGGCTGTTGCCGCTGACCACCGCCGCCTGCTCGGCACTGCGGACCGGCGCACGGCCCTCCCGTACGTTCTGGACCGCCTCGCTGGTCGGCGCCGCCGTCGTGATCGGCTTCGCGGTGCAGCAGAGCGGCGGGGCGCCCTCGCGTGGCGACCTGTTCCTGTTCGCGGCGCTGCTGGTGTGCGCGGCGGGCTACACCGAGGGCGGCCGGCTGGCCCGCCACCTGCCCGGCTGGCAAGTGATCGGCTGGGCGCTGGTGCTGGCGCTCCCGGTGACGGTGGCGGGCGCGGCGGTCGCGCTCTCCGTCGAGCCGCTGCACCTGAACGGGCACGCGGTCGGCGGGCTGCTGTGGCTGGCGTTCGGCTCGCAGTTCCTGGGGCTGGTCGTCTGGTACCGCGGGATGGCCGCCATCGGCGTCTCCAGGGCGAGCCAGCTCCAGCTCGCCCAGCCGCTGCTGACCCTGGTGTGGTCGGTCCTGCTGCTCGGCGAGCGGCTGCCCCCGGCCGCACCCGCCGCGGCGCTGGCGGTCCTGGCCTGCATCGCGGTCACCCAGCGGGCCCGGGGGTGAGCACCGGGCGGGAGCGGCGGGACCGGCGGGACCGGGCCGGACGGCGGGACCGCCGGCGGTGCGGGCCGGTCCGCCCGAGGTGCGCCGCCCGCCTCCGGACGTAAACTTGCCGCGATGGCAGGTACGGCCCGCCGGGCCGCGCCGGGCCCACACACCGTTGGAACCGTAGGCCGTTCAACCGCTCGGCCGCCGCGCAGTCGGCCGTACGGGTCGCATGGCCGCTCGAAGCGGGGAGGACCCTGATGCACGCGACCAAGGGCGACCGGCTGGTGGTGCACGGCAGGACCGTCGGGCATCACGACCGGGTAGTCGAGATCATCGAAGTACTGGGGACGAACGGCGACCCTCCCTACCGCGTCCGCGGTGAGGACGGGCACGAGGCGATCATGTCGCCCGGCCCCGACTCGGTCGTGCGGCACGCCAGGACCGCCGATATCGACCCCGGCCGCTAACACGTCCGCACCGGACCCGTACGCCGGCCGCGCGGCGACCGCTACGGCCGCGCCGCGGGGCCGTAGTGGTCGCGCACCACCCTGGCCAGGGCGCCCACCCGGTCCCTGGCCACCTCCTTGGCCGAGAAGTAGACATGGCCGCCGACCTGCGGGTAGCGGTGGGCGAGGGTGAGGTGGCGGGAGAGCTCGGCCGGGTCCTTCCAGCCGGCGGGAGTGCTGTCGCCCTCCTTGTAGAGCGCCTCGCCGATGTAGAGGTCGACGCCGGTGCCGTCGACCGTCCGCGCCCACCAGGGCACCAGCTCGGCGTAGTCGGCGGCCTGCGTGCCGATCGGCCAGTAGACCTGCGGCACGATGTAGTCGATCCAGCCCTCGCGCACCCAGCGGCGGGTGTCGGCGTACAGGTCGTCGTAGGTCTGCACCCCGGCCCGGGTGCGGGAGCCCTTCGGGTCGGTGGCCTGGTTGCGCCAGACCGCGAACGGGCTGACGCCGAACCGCACCGTGCGCCCGTCCTGCTGACCGCCCGAGGCGAGCCGCTGCGCCATCTCGTGGACCAGCCGGTCGATGTTGTTCCGACGCCAGGCGGCCCGGGTGGCGAAGTCGCCGCCGTACTCCTCGTACGCCGCGTCGTCGTCGAACTGCCGGCCGGCAACCGGATACGGATAGAAGTAGTCGTCGAAGTGCACCCCGTCGACGGGGTAACGCGCCACCGCGTCCAGCATCGCGTCCTGGACGAAGCCGCGGACCTGCGGCAGCCCGGGGTTGTAGTAGAGCTTGCCGCCGTAGGCGACCACCCACTCGGGGTGCCGACGGGCGGGGTGGCCGGCGACCAGCCGCTGCGGGTCGGTGTGGTTGGCGATCCGGTAGGGGTTGAACCAGGCGTGCAGTTCCAGGTCCCGCCGGTGGGCCTCGCGGACCGCGAAGTCCAGCGGGTCCCAGCCGGGGTCGCGGCCCTGCTGCCCGGTCAGGTACTGCGCCCAGGGCTCGTACGGGGAGGGCCACAGGGCGTCCGCGGTGGGGCGCACCTGGAAGAAGACCGCATTGAGTCGGCGCTTGACGGCCGTGTCGAAGTGGGCGCGCAGCTCGCGCTGCTGCTCCTCGGCGGTGAGCTTCGCGCGGGAGGGCCAGTCGAGGTTGGCGACCGTCGCCAGCCACATGCCGCGCATCTCGCGGCGCGGCGCACGTGCCGCGGGCGCCGCGGAGCCCGCGGCCAGCAGTGAGGTGGCTGCGCCGAGCGCGGCCACCGCAAACCCTCTTCGTGTGATCCGACGCATGGAAAGTCCCCAGATCGTCTGTTTCATCCCGTCCTGAGGGCTCAGAATGCCCGCCCCGGCGGCCATAACCGAGCACCGCGCGGAGTAACGTCGGGGCCGAGGCGGGCGTCGGACCCTTACGGCGTACCGCCGGTCCTGAAGAACAGCGAAAGGCACGAGGTGACGGACTCATTCGCCGACATTGCACGCGTCGGAGTGGTCGGCTGCGGCCAGATGGGCGCGGGGATCGCCGAGGTGTGCGCGCGCGCCGGGCTGGACGTCATGGTCGCCGAGACCACCGGCGAGGCTCTGGAGCTGGGCCGCACCCGCCTGACCAACTCCCTGGGCAAGGCCGCCGAACGCGGCAAGATCACCACCGCGGAGCGCGATACCACGCTCGGCCGGCTCAGCTTCACCACCGACCTGGGTGAGTTCGCCGACCGCGACCTGGTGATCGAGGCCGTCGTGGAGAACGAGCAGGTCAAGACCGAGATCTTCCAGGTCCTGGACCAGGTGGTCACCCGGCCGGACGCCATCCTGGCCTCCAACACCTCGTCGATCCCCCTGGTCAAGCTGGCGGTCGCCACCTCCCGCCCGGACCAGGTCATCGGCATCCACTTCTTCAACCCGGCCCCGGTGCAGAAGCTGGTGGAGCTGATCCCGGCCCTCACCACCGCCGAGGAGACCCTCAAGCGCGCCGAGAAGCTCGTCCAGGACGTCCTGGGCAAGCACGCCATCCGCGCCCAGGACCGCTCCGGCTTCGTGGTCAACGCGCTGCTCATCCCGTACCTGCTCTCCGCGATCCGGATGTTCGAGTCGGGCATCGCCAGCCGCGAGGACATCGACAACGGCATGGAGCTCGGCTGCGCCCACCCGATGGGCCCGTTGAAGCTGTCCGACCTGATCGGCCTGGACACCGTGGCCTCGGTCGCCGCCTCGATGTACGAGGAGTACAAGGAGCCCCTGTACGCCGCTCCCCCGCTGCTCCAACGGATGGTCGACGCGGGCCGACTGGGCCGGAAGAGCGGGTCGGGGTTCTACCCGTACTAGGAAGTACACCGACGCCGCCAACTGGACCTGTTCAAGGCCGAGTTCACGGGTACAGCGCTGGCATCGGCGCTGCACCCGGGCGGCCTTCAGAGCTGTCGGGGTCTTCCCTCTTCCTCGGCGGAAAACCGACTCAGGCCCGAGCTTCGCCCCACCGGCGCCGATCGCATCCAGACATTCCAACCCGCACCCCGCGAGACGCTGGCCACTGTCGCCGAGCAGATCGTCTTCGAAGAGCAGTGGAGCCAGTCACTGTGACCACCCCGTCCCACCCCGCCCCCGCCGTTCCCCCGGTCACCGAGGCTCTGCGCGCCCAGGCCGCGCAGCAGCGCGGCGGCTACGTGTACGCGATCGACCCGTACTTCGACCCCAACGGCGCCGTCCCCCCGTACGGCATCGTCGGCGGCTGGTCCGTCGGCAGCTCCGGCCAGCTCGTTTCCTTCACGCACAACCCGAACTACCGCCCGTCGCCGAGGGCGTTGGAGTTCCCGCCCCCTGTCACCGCCCTGGACCAAGCCCTGCAGCGCGCCGTCACCGGTTACGGCAGCGAGCAGGAACTCCTCGCGGCCTTCCGCGACGCCACGCTCATCCTGTTCGCCCAGGAGGGGCAGACCGGCCTCTACACCGTCGTCGAGGACGACGGCAGCCGCTACATCCCGGCCTTCACCCACCCCACCCACACCCCCAACACCTGGCACCAGTGGCAACAAACCACCGGCCATCACCTCGCCGCCACCGGCCTCCCGATCCGCCTCAACCCCGGCCACCGCATCAGCCTGACCATCCCGGGCGAGGCCGGGAATCCACGAGGCGCTGGTCATGCTCCGGCTCCATCGTGAAGGAGTGCACCCGCGCGTTCTGACCTCCGGGCTATGGCCTCGCGGCGTAACCGGGGATGTCCGTGACGCCCTCATCGAACGCCTGCGAACCTGGCGGGGGGAACGCCCCCGACGGAACCCCGCGGCTCGGCACCGACCCCACCGGTCGGCTCACCCTCGCGCCGTCCGCCGTCTCCGACCTCGACGTGCTCCGCACCCGCCACAGGCAATGCGGCCAAGCTCGCATCAACAGCAGCATCGCTCATTGCCCGCGATCACGAGCACAGCGGCGGCGCCCGTAGCCTCCCGCCCCGCACCGAGGCCCTCCTCGTCGAGCTCTTGCCGTCCTGGCCCAACGCCCTCGTAACTGCGCACGGGAGGAGTCCGCAGCGTCGACCACTTGGCCGGGTTCGAGTCCTGCCGGGTGCGAGTCCTGCCGGGTGCGCTGCGCCCAGTCGGCGTTCAGCCCTTCTTCAGGGAGCGCTCTTGCAGTGCGGAGACAGGTACCCGAGGTCCGTCAGGAAGTTGCCGGCCCTTCGGCCGGTGAGCCAGGGCCGCCTCCGGCTGAGCGGTCAGCGTCCAGGGAGCGACCGTGCCGCTCTGGCACGTGTGGCGTCGCGGCCGGGTCGGCGGATTCCTGACCGGGTCGCTTCCGTCGAGAGTCTGACGGGGATTCGTGTCGCCTGCGGCGGCCAGTTGCGGAGGGGTGATCCGCAGGCTGGCGTGGACCTGCCGTCCGGCGCTGCCCTGGTGGATGTCGAGCCGGGCCGTGAGGGCGTGCACTATGTGCAGTCCGCGGCCGTGCTCGTCAGGGTCGTCGTCAGGGTGCGACAACGTCGACGGGTCGACATCCCCGTGGTCGGCCACCGCAATGTGCAGCATGTCCGGGTCGAGGGTCAGGCGGATCGTCATGTCGCTGTGACCGTGCTGCGCCGCGTTGGTCGTCAGTTCGCTCACGATGAGCACTGCGGTGTCCTGATCGTCGGCAGACAGGGCCCACCAGGCGAGCAGGGCGGCGGCGAAGCGTCGGGCACTGCGAACGCAGGCATCCTGCGCGGGCAGGACCAGTACGGCGTGCTGCGCGGACCGCGACGTGAGGGCGGGCAGCAGCGTGCCGTGTGGCGTGACGCCTTGCGTGCTGGTGACCCTGGGGCCGGGCACGGTGTCGGACATGATGTCACTTCCATGGTCAGGGACTACGGCGGGGCCCGAACGCACTTCGGGAACTGCCGTATACCGTCGAGCTTGGCCGGTGAGCGGTGCGATGTTCATGCGCGCACCACCCGGGGGCCGGCAGCGGCCAGGTCGTCGGCGAGGGTGGAATCCAGACCCGAGTCGCTGATGACCACGTCAACCTCGTCCAGATGGCCGAAGCAGGCGAAGTGGTCGATGGAGAACTTCGTGTGGTCGGCGAGGACGGCAACGCGCCGGGCGCTGGCCATCATGCACCGCTTGACGGCTGCCTCCGTGGTGTCGGGGGTCGTCAGTCCCCGTTCCACCGAGATGCCGTTGGTGCCCATGAAAGCGACGTCTACGTAGGTGGCGGCGAGGGGGGCACGGGTCCAGTCGCCGACCGTCGCCTGTGTGCGCGTGCGCACGTGGCCACCGACGAGGAAGAGGTTGATGTGGGGGCGGAGCGCCAGTTGGACTGCGATGGCCAGGCCGTTGGTGACGACGGTCAGCTCGTGGTCGGTGGGCAGCAGGTCGGCCAGGTGTCCGGTGGTGGTGCCGGCATCGAGCAGGATGGCGCCCGTCTCGGGGACCTCGGCGAGCGCCGCTGTGGCGATGCGTGCCTTCTCCTCGGCCAGCATGGTCGTGCGATGGGCGAGTGCGGGCTCGAATCCGAAGCGCTCGACCGGGATGGCTCCGCCGTGTACCCGGCGGAGCTGACCGTGACGCTCCAGCACGGCCAGGTCGCGCCGGATCGTTTCGGCGGTGACGTCGAGCTCAGCCGCCAGCGTGGTGACCTCGACCCGGCCGTCGTGCCGGGCCCGCTCCACGATGAGTTGTTGACGCTCTTCCGCATACATGTTGTTTCACCGCCGTGAGAGGCTCATTAGCTCCGGTTTACGCCTGAGGGCGGGGAGAAGCAAGACATTCGGGCAATATATTTCATAAATTGCGTGATGTGAGCCTGGAAACTCTGTTAAATTTCCCGGTTGCGTGCACGGGGACCGTAGGCGCGGAGGCCCCGGATCGACATCCGGCCGCAGCCGGGCTCGCCCGCGAATGTCAGGTCCTTGCTCACCCTCCGAAAGTGAAGGGGCACCGGATCGTCACGGGGCTCAGTCGCCGGCGAGCCGGCTCCAGACAGGACCAAGGGCCTCAACGGCCGCCAGATATGCCTGGTAGGTCTCGCCCAGTACCGCGACCCGGCCGGCCTCGGGTTGGTAGGAGCGGCCGCCCGTGGGGAGGGCGCGGGCGTCATCGATTCCGGTGAACATTCCGATGGCGGTTCCGGCGAGCAGAGCGGCACCACGGGCCGCGCTCTCGTCGACATGGGGCACCTCGATCGGGCGGTTCAGGGCGTCGGAGAACATCTGCGCCCAGGTCTCGCTGCGTGCCGCGCCGCCGGTCAGCCGCGTCGCCCCGGTGACGGGAAGGGCCGAGGACAGGGCGTCGACGTGCCATCGGTGGTTCAGTACGACGCCCTCCAGAAGCGCTCTCAGCAGGTGGCCTCGGGTATGCCAGCCGCGCAGGCCCAGGAACGTCCCGGAGGCGGGCCAGCTGTGCGGGGAGCCGTAGATGAAGGGGTGGAACAGCACCTCCGACCGTCCGGCAAGGTGGGCGCCGACCTCTCCGGCAATCACGTCGTGCACGCTCTCGCCGGGCGCCGTGGGCACGCCGACCACGCGCAGGAACCACTCAAGGTTGGCCACCGAGGCAGGCGACGTGGACATGCTCATCCACTGTTGCGGACGGACGAAGTTGCGCACCTGCCAGCGGGGATCGATCACCACGCGGTCGCTGACCACCTGGTTGACGCTGAACGTCCCGGCGATCAAGCAAAGATCGCCGGGAGTGATGCCGCCGATGCCGATCGCCGCCGCGTCGACGTCATGCGCACCTGTGACGACCGGCGTACCGAAGCTGAGACCGGTCGCCGCGGCAGCCTCGGCGGTGACCCGCCCGGCCACGGCTTCGCAGGGCAGAACGGGCGGCAACTTCCGGGCCAGTTCACCGAGTCCGTACAGATCGAGCAGCTGCCGGGAGTAGGCATGGGTATGCACATCGGTGAATGAGGCACTCGCCTCCGTGGGGTCGGTGGCGACCTCGCCGGTCAGCTTGAGACGTAGCCAGTCCTTGCAGAACATCAGCCATCGGGACCGCTCCAGCACGGTCGGTTCGTGGCCTTTCAACCAGGCGAGCACGGCCGCCGGAGACGCGGCGAACGGCACCTGGCCGGACCGTGCCAGCGCCTGCGGCCAGACGGGGGTATCCCGCCAGCGGTCGAGCACCGTGTGGGCGCGGGTGTCCATGGCGCTGATGGCCGCCCGTACGGGTTCATGCCGCTCGTCGACCGCGTACAACCCGTCGTTGTGGCCCGAAAGGCCGACCGCCGCAACCTCCCGGCCGGTCGTGACCCCGCCGTCGGCCAGGCACCTCCGGATGGCCTGCTGCGCGGCCAGCCACACCTCGTTCATGTCGCGTTCCACCCAGCATGGACGGGGGGTGTGCAGCGGAACCTTGATGCTGCCCTTCGCCACCTGCCGTCCGGCGGCGTCGAACAGCACCGCCTTGGTCACGGTCTGGCCGGCGTCCAGACCGAGCAACAGCTTCCGCACCTCCGATTACCCCCATTCCAACGCGCGCGCGTTGACCGCTTCGAGGCATCGACCGGTGCGTGCCAACTCGTCGATGGCTTGCGCGACCAGGTGCGCCGAGCGCAGGTTCGTGGTCATGGTGTCGCCCGCGTAGTGGGTGGTGAGCGTGACATTGTCCAGTGCGCGCCAGGGGCTGTCGGCGGGCAGCGGTTCCTGGTCGTGCACGTCCAGGCCCGCTCCGGCGATGCTGCCCGTGGCCAGCGCCTCGTACAGGGCGTCGGTGTCGACCAGCCGGCTGCGGGCCGTGTTGATGAAGAAGGCCGTATGTTTCATCAGCGCGAACTGCCGGCGTCCGATGAACCTTTCGGTCTCGGGTGTCAGCCGCGCGAGGACGTGCACGAAGTCGGACTCCAGGAAGATGGTGTCCAGGTCGGCCCGGAGCGCACCGTGCTCGGCGATCACCGCGTCGGGTAGGTACGGGTCGTGCACCAGGATGCGTGCGCCGAAACCCCGCAGGAGACGGGCCAGTTCACGCCCTACGTGTCCCATGCCGACCAGTCCGACGGTGCTGCCGCCGACCTCGTGCCCCGGACCGCCGAAGTCCTTGCGCCACCCACCAGCCTTGATCGACGCGTCCGCGCGGGCGATGTCGCGGGCTTCGGTGAGCATGAGTCCCAGCGCCAGTTCTGCGACGGCCGAGGCGTTGCGGCCGAACACCGGTACCACGGCAACGCCGCGCTCGGTGGCGGCGGCCAGGTCGACGTTCTCCAGCCCGGTGCGTGCCACGCACACCGCCCGCAGCTTCGGTGCGGCCTCCAGTACCGCCCGGGAGACCGGAGCGAAGTGCACGGCGAGCACTTCCGCGTCGCCGAGCGCCGCCACGATCTCGGCCGGCACTGGCACTGCTGCAGGGCCCTCCCGTTCCATGGTCTGCTGGGCCGAGTGCTGGTCGGCCTTGGTACCGGACCAGTCGACGGTCCGCACCGGGCCGAAGCGCGCGCCGCACACCTCGCGCAACGCGTCGAGGTAGAGGGCGGCGGGGACGAATTGGTCACCGACCACGAGGGTGTGCATGGGGAGCCTCCTGAAGGTGCGGGCGGCGGCGAGGTCCGGGGGACATCCGGTGCGCGGCGTCGCCGGGCTGTGGGACTGCGGCGGATCACGATGACGGCGGCCGGCGCGGCGGGGCCGTCCCTTGCGCGAGGGTGCCGGGCGGCGCCCTCACTTGACGGCCCCCATGGACAGGCCGCGCACGAGTTGCCGCTGGGCGATCCAGCCTGCGAGCAGGACCGGAAAGCAGGCCAGCGTGGCGGCGGCGGACAGCTTCGCCCAGTACAGGCCCTCGCTGGTGATGAAGCCGACGAGGAACACCGGGATGGTCGCGGCTCGGAACGAGGTCAGGTTGAGGGCGAGGAAGAATTCGTTCCACGAGAAGATCAGGCAGATCAGGGCGGTCGCGGTGATCCCCGGCAGGACCATCGGGAGCAGCACTGCGGTCAGTTCCTGGCGGGTGGTGGCACCGTCCACCCGGGCGGCTTCCAGCACCTCGCGGGGGACTTCGAGGAAGAAGGAGCGCAGCATCCACACTGCGATGGGCAGGTTCATGGCCGCGTACAAGACGATCAGTGTGCCAATGCCGTCCAGCGCACCGAGGTCGCGCACGGCCAGGTAGATGGGGATGATCGCGGCGACGACCGGGAGCATCTTGGTGGAGATGAAGAAGAACAGCGCGTTGCGCCACTTCTTCACGGGCCGGACGGACAGGGCGTAGGCCGCCGGGGCCGCCAGGATCAGCGCGAGAACCGTGGACATGACCGAGGCCAGCGCGGAGTTGGCCAGGTACGGGCCGATGCCGCCGGCGAACACCGCGCGGAACTGGGCCCATGTCGGGGAGAAGACGAGCTGGGGCGTGCGGGTGTAGGCGGCGGACTCCGGCTTGAACGCCGTGAGTGCCATCCACAGCACCGGGAAGAAGAACACGACCGCGGCCAGCCACGCGCCGGTGGCCCAGGCACTGCGCCCGAGCCGACGGCGGCGCGACGGGCGAGGTGTGGGAGGGGTCATCCGGCGCTCCTCTCCGTGCCGGAGAACACGGTGAACAGCATGCGCAAGGCCACCGCGGCAACCACGATCGTGCCGGCGACGGTGACCACGCCCAACGCGGACGCCTGGCCGACGTCGAAGCCGAGGAAGGCCCGCTGATAGACGTAGTAGGGCAGGTTGGTGGTGCGCGTGCCTGGCCCGCCCTGCGTCATCATGTAGATCACGTCGAAGGTGTTGACCAGGTAGATCGCCCCCAGCAGCACGCCCAGTTCGAGGTAGCGGCGTAGATGCGGCAGGGTGATCCACCGGAACGTCGTCCACGGGCCGGCGCCGTCCACCCGAGCGGCCTCCAGGACGTCGTCCGACTGGCTCTGCAGCCCGGCGAGCACGATCAGCATCATGAACGGCGTCCACTGCCACACCAGCACGGTCACCACCGACGCCATCGGGAACCGGCTGACGAAGTCGGTGGCCGGCACGCCGAACCACGACAGGACATAGCTGACGATGCCGTAGACCGGGTCGAGCATTGTGGTCTTCCACAGCAGTCCCGACACCGTCGGCATGATCAGGAACGGCGAGATCAGCAGGGTGCGCGCGATGCCACGGCCCGGGAACCGGCGGTCGAGCAGCACCGCCAGAGGCACACCGAGCGCCATGGCGGCGGCCACCGCGAGCAAGGTCATTTCGATCTCGGTGAGCAAGGCGCTGCGGAAGGCGTTGTCGGTGAGGACGTTCGCGTAGTTGGCCAGGCCGACCCAGCGCTGCGACCCGGGCCTCACCAGGTTCCAGGCCTGGAACGAGTAGAGCACCGTGAAGACGAACGGCACCTGCGTGACGATGACCATGTAGAGCAGTGCGGGGAGGAGCGGCCAACCGCGCCGCCAGGCCACCGGGGCCGTCGGCGCAGCCGCCGCTACGGTGCCGCCGGGCAGGGTGGCGCTACCGGCCATGGGGTCCCTCCTGGTGGCTCGGCTGCCGGTAGCCACGGCCGACGGTCTGCGCGTACTGCTGGGACTGGTCCAGCGCGGACCGTACGGACTGCTGCCCGGCGATCGCGGCGTTGATCTGCTGGCTCACCCTGGTGCCCAAATCCTGGAACTCGGGGATGTCCAGGAACTGCACGCCGGTGTACGGCACGGGCTGCACGGTGGGGTGCTCCGGGTCGGCCCGGCGGATGGCTGCCAGAGTCGGTCCGCCGAACGGGCGGGAGACCTTGCGGTACTGCGGGATGGTGTAGGTGGACTCCCGGCTACCGGGCAGCAGCCGGGACCAGCCCAGCTTGCGCCCGACCAGCTTGATGTAGTCCCGCGAGGTGGCCCAGGCGATGAACTGCCAGGCCGCGTCCTTGTGCACGGTGGCGGTGGGGATACCGAACGACCAGGAGTAGAGCCAGCCCGACGACGCCGTCACCTCGACCGGCGCGGCCGCGTAGCCGACCCTGCCGACCACTTTGCTGCTCGCCGGGTCCTCCAGCAGTCCGGCCGCCGAGGTCGCGTCGTACCACATGGCGGCGTTGCCCTGCGCGAAGTGGGTGGCGCATTCGGTGAAGCCCGCGGTGGCCGCCGCCGGCTCTCCGTCGCGGCGCACCAGGCCGACGTAGAAGCCGACTGCCCGTTGTACGGCGGGTGATGTGAGCTGGGCGTTCCACCGCATGTCGTACCAGCGGCCGCCGAAGGTGTTGATCACCGTGTTCAGAGGGGCGAGCACCTGGCCCCAGCCGGGGGCGCCGCGCAGGCAGATCCCCGCCCTGCCGTGCCGGGGGTCGTGGAGCCTGCTGGCGAAGGCCGCCACCTGCCGCCAGGTGGGGTGCGGCGGCATGGTCAGGTGGTGGGCGGCGAAGAGGTCCTTGCGGTACATCAGGAACGACGACTCGCCGTAGAACGGGACCGAGTAGAGGCGACCGCGGTAGGAGAGGGCCCTGCGGATCGGGCCGATGAAGTCGGAAGGATCGTAACCAGGGGTTCGGTCGGCCAGCGGCTGCAGGTCGGTCAGCCAGCCGTTCCGAGCCCACATGGGCGTCTCGTAATTGCTGATCATGACCACATCGAACTCACGGCTACCGGTGGCAACCGACTCGGTGATCTTCTGCCGCGCCTCGTTCTCCGGCAGCGTCACGTAGTGCACACGGACGCCCGGGTGGGATCGCTCGAATGCCGGCGTGAGGGTTTCCACATCCCGCATCTGCGGATTGGCGACGATGGCCACGGTGAGGGTCGTCGCGCCGGGCGTGCCACCGATCGCGCCGCTCCCGGTGCAGCCGGACGCCAAGAGACTCAGCACCGCAACGGCGGCCGCGAGTGCGTGCGGCCACCGCGCTCGGATCAGCTGGCACATGACGGTTCCTTCCCCGTGGGCCGCGCCGAGGGGACCGGCGTCAGGACTGCGGCAGCACACCGGGACCCGGGACTCCGGCCGTACCCGGGCGCGTTGCCCGCCGACGGGCACACGCACCGGCCGGCCGTGCAGCGGCTGGTCCGAAGGCCGCGGTCAGGTCTGCCTCGGCTCGTGGATCCGCTCGTGGCGCGATCGTCGCATGCCCCCGGTCGGCGCAGGGGACGGACACGCGGTCCACGATCGCGCGATCGTCCCCTGCGCCGGGCCCGCGGCGGGCGGCCGGCACGGTGTCAATCGCTGAGACGTTCACCGGTGGACGTGGAGAAGACGTGGGTCTCGCCGGCCCGGGGGACGACGTGCAGGACGTCGCCCTTGCGCGGTACCCGGCGGCCACCGACGCGGACCACGATGTCCTGCTGCTCGCCGCCGATCTCAGCGGTGCCGTAGACGTACCCGTCCGCACCGAGCTCCTCCACCACATTGGCGGTGACCGCGACGCCGGCCGGTGCGTTCCCCGCGAGCGGGCCGGCGGCGCCGTCCGTGATGTCGAAGTGCTCGGGGCGTACCCCGACGGTCACCGTGCGGTCGCCGTTGCCGGCGGCGAGGGCCTCGCGGTTGACCGGCACGACGCTGTTACCGAACTTCACACCGCCGTCAGTGACCGGGACCTCGACCAGGTTCATGGCCGGCGACCCGATGAACCCCGCCACGAAGAGATTGGCGGGCCGGTCGTACATGCGGCGCGGCGAGTCCACCTGTTGGAGCACACCGTCCTTGAGCACGGCGACCCGGTCCCCCATCGTCATCGCCTCGACCTGATCGTGTGTGACGTACACCGTGGTCGTGCCGAGCCGCCGCTGCAGACTCGCGATCTGCGTGCGCGTCTGGACGCGCAGCTTGGCGTCGAGGTTCGACAGCGGTTCGTCCATGAGGAAGACCTGGGGTTCCCGGACGATGGCGCGGCCCATGGCCACACGCTGGCGCTGGCCTCCCGAGAGCGCCTTCGGCTTGCGGCTCAGGTACTCGGTGAGGTCGAGGATCTTGGCTGCCTCCTCGACACGGGTGCGGATCTCTGCCTTGTCCACCCCGGCGATCTTGAGCGCGAAGCCCATGTTGTCGGCCACGGTCATGTGCGGGTACAGCGCGTAGTTCTGGAACACCATGGCGATGTCCCGGTCCTTCGGCGGCAGATGCGTCACCTCGCGGTCCCCGATGCGGATCGCCCCGTCGTTGACGTCTTCGAGCCCGGCGAGCATCCGCAGGGAGGTGGACTTGCCGCAGCCAGAGGGCCCGACGAGTACGAGGAATTCGCCGTCGGCGATGTCGATCTCCAGTGCGTCGACGGCTGCCCGGTCGGAGCCGGGGTAGCGCCGGGTCGCCTTGTCGAACGTGACAGTGGCCATGGTGGTGGGTCCCTTCACCGGCAGGAACGTGCCGGACGATCCGAGTGGAAGGTGGTGCGGGCGCTACGGGCACATCCCGCGGTACGGGTCAGGCGGTCGCGAGCTGTCCCTGGGTCGGAAGGCAAGGAGCTCCATCAGGGCCTCGCCGACAGCAGTGATCTTCTGCGCTCAGGAACAGTGACCGGCAGTGGGGGTTCTCCGTCGGCGCCGGTGTGCTGAGGGCCCCGATCGGGTTGGCACGACGATAGATCCGGCCATTCATTCTCGCAAGATGTGTTAACAATCCACATCTCTTCTGGTAAGAATGCCGTCGACAGCCCATGGCGCTCTACCACCCCTGGAGCACACGGGTTCTCCCGGCCCCTTCCAGGCCCGTGTCCTCCCTTCGGTCGGCAACCGCTGTTCCGGACCGTTCCTGGAGGGGTGAAGTCCAGTGGCGCCTTCCCTCCCCGACCTGGAAGGCGCCACTGGACCCGCCCCCGCCGCAGCAACGGGACAGCGTCACGCGAACCGGCCCCGTGTCTGCTGACTGCTCGCCGCGCCCCGCCTGAACGGGGCCGTGCGAGTCCACCGCGGTCCCGGGCCGCCCCGACTGCTCGGGCAGGCCCGCGGTTCACGCGTCACTCAGTCCCACCTCTCAAGGAGGAGCAGTGATCAGATTCAGATCAAAGCCGCTGTGCGCGGTTGCCGTTCTCACCGGCATGGCGTTGGTGGCAACCGGTTGCGCGGGTGCCGGCGGCACCGCGGCCGGCGGCGGTGGCCGTTCGATCAGCGTGCTGATGGTGAACAACCCGCAGATGGAGGACCTGCGGCAGCTCACCGCGCAGAACTTCACCCGGCAGACCGGCATCCACGTCAATTTCACCGTTCTCCCGGAGAACGACCTGCGTGACAAAGCCAGCCAGGAGTTCTCCAACCAGGCCGGCCAGTACGACGTGGCCACGCTCACCAACTACGAGGTGCCCTTCTACGCCAAGAACGGCTGGCTCACCCCGCTCGACTCCCACGCGGACCAGGACCGGGCCTTCGACCAGGGAGACGTCCTCAAGCCCATGGCCGAGTCGCTCACCGCGGCCGACGGCAAGCTCTACGCCGAGCCGTTCTACGGCGAGTCGTCGTTCCTCATGTACCGCAAGGACGTCTTCGCGGCCAAGCACCTCACCATGCCCGCCCACCCGACCTGGCAGCAGGTGGCCGACCTGGCTGCCAAGGCAGACGGTGCCAAGCCCGGGATGCGTGGCATCTGCCTGCGCGGGCAGCCGGGCTGGGGCGAGCTCTTCGCGCCGCTGACCACGGTCGTCAACACCTTCGGCGGCACCTGGTTCACCAAGGACTGGCAGGCCCAGGTGAACGCGAAGCCGTTCCAGGAGGCAACGCAGTTCTATGTCGACCTGGTGCGCAAGCACGGCGAGGCCGGCGCGTCGCACGCCGGCTTCACCGAGTGCCTCAACGACATGAGTCAGAGCAAGGTCGCCATGTGGTACGACGCCACCTCCGGCGCCGGCGCCCTGGAAGACCCCAAGCAGTCCAAGGTGGCCGGAAAGATCGGATATGTTTCCGCGCCGGTGCAGAAGACCAAGAGTTCGGGCTGGCTGGCCACTTGGGCCTGGGGCATCGAGAAGGCGAGCAAGCATCAGGACGACGCCTGGAAGTTCATCTCCTGGGCGTCCAGCAAGGGCTACGAGAAGCTGGTCGGGGACAAGCTCGGCTGGTCCCGTATCCCCGCGGGCAAGCGCACCTCGACGTATCTGAACGCCAACTACCTCAAAGCAGCGTCCGCGTTCGCCGAACCGACCCTGAACGCCATCAACACGGCCGACCCGCGCACCCCGGGCGTGCAGCCCCGGCCGACCGCCGGCATCCAGTTCGTCGACATCCCGGAGTTCACCAGCCTGGGCACTCAGGTCTCACAGAGCGTCAGCTCGGCCATGGCCGGTCACACGACGGTCCCGGCTGCGCTCGACAAGGGCCAGAAGCTCGCTGAACAGGTCGCCAAGAAGTACCGCTGACCCCAGCACGTCCGGCCCGACCCCCGACCGGGCCGGACAGCCTGCGGATCCCCCCTCAGCCCAAATGAGAGACGGACATGAGTCTTATGAGCCGCGCCACCAGCACGACCGCGCGGGTGGCCGCAAGCAGCCGGTCACCCGGCCCCGAACCGATCACCCCACTGGCCAGAGCGGGCGCCTGGGCGCGGCGCGCTCCACTGCTTCCCGCAATGATCTTTCTGGTCGTCGTCACGCAGCTGCCTTTCGTCGTGACGCTGGTGATCTCCTCGTTCAGCTGGAACTCCCTCGATCCCACGTCCCGTGACTTCACCGGGCTGTCCAACTACGCGCGGGTGTTCACCGACAGCGAGTTGCGCTCCGCAGTCGGCGCAACCGTCGTCATGACCGCGTCCATCGTCGCGGTGTCCCTCGTGCTCGGCCTGGCCGTCGCGCTGCTGCTCAACCGGACGTTCCTCGGCCGCGGCATCGTGCGGACGCTGTTCATCGCCCCGTTCCTGCTCGTGCCGGTGGCGGCGGCGCTGCTGTGGAAGGACGCCCTCTACAACCCCGACTACGGCCTGCTCAACGGGCTTCTCACCTGGGTCGGCCAGCTCTTCGGGGCCGACCACCCGGCGCAGCCGGACTGGATCTCCACCATGCCCAAGATCGCGGTGGAGGCGTCCCTGATCTGGCAGTGGACGCCGTTCATGATGCTGATCCTGTTGGCCGGCCTGCAGAGCCAGCCCACCGACGCGATCGAGGCCGCCCGGGTCGACGGCGCGAGCCCCTGGCAGATCTTCCGCTACCTCACCCTGCCGCACCTGCGCCGCTACCTGGAGCTGGGCACGCTGCTCGGGTCCATCTACATCGTGCAGAACTTCGACGCCGTCTTCACCCTGACGTCCGGTGGGCTCGGCACCGCCAACCTGCCCTATTCGATTTACGAGACCTTCTACCAGGCGCACGAGTACGGCCAGGCGTCAGCCAATGCCGTCGTCGTCCTCGTCGCCACGATCGTCATCGCGACCTTCGCCCTGCGCGTGGTGTCGTCGCTGTTCCGCGAGGAGACCCAACGATGACCGCCGACCTCCACACCGTCGCCAGCGCGCCGCCGCCCACCGGGAGCCCGCGCCACCGCCTGCCGCAGACCTCGTCGGTGCGACGGAGGAAGGGAGGGAACGCAGCCTGGGGGCTGACCGCCTGGGGCGCCGGGCTCTTCTTCTTCCTCCCGGTGGCGTGGATGGTGCTCACCTCCTTCCACTCCGAGACGGACGCCGCGACCAATCCCCCGTCGATCGCGGCCCACCTGACGCTGTCCGGGTACCGGGAGTTCTTCGGCAGCGCCACCGGGCAAAGTCCGCTGCCCGCGCTGATCAACTCGGCAACCGCCAGCATCGGCTCCACCACGCTGGTGCTCCTGCTGGCGGTTCCGGCGGCCTACGCCCTGGCAATCAAGCCGGTACGCAAGTGGCGGGATGTGCTGTTCTTCTTCCTGTCCACCAAAATGCTGCCGCTGGTGGCGGGTCTGCTGCCCATCTACCTGTTCGCCAAGAACACCGGTCTGCTGGACAACATCTGCCTGCTCGTCATCCTCTACACGTCCATGAACCTGCCGATCGCCGTGTGGATGATGCGGTCGTTCCTCGCCGAAGTGCCGATCTCGATCCTGGAGGCCGCCCAGATCGACGGCGCTGGTCTGCTCACCACCCTGCGCCGCATCGTGGCGCCTGTAGCGGCCCCGGGCATCGCCGCGACCGCGCTCATCTGTTTCATCTTCAGCTGGAACGAGATGCTGTTCGCCCGTGTCCTCACGGGCGTGGCGGCAGTGACCTCGCCCGTCTTCCTCACCGGCTTCGTCACCGGCGAAGGACTGTTCCTCGCCCAGGTCTGTGCCGCAGCCACCCTGATCTCCCTCCCCGTGCTCGCCGCCGGCTTCGCGGCCCAGGACAAGCTCGTCCAGGGGCTGTCCCTGGGCGCCGTCAAGTGAGCGGCCGAAACCCGGACCGGGCCGTCCAGCCCGCAAGACCTTGCCCCACCCTCCAGCTCCGACCGCCCCTGCCGACCGCGCCCGAAGGACGACTGTGAATCCTCTGCCCTCGCACATCCCAGCCACCATGCGCGTCGCTGTGCTCCGCGCGCCCAAGGACCTCGTCATCGAGGAGCGGCCGGTACCGGTTCCGGGACCCGGCCAGGTACTCGTCCGCGTCGAAGCGGTCGGCATCTGCGGCTCCGACGTCCATTACTACGAGCACGGCCGGATCGGAGACTTCGTCGTCCGCAGCCCCATGGTGCTCGGTCACGAGCCCAGCGGCACGGTCGTCGCCCGCGGACCGGGCGCCGGCTTTCACACCGTCGGCCGGCGCGTGTCCATCGAACCCGGCATCCCGTGCGCACGCTGCCCCCAGTGCCGTACGGGCCGCTACAACCTCTGCCCCAAGGTCTCCTTCTACGCCACCCCGCCCGTCGACGGCGCGCTGTGCGAATACGTGGCCGTGGACGAGGACTTCGCCCACCCCGTCCCGGACAGTCTGAGCGCGGATGCCGCCGCTCTGCTGGAGCCGTTGTCCGTCGGCATATCGGCCTGCCGCAAGGCCCGCATCTCCCCAGGATCGCGGGTGCTGGTCACGGGTGCCGGCCCCATCGGCCTGATTGCCGCACAGACCGCCCGCGCCTTCGGCGCCGCTGAGGTCATGGTCACCGACATCGCGCCGCACCGCCTCGGCCTGGCCCGCGAACTGGGCGCCACACACACCGTGGACGCTCGCACCACCCGAATCGCCGGGACCGGATTCGAGCCCGACGTGCTTCTGGAATGCTCCGGATCCCCAGCAGCCGCGGACGAGGCGATACGTGCGGTGGGCCGCGCCGGGCAGGTCGTCCTGATCGGCATGGGCGGCGACACGATCCCGCTCCCTTTGGCGCATGTGCAAAACTTCGAGATCGAGGTCACCGGCACATTCCGCTACGCCAACACCTGGCCGACGGCGGTCTCGCTGGCTGCCTCCGCCGAGGTCGAACTCGACCGGTTGGTGACCCACCGCCACCGGTTGGAGGACACCGAACGAGCACTCACCGCGGGTGCTCTCGACCGGACCGCGATCAAGTCCGTCGTGCGTCCGCAGGAGAACTGACCGCCCTGTCGGCAGGGCCGGGAAGGGAGACACACGTGCCCAACAAGGCACGGTCGTCGCAGGCCACCGTCGAACAGCGACGCCAGACCATCCTGCGCTACGTCGTTGAACACGGCGAAACCCGGATCGACGAGCTGGCGGACCACTTCGACGTGAGTCTGATGACGATGCACCGCGACCTCGACGACCTGGCCGGCCGCCATCTGCTCCGCAAGAAGCGCGGCCGGGCCGTCGCCTTTCCCGCCCTGACCATGGAGACCGCCACCCGCTTCCGCGAGGGCGAGAACCTCCCGGCCAAGCGCGCCATCTGCGAGTTCGCGGCGGCATGGATCCAGCCCGGCAACACGGTGGTGATGGACGACTCCACCACCCTGTACCCCCTGGCTGCTTCCCTCACGGGCATTGCGCAGCTCACCGTGATCACCAACTCCGTCGGCATCGCCCAACTCCTGGGGACCGCACCGGACACGACAGTCACCTTGCTGGGCGGCGAGTACCGCGGTGAGTTCAACTCGTGCACCGGCCCCGAGGTGGCCCGCGCCCTGTCCCGGATCCAGGCCGACATCGCCCTGATGTCCGCCACCGCCATTCTCGGAGGGCGGCTCTTCCACCCCTTGCGGGAGTACGCGGACGTCAAGGAATCCATGATCGCCTGTTCCGACCGCGCCCTCCTACTCGCCGACCACTCCAAATTCGGCAAGACCGCTACCCACGCGTTCGGAACGATCAGCGCCTACGAGGCTGTCCTCACGGATTCCGCCACTTCCGAGAGTGAGATCGCGGCCATCCGCGACCTCGGGGTACCGGTGGAGGTCATCGAGCCCACAGGGTGAACAGAGGGCGCTCTCTGAAGCCGCGGCCCCTCCCAGCCTTCCCGGCCCGGGCCGCCGCGAGGCTTCCGCGCAAGGCCACACCTCCTTCACTCGCCGATCACGGTCGTGACCCGAGACAGCGTCCACCTGCCGGGCCCCGGCAAGGAATCCGCGGCATCGAGGACGAGTGCCTGCGAGTGCGGTTTCGGTCTTCCGAGTCACACACCCGGACAACGGATCGGTCCCGCGCGCTGACGCTTTTCGAAAGTCACTCGCCGCTATGTGACGCGCGTCACCCAAGAATTGGTAAAGGGCGTGCTAAAACTACGCAATACCGCAAGCGGTCCCCCACCTCGCCGCCTTGCGGAGTGCCGGCACGCACCGGCAGTACGACCAGTGATCACGGTCCGGGTCCGCGGACCGTGCCACCGCGGGTCGCCGATCGGACAACGGCGTTCGCTCAAAGACCGCACATCGACCGGCGCAGCCTTCCGTGCGCCGGTCCTGCGCCACCGAGGTAGCCAACGTGTCTCTCGATGCATTCACCAGTTCTGTCGACAAAGCAGTCAGCTCGTTCTTCGAACCCATAGCCACCTGGCTCGGCGAAGTCGTCTTCTACGCCGTTCCCGTCGCCGGGACGGAACTGCCCCTGATCGTCGCCTGGCTCGTGGTCGCCGGTCTCGTCTTCACTGGCTGGTTCGGATTCGTGCAGATCCGCAAGTTCCGGCTCGCCGTCGACGTGGTGCGAGGCAAGTACGACGAGAAGGGGTCGGCCGGTGAGGTCAACCACTTCCAGGCGCTGACAGCGGCCGTCTCCGGCACGGTCGGACTCGGCAACATCGCGGGTGTCGCCGTCGCGGTCTCCATCGGTGGCCCCGGCGCGACGTTCTGGATGATCCTCTGCGGTCTGCTCGGCATGGCCACCAAGTTCGTCGAGGTCACCCTCGGTGTGAAGTACCGCGAGGTACACGCCGACGGCACCGTCTCCGGCGGCCCGATGCACTACCTGCCCAAGGGCCTCGCCGACCGCTTCGGTAGCAACGGCAAGAAACTCGGCAAGATCCTCGCCCTTCTCGCCTCGGCCATGGTGCTCTTCTTCGGCCTCTTCGGCGGCAACCTGTTCCAGGTCAACCAGAGCTATGCCCAGCTCGTCTCCGTCACCGGCGGCGAGACCGGGATCATGGGCTCCTCCGCCGGTGCCCTGTTCTTCGGCCTCCTCATCGCCGCGCTGGTCGGCGTCGTCCTGCTCGGCGGTATCCGCTCCATCGCCAACGTCACCAGCAGGCTGGTGCCGGCCATGGCCGCCCTCTACATCGCCGCGTGCCTGGCCGTCATCCTGGTGAACGTCACCGCCGTTCCCGACGCCGTCGCCACGATCATCGAGGGCGCCTTCAACCCCGAAGGCGTCGCCGGCGGTGTCCTGGGCGCCCTGATCATCGGCTTCAAACGAGCCGCGTTCTCCAACGAGGCGGGGCTCGGCTCCGCCCCGATCGCCCACTCCGCGGTCAAGACCAAGCACCCCGCCAGCGAGGGCCTGGTCGCCCTGCTGGAGCCGTTCATCGACACCGTCTTCGTCTGCACGATGACCGCGCTGACCATCGTCATCGCCAACCCCGCCAGCTGGGACGAGGCCCGCAAGGGCGGGGACATCGGCGGTGTCACCATCACCTCCGACGCCTTCGGCACGGTGCTGCCCTGGTTCCCGTACCTCCTCACCCTCGCGGTGCTGCTGTTCGCCGTCTCCACGATGCTGACCTGGGGCTACTACTGCCTCAAGGCATGGACGCACCTCTTCGGCCGCAGCGGGACCAGCGAGCTGACCTTCAAGGTCCTCTACACGCTGTTCGCCGTCGCGGGCTCCCTGCTCACGCTGCAGACCCTGATCGACATGGCCGACGCCGTGCTCTTCATGCTGGCCGTCATCAACATCATCGGCCTCTACCTCCTCGCCCCGATCGTCAAGCGCGAGCTGCACTCCTTCCTGGAGTTCGTCCGTGCCCGCGAAGCCGGAGAAAGCGGCGAGAACGAAGACCAGGAGCCGGTGAAGACCACCGTCTGACCGCCCCCGCGGCCCGGCTCCTCAAGCGGGGTCCGTATACGCTCGCGCCTTGCGCATACGGACCCCGCTCCCCTGCGTTTCCGCAGACGAAGCGGGCTGCCAGCTCGACTGGTTGATGGCGCTCTCCGCTCGCGTGACGGCGCAGGAGTCGAACGCGGACCACAGCTGCGGATCCGTCATCCGGGCGAGCCGGGCCGGGTCCGTCCGCCCGCCGCTCGGGGGGAGTTGATCCGGCGGGCGGACTCCGGGCCGGGCGCCCGCCGCCGGCCGGTTCCCTGGGGGGGGGAGGCCACTGAGTCAACTCCCCCGCGCGGCCCGGCGGAAGGGTGTGCGACGCCCGGCCACCGGCGCGCGGTTCACACCCCGTGTGCGGCCCGGGCGTTCGTCACCCCCCGTCACTTCACACGGGGTGTGAAGTGCGGGCCCCTTTCTCCGCACCGCACACGCTCCCGCCCGTCGCCGCAGCGCAGTTGACTGGAACAGGTACGCCTTACCCCGTCGATGAGCGAAGGAATGAGGAGCGGAACGTGACCGCCCACCCCCAAACCGACCCGGTGACCGCCGACTTAGCCGAGCTGCGCCGTCAGCTCGATGTGCGCACCGCCCGGGTCGACGGCCAACTCGCGCTGCTGGCCCAGCGTTCCGAGCAGAACGAGCGGGACGCGGACGAGTTGCAGGCCCGCGTCACACGGATCGAGAGCACCCGCTGGCCTCTGCCCTCGCTGGCCGCGCTGACCGGGCTCGCCGCGCTGGTGGTGGGGGTGTGGCAGACGTTGGGCCGATGACCCGGGCCGTGCCCGCCGGGCGGCGGGTACGGCCCGGGAGCCGTTCAGCCGAGCCGGAGGTGATGCAGCATCAGCAGCGCGGCGGCCATGTTGGCGGCCGGCACCTCCCCCCGGGCCACCATGTCGGGCACCAGCTTCAGCGGCACCCACTCCCGCCGGTCCGACTCGAAGTCGTCCTGCGGGAGGCCGAGGTACTCCGCCTCGTCGGACCAGTAGATGTGGTGCCGGGCGTCGGTGAGGCCGTTGGACGGCTCCACCGTCATCAGGTGCCGGAGCGGGCCGGGCCGCCACCCGGTCTCCTCCTCCATCTCGCGCGCGGCCGCGGCCGCGAGGTCCTCACCGTCCTCGACGACCCCGGCGGCCAGCTCCCACCCCCAGGTGTCGGTGATGAAGCGGTGCCGCCACAGCAGCAGCACCTCCTGGGCCTCGTTGACCACGGTGGCCACCGCGACCGGCCGCATCCGGATCAGGAAGTGCTCCAGCCGGCGGCCGTCGGGCAGCTCCACATCGGCCAGATTGACCCGGAACCACGGGTTCGCATAGACGGGCTTCTCGCTGAGGTTGTTCCAACGCACGTAACTGCCACCTTCCGCTTGTGAACCGGCAAGGTGACACGAGCCCGGTCACAGCGGAACGCGCAACACCTCGTCGATGAGATCGGCAGCCTCGTCCGTCGCGGAGCTCCCGGTCGCCGCGAGGTGCTCGCGCACCGCCCGCAGCCGGTCCCGCAGCCGTTGCGACTCCATGCCCCGAGCGTGCTCGGTCATCTGCGCGGCGTTGGCCACAGCCCGGTCCGCATCACCTTGGCGCAGCTCGATGTGGGTGAGCATGGCCAGCCGGTGGACCCGGCCGCGGTCGTGTGCGGGGGTGTCGACGGCCGCGTCCGCCTGTTCCCGGGCGGCCCGCAGGTCCCCGAGGCTGAGCAGCGCCTCCGCCACCTGTACGTTCACCAGGCCGGGCTGGACATAGCCGGTCTCGGCCGGCTCCAGTCCGGGGCGGATGCGCTCCGCGGCCGTCTCCGCGCGCCGGATGCACGCCAGTGCCCCGGACCCGTCGCCGAGCCGTGCGTAGGCCTTGGCCTGCATCGCATAGAGGTCCGCGGCGAGCGCCGCGGTGAGCTGCGGGCCGGCGGCCCGCAGCGCCGCCTCCGCGAAGGCGACCGCCTGGCGGTACTCCCGTACGAAGAGGGACTGGTTGACCAGCAGCGCGATGACATACGCGCCGAGGCCGCGGTCCCCGCTGGCCTTGGCCAGCCGCAGCGCCTGATGGAAGTAGCGCTGGGCCAGCCCGAGAGCGTCCGAGTCGTACGCGCAGATGCCGGCGACCGCGACCAGCCCGCCGGTCGCCCGGTGGAGCTGACGTCCCGTCGCGTCGCTGTAGCTGCCCCGCAGCAGCGGCGCCGCCTCGGTGTTGAGGAATCCCACGATGCGCGCTCTGGTCGCGATACCACCCGCCTTCCGGTACATCTGCTCGTAGTGGGCCCGCGCGGCGCGCAGCATCTCGATGTCGGCCATGCCGACCCGGGTCAGCCCGTCGCGCGAGACGTCCTGGTCCTCGGGCGGGTTCTCCCACTCCCATACGGGGATGACCGCCGAGGTGCCGGTGAGCGCCGGGGCGTCGACGATGTGCGGCCGCTGCTGCTCGTCGGACCGCCACAGCGCGGTGGCCCGTTCGACGAAGCCGGAGAGCGGGGTGTCGCGGGTCCGGGCCAGGCCCGGGCCGCTCAGCCCGATGTCGTCGAGCCCGACCGGCCGGTGCAGCCGCTCGGTGAGCACCTCGCAGATCAGGTCCGGCACCTGCCCGCGCGGCCGCTGGCCCTTGAGCCACCGGGCCACCGCGGTGTGTTCGTAGCGCAGCGCCAACCCGCGCCGGCGCCCCAGGTGGTTGATCCGCGCGGCCAGCCCCGCATGGGAGATACCGGCCTCGTCGAGCATCGCATCGAGCAGGGTGTTGGGCTCCATACCGGCCTCCCGGTGAGCCGGAACCCGCCCCGGGCGGCCGGCTCATGGCCGTGTCACGGCCTTTTATCGACAGGGCTACTCCGCCAGTTGAGCGTAGTGAACTCCCCTTCACACGGGGTGTGAAGAGCCCCGTCCAGTGGGGGACTCCGCCCGTCCGCCCCCGGTGGCCGGTGCCGGTACCCGTACCCGCTCGTTGCTCAACATCAGCAGCGCCACATCGTCGGTGAGCCGGCCGCCGGCGTGCCGCAGCAGTGCCTCCCGGACGTCCCCGACCACACCGGACGGCGTGGGGTCGCCGGGCGCCGCCGCGTCGACGCTGCGGCACACCTCCGCGGTCAGCGGGAAGAACCCGCCGGACGCGTCCCGGGCGTCCACCGCGCCGTCGGTGTGCAGCAACAGCCCCTCGCCGGGCGCCAGTCGCCCACAGCCCACCACCGCCGGCGCCTCGGGCAGCGGGAACAGCCCCAGCGGCGGCATCGGGTCGCCCGGCGCGACCTGGGCGACGGCGCCGCAGCCGATCCGGTACGGCCACGGGTGGCCGCAGTTGAGGGCCGTGACCGAGCCGTCCGGCGCGATCTCCACCAGCAGCAGCGTGACGAACTCCTCCGCCGGCGGACCGGCCGCCTCCGCCTCGCCCACCGGCTGCTCCCGGCGGCCCCGCTCCCCCAGGTGCCGCTGGTGCGCCCGCTCCAACCGACGCAGCACACCGGCGAGTTCGGGCTCGTCGTGCGCCACCTCGCGGAAGCTGCCGAGCACCGCGGCGACCGTGCCTATGGCCGCCAGACCGTGCCCGCGGACGTCCCCGATCACCGCGCGGACGCCGTGCCGGGTCCCTACGACCTCGTAGAGGTCCCCGCCGACCACCGCCCCCTCGCTCGCGGAGAGGTGCCCGGCCGCCAGCACCAGCCCCTCCAGCCG
Organism: Streptomyces sp. NPDC020742; assembly: GCF_040641675.1. Lineage (NCBI taxonomy): Bacteria > Bacillati > Actinomycetota > Actinomycetes > Kitasatosporales > Streptomycetaceae > Streptomyces > Streptomyces sp. NPDC020742. The sequence goes on from NZ_JBFAEA010000010.1 coordinate 56,960, forward strand.
CGGCGGCGGGGGCCGCAGCAATACCCGCTGGGCCGCCGCGGCGACCTCCCGGGTGCGCTCCAGTTCCCGCAGCAGCCGCAGCCGCCGGCGGGCCGTCAGATAGCTGGCGCCGACCACCGCGAGGATCGCGCCGCAGGTCATGGCGCGGGTACCGAGTCCCGGCCCGGACTCCGCCGTGCCGAAGGGCACCAGGGCGGCCACCGCACAGACCCCGCCGAGCAGGACGCACTGGCGCCGGCCGGTGCCCGCGCAGGCGATGGCCGGTGCGGCGGCCAGGAGTTGCAGCAGCCGGCCACTGGTCGGCTGGCAGAGCTCCCAGGTCACCACGCCGAGCACCCAGAGACCGGGCAGGACGAAGACGAAGGCCCGTCGGGCACGGGCCGCCCCGGCGCGTGCTCCGCCGCGCGCCCAGGTTCGGATCATGCCGATGGTCCCCTTAGCCAGTGGTCCCCTTACGTGTTGAGCCGGCAGGCTCCGGGCCCGCCGCCGCGGCCCCGCGGGCCGTACCCGCCGCCCCGGCCGTATCGCCCCTGCCGATTCTCGCTACCTTATGTGCCCATTCGACGACGATAGGTAAATCACCACTCGATGGGGTGATGGGCCGTGCCATGAGGGGCGTGGGTGAGCCGCCTTCCGCGCAGCCGGATCATCGCGGGAGGGGGACGTCGGGGGGACGTCAGGGGGGGGACGTCGGGGGGGGACGTCGAGGCGACCGCTCCGGCCACGCACGGGCCCGCACCACGCGCCGCGGGACGATCCGAGTGCGAGCCGTCAGCGGTGCCGGCCGGAGTTGAGCCGGGCGGCCTGGCGGGTCAGGTGGTCGCGCTCGGCGAGGTCGGGCGCCTGGTGGGCCGCCTCGGCGTAGAGCCGCGCCGCGGTCTCCAGGTCGCCGTCGCGCTCGTGGAGGTATGCCGCCACCGCGGTGTAACGGGGCAGGGAGTCGTCCAGCGCCGCGAGCTCCGCCAAGCCGGCGCGCGGTCCATCGGCCTCACCGACGGCCACCGCGCGGTTGAGCCGGACGACCGGGTTGTCGGTCAGGCGCGCGAGCTCGTCGTACCACTCGACGATCTGCACCCAGTCGGTCTCCCCGGCGGCGGGCGCATCGGCGTGCAGGGCCGCGATGGCGGCCTGGGCCTGGAACTCGCCCAGCCGGTCGCGGGCGAGGGCCGCCTGCAGGATCTCGACGCCCTCGGCGATCGACGCGGTGTCCCACCGGCCGCGGTCCTGCTCGGCGAGCGGCACCAGGCTGCCGTCGGGCGCGGTCCTGGCGGCGCGCCGGGCGTGGTGGAGCAGCATCAGGGCGAGCAGCCCCGCCACCTCGGGGTGGTCGATCGCGGCCGCGAGCTGCCGGGTGAGGCGGATGGCCTCGGCAGCGAGGTCGACATCGCCGGAGTAGCCCTCGTTGAAGACCAGGTAGAGGACGCGCAGCACGGTGGCGACGTCGCCGGGCCGGTCGAGCCTTCCGCAACCGGACACGGTGCGCTTGGCCCGGCTGATGCGCTGCGCCATGGTCGCCTCGGGCACCAGGTAGGCCCGGGCGATCTGGCGGGTGGTCAGCCCGCCCACGGCGCGCAGCGTGAGCGCGACCGCGGACGACGGCGTCAGCGAGGGGTGGGCGCACAGGAAGTAGAGCTGGAGGGTGTCGTCCACTGAGGGCGCGGGCCCGGGCGCCGGCTCCTCGCCGGTGAGGTCCTCACGCCGGCGGCGGGCGGCGTCCGCCCGGGTCGCGTCGAGGAACCGGCGCCAGGCCACGGTGACCAGCCAGCCCTTGGGGTCCCTCGGAGGGTCGGCCGGCCAGACGCGAATGGCCTCGAGAAGCGCGTCCTGCACGGCGTCCTCGGCCGCCGCGAAGTCTGCTCCGCGGCGTACGAGGACGGCGAGCACGCTGGGCGTGAGGCTCCGGAGCAGGGCCTCGTCCATCGGAGAGGTCACTCCGTGATGGTGGGCGGCGCGGTCAGGAACGGGCGCACCTCGAGCCACTCGTGGATCGGCTTCCCGCCCGCTCCGGGGGCGGCCGACAGCTCCCCGGCCAGCTCGACGGCGCGCTCGTGGCTGTCGACGTCGATCACCATCCAGCCGGCGATGAGGTCCTTGGTCTCGGCGAACGGGCCGTCGGTGACCGGCGGGCGCCCCTCACCGTCGTACCGGACCCACATCCCCTCGGGGGCGAGCGCCTGACCGTCGACGAACTCGCCGGTCCCCTCCAGCCGGGCCGCGAAATCCTGCATGTACTGCACGTGCGCCGAGATCTCCTCCGGCGTCCACTTGTCCATCGGCACGTCGTTGACTGCAGCCGGGGCGCCCCGGTAGTGCTTGAGCAGCAAGTACTTGGCCATGGTGGTTCTCCTCGGTGCTGGTACGACCCATTGTGGTCGCCTTCACTGCGGGGACGGAGCCGGTCACGGGTTCTCGACATCGACGTCCGAGTTTCTTCGACTTTCGTTGGCGTTTCCGTACGGGCTTTCGTAGGGGCTTTCGCCGTCGCTTCCCTAGCGGCTTCCGTGGAGGAGCCCGGGTGAGCCGTCCCGCGGTGTCCGGGTCCACGGCGTGGCGCGGGGGCGGGACGCAGCAGGCCTTCCCGGATCCAGGATCAGTGGCGACCGGGCATGGACCGGGGGAAGGCCTGGCCTGCGTCACCTTACGGGTGGCCCCGGCGCTTCGCGGTGCGCCCGGGCCGGTGTCGGTCGCATACGCCGGCCGCTGCGCCGCCCCTTCCCCGGACATGCCGACGGGGCGGGGGCGGAACGGCTCGCACCGTTCCGCCCCCGCCCCGTCACACGAGGTCGCGGACCACTCAGCCGCGCAGCACCGCTCCGGTCCGCTCCACGGCCGCGGCCACCGCCGCGTCGCGGGCCGCCGAGGCCTCCTCCGCGGTCAGCGTCCGGTCCGGGGCCCGGAAGCGCAGCGCGTACGCCAGCGACTTCTTGCCGGCACCGAGCTGCTCGCCGGTGAAGATGTCGAACAGCCGCAGCGACTCCAGCAGTTCGCCCGCACCGTCGTGCAGCGCGGCCTCCACGTCCGCCGCTGGGACACCGGCGTCGACGACGAGCGCGACGTCCTGGGTGGCGACCGGGAAGGAGGAGATCGTGGGTGCCTTGAGCCGTCCGATGCCGGCCTGCTCCAGACGGTCCAGGTCGATCTCCATGGCCGCCGTCCGCTCGGGCAGCGCCATCGCCTTGATGACCCGCGGGTGCAGCTCACCGGCGTTGCCGACGAGCACCTCCTCGCCGTCGACCAGGGCGAGCAGGGCCGCGCACCGGCCCGGGTGGAACGGCGCGTGCTGGTCCTGACGGATGATCAGCTCGACGCCCGCCTCCCGCGCGACCGTACGGCCCGCCTCGATGGCGTCCGCCCAGATGGCCGGGCGTGCCGCGCCCCACCAGCCGGCCTGTTCCCGGGCCCCGGCGAGCACCACCGCGGCCCGCCGCGGCTGCTGCGGCAGCGAGGCGTCCAGCGAGGCGATCTCGTCGTCGGTCGGCCGGCGGTCGACGACCAGCCGGCTGGCCGGCTTCTCGTCACCGGTCGCCCGGAAGACCGGGCCGGTCTCGAAGAGCGCCAGATCGTGCGTGCCCCGGCCGTGGTTGCGGCGCAGCGCCCCCAGCAGCCCCGGGATCAGGGTGGTGCGGAGGTCGGGCTCCTCGTCGGAGAGCGGGTTGACGAGGGTGACCGCCGCGCGGCGCGGGTCGTCGGCCTCGATGCCGAGCTGGTCGAGCACGGCGGAGCCGGTGAACGGGTAGTTCAGCGCCTCGACGTAGCCGGCGCCGGCCAGCGCCCGACCGACCCTGCGGTGCAGTCGCTGGCGCTCGGTCAGCCCCCGGCCGGCCGGCGGCTTGGGCAGGGTGGAGGGCAGGTTCTCGTAGCCCTCCAGCCGGATGACCTCTTCGGCCAGGTCGTTGGGGTCGCTGAGGTCCGGCCGCCAGGACGGCACGGTGACCACCAGTTCGTCCTGACCGTAGACGTCACAGCCGACCTGCTGGAGGCGGCGGACGACGGTCTCCCGGCCGTAGGTGACACCGGCGACCCTGTCCGGGTGGTCGGCGGGGACGCTGATGGTGCGCGGCCCGCGGGGCGAGACGACCTGGGTGACGCCGTCCTCGGCGGTGCCGCCGCCGAGCAGCACCAGCAGGTCGACGGTGCGCTGCGCCGCGGCGGACGCGGCCTCCGGGTCGACCCCGCGCTCGAAGCGCTTGGCCGCCTCGGAGGACAGCTTGTGCCGGCGGGCGGTGCGGGCGATGGCGAGCGCGTCGAAGTGCGCGGCCTCCACCACGATGTCGGTGGTACCGCGCAGCTGGCCGGTCTCCGGGTCGGCGACCGCACCCGCGATCTCGGTGTTGGCACCGCCCATCACACCGGCGAGCCCGATCGGGCCGCGGTTGTCGGTGATGACCAGGTCCTCGGCGTCCAGCACCCGCTTGGTGCCGTCCAGGGTGGTCAGCTGCTCGCCGGCGGTGGCGCGGCGGACGCCGATCGGGCCGTCGACGGTGGCCCGGTCGTAGGCGTGCAGCGGCTGGCCGATCTCCAGCATCACGTAGTTGGTGATGTCGACGGGGAGCGAGAGCGGGCGCATCCCGGCCTTCTGCAGGCGGCGCTGCATCCACAGCGGGGTGCGCGCCTCGGGCTCCACACCGGTGACCGTGCGGGCGGTGAAGCGGTCGCAGCCGATCGGGTCGGCCACCTGCACCGGGTAGCCGCCGGCGTTCGGCGGCGCCACGTCCAGCAGCGCCGGGTCGCGCAGCGGCAGCCCGTACGCGGTGGCGGTCTCGCGGGCCACCCCGCGCATCGACAGGCAGTAGCCGCGGTCCGGGGTGACGGCGATGTCCAGCACCTCGTCGACGAGCTCCAGCAGCTCGATGGCGTCGGTGCCGACCTCGTACTCGGGCGGCAGCACGATGATGCCGTGCGTACCGTCGTCGCCCATGCCCAGCTCGTCGCCGGAGCAGATCATGCCGTGCGACTTCTTGCCGTACGTCTTACGGGCGGCGATCTTGAAGTCGCCGGGCAGCACCGCGCCGGGGAGGACCACCACGACCTTGTCGCCGACCGCGAAGTTCCGTGCGCCGCAGACGATTTCCTGGGGCTCGCCGGTGCCGTTGGCCTGGCCGACGTCGACCGTGCAGAAGCGGATCGGCTTCTTGAAGCCCTCCAGCTCCTCGATGGTCAGCACCTGGCCCACGACGAGCGGACCGCTGAGGCCCTCGCCGAGGCGCTCGACCGTCTCGACCTCCAGGCCGACCGTGATCAGCTTCTCCTGTACGTCCCGGCCGGTCTCCGTCGCCGGCAGGTCGACGTACTCCCGCAGCCAAGAAAGCGGGACCCGCATCAGATCTCCATCCCGAACGGCCGGGTGAACCGGACGTCGCCCTCGAACATGTCGCGCATGTCTTCCACGTTGTGCCGGAACATCAGCATCCGGTCGATGCCGAACCCGAAGGCGAACCCGCTGTACTTCTCGGGGTCCACACCGCAGGCGATGAGCACCTTGGGGTTGACCATTCCGCAGCCGCCGAGCTCGATCCAGCCCTCGCTGGAGCAGGTGCGGCAGGGACGGTCGGGGTTGCCCACGGACGCGCCACGGCAGACGTAGCACACCATGTCCATCTCGGCGGACGGCTCGGTGAACGGGAAGTAGTTCGGCCGCAGCCGGGTCTTCATGTCGGGGCCGAACAGCGCCTGGACCATGTGGTCGAGGGTGCCCTTGAGGTCCGCCATGGTCAGGCCCTCGTCGACGGCGAGCAGCTCGATCTGGTGGAAGACCGGGGAGTGCGTGGCGTCCAGCTCGTCGGTGCGGTAGACCCGCCCCGGGCAGACGATGTAGACGGGCGGCTCGCGGTCGACCAGCGTACGGGCCTGGACCGGCGAGGTGTGGGTGCGCAGCACGACGCCGGACTCATCGTCCTGGGCGCCGTTGGCCTTGACGAAGAAGGTGTCCTGCATCTGGCGCGCCGGGTGGTCGGGCACGAAGTTGAGGGCGTCGAAGTTGAACCACTCCGCCTCGACCTCGGGACCCTCTGCCACCTCGTAGCCCATCGCCACGAAGACGTCGGCGACCCGCTCCATGAAGGTGGTCAGCGGGTGCCGGGCGCCGGCCGGGGTGCGGTCGTAGGGCAGGGTGACGTCCACCGCCTCCTCGACCAGCACCCGGGCGTCACGCTCCGCCTCCAGCTCCTCCTGGCGGACCTTGAGCGCCTGGTTCACCCGGCCACGGGCCTGGCCGACGCGCTTGCCGGCGTCCGCCTTGGCGTGCGGGGGCAGCGCGCCGATCTCGCGGTTGGCGAGGGCGAGCGGCGAGCGGTCGCCGGCGTGGGCGACCTTCACCTCACGCAGCGCCTCCAGAGAGTCCGCGGCGGCGACGGCGGCCAGCGCCTCCTCCACCCGGGCGGTGATCTCTTCCGGTTTCAGGGCTTCGACCTCGACAGGGTCGTACGACTTATTGGGTGCGGACATCTCTTCCCGTGCTTCCGGTGGACTGGCTTGGCTTGGCTCGCTTCGCCTCGGCTCCTCGATCACAAAGGTCGGATGCCGAGCCCGCGCTGCGCCCGCGATGCCTGTGCGCCAAAGGTGCCAAAGGTCAAGTCTAAGGGGGACGGGCCGCGCGGCCGGTCCACGCCCCCGTGCGGGGCGCCCGCCGCGGGCTCCTCAGGCCAGGAAGGCCGGGGCCGCGACGGGCAGGCTAAATCGGAACTGCGCGCCGCCGGCGGGGGCGCGGCCGACCGTGATCGTGCCGCCGTGGGCCTCGACGATGCCCTTGACGATGTAGAGGCCCAGGCCGGTGCCGCCGCGCTTGCTGCCCCGCCAGAAGCGGGTGAACACGCGGCTCATCGACTCCTCCGGGATACCGGGGCCCTCGTCGCTCACGGTGACGCTCGTCCCCTCTGTGCTGGTCGCATCCGCGCTGGTCGCATCCGATGCCGGTCCGACCTCGATGGTGACGGTTCCCTCGCCGTGGCGCACCGCATTTTCCAGCAGGTTGCCCAGCACCTGGTCCACCTTGTCCGGGTCCGCCCACAGATCGGGGAGCGGCTCCCTCATCCGGATGAGGAAGCGGTCGGGCCGCTGCCCGGCGGTGGCCTGGGCCTGGACGTGCCGGCGCACCGCGGCGATCATGTCGACCCGCTGCCGGCGGACCTCCAGCCGCCCGGAGTCGATCCGGGAGATGTCCAGGAGCTCGGCGATCAGGCGGGTGACGCGGTTGGCGTCGGCGTCCACCGTCTCCAGCATCAGCCGCTTCTGGTCGTCGGTGAAGCGCTCCCACTTCTGCAGCAGGGTGGCGGTGAACCCCTTGACGGAGGTCAGCGGGGAGCGCAGCTCATGGGCGACGGTGGCGATCAGCTCGGCGTGGCTGAGCTCCGTACGGCGCCGGGCCTCGGTGCCGCGCAGCGCGACCACCACCCGCTGTACGGGGCCGGCCGGCCGGCCGCGGACGTAGCGCGCGGAGACCAGCACCTCACGCCCGCCGAGCAGCAGGTTGCGCTCGGGCTGGCCGCGGCGGATGGCCAGGCCGCCGTAGGGGTCGGTCAGCCGCCACCAGCGGCGCCCCTCGATGTCCTGGAGCGGCAGGGCCTGTTCGAGGGGGCGGCCGAGCACCTCGTCGGGGTCGATGCCGGTGATCGTGCCGGCCGCGGTGTTGAAGCAGGTCACCCGGCCGGTGGCGTCCGCGACGACCAGGCCGTCGGGCAGGTCGTCGGGGTCGATGCCGAGGCCGGCCACCGGCCCGCCGGGCGGGCAGCCGTCAGCCGCGACGGAGTTGCCGGACGTCCCCACACTCATCCCCGTTACCCCCTTCCGGGCCCCCGGGCACGCAAGACTACTAGCTCGTCCCGTCTCACCGGCGGGATCCGAAAGACGCCCCTCAGGCGGGTGACACCGCGCGGCAGCCGCCGGGGCTGCGCTGGGCGCGGGCGGAGGCGTAGAGGCAGACCGCGGCGGCGGTGGCGAGGTTGAGGCTCTCGGCCCGGCCGTGGATGGGGACCCGTACGACGGCGTCGGCCAGCGCCCGGGTCTCCTCCGGCAGGCCCCAGGCCTCGTTGCCGAAGACCCAGGCGGTGGGCCCGCCCATGGAGCCGGCGTCGAGTTCCGCGTCCAGGTCACGGTCGCCCGCGCCGTCGGCGGCCAGGATGCGCACGCCGGCGGAGGACAGGCCCGCCACCACCCGCTCGACCGGTACGCCGACCGCGACCGGGAGGTGGAAGAGCGAACCGACCGAGGCCCGGACGGACTTGGGGTTGTACAGGTCCACCGAGGCGTCGGTCAGCACCACCGCGTCCGCGCCGGCGGCGTCCGCGCAGCGCAGCACCGTACCGGCGTTGCCGGGGTCGCGGACGTTGGCGAGCACCGCGATCAACTGCGGGCGGGCGGCGAGGATCTCCTCGAAGGGCGTGTCGAGGAACCGGCAGACGCCGAGCAGCCCCTGCGGGGTGACGGTCTGGGAGATGTCGGCGACGGTCCGGTTGTCGGCGAGGTGCACCCGAACCCCGGCAGCGCGGGCCGCCTCGACGATCTCGGTGTGCCGCTCGGCGGCCTCGGTGGTGGCGAACAGCTCGATGAGCGTGGGCGCGCCCCCGGCGCGGTGGGCGATGGCCTCCCGTACGGCCTGCGGGCCCTCGGCGATGAACCGGCGCTCCTTGCCGCGAAAGGCGCGGCGGGCCAATCGCCGCGCGGCGACGACACGCGGGGAACGCGGGGAGATCAGCTCGGGGGTGCCCATGGGTTCGGCGGCTCGCTTCTGTTGTCCGGTGCGGGGGAGGCCGGGCCGTCGGGGGCCGGCAGGAAAAGCGGCGGACCCGCCGGCCGGAGCCTGCGGGTCCGCGTCACAACTACCTCAGGCTGACGTTCAGGCAGCCTTCGGGGCGTTGACGTCGCTCGGCAGCGCCTTCTGGGCGACCTCGACGAGCGCCGCGAACGCGTTCTCGTCGTTGACCGCGAGGTCGGCCAGGATCTTGCGGTCCACCTCGATGTTGGCGGCCTTCAGACCCTGGATGAAGCGGTTGTAGGTCATGCCGTTGGCGCGGGCAGCGGCGTTGATGCGCTGGATCCACAGCTGACGGAAGTCGCCCTTGCGCTTCTTGCGGTCGTTGTAGTTGTAGACGAGGGAGTGGGTGACCTGCTCCTTCGCCTTGCGGTACAGGCGGGAGCGCTGGCCGCGGTAGCCGCTGGCCTGCTCGAGGATCGCCCGACGCTTCTTGTGGGCGTTGACTGCCCGCTTGACGCGTGCCACTTGTTAACTCCTTGTAGCGGGGCCGTGGTTGTCGTCACACGGCCCGAATCGATTGGGTCCCGGTCGAGGTCGCGCACCCCGCCTGTCCGGCGGGGCGCCGCGACTCACTTGCCGAGAAGCTTCTTGATCTTCGCGGCGTCGCCCGGGGCCATCTCGGCGTTGCCAGTGAGGCGACGCGTCACGCGGGACGACTTGTGCTCGAGCAGGTGGCGCTTGCCGGCGCGCTCACGCAGCACCTTGCCGGAGCCGGTGACCTTGAAGCGCTTGCTGGCACCGCTGTGCGTCTTGTTCTTCGGCATGCGCCGTTCTCTCCTCGTCAGTGGCGCTCCCACCGGCACGGACCGGGCTGGCGGGAGCGTCAGATGTATCGGTTGGTGTCCGGGGCGGCTTGCCCCGGCATGAACCCGGGGCTCACGCCCATGGATCACGCCTCGGCGGGCTCCTCGGCAGGCTCCTCCGCGGGAGCTCCGCCCTGACGCTCCGCCTTGCGGGCGGCCTGCGCCTCACGGGCCTCGGCCATCGCCTCGGTCTTCTTCTTGTGCGGACCGAGGACCATGATCATGTTGCGGCCGTCCTGCTTGGGGTTCGACTCGATGAAGCCGAGCTCCTGGACGTCCTCCGCGAGCCGCTGCAGCAGTCGGAAGCCCAGCTCGGGGCGGGACTGCTCGCGACCACGGAACATGATCGTGATCTTGACCTTGTCACCCTGCTTGAGGAACCGGACGACGTGACCCTTCTTGGTGTCGTAGTCGTGCGGGTCGATCTTCGGCCGGAGCTTCATCTCCTTGATGACCGTGTGCGCCTGGTTCTTGCGCGCCTCACGGGCCTTCATGGCCGACTCGTACTTGAACTTTCCGTAGTCCATGAGCTTGCAGACCGGCGGACGGGCGTTCGCCGCCACCTCGACGAGGTCGAGGTCGTACTCCTGCGCAAGCTCCAGGGCCTTGGCAAGCGGCACAATGCCGACCTGCTCGCCACTGGGACCGACGAGTCGCACCTCGGGGACGCGAATCCGGTCGTTGATGCGGGGCTCGGCGCTGATGGATCCTCCTCGGTAGCACCACGCGACGGCCTGGCGGACTGCCGCGTAACGTCTGTTCGGTGTGACCAACCGCGCCGGTACACGAAAAATGCCCCGGACGGGACACAGGCGGGGCTCCACATAGATCTGGAGCACCGCCGCGAAGTCTCCGCGGGGCGCAGCCGGACCGTTGACCCGCCGACCCTGAGGTCGACCGGGTGGGAGATCGGAGCCTCCACTTGTGGGCCGGTCACATGCGTGTCCGGCCGGTCGGAACACCAGAATACACGAGTCAAGGGCCACCACCCACTCGTGTGCCGGCCGCGGGCGCGCGGGGGCCCGGGGCACGCTCCCGGACGCGGGGTGCGCGCCGGTGGGCCATAGGCTGGGGCCGACCCCTCAGCAGGAAGAAGCCCACAGCCATGAGCGACCAGACCCCGCAGCAGCCCGACGCCCCGCACCCGGCGGGCGCGGCCGGCCCCAATTTCGACGCCATGACCCGTGACATCGCGGAGGTGCCGGCGGTCGAGGTGATCACCACGGTCGCGGTGCACCTGATGAGCTCGGCGGCGGTCAACCTGGGGCTCGCCGAGGACGGCGAGGCGCACAAGGACCTCGACGAGGCGCGCAAGCTCATCCAGGCGCTGGCCGGCCTGGTCACCGCCAGCGCCACCGAGATCGGCTCCTACCACGCGGCGCCGCTGCGGGACGGCCTGAAGTCGCTGCAGCTGGCGTTCCGCGAGGCGTCGGTCGTCCCGGACGAGCCGGGCCAGGGTCCCGGGGAGAAGTTCACCGGGCCGGTGTACGGCTAGTCTCCGGCCACCGCGCACGACGAGCCCCGGCCCAGGGAGGGCCGGGGCTCGTGCGCGTCCGGGGGCGGGTGGGCCCGGGCTCAGACCGGCTCGCCGGAGCCGGCCGCGGGCTCCTCGGGCGAGGCGGTGTCGGCGACGATCACTGGTTCGTGCGGCGGGTGGGTGACCTGGTGCACCGCGGCCGCGAGGGCCCCGCCGATCAGCGGCGCGACGATGAACAGCCACAGCTGGGTGATGGCCGGGCCGCCGGCGAACAGCGCGGGGCCGATGGACCGCGCGGGGTTCACGGAGGTGCCGTCCAGCGGGATGCCGATCAGGTGGACGGTGGCCAGGGCCATGCCGATCGCCACACCGTTGAAGCCCAGCAGCGCCACCTTGTGGGTCACCGCCAGGAAGACGAAGACGAACAGGAACGTCATCACCATTTCGAGGACGAAGGCGCCGCCGAGGTTGAGGTGCACCGCGGAGCGGTCGCCCCAGCCGTTGGTGCCGAAGGCGGCGTGCGTCTGCAGGCCGGGGACCTGCTTGGCGACCAGGAACAGCAGCGCGGCGCCGACGATGGCGCCGACGACCTGGGCGATCCAGTACTCCACGGCGGTGCGCAGGGTGAGCCGGCGCGCCAGCAGCATGCCGAGCGTGACCGCGGGGTTGAGGTGGCAGCCGGAGATCGGGCCGAGCGCGTAGGCCAGCGCCAGCATGGTGAAGCCGAAGGCCAGGGCGATGCCGAAGGTGCCGATGTACTCGCCCGCCAGTACCGCCGAGCCGACGGCGAAGAACACCAGGAGCAGGGTGCCGAGGAACTCGGCCACGATCGTGCGGGTCAACACCGTGGGGCCGTGGGGCCCGGTCTCCGTCTCCGGCTCCGTTGTCGCCATGGGGCTCTCCTCGCGTGGATCTTGAGCTCTCCTGGCATTGTGCGGCCCCGGGGACGAACCCGCCCGTCGGCACGGGCGACCCGGGCGGTTGCCGGGGACGCCGTGCCGGGGTGGTCAGCGCCGGTAGAGCGGCTCTGCCGCGGGCGCACCGCCGGGCGGCAGGAGGGCCAGGTCCAGGCCTCGGACGAGCCGGCTCCGCAGCGTCTCGTCGGCGGCCAGCGCCTGCGCCAGCCGCTGGGCGGCCTCGGCGGCCGGGGCGCCGTCGGCGAAGGCCAGCGCCAGGGTGCCGTCGGTCTCGTCGGAGGGCAGGAGGTGGGCGAGGAGCACCGCGGGCTCGGCGGCGAGCAGCGCGCGCAGGACGTCGGCGACGGCCGGGTCGGCGAGCGGGTCGGCGGTGGTCCGGCCCTCGGCGAGGGCCCGCAGCGCGGGGCCGGTGAGCTGGTAGGTGACCGGTCCGGCGAGGTCGATGACGAGGGTGTCGGCCTTCTCGTGGGCGGCGGCCAGCAGCGCCTGCTGGAGCGGGACGGCCACCGGGCGCGCGTCCGGGCGCCAGCGCTGGAGGGTCTCCATGGAGGTGAAGGCGGGCAGTGCGCGGCGGCCGTCCGGGGCCTGCAGCGTCGGGACCGCCATATCGCTGGTCTTCTCGCGCCGCAGGCCGTCCGGGCCCGTCTCCACGTCGCCCAGCACCGCCACGACGGGGACCAGCATGCGGGCTCCGGCCAGCGCGGACAGCAACTGCGGCTCGGTGCTCCGGTCGGCGTCGTACGCCGCCAGGGCGGCCGTCAGGGCGGGGTCGGCGGAGCCGTCGTCGTCGGCGAAGCCGGAGTTGGGGATGTTCTTTTCCACGCCGGCGAGCGTATCCGTTCGAAGGGTGCGGGCCGCCCCCCGGTGCCGGGCGGGCGGCCACGGGTCAGCTGCGGGTGCGCCGCAGGAGGAGGGCGGCGGCGACCAGGAGGGCCAGGCCCGCGCCGCCGGCGACCCAGGGGAGCCAGTCGGTGGAGGCCGTCGCGTCGTCGGCGGTCGGGCCGGGGCCGAAGTAGCGCTGGCGGTAGGCGGCGGGGGACGGCTTCTCGGGCGCGGGCCTGACGTCGGCGGCCGCCTTGATCGCGGCGGCGGGGTCGATCAGGCCGGCGCCGTAGTCGTCGTCTCGGCCGCCCTCGGGGGCGTCCTGGGCGGTGCTGGTGAGCAGCCGGCGGATCTGTGCGGGGCTCAGGCCGGGGTGCGCGGAGCGGATCAGTGCGATGGCGCCGGAGACGAAGGCAGCGGCGGGGCTGGTGCCCCAGCCCGAGAGGTAGGACTCGCCGGTACCGGCCATCACGATGCCGTCGCCGGGGGCGCTGACCGTGGCGTACCAGTGGCGGGTGGAGAAGGGGGCGCGGACGCCCTGGTGGGTGACCGCGGTGACGGCGATGACGCCGGGGTAGGCGGCCGGGTAGGAGACGTGGTTGCCCTTTTCGCCGCCGTTGCCGGCGGAGGCGACGACGGGGATGCCCTTGCCGAGGGCGTACTGGACGGCGGCGTCCTCGCGCGGCTCGGGGTGGGCGGACGCGCTGTCGTCCCCCAGGGACATGCTGATGACGTCGGCGCCGTGGTCGGCGGCCCAGCGGATGCCGTCGGCGAGCGCGCCGGCCTTCTCCGTACGGGCGCGTTCCCGCTGGGGGTCGTTGTCCTCCAGGATGACCCGGATCGGCAGGATGCGGGCCTCGGGGGCGACGCCGAGGACCCCGTCCTGGTCGCCGGGGCCGTGGCCGCGGCCGGCGATGACGCTGGCCATGCCGGTGCCGTGCCGGGCCCAGGAGTCGTCGCCGGGGCCGGCGCCGAAGCCGACCAGGTCCTTCTCGGGCAGGACCTGACCCTGGAGGTCGGGGTGGCCCGCGTCGACGCCGGTGTCCAGGACGGCGACGGTGACGCCCTTGCCCTTGGTCGTGTGCCAGGCCTGCTGGGCGTGCACGGCCTCCAGGCCCCACTGCTGGGCGCGGAGGGCGTCGGCCCGCGCGGGCACGGCGGGCAGCACCGCGAGCGCCGCGGCGGCCAGCGCGACGGCGGCGGCGCGCAGCGGGGAGCGAGTCATGGCGAGGACTCCGTGGTCTGCGAGGGGATGCCGGAGGCGGTGCGGAAGTCCGCCGCGATGCGGTCCGCGACGCCCTTGGCGTCATGGCCCAGGCCGGACTCGCCCGGTGCGGTGGTGGCGCCCGGCCGGGCGGCGTCCTCGGCGGGCTGCGGCGCGGTGGCCTCGCGGCCGTCGGCGAAGCCGGAGACGGCGTAGACGATGACCGGGACATCGGTGAGCACCCGGACGGTCCAACTGGCCCGCTGGGCACGCCCGAAGCCCTCGGCGGCGGTGTCCTTGGGGGCGTACGGCAGCGGCATCAGGTCGGTGCGGGTGCCCAGGTTCTTGGTGCTGAAGCGGGTGTTGAGGGCCATCATCCCGGCCTGATCGACCTTGGCGGTCTGCGCGCCGACGGTGATGACGCTGCTGTGGGTGGCGTCGGTGTAGGTGGCGCGCAGCAGGCGGACGCAGCCGGCCGCGGCCAGCGCCTTGGCGAGCGCGGGGTCATAGGCCCCGGTGCAGCCGCTGTCGGGGGCGACGGCGATCCGGGTCCAGGCCCGGTCGGCGCCGCCCGGACCGGCGCCGAGGCCGTCGATGGTGCGCGGGAAGAGGGAGTCGACGGGGGTGCTGTGCCAGACGTCGTGGCCCCGGGCGAAGGCCGCCGCGGGGCTCGGCGGGGCGTCGGGGGAATCGTCGGTGAGCCAGTTCCCGGCCGCCGCGCCGGCGAGCAGGCCGACGCCGAGCACGAGGCAGGCCGCGGCGGCCAGCACCCGGGCACCGGGGCGGCGGCCGGCGGGGAACCGGCGCGCGGGCGCCCCGGGGACCCCGGGTCCCCCCGGCCGTACCGGGGTGCCGGGCCAGTGCCGCGGGGCCGGGCGGCCGGCGGCGGGCGGGGGTGCGGCGCCGCGGCCGGCGGTGCTCCATACGTCCTGGCTGTTGGCCAGGTGGAAGGCAGCGGTGTCCCGGAAGGCCGCCGGGCGGCCGGCCGGCGGGGGCGGGACGGCGGGGGCAGCGGGGGCGGCGGGCCGGCTGTGCGGCGGCGCGGACGGCGGCACCGTGGGGCGCGGGGGGACGGGCGGGGCGGCAGGGGGCGGAGGGCCGGCGGGCGGGCTCGGCGCGGGGGCCGGGGGCGGGCCGGGTACCGGCCGGCGCAGCACCGCGGTGTGCGGATCCGCCTCCGGCGTCGCGGCGGACGCGGGCTGCCGGGGCGGCCTCGGGGGTATGGGTGGGATGTGCCGCGCTTCGGCGAATTCGGCGTCGGTGCTCACCCGCGCTCCCCCCTGCGCCGTGGGCCCGGACCCGATCCGCAATCGGGGCAGGGTGGCTGGTATCTGGACAACACGCCGCTGACCTGCCGGTTGCGGTGTCGAGCCACTGTAAGGGCTGGCGCACCCGGTGCTCCAACCCCTGTCCGGCCGTTGTCCGCTCTGTCGGGATCTCTCCCCTCTACCCAGTGGTAGGCGGTTCTGGCAGGCTGCGGCCATGTCCCCACACTCCCCCGACGCGGATGGCGACAAGGCCCGCTACGACCGGGCCACCGCCCACCTCGACGCCCCGTTGGCGCTGGTCGACCTGCCGGCGTTCGACGCCAACGCGGCCGATCTGGTGCGCCGTTCGCGGGGCAAACCGATCCGGGTCGCCAGCAAGTCGGTCCGCTGCCGGGCCCTGTTGGAGCGGGTGCTGGCGCGCGAGGGCTTCGCCGGGGTCATGAGCTTCACCCTGGCCGAGTCGCTGTGGCTGGCGCGCTCGGGGTGCACCGACGTCCTGCTGGCCTACCCGTCGGCGGACCGTGCCGGCTTCGCCGAGCTGACCGCGGACCCGGCGCTGGCGGCCGCGGTGACGGTGATGGTCGACGACCCCGCGCAGCTGGAGCTGATCGACGCGGCCCGGCCGGGCGGGGCGCGCGGCGGCCCGGAGGTGCGGGTGTGCCTGGAGCTGGACACCTCCTACCGTCTGCTGGGCGGCCGGGTGCGGGTGGGCGCCCGGCGGTCGCCGGTGCGGGAGCCGGCCCAACTGGCCGCGCTGGCCCGTTCGGTGGTGCGCCGGCCCGGGTTCCGGCTGGTGGGGCTGATGGCCTACGAGGGGCATGTGGCGGGGGTCGGCGACGAGGTCGCGGGCAAGCCGGTGTTCTCGCGGGCGATCCGGGTGATGCAGGCGGCGGCGCGCAAGGAGTTGGCGCAGCGGCGCTGGGAGGCCGTACGGGCGGTGCGGGAGGTGGCGCCACGGCTGGAGTTCGTCAACGGCGGCGGGACCGGCAGTGTGCAGCACACGGCCGCGGAGGCGGCGGTCACCGAGGTCGCGGCCGGGTCGGGGCTCTATGTGCCGCGGCTGTTCGACAACTTCCGGTCGTTCAGCGGGCGTCCGGCGGCGCTGTTCGGGCTGCCGGTGGTGCGCCGGCCCGGCCCGGGCGTGGTGACGGTGCTGGGCGGCGGCTACCCCGCGTCGGGGGTGGCGGGTGCGGACCGGCTGCCGGTGCCGCAGCTGCCCGCCGGGCTGCGCTACGACCCGCAGGAGGGGCCCGGTGAGGTGCAGACGCCGCTGCTGGGGCCGGCGGCAGACGGGCTGGCGGTGGGCGACACGGTGTGGTTCCGGCACGCCAAGGCCGGTGAGCTGTGCGAGCGGTTCAGCGAGCTGCATCTGGTCGACGGGGACCGGGTGGTGGACACCGTGCCGACCTACCGGGGCGAGGGCCACGCCTTTCTCTGACCGGCGCGGCCCTCCCCGGTGTTGCTGCCCCGAAGGGGCTCAGTACACGGTGTCCTGCTGGTCGGGGACCACCGAGCCGTCGGCGCGGCGGACCGGGCCGGGGGTGCCGTCCGGCCGGGTGTAGCCGGTGCTGGCGCACGGGTACGGGTCGGCCTGGCGCTTCTTGGGCTCGATGAACATCGGGTTGATCAGCCAGCGGTGGTCGCTGTTGTCGTAGGCCCGGCACATCAGCTCGGCCTTGTTGCGGTTGAGGGCCAGGTGTCCGGCGGTGGCGTCACCGACGAAGGTCACATCGGTCTCGGCGTCGCCGGCCGCGAAGGCGGGGCGGTGCGCCCGGTCCTGCTGCTGCCAGGCCTTGGCGCCCTTGACGTGGAAGATCTCCTGGTTGATCCAGCAGCGCTTGCCGTCCATGTACGTCAGGACGTCGCCGTTGGTGTCCTTGACGTCGCCGCAGCCCTGGACACCGGTGGTGAGCCTGCCGTCGCGGATGAGGTTGCGGATGCCGATGGTGTGGGCGCGGTCGATGCCCACGCCCGGCGCCCAGGCGCGGACCAGCGGCTCGGCCGACGCGGAGACGATGTAGACGTCGAAGCCGGCCTTCTTGAGGGTGGCGATGAGGTCGCGCTGCTGGGCGTAGTAGCGGACGTAGCCCTCCATCGTGTGGGTGCCGACCTTCTGCTCCGTGCCGATCGGCGCGGCGAGGTTCTCGGCGCGGGCGGCGCGGGCGAAGGCGGTCAGCTGCGCGGGGCTGTGGCCGGCGAACAGCTGGGTGATCCAGACGTACCCGGGCACGGTGCGGCGGTGGTTCCAGGTGCCCTCGAACGCCGCCTTGCCGGTGGAGGTCTTGGCGTCCTGGTAGACGTCGAGGATCTCGTCGGTGCAGCCGGTGTCGGTGGACGTCGGCAGCGGGCGGCCGGCCGGGACCGAGGTGCCGCAGGCCGTGGTGAGGGCGCGGGCGGCGTCGTCGGTGAGCCACTTGTTGGTGGCCTTCCAGCTGGCGGGGCGGAGCACCTTGTCGTGCCGCAGCATCCAGGCCAGCGTGGCGTCGGAGATGTCGTTCTTGACGACGGTGTTGTCCCAGTCGAAGGTGGCGACCGGGCGGGCGCCGCCGGATCCCGAGCAGCTGCCGCGCTCGTCGATCATCTTCTGCAGCTTGGCACGGTTGTCGCCGTACCAGCCCTTGCTCACGTGGAGCGTGGGGCAGTGCCGCGGTGCCGGTTCGGCGGTGGCCGACTGGGCGACCGCGAGGCCGCCTCCCACCACCGCGAGGGCAGCCCCTGCTGCCAGCCAGCGACGCATGTTGGGCATGGAACGCACTCCTGTCGAACGAGGATCCGAAGGCGGACGCTAACGCATGGCGGCCGGGCGTCGTGCGACGTCCGGCCGCCATGGCGCTGACACCGAGGTGAACAGCAGGCGTTTACAGCGGGGTGACGTACGCGCCCGCGATGCCGCCGTCGACCAGGAATTCGGCCGCGTTAACGAACGAGGAGTCGTCACTGGCGAGGAAGGCCACCGCGGAGGCGATCTCCTCGGGCTCGGCGAACCGGCCGACCGGGACGTGCACCAGACGGCGCGCGGCGCGCTCGGGGTCCTTGGCGAACAGCTCCTTGAGCAGCGGGGTGTTGACCGGCCCCGGGCACAGCGCGTTGACCCGGATGCCCTCGCGGGCGAACTGCACGCCCAGTTCGCGGGACATCGACAGCACGCCGCCCTTGGAGGCGGTGTAGCTGATCTGGGAGGTGGCGGCGCCCATCACGGCCACGAACGACGCGGTGTTGATGATCGAGCCCTTGCCCTGCCGCTGCATGTAGGGCAGGGCGTGCTTGCAGCAGAGGTAGACGGAGGTGAGGTTGACCTCCTGGACGCGCTTCCAGGCGTCCAGGCCGGTGGTGAGGATGGAGTCGTCGTCGGGCGGCGAGATGCCAGCGTTGTTGAAGGCGATGTCGACCGAGCCGTAGGTCTCGAAGGCGGTCTTGTAGAGCGCCTCGACCTGCTCGGAGTCGGTCACGTCGACCTTGACGAAGGTGCCGCCGACCTCCTCGGCGGCGGCCTTGCCGGCCACCTCGTCGATGTCGGCGCAGACGACGTTGGCGCCTTCGGAGGCCAGGCGGCGGGCGGTTGCCAGGCCGATGCCGCTGCCGGCTCCGGTGATCACGGCGGTACGGCCGACGAGGCGGCGGCACACTGCGGTCTGGTCGGTCACTTGCTCTCCTCGGTGCGGGGCTCGGTGCTGATGAAGATGTTCTTGGTCTCGGTGAAGGCGGCGAGCGCGTCCGGGCCCAGCTCACGGCCGAGGCCGGACTGCTTGAACCCGCCGAAGGGGGTCCAGTAGCGCACGCTGCTGTGGGAGTTGACGGAGAGGTTGCCGGCGGCGACACCCCGCGAGACGCGCAGCGCGCGGCCGACGTCCCGGGTCCAGACGGAACCGGACAGGCCGTAGTCGGTGGCGTTGGCGAGCCGTACCGCCTCGGCCTCGTCGTCGAAGGGCAGGACCACCGCGACCGGGCCGAAGATCTCCTCGACGGCGGAGCGGTCGTCGGGGCGGCCCTCCAGGACGGTGGCCGGGTACCAGAAGCCCTTACCGGCGGGCGCCGACCCGCGGATGGCGGCCGGGGCGTCCTCGGGGACGTAGGAGCGCACCCGCTCGCGCTGGGCGGCGGAGATCAGCGGCCCCATCTGGGTGTCCGGGTCGGCCGGGTCGCCGACCGTGAACGCCTTGACGGCGGGCTCCAGCAGCTCCATGAAGCGGTCGTAGACGGAACGCTGGACGAGGATGCGGCTGCGGGCGCAGCAGTCCTGGCCGGTGTTGTCCAGGAAGGAGCCCGGGGCGGCGGCCGCGGCGGCCGCCACGTCGGCGTCGGCGAAGACGATGTTGGGGCTCTTGCCGCCGAGTTCGAGGGTGAGCCGCTTGGTCTGGGTGGCACAGCGGGCGGCGATCTGCCGGCCGGTGGCGGTGGAGCCGGTGAAGACGACCTTGGCGACGCCGGGGTGGTCGACCAGGGCGGTGCCGGTGACCGGGCCCTCGCCGGGCAGGACCGCGAAGAGGCCCTCGGGGAGCCCGGCCTCCAGGGCGAGTTCGGCGAGCCGCAGCGCGGTGAGCGGGGTGGTCTCGGCGGGCTTGAGCAGGACGGCGTTGCCGGCGGCGAGCGCGGGTGCGGCGCCCCAGGCGGCGATCGGCATCGGGAAGTTCCAGGGGGCGATCACGGCGACCACACCGAGCGGCTCCTGGACGGTGATGTTCAGGCCGCCGGCCACCGGGATCTGGGTGCCGTTCAGCCGCTCCACCCCGCCGGCCGCGTAGTGCAGCAGGTCGCGGACGTTGCCCGCCTCCCAGCGGGCGTTGCCCAGCGGGTGCCCGGCCTCCTTCAGCTCCAGCGCGGCCAGCGGCTCGATGTGCGCGTCGACGACGTCGGCGAAGCGGCGCAGCAGCCGGGCCCGGTCGCCGGGCGCCACCGCGGCCCAGGCCTGCTGGGCGGCGGCGGCCCTGCGGACCGCGGCGTCGACCTCCTCCGGGGAGGTGGTGGGGACGGTGGCCACCACGTCCTCGGTGGCCGGGTTGATGATCTTCAGCTCGTGCAACACGGGTGGTGGTTCCTCACATGCGCTCGAAGGAGCGGAAGCGCTCCCAGTCCGTGACGGCGGCGTCGTAGGCGTCCTGCTCGACGCGGGCCATGTGGCGGTAGTGGTCGACGACCTCGTCGCCGAAGGCCTCGCGGGCGATGGCGCTGTTCTCCCACAGCTCGGCGGCCGCACGCAGGGTGGTGGGCACGTGCGCGGCATCGCCGGTGTAGGCGTTGCCGGTGGTGGCGTCGGGGAGCTCCAGCTCGTGCTCGATGCCGTACAGGCCGGCCGCGACCATGCCGGCGACCGCGAGGTAGGGGTTCACATCGCCGCCGGGCAGCCGGTTCTCCAGCCGGTGGGCGCGGCCGTGGCCGACCACCCGCAGGGCGCAGGTGCGGTTGTCGGGGCCCCAGGCGACGGCGGTGGGCGCGAAGGAGCCGGGGCGGAAGCGCTTGTAGGAGTTGATGTTGGGCGCGTAGAGCAGGGTGAAGTCCCGCATCGCGGCGACCTGGCCCGCCAGGAAGTGCTGCATCGTCTTCGACATGCCGTACGGGCCGTCGTCGTCGGCCAGCACCGGGCGGCCGTCCTCGTCCTGGAGCGAGAGGTGGATGTGACAGGAGTTGCCCTCGCGCTCGTCGTACTTCGCCATGAAGGTGAGCGCCATGCCCTCCTGGGCGGCGATCTCCTTGGCGCCGGTCTTGTAGATGCTGTGCTGGTCGCAGGTGGTGAGCGCCTCGTCGTAGACGAACACGATCTCGTGCTGGCCGAGGTTGCACTCGCCCTTGGCGGACTCCACGGTCATCCCGGCCGCGCCCATCTCGTTGCGGATCCGGCGCAGGACGGGCTCGACGCGGCCGGTGCCCAGGACGGAGTAGTCGCCGTTCCACTGGTTGGCGGGGTTCATACCGCGGTAGCCGCGGGACCAGGCGTCCTCGTAGGAGTCCTTGAAGAGCATGAACTCCAGCTCGGTGCCGGCGAAGGCGCGCCAGCCGCGGCCCGTGCGGTCCCGTCCCAGCTGGCTGAGGCGGTCCAGCTGGCGGCGCAGGATCTGCCGGGGCGAGGCGACGACCGGGGAGCCGTCGTGCCAGGCCAGGTCGGCGGTGATCAGCGCGGTGCCCGGGTTCCAGGGGGTGCGGCGCAGGGTACCGGGGTCGCCGTGCATGGCGAAGTCGCCGTAGCCGCGCTCCCAGGAGGACATGGCGTAGCCGTCTACGGTGTTGAGATCGACGTCCACGGCGAGGAGGTAGTTGCAGCCCTCCGTGCCGTGTTCGAGGACGGTGTCGAGGAAATATCGGGCCGCGAACCGCTTGCCCTGGAGCCTGCCTTGCATATCCGTGAAGGCGAGGACGACAGTGTCGATCTCCCCGGCGTCGACGAGGACCCTGAGCTCCTCGACGGAGAGTGGGGGCGTGCGGTCTGCCACGGTGTTGCCTCCTGTCACTGCATCCGAGAGGTCATAAGGTAGGCACACGAACCATTAAATGGGAAGGGGTTCCGATGAACGGTGCGGCTGACCGGCTGGCACCGGTGCTGCGGCCGGTGCGGGCGGGCAACGGTTTCGAGGAGGCGCTGGAGCAGATACTCCAGGTCGTCCGGCTCGGCCTGGTTCCCCAGGGCGAACGGCTGCCCGCCGAGCGGGAGTTGGCCGAGCGGCTACAGATCAGCCGGGTCACCCTGCGCGAGGTGCTCAAGGTGCTCCAGGACGAGGGCCTGGTGGAGAGCCGGCGCGGACGCTACGGCGGCACCTTCGTGCGGGTGCGCACCGAGAACCCCGGCGAGGCCGAGCTGCGCCGGCGGATCGCGAAGGTCGACGTCGAGGACACCCTGCGGTTCCGGGAGGTGCTGGAGGTGGGCGCGGCCGGGCTGTGCGCGGCCCACGGGCTGACCAGTGCGCAGGCCGACCGGCTGCGCAAGGCTCTGGCCGCGACCCAGGACGCCCCGCTCGCCGACTACCGCCGCAGCGACACCCTGCTGCACCTGACCCTCGCCGAGCTCTCCGGCTCCCCGTCGCTGGCCGCCCAGTACGCGGCGGTCCGGGCCTCCGTCAACGACCTGCTGGACTGCATCCCGCTACTGGTGCGCAACCTGGAGCACTCCCAGGCCCAGCACGCCTCGCTGGTGGAGGCGGTACTGGAGGGCGATGCGGACGGGGCCCGCGAGGTGATGCGGGAGCACTGCTGCGGGACCGCGGCGCTGCTGCGCGGCTTCCTGACCAGCCCCTCGTCGTGACGCCGGCGCCCGGCCCGCCGTGACGGTCGGTGCCCGGCCGTGTGCGGCGCCAGGCCCCGTTCACCAATCTTTTACGCAGAGGTCTTGCGCCGGAGTGGCACCCGCGACAAAGGTATGCCGCTGAACCTTTGCTCGATTTCCCCCTCGGCGAGGCAGGAGCGGCTCATGGCCGACAGCACGGAATCGAAGACCGCACCGCCCGGCGCTTCGGCGGGCGGCACTCCCCCGGGCGGCGGCGCCGCGCCCGACGAGACCTATCTGGAGCGCCGGACGCTGCGCCGCGGCAGCGCGGGACCGCTGCTGCTGACCGGCCTGGGCGTCGCCTATGTCGTCTCCGGCGACTTCTCGGGCTGGAACAACGGACTGGCGCAGGGCGGCTTCGGCGGCCTGGCGCTCGCCGCCGTCCTGATGGGCCTGATGTACACCTGTCTGGTCTTCGCGCTGGCGGAGCTGGCGTCGATCCTGCCCACCGCGGGCGGTGGCTACGGCTTCGCCCGGCGGGCGCTGGGTATCTGGGGCGGCTTCCTGACCGGTACCGCCATCCTGATCGAGTACGTGCTGGCCCCCGCCGCAATCTCGATCTTCATCGGCGACTACGTCGAATCGCTCGGCCTCTTCGGACTGCACTCCAGCTGGCCGGTCTATCTGGCCTGCTTCGTGATCTTCATCGGCATCCACCTGTGGGGCGTCGGCGAGGCGCTGCGCTTCAGCCTGATCGTCACGGCCATCGCGGTCGCCGCGATCGTGGTCTTCGCCATCGCCGCACTCACCGACTTCCACGTGGACACCCTCAATGACATCCCGGTCAAGGCCGGGGCGTTCGGCGCCAACTCCTGGCTGCCGTTCGGCGTCCTGGGGATCTGGGCGGCCTTCCCGTTCGGCATGTGGTTCTTCCTCGGCGTGGAGGGCGTACCGCTGGCCGCCGAGGAGACCAAGGACCCCGCGCGCTCGCTGCCCAAGGCGATGGCCGCCGCGATGGGCATCCTGCTGCTGCTCGCACTGATCACCTTCGTCGCCGCGACCGGTGCCCGGGGCTCGGCCGCGATCCAGTCGGTGGGCGACCCGCTGGTCCAGGCGCTGCAGCCGGCCGGCAAGCCGACCACCGTCAGCCGGATCGTCAACTACGCGGGCCTGGCCGGCCTGGTGGCGTCCTTCTTCTCCCTGATCTTCGCCGGCTCCCGGCAGCTGTTCGCGCTCTCCCGGGCCGGCTACCTCCCCCGGTTCCTGTCCCTGACCAGCCGCCGCAAGGCCCCCTACCTGGGCCTGCTGGTGCCCGGTGCACTGGGCTTCGCGCTGGCCGCGGCCACCGGCGACGGCGCCCGGATGCTGAACGTGGCGGTCTTCGGCGCGACCATCTCGTACGCGCTGATGGCCCTCTCGCACATCGTGCTGCGCCGCCGCGAGCCCGGCCTGGCGCGCCCGTACCGCACCCCCGGCGGCATGCTGACCTCGTCGGTCGCGTTCGTCCTGGCCTGCTCGGCGCTGGCCGCGACGTTCCTGGTCGACAAGGAGGCCGCGTTCATCGCGCTCGGCGTCTACGGCGTGGCGCTGGCGTACTTCGCGCTCTACTCCCGGCACCGGCTGGTGGCCTCGGCTCCCGAGGAGGAGTTCGCGGCGCTGGCGGCGGCGGAGGCCGAGCTGGAGCGCGACTGACCGACCCACCGGGGACACCGGGCCGGCCGGGGACACCGGCCGGCCCCGCCCGTCCCGCACCGCCCCTACCGCACACGGAGGACCACACCCCATGTCCCAGCCCCTCATCGGCATCAGCACGTACCAGGAAGACGCCCGGTGGGGGGTGTGGTCACTGCCCGCCGCCCTGGTGCCCGCCGGATACCCCAAGCTGGTGCAGCGCTCGGGCGGCCTGGCCGCGCTGCTGCCCCCGGACGATCCGGCGGCGGCCGCGGCCGCGGTGGCCCGGCTGGACGGGCTGGTGATCGCCGGCGGCGCGGACGTGGCGCCGGCGCGGTACGGCGCGGAGCCGCACCCCCGGACCGGGCCGCCGGCCCTGGACCGGGACGCCTGGGAACTGGCCCTGATCGAGGCCGCGTTGGCCGGCGGGGTGCCCCTGCTGGGCATCTGCCGCGGGCTCCAGCTGCTGAACGTGGCGCTCGGCGGCACCCTCGTCCAGCACCTCGACGGGCATGCGGGGGCACCCGGGGTCTTCGAGCAGCACACCGTCAAGCCGGTGCCGGGGACGCTGCTGGGCCGCACCCTGCCGGAGCCGGTCTCCGTGCCGACGTACCACCACCAGGCGGTGGACCGGCTCGGCGGCGGACTGCTGGTCTCGGCGTACGCGGAGGACGGCACCATCGAGGCCGTGGAGCTGCCGGACGGGCCCGGCTTCGCCCTGGCGGTGCAGTGGCACCCGGAGGCCGGCGACGACACCCGCGTGATGGACGCGCTGGTGGCGGCGGCGCGCGGGGAGTCATCCACCGGAGCGTGACCCTCGCTGCCCCGGGGCACGGCCCTTGCCCCGCCCCCGGGAGCGCGCGCCGTGCCCCGGGGGCAGTGGGCCGTGCCCCGGGGCAGCGGGTCGGGTCCCGGGGGCAGTGAGGCCGAGCCCCCGGGGCGGCGAGCCGGGCTCAGGGCGTCAGGACGGGGTGCGGGTCAGCCCCAGCAGCCGGCGGGCCGGCCCCGCCGGCCGCTGACCGGCCGGCCACACGGCACGCAGCTCACGGCCCAGCCGCAGCCCGCGCACCGGGATCTCCACCAGCCGCCGGGCGGTCAGCTCCTCTCCCACCGCGAGCTCGCTGAGCACGGAGGGCGCGGCCTCGCTGACCACGGCGGCCTTCACCGCGGTGGTCGAGGCGAGTTCCAGCAGCGGCTCGGCCAGCCCGCCGTGCGCGGCGAGCGCCGCGTCCAGCACCTGCCGGGTGCCCGAGCCGCGCTCGCGCAGGATCAGCGGCGCCGCGGCCAGTTCGGCGACGGTCAGCCCGCTGCGGCGCCGGGCCCAGGGATGCGTGGGGGCGGCCACCACGACCAGCCGATCGTGCCCGATGACCGCTCCGTCCAGCCCGGCCGGCACCTGGAGCCCCTCCACGAACCCCAGGTCCGCCTCGCCCGCCAGCAGCCGCCCGGCCACCACGCTGGAGTTCCCCGCCAGCAGCGACACGGCGGTGCCGGGCAGCTCGGCGCGCAGCGCGATCAGCCAGCCCGGCAGCAGGTACTCGGCGATCGTCATGCTCGCCGCCACCCGCAACCGCGAGTCCCGGCGCGCCCGCAGCGCCTGGGCACCCGCGTCGAACGCCTCGGCGGCCTCCACCACCCGCCGCGCCCAGTCCGTCACCAGCGCCCCGGCGTCGGTCAGCCGTGAGCCGCGCGGCGACCGCTCGACCAACGCCACGCCCAACTGCCGCTCCATGGAACGGATCCGGCTGCTGGCCGCCGGCTGGCTGATCCCGCGGTCCCGCGCCGCACGCCCCAGGCTGCCGAGCCGGGCGACGGCGAGCAGCAGCTCCAGCGCCCCCAGGTCCGGGACCCGGTGCGCCAGCGGCACCGCCGGCCCGTCCTCGCTCATCGCTCCCCCACACCCCTCACTACCCCACGACACATAACCCCAGCTTATGCCCTCATAGACACGATGCCCCTGGTGGCGGCCGTGCCGGCCGGTGAGGCTCGTCGCATGGCAGCTCTCACGCACGCACCTTCCCGTACCGCCCCCGACCCCGCCGCCCCGCGCCCACCGGGCGGCGTCCGCCAGCTCGGGCCGAACTGGTACGCCGCCGTCATGGGAACGGCCATCGTCGCCAGCGCCGGCACGGCCCTGCCGCTCACCTCGCCCGTTCTGCACACCGGCTACCGCGTCGTCTGGGCGCTGTCGGCGCTGCTGCTGCTGACGCTGTTCACCGCCCGGGCCGTGCACTGGCTGCGCCACTCCGACCAGGCCCGCCGCCACCTCGGGGACCCGGCCGTCGCACCGTTCTACGGGTGTCTGGCGATGGCCGTGCTGGCGGTCGGCGGCGGCACCCTCGCGGTCGGCCGGGACGTGCTCGGCGAGCCGGCCGCGGTGGCCGTCGACGCGGTGCTGTGGACGCTGGGCACGCTGCTGGGGCTGGCGGCCGCCGTCGGGATCCCGTACCTGATGGTGACCCGCCACCGCATCGAGCCGGGCAGCGCCTCCCCGGTCTGGCTGCTGCCGCTGGTCGCCCCCATGGTCTCGGCGGCGCTGGGGCCCGCCCTGGTGCCCCACCTGCCGGCCGGCCCGTGGCAGCGGGCGCTGCTGCTCGCCTGCTACGCCCTGTTCGGGATGTCCCTGCTGGCCACGCTGCTGGTGCTGCCCCTGGTGGTGTCCCGGCTCCTGCACCACGGCCCGCTGCCCCTCGCCCTGACCCCCACGCTCTTCCTCGTCCTCGGTCCGCTGGGCCAGTCGACCACCGCGGTGGGCAACCTCGCCGGTGCCGCACCCGGCGCGGTGGACGCCCCGACCGCCCACGCCATGGCGGCCTTCGCGGTCCTCTACGGGGTGCCGGTGATGGGCTTCGCCCTGCTGTGGCTGGCGCTCGCGACCGCGATGGTGGTCCGCGCCTGGCGCCGGGGCATGGGCTTCGCAATGACCTGGTGGGGCTTCACCTTCCCGCTCGGCACCTGTGTCACCGGCGCGGCCGGCCTGGCCCGGCACACCGGACTCGCCGCCTTCGACTGGCTGGCCGTGGGGCTGTTCGCCGTCCTGGTGACGGCGGTGGCGGTGACCGGCACCCGGACCGCGGACGGCCTGGTCCGCGGCCGGCTGCTCGCCCCGCCGGGCTAGGCCTTGGGCGCTTCCTTCGGAGCGTCGTGGGTTCCGTCCCCGGGTTCCGCCCCGCCGTCGGGCAGCAGCAGCGCCGAGTCCGCATGGAGGGTGATCCGTACGGGGGCGAGGCGGGCGGCGTCGAGCCGCGGCTCCCCGGTGCCGGGGTGGCGGGCGAAACGCGGATGGGCGCCGCCGCTGATCTGCCAGCGGACGCGGTGCCCGGCGGCGAAGCGGTGGGCGGTGGCGCCCATCGGCACGGTGACCTCCGCGGGCCCGAGCCCTTCCGTCCGCAACGGGGCCAGCCCGTCGCAGACATTGGTGGAGCGGCCCTGTGGGTCCACCTCGCACAGGCGGGCGAAGACATCGGCGTGGCCGGTGTCCGTGGCGACGGTCAGCCGGGCGGCGACCGGGCCGAGGACGTCCAGCGGGGCCTGAAGCGGCGGGCCGGTGAACGTCACCACGTCCTCCCGGGCCTCCAGCGCCCCGTTGTCGCGCGCCCCGGCGGTGGGGGTGAGCAGGGGGCCGCCGACGGAGGGGGTGGGGTCGGCCGGGTCGTAGCGGAAGGACGCCACGGGCGCGCCGTCGGTGGGGGCCTGCCCGACGAGATGGCCGTCCGAGGTGGGGAACCACGGGGTCACTGCCGGCGCTTCCGGCCAGTGGTCGAGGTCCCGCCAGGCGCCCCCGCCGTCCTCGCCGCCGACGTGCACCCGGACGCCGGTGGGGCGCAGCCCGGAGTCGTCGTCGCACAGGTGCGCACGCAGCCAGGCCAGGGTCTCGCCGAACACCTCGGGCCAGCCCTGCTGGAGGGCGGTGGTGTGGGTCCAGGGGCCGACGAGCAGGGCGGTCGGGCACCCGGCCCGGCGCAGCCGGTGGTACTGCCCGAAGGTCTGGTCGACCAGTCCGTCGTGCCATCCGGTGACCAGGCTGACGGGCACGCGCAGCCGCTCCGCCGCCCCGGCCAGGCTGGCGCCGTCCCAGTACGGGTCCTGGGGGTCGGGGTGCGCCATCGCCCCGTCCAGCCACGGCACCTCGGCGGCGAGGCCGGACACCGCCTTCCCGTGCAGCGGCCGGGCGGGGCTCATCCGGCGCATCCGGCGGTGCAGGCGCAGCGTCGCCCTCGCGAACGGCCCCACCCCCCGGTGCTGGTAGGTCATTCCGACGCCGACGACCAGCGCGTTCTCCAGGCGGAGCGCACCGTCGGTGTGGAACATGGCGTGCGGGTCGTGCAGGCCCACCTGTACCGCCATCGCCTTCAGCTCCGGCGGCGGGTCCAGGGCGAGCGCCCACTGGACGTACCCCAGATAGCTGGGGCCGACGGTGCCCAGCACCCCGTTGAACCAGGGCTGTTCGCGGAGCCAGGACACCGTGGCCCGGCCGTCGGCGGCCTCGTTGCGCCACAGGTCGAACCGGCCGCCCGAGCCGCCGGTGCCGCGGCAGCTCTGCAGGACGACGTGGAAGCCCTGTTCGGCGAAGAGCAGGCCGTACATGGGGGACCAGGGCACGCCCCGGCCGTACGGCGAGCGCACCAGGAGGGTGGGGAAGTCGCCCTGGGCGCGCGGGAAGTAGTGGTCGGTGCACAGCCCGCTGCCGTCGGCGGCCGGCACCACGAGCCCCGGCTCCCACCCCACGTCGTACCGCTTGGCCGGCAGGCCGCGCCAGGTCGCCCTCATCATCCGTGCGGACAGCGCCGGTTTCCCGGGCGGCGGTGCCCAGGCTGGCCGGGTGCCGGCGCCGTGCGGAGCTGTGGTCATGGTTGCCTCCCTCGGTGCGTACGCGAGAATTTACGTACGATGTACGAGAATAAGGGATGCTTGGATGGCCTCCGCAAGGGCCGCCCCGGAGAAAGGACCCCAGACCGTGACCCGTGACGGCGGATCCGGTGCCGCGAGCGTCGATCCCCAGCAGCTCTGGCTGAGCCCCGCCCGGTCCGGCCGGGGCCGCAGACCGGCCTTCAGCCGCGCGGCGATCACCGCGGCTGCGGTCGCCCTGGCGGACGCGGAGGGGCTCGAAGCGGTCACCATGCGGCGGGTCGCCGCGCAGGTCGGGGCCGGTGTGATGTCGCTCTACAGCTACGCCCCCGACAAGGAGACGCTGCTGGAGCTGATGGTCGATCACGTCAGCGGCGAGCCGCCCGCGCCGGCGCCGCTCACCGGAGACTGGCGCGTCGATCTGAGGGCCATCGGCCACCACCAGCGCGCCCTGATGCTGCGGCACCCGTGGCTGCCCGGCACCCTGACCACCCGGAGGTCGCTCGGCCCGAACGCGCTGGCCTTCCTGGAACACGCGCTGGCCGCCCTGCGGCCCACCGGACTGGACGGCGCGGCGCGGCTGGAGGCCTTCGCCCAGCTCACCGGCTTCGTCTCCGGTCACGTCGGGCACGAGATCGCGCAGGCGGACGCCGCGCGCTCCCCCGGCCGGGCCGCGGCCGAGGCCCGCTACCTTGGCGCGGTCGCGGCGGACGGCCACCACCCGGAGCTCGCCGAGGCCCTCGCCGCCCCCGCCCACCCGGCCACCCCCGAGGCGACCTTCACTCGTTTCCTGGACCGCCTGTTGGACGGATTCGCCGCGAACTGACCCCGCTCGGCGCCTTGTTGGCGCGGGGGCACCGCACTCCGGCCGCGCCGGCGCCGGGAGGGCCGCCCCGCGGGAAATCCACTGCGTGGGCGCCGCACGGTCTGGGATCATGGCGGAATGGGACACGGTCTCGCCTCACTGATCATCCGGCACACCCACCGCCTCCCCTGTCCCACGGGACCCACCGGGGACGGCGACGTCGTGGCGCGGCAGCTCGACGCCGCCCTGATGTCGGTGGGCTTCAAACTCTCCACGGACCTGCTGGCCCACCTGTCGGGCCTGTCCGCCGCCACGGTCGTCGAGACGGCCGTGCTCGCGCTGGACGCGGCCCGCGCCATGGTCGGCGACCACGTCCAACACAACGTCTACTTCCGGGACTTCCCGACCCAGGTGCCCGACACCTTCGACTTCTGGCAGGAGTGCATCGCCGCGGCGTTGGCCGACGATGCCACCCGCGACGCCACCGCCACCCAGCTGCGCAGCGGCGTGCTGGACCTGCTCACCCTCCCCACCTACGGCAACTACCGCCACACCTATGCCGAGATGCTCGCGGTCCACGACGAGCTGATAGCGGCGGCCGGCGACCGGATGACCGTGCTGCACCTGGGAGGTGTCCTGGACGACGAGGTCACCGCCGCGTACCTCGCCCTGGCCGGCAGCACCACCCCGCTGGGCGACGAGCACCTCGCCGACCTGCGGACCCTCGCCGCCGCACGGGTCGACGGCCCGCAGCCCGAGGAGATACCGATCCGGGAGAACCGCGCCGTGGTCAACGCGGCCCGCCTGGGCGTCGGCGCGGACCTCCTGCTGGACACCGTCACCGATGTGCTCCGGCTGGCCTGCGCGCTGTCGGACGGCGATGTGACGCTCCAGGAACCGACCCGCTTCCGGGCGCTTCCCCGGCCGGTCCGGCGGGCCCTGCTCGCCGGGCTGGACGGGGTGGTCGCCGCGGCCCCCGGCAAGCTCGCCGACGTGCCCGCGCACCGCGAGCGGTGGAAGCGCCTGGGCGAACGCCTCCACCCGCACGAGTACCCGCGCTGGCCGGGCGCCGCCGCGGTGTTCGCGGTCGCCCGCGGTGAGCGGGAGGCCCGCTCCCTCGACGGCCGCGTCGAGGAACTCCTGGGCAGAAGAAAGGACGTCACCGGCGCGGTGGAGCAGCTGAGCACCGCGCCCGGCAAGCTGTTCCGCGCCCTGGACCGGCTGCTGCGCACGGCCCGCACCCAGGAGGAGCGCGACGCCGTGGTGGCCGCCGCCGAGCGGGTCGCCCCCCAGGTCTCCGGCCGGGTCGTGCTGTCGGTCCGTGAGCACCTGCACAACCGCTCCGGGAAGCGGGGCAAGCGCCGGGTCTTCGTCAACCGCCTCGGCCGCGCCTGGGTCACCGCCGACACCCGCCGGCCCGTGCCGCCGCCGGAGCGCAAGCGGCTGACCGCGATCCTGGACGCCGAGGTCCGCCGCCGCCTGCCCGACCCGGGCCACCTGCTGATCGACCCCGACGTCCTGGACGTCGCCCTCCCCCTCAGCGGCAGGGCGACCACCTCCGGCCTGGGGGTGCTGCCGCGCGGCTCCGTCTCCCCGGTCGACGGCGAGCTGCTGCGCTTCTTCGTCTACTGGAAGCAGACCTTCCAGCCGACGGACTACGACCTGTCGGCGCTGCTGCTCAACGGCCGCTACGCGACCGTGTCCTGGTTGTCGTACACCGCGCTCCGCAACGTCGGGGGCGAGCACTCCGGCGACATCACCGACGCCCCCAACGGCGCCTCGGAGTTCATCAACCTGCGGCTGGGCTCGGTGCGCGGCACCTTCATCGTCCCTCAGGTCAACATCTACGCGGGCGAGTGCTTCGAGGAGGTCGCGGAGTCGTTCTTCGGCTTCATGCTGCGCGACGCCGCACAGCAGGGCCGCCCCTTCGAACCGCGCACCGTCCGGATGAAGTCGGAGCTGCGGGGGCCGGGCCGGGTCGCGCTGCCGCTGGCGTTCCAGCGCGGCAACGACGGTCGCTGGCGGGCCCACTGGCTGCACCTCTACCTGAAGGGCACACCGACCTCCAACCAGGTCGAGGGCAACCGGGTATCGGTCGCGACGCTGCTGCGCGGGATGATCGAGCGCGAGTACCTGACCGTCGGCTACCTCGCCGACCTGGTGGCCGACCGGGCCCCGTCCATGACCCTGTGGGACGGCGGCGCGCTGCCGGACGGCCCGGTGACCTTCATCGGGCTGGACCGCCCCGAGGGCCTGCACCCGGACTCCCGGGTGATCACGCCCGGAAATCTGCGTGACCTGGTTCCCGCCTGACTGTTATCGTCGACCGCGGCGAGGCCATGAAGGGGCTTCCTTCTCACACTCCTTGAATCTAGTTCCTTCGCTCTCCTCGCCCTTGACGTTGCGTCAGGAGATGCCGTCCGGCTCTCCGGTGCGCCGGCCCGGCCCCGCGGTGTCCCGCGGGGCCGCCGTCAGATACCCCGAGCGCCACCCCGACAGCAGCAGCGCCGCCGGGATCTGCAGCAGTATCAGCGCCAGGGTCAGCCGGAGGAACCCGTAGTCCGCCGGCGCCGCGTCCCCGGCCACCACGGCCTCGCCGACCGCCACCACCAGCAGCACCGCGCTGTAGAGGCTCCCGTCGACGGCGACCGCCCGCCACCGCGGCACCGGTGCGGAGAGCCGGCGGGCCACCGCCAGCGCCACGACCGCGCACACCACGAAGACCGCCTCCCGGGGCGACCAGGTGTCCGCCGCCCAGACCTTCCCCTCCGCCCCGAGGGAGGAGAGCAGGTCCACCGCCTTCCCCACCGCCCACGAGGCCAGAACGACGATCACCGCATAGGAAACGGCACTGCGCCGGCGCACCATGACGCCTTCTCCTTCCACCCGTTCGGCAGCCGGTCGGGCCGCCGCCGGGACCAGTGTCCTCCCCCACCTCCGCGGGCCGACTGCGGGGCCGGCCCACGGTGGTTGACACAGCGTCAGTCAGCGGCGGCGAGCGCGCCGGCCAGGACGTCCGGGGCCTCGGTCAACGACGGTCCGTACCACGTCAGATGGCGGCCGCTGACCAGTGCGGCGGGCAGCCCGGGGAACGCCTCGGGGCCGTCGGCGGCGGTGAAGCGGTACGGCTCGTCGGGGAGGACGACGAGGTCGGCCCGGGCGGCCAGAAGGGTGGCGAGGGGGATCCGCGGATAGCGGTCGGCGTGCCCCGCGTAGAGGTTGCGCACCCCCAGGCGGGCCAGCAGGTCCCCGGCGAAGGTGTCCCGGCCGAGCACCGTCCACGGCCGCCGCCAGATCGGCACCACCGCGGCCCGCTCGGCCGGCGGCGCCGGCAGGTCGCGCCAGGCGGCCTCGGCGGCGTCCAGCCACCCGGGCCGCGGCAGCCCACAGCCGTCGACGAGCACCCGGTGCAGCTCGGCGAACGCCCCCGCCAGACTCCGCACCTCGGTCACCAGGACGTCGAGCCCCGTGGCCCGGAGCAGCGCGAGGTCCTGCGGGCGGTTCTCCTCCTCGTTGGCGATCACCAGATCGGGCGCCAGGGCGGTGACGGCGGCGGTGTCGGGGTTCTTGGTGCCGCCGATCCGGGCGACCGTCAGCCCGGCCGGGTGGCTGCACCAGTCGGTGACGCCGACCAGCAGATCGGGGGCGCTCTCGGCCACCGCTTCGGTCAGGGAGGGCACCAGGGACACCACGCGCCGGACGGGCCTGTGAGAGGTCATCCGCCCACGGTACGGACGGCCGCGGCCCGCGTCTCAGGAGCGCGCTGCGGCACCGCGCCGGCGGAGCAGATACCCGGCGCCGCCGGCCAGCACCAGCAGCGCCAGCCCGCCCGCCGCCTGGGCCATGCCGATGCCCTCGATCTCCCCGCCGCGCACCGTCACGGTCTCGGTGAACGTCGCGCCGCCCGGGGCGCATTCGATGGTGACCGGGTAGCGGCCCGGCTCCGCCCGCACGGCGACCCGGGCATCGGCGGCCATCCCATGAGCGCCGGGCCGCAGCACCACCGCACCGAAGAGCGGGGAGGCCGCCCGCGCGCCCCAGGAAGAGGCGCACTGCCGTCCGTCGCTGATGCTCACCCGCTGTCCGGCCGCCACCGGGTCCGGATCGACCCGCGCCCGGGCGGCAGGCGCGGCGACGCCCAGCGCGGCGGCGCTGAGCAGGGCGACGGCGGCGGAGCGGGCGGACTTCACACGGCTCAGCGAAGCACCCGCAGGGCCGCCCGGCCAGCCGTGCGCGGCCGATCGGGTGACTGGGAGAACGCGGTGGGCCCGCTCCCGGTCGTCCGGGAGCGGGCCCACCAAAGGGTGCTTCAAGGGGTGCCTCAGCGGGTGAACCACCCGCCGTGGGCGGTCACTTCACCGGGGCCATCTTGTCGACGACGCCCGGGTGGTCGGCGATCCACTTGTCGACGCCCTTGTTCTCGTTGCCCTTGCCGGCGTCCTGGATGTCCTTCTCCAGGCTGCCGAGCTCGTCGGGGGTCATCTTCCAGTTCTTCAGCCAGCGGTGGAACTCCGGGAACTTCTTCGGGAAGCTCTTGTTGCCGAGCGTCTTGATCTGGTTGTTGGCGCCCCAGGTGCCCTTGGGGTCGGCGAGCTTGGTCAGCTTGTACTTGCTGTAGGCCCAGTGCGGCGACCACAGCACCACCGCGACGGGCTCCTTCTTGTGGTACGCCCGGTCCAGCTCCGCCAGCATCGCGCTGGTGCCGGCCGAGGTGACCTCGAAGTCCTGGAGCCCGTAGGCCGGGGCGACGGTGTCCTTGAGCCGCTTCATCTCGCCGGTGCCCGGCTCAATCCCGATGATCTTGCCCTTGAACTCGTCCTTGTGGGCACGCAGATCGTCGAGGGTCTTCACGCCCTTGACGTACGAGGGCACCGCGATCTCCAGCGACGTCTTGTCGTACCACGGCCCGACGTCGACCAGGTCCTTCTTGTACGTGTCCCAGTACTGCTTCTGCGCCACCGGCAGCCAACCGTCGGTCTCCACGTCGATCTGGCCGGTGGACAGCCCGGTCCACATCGGCCCGATGTCGAGGTTGCGGATGTTCGGCTTGTAGCCGCGCTTCTCCAGGACGTTCTTCCACAGGTAGGTGGTGGCGATGCCCTCGTCCCACGCCGGGTAGCCGATGTTGGGCGCCTTGCCGGCATCCTTGCCCTTGGCGTAGGTGGCCTTGGCGGACGGCGCGACCTTGTCGACCAGGCCGGGGTTCTTCTTCAGCCAGGTGCGCACACCGTCCTGCTCATGGCCCTCGCCGGCGTTCTTGACGTCGTTCTCCAGGCTGGTGAGCTGCTTCTCGTCCAGGTGGAAGTTCTTCATCCACGTGGCGACCTCGGGCTCGTCCTTGGCGAAGCCCTTGCGGCCGAGCAGGTGCAGGCTGTCGCCGGAGCCGAACGAGCCCTTGGGGTCCTTCAGCTTGGTGAGCGGGTACTTGTCGTACGCCCAGTGCGGCGACCACAGGGTGACCGCGATCGGCTTCTTCTGGTGGACGGAGCGGTCGAGCTCGCTGAGCATCGACGCGGTGCTGGACTCCTGCACCTTGTACGCGCCGTCCAGGCCGTAGTCCTTGAGGACCTTGTCCTTGAGGATCTTCATCTCGCCGGCGCCGGGCTCGATGCCGGTGATCTTCCCGCCGAACTCGCCGGCCTTGCCCTTGAGGTCGTCGAGGGTCTTGACGCCCTTGACGTACGAGGGCACCGCGATCTCCAGCGAGGTCTTGTCGTACCAGGCGCCGAGGTCCTCCAGGTGGTCCTTGTACTTCTTCCAGTACGAGGCGTGGGTGGTCGGCAGCCAGGCGTTGGTCTGTACGTCGATGTCGCCACGGGCCTGCCCGGCGAACAGCGGACCGGCCTCCAGGGCCTGCACCTTGGGCTTGTAGCCGCGCTCCTCCAGGATCTCCTTCCAGAGGTAGGTGGTGGCCTTGCCCTCGTCCCAGTTGACGTAGCCGAGGCTGATCGGGCGGCCGTTGCCGCCGCCGGCCGCGCCGCCGCCCTTGCCGAAGTAGCCCATCCCGCCGGCGAGCAGCGCCAGCACGACCACGCCGACCATCGCCACCGAGGTGGCGGGCCGCCAGTGCAGGAACTTCAGCCCGCCGAGCGAGGCCTGCGCCTTGGCCAGCGCCCGCCGGCCGAGCGGGGAGACCCGCTGGTTGAGCGCGCCGGTCATCCGGTCCAGGTACATGGCGAGGATGACCACCGCGAGGCCGGCCTCGGCGCCCAGCGCCACATTGACCGAGCTGATCGCGTTGTAGACGGAGGAGCCCAGGCCGCCGCCGCCGACCATGCCGGCGATCACGACCATGGACAGCGCCAGCATGATGACCTGGTTGATTCCGGCCATGATGGTGGGCAGCGCCAGCGGCAGCTGGACGCGGAAGAGCGTGCTGCGCGGGTGGGTGCCGAACGCCTCCGCGGCCTCGACCAGTTCCCCGTCCACCTGCCGGATGCCGAGCTCGGTCATCCGGACCGCGGGCGGCATGGAGAAGACGATGGTGGCGACGATGCCGGGGACGACACCGAGGCCGAAGAAGAGGATGCCGGGGATCAGGTAGACCATCGCCGGCATGGTCTGCATCAGGTCCAGGACCGGGCGCAGCGCCCCGCCGACGACCCGGCTGCGGGCCGCCCAGATGCCCAGCGGCACCGCGACCACGACCGTGATCAGGCAGGCCACCAGCACCAGGGAGAGCGACTCGATGGTCGGGCCCCACTGCTCGATCGAGTCGATCAGGGCGAACCCGACGAAGGTGAGCAGGGCGGCCGGCAGCCCGCGCAGCCACCAGGCAAGCACCGCGAAGATGCCGGCCAGCAGCAGCGGTTCGGGGGCGGCCAGCACGGTGTGGATGGCGTCGTAGAGGCCGTTGAGGACCTTGGTGATGAGGGTGAACAGCCAGTCGAGGTTGTCCCGCAACCAGTTGACGGCGTCGTTCGCCCAGCTGCCTATCTGGATCCTAGGCATCGGCGCTCACCTTGCCCTCGGGCTCGTCGTTCCCGGCCCCGCGCTCGGCGGACCGCTCCGGTGCGGTCTTCGCCCCGGGCTGTCCGGGGATGCCGGCAGCCGCCGCGTCCGGCTCCGGTGCCGACTCGCCGAGCACGGCCAGCAGCCGCTCGGCCGGTACGGCACCGACCAGGTCTCCCTGGGCGTCGGTCACCGCGACCGGCACGGCGGAGGAGGAGCAGGGCGCGAACAGGTCGGCGAGCGGGGTGTCCACCCCGACCGTGGCGGGCGCGGCGGCCCGGAACTCCGCGGCGGTACCCAGCGTCGCGCCGTCGGGGGTGGTGGCGCCGAGCACCGTTCCGACCTCCGTCATCACCGCGCCGGCGGTCAGCACCCGGCTGCGGTCCACGTCCTGGATGAAGGACGCCACATAGTCGTTGGCGGGGCGCACGAGGATGTCCTCGGCGCTGCCGGTCTGCACGATCCGCCCGTCCCGCATCACCGCGATCCGGTCGCCCAGGCGCATCGCCTCGTTGAGGTCGTGGGTGATGAAGACGATGGTCTTCTTCAGGGTCTTCTGCAGCTCCAGCAGCTGGTCCTGCATGTCCCGGCGGATCAGCGGGTCGAGCGCGCTGAAGGACTCGTCCATCAGCAGCAGGTCCGCGTCGGTGGCCAGCGCCCGGGCCAGGCCGACGCGCTGCTGCATACCGCCGGACAGCTCGTCGGGCCAGGACTTCTCCCAGCCCTCCAGGCCGGTCAGGGCCAGCGCCTCGGCGGCCCGCCGCTCGCGCTCGGCGCGCGGCACGCCCTGCACCTCAAGGCCGTAGCCGGCGTTCTCCAGCACGCTGCGGTGCGGGAAGAGCGCGAAGTGCTGGAAGACCATGGAGATCTTCCGGGAGCGGACGGCGCGCAGTTCCTTGTCGCTGAGCGAGGTGAGGTCCTGGCCGTCGAACCGTACGGTTCCCGCGGTCGGCTCCAACAGCCCGTTGAGCATGCGCAGCAGCGTCGACTTACCGGAGCCGGACAGACCCATGACGACGAAGATCTGGCCCTCACCGACCTCGATCGAGGCGTCGATCACCGCGGCGGTGGTGCCTTCGGCCCGCAACTCGTCCCGATCGGCACCGGCTTCGAGTGCGCGTACCGCGTCCTCGGGTCTTCTGCCGAACACCTTGTACAAGTGCTCGGCTTGCAGCCTGGACACATAGACCTCTCTTGTCGAACGTCGAACGACCTGCCACCCCCGCAGGCAGGTCGTGGAGCGGGACGGGTTCCGCCCGCCATCACCGGCGAAATGGTGCATTCCAACCGGGTTCAGCTCCGGATGCGCGCCTGCCCCTCTTTATCTGGCTCAAACACAACGGTGTTCCAGATCACATCGCCGTGACGTTTGGGGCATACGGCATCATGCGAGGTGTGAATCGACGCCTGATGCTCCTCGACACCGCCTCCCTCTACTTCCGCGCTTATTTCGGGGTACCGGAATCAGTCAAGGCCCCGGACGGGACTCCGGTGAACGCGGTGCGCGGCCTGCTGGACTTCATCGCCCGCCTCGTCCAGGACCACCACCCCGACGACCTGGTCGCCTGCATGGACTTCGACTGGCGCCCCCAGTGGCGGGTCGACCTGATCCCCTCGTACAAGGCGCACCGGGTCGCCGAGGAGGCCCCGGCCGGATCCGCCGAGCCTGACGAGGAGGAGATCCCGGACTCCCTCTCGCCACAGGTCCCGGTCATCGAGGAGGTGCTGGACGCGCTGGGCATCGCCCGCATCGGCGCGGCCGGCTACGAGGCCGACGACATCATCGGCACCCTGACCACGCGGGC
Organism: Streptomyces sp. NPDC020742; assembly: GCF_040641675.1. NCBI lineage: Bacteria > Bacillati > Actinomycetota > Actinomycetes > Kitasatosporales > Streptomycetaceae > Streptomyces > Streptomyces sp. NPDC020742. The sequence continues at coordinate 95,472 of NZ_JBFAEA010000010.1, forward strand.
GGACGGCCCGGTGGACATCGTCACCGGCGACCGCGACCTCTTCCAGCTCGTCGACGACCGGCGCGGGATCCGCGTGCTGTACCCGCTCAAGGGCGTCGGCACGCTCCAGCTCACCGACGAGGCGCTGCTGCGCGAGAAGTACGGGGTGGACGGCCCCGGCTACGCCGATCTGGCGCTGCTGCGCGGGGACCCCAGCGACGGCCTGCCGGGGGTGCCCGGCATCGGCGAGAAGACCGCCGCCAAGCTGCTGGCGACCTACGGCGATCTCGCGGGCATCGTGGCCGCCGCCGAGGACCCCGCCACCAAGGTGACCCCCGCCCAGCGGGCGCGCCTGCTGGAGGCGCGGCCCTACCTGGAGGTCGCCCCGAAGGTCGTCAAGGTCGCCACCGACGTCGCCGTACCGGACATCGACCACGCGCTGCCCACCGAACCGGCCGACCCCGAGCGGCTGGAGGCACTGGCCGAACAGTGGGGGCTGGGCGGCGCGCTGCACCGGCTGCTCGTCACACTCCATCGATGACCTGTTAAGTTAGGTAACCCTAACCACACGCATCAGGGGAGATTGCCGTGGCAGCAGCAGAACGTCCGACCCGCAAGACGCCGACCCTGCACCACGCCCGGGTCCAGCGCACCGAGTGGCTCACCCCGCACATGGTGCGGGTGGTGCTCGGCGGCGCCGGGCTGGCGGAGTTCACCGCCGGCGAGTTCTCCGACCACTACGTCAAGCTGGTCTTTCCGCTGCCCGACGTGGACTACCCCGAGCCGTTCGACCTCGCACAGATCCGCGCCGACTTCCCGCGCCACCGGTGGCCCAGAACCCGTACGTACACCGTCCGCGCCTGGGACGCCGGGACCCGCGAGCTGACCGTGGACTTCGTGGTGCACGGCGACGAGGGGCTGGCCGGCCCCTGGGCCGCCGCTGCCCGACCGGGCGACGAGATCTTCCTGCTCGGCCCGGGCGGCGCCTACGCCCCCGGGGCCGACGCCGACTGGCACCTCCTGGCGGGCGACGAGAGCGCACTGCCGGCGATCGCCGCGTCCCTGGCGCGGGTCCCGGCCGGCGCCCCGGTCCGTGCCTTCATCGAGGTGGCCGGCCCGGAGGAGCAGCAGGAACTGGAGGCGCCGGCCGGCGCCGAGATCACCTGGCTGCACCGCGGCACCGCACCGGTGGGCCGCGCCCTGGTCGCCGCGGTGCGGGCGCTGGACTTCCCGCCGGGCCGCGTCCAGGCCTTCGTCCACGGCGAGGCGGGCTTCGTCAAGGAACTCCGCCGGCTCCTGCGCATCGAGCGGGACGTCCCCCGCGAGTCCCTCTCCCTCTCCGGCTACTGGCGCGCCGGCCACGACGAGGACGGCTGGCAGGCGTCCAAGCGCGACTGGAACCAGCAGGTGGAGGCCGAACAGGAGTCGGCACCCGCGGCCACGTCCTGACACCTCCAGCGCCGCCTGCCATGACCGGGCACGCCTAGGGCCTGTCGCTGCGATCTGGGATATCGAGGGGCGGGGCTGTCTGGCGGCCGCTTAGGATCAGCCCATGATCGCTGACCTGCAGTGCGTGGTGCTGGACTGTTCCGAGCCGAGGCAACTTGCCGAGTTCTACCAGGCGCTGCTCGGTGGGGCTGTCAATCAGGAGGATCGGCGATGGACCCTGAGCGACGGCTGGGCGACCTTGCACACGCCGTCCGGACTCGTCCTGGTCTTCCAACGGGTGGCTGACTACATGCCGCCGCAGTGGCCCGGCTCGACCCGGCCTCAGCAGTTCCATCTGGACTTCGGTGTCGCTGACCTGGACCGAGCCCAGGAACAGGTGCTGGCCTCGGGGGCGAGGATGCTGGACGACGATTCCGGTGGACGAAGCTGGCGTGTCTATGCCGATCCGGCAGGGCATCCGTTCTGCCTGGTGCGGCACTGAGGAGAGGGAACAGGCTGCGGGCGCGCCGGCGCATGATCACGAGCAGAGCCGGATGAGCAGGGCGGCAGCGGTCACCGTGCCGAGGTAGACATGCCCGCGCTTGTCATGGCGGGTGGTCACGGCTCTGAACTGCTTGAGCTTTCCGATGGCCCGTTCCACCGTGTTCCGATCCTTGTACCTTGCTTTGTCGAAGCCCGGAGGCCGGCCGCCGCGCGAACCCCGGCGCAGGCGGGCGGCCTTGTGGTCCTTCTTCTCAGGGATCACGTGCCGGATACCGCGCTTGCGGAGGTAGGTGCGGATCTTGCGATTGCTGTATGCCTTGTCGGCGCCCACGCTGTCCGGGGTGCGGCGCGGGCGGCCGAGCCCCGTGCGGGGAACGCGGATCTTGTCCACGACCAGCTGGAACTGGGTGCAGTCCGCCCGCTGCCCCGGCGTGATGAGCAGGGACAAGGGGCGGCAGCGGCCCTCCGCGGCAACGTGAATCTTGGTGGTCAGGCCGCCGCGGGAGCGGCCGAGGGCCTCGCCTGGTGCACCGCCTCCCCCAGCTGGAGCCGTTGGGTACTGTGTGCGCGCAGGTGAACTGATCTTCGGGGCGCCCCCCTTGAGGAACCGGGTGGCACAGGCGGTGGGTTCTTGGGTGCTCCGGCGGCGTGCTGGTGAGCGCGCACGAGGGTGGAGTCGACGTTGATGTTCCCGTCGATATCGCCCTCGGCATCGGCGACGGCTTGGATGTGCTGGAGGAGTCTGCCCCAGGTGCCGTCAGCTGACCACAGCAAGTGCCGCTTGTGGACGGTCTTCCATGGGCCGAAGCGTTCGGGAAGCTCCCGCCACTGCACCCCGGTGCTGAGCCGGTGAATGATTCCGTTGATCACCTGCCGGTGGTCCCGCCACCGGCCGCACCGTTTCTTGCGCACCGGGAGCAGCGGCTCCGACACTGCCCACTCGCCGTCAGTCAGCTCCCCCCTGCTGAGCGTGATCCGAACAACCAGCTACCTGAACGAAGAGACACGGCCTAGCACCCCGCCCCGGTGCCGGGCCCGGGTCCGCGCATCCGCCCTCTCACAGGACCAGCCCCCGGGGCCGGGTCTGGTCGCACACCCGCCGACTCCTACGGCGACAACACCACCGAGCCCCGCGACACCACCGTGCCCCGGGAGGGCGACCGACGGCCTGGCCGCCGCCTCCCGGATGCCCCTCGCGCCCTAACGCTCGCCCCGTAATGCCGCCGCCGCACGGGCACCAGCCGCACCGGGCCGGGCGTCAGGCACGCCCGGCCCACCGGCCGCACCGCCCGGCCCCGCCCGCGCCACCGGGCTGACCGGCCGCACCGCCCGGCCCGCCCGCACCTCCGGGCCGCTCACAGCCTCCGAGCCGCTCACGCCTCCCCGCCCCGGCTCGCACGTGCCCACCACGGCCGCACCCCCACCCCCCCCACTGCCCCACTGCCCCGCCGCCGTGCCCCGGCGCTGCGACGCCCCGCACCGACAACTCTCCCTTCCTTGACAACAATAGTTTTCGGTCGCACTCTGAGGGGGTGATCGATGTAGCAGTGATCGAGGATCCGGCCGCCGCCGGTGTCTCCCTGGATCCGGTGCGGGCGCGCCTGCTGGCCGTGCTCGCCGAACCGGGTTCGGCGACGACCCTGGCCGCGCGGGTCGGCCTGTCCCGGCAGAAGGTCAACTACCACCTGCGGGCCCTGGAGCGGCACGGCCTGGTCGAGCTGGTCGAGGAGCGCCGCAAGGGCAATGTCACGGAGCGGATCGTGCAGGCGACCGCCGCGTCCTATGTGATCTCGCCCGCCGCGCTGTCCGCCGTCGAGCCCGATCCCGGCCGGGCCCCGGACCAGCTCTCCGCCCGCTGGCTGCTGGCCCTCGCGGCCCGGCTGGTGCGCGAGGTCGGCGAGCTGATCAAGCGTTCCACCCGGGCCCGGCAGCGGCTGGCCACCTTCGCCCTCGACGGCGAGATCCGGTTCGCCTCGGCCGCCGACCGGGCCGCGTTCGCCGAGGAGCTCGGCGCCTGCGTCAACGGGCTCGTCGCCAAGTACCACGACGAGGAGGCGCCCGGCGGCCGTCCGCACCGGCTGATCGTCGCCCTCCACCCCAGCCTCACCCGCCCCGCGGACGAGCCCGCACCGGGCCCGGTGGCTGACGGTGCCGCACCCCCCGCACCCCCCGAGGAGTAGCCATGTCCCGAGAGTTCGAGATCCGCCGCGAGGTCGTCCTGCCGGCCGCCCCCGAAGAGGTCTTCGCCGCGGTCACCACGCACACCGGCGCGTGGATGTTCCCGACCGAGAAGGTCCCCGCCGTCGGTGGGGAAGGCCCGGACGACCCCACGGTCAAGGCCTGGGAGCCGCCGCACCGCTTCGAGGTCCGGGTGGACGGCGAAGACGGCTGGTTCAACGCCCTGGAGTACGTCATCGAGGCCCGCGACGGCGGCACCGCGGTGCTGCGCTACGTCCACAGCGGGGTGCTGAGCGAGGAGGACTGGGACGGCCAGTACGACGGCGCGTCCCTGCACACCGACTTCTACCTGCACACCCTCGGCCAGTACCTGGAGTTCTTCACCGGCCGGCCGGCGGCCTTCGCTGATGTGCAGGGCCCGGCGGCGTCCCGCACCCCCGACGGATTCGAGGTGCTGCTGCGGGCCCTGGGCGTCACCGACGCCATGGGCGTGGGCGACCGGCTGCGGGGCGGACCGCCCGGCACGGACCCGCTGGACGCGGTCATCGACTACCGCACCGCGCACTTCCTCGGCCTGCGCACCGACGGTGCCCTCTACCGCTTCTTCGGCCGCAACGCCTTCAAGGCACCGGTCGGTATGACGATCCACCTCTTCGACGGCGCGCAGGACGGCACCGCCGACGCCGGACGGGCCGAAGCGGCCTGGCAGCGCTGGATCGACGGCGTGTACGCGCCGCAGAGCGCCGGCTGACGGGCCGCCGGACTCCCTGGGGTACCGGACGCGGAGGCCAAGCAACACCCCGGAGAGCCACCCGGCCCGCGCCCGGTCCGCAACCGGCCCGTGCGGCAGCGCCGTTGACCGACCCGCAGCACGCCGGACGGCGCCGCGCCCCCCTCGGGGTCGCGGCGCCGTCGTGCACCGGGCCGGCCGGACCGTACCGCTAGCCGACCGAGGAGTACGCCACCACGCCCCGCAGCACCCCGTCCATCGCCCGGCGGGCGGCCCGCACCACCGAGCCCTCGGGCGGGGCCGCCGCCGCGATCTGGCCGAGGACATCGACCAACTGCTTGCACCAGCGGACGAAGTCGCCGGCCGGCATGTCCGCCTCGCGGAGCACCTCGTCGAGGCCGAATCCGGAGGCCCAGCGGTACGCCGCCCAGGCGAAACCGAGGTCCGGCTCGCGCTGGCCGACGCCCTCGGCCTGGTTGATCCGGTGGTCCTCCTCCAGGGCGTCCAGCCGGCCCCAGATCCGCACCATCTCCCCCAGCGCGTCCCGCGCCTTGCCGGCCGGCAGCTTGGGCGCGACGGCATCGTCCGCCTGCCGTGCCTCGTACACCAGCGCCGAGGCACAGGCCGCCAGTTCGGCCGGGCCCAGGCCCTCCCAGACGCCCTCGCGCAGGCATTCGCTGGCGAGCAGGTCCAGCTCGCCGTAGAGCCGGGCCAGCCGGCGGCCCTGGTCGGTGACCGTGTCACCCTCCAGGTAGTCCAGCTCCGTCAGCAGCGCACAGATCCGGTCGAAGGTCCGGGCGATGGTGTTCGTCCGGCCCTCGATCCTCCGCTCCAACTGGCGGGTGTCCCGCAGCAGTCGGTGGTAGCGCTCCGCCCACCGGGCGTGGTCCTCCCGCTCGGCGCAGCCGTGGCAGGGGTGCGCCCGGATCTCCGTCCGCAGCCGGGCGATCTCCCGGTCGTCGGCCGCCGCCGCGCGCTGCTTGCGGTGCCGCGACGGCGGGATGTGCCCGGCCTTCGTCCGCAGCGCGGACGCCAGATCACGGCGCGACTGCGGGCTGCGGGCATTGAAGGACTTGGGGATCCGCATCCGGTCCAGCGCGGCGACCGGCACCGGGAAGTCGATCGAGCCCAGCCGCTTGACCTGGCGCTCGGCGGTCAGCACCAGCGGCCGGGGGCCGTCCTGCGCCTCGAAGCCGCGGTGGCCGTTCGTCCGGCCCGAGGGCATACCCGGGTCCAGGACCAGCGCCAGGCCCGCGTACTTGCCGGTGGGCACATGGATGACGTCGCCGGGCCGGAGCTTCTCCAGCGCCGCCGCGGCCGCCACCCGCCGCTGCGCGGCCCCCTGCTTGGCGAGTTCGGACTCCCGGTCCTTCAGCTCCCGCCGCAGCCGCGAGTACTCCTCGAAGTCGCCGAGGTGACAGGTCATCGAGCCGCGGTAGCCGTCCAGCCCCTCCTCGTTCTTCTGCACCTGGCGGGTGATCCCCACCACCGACCGGTCGGCCTGGAACTGCGCGAAGGACATCTCCAGCAGCTCCCGCGAACGGTGCCGGCCGAACTGCGAGACGAGGTTGACCGCCATGTTGTACGACGGCCGGAAGGAGGACCGCAGCGGATACGTCCGGGTCCCGGCGAGTCCGGCCAGCGCGCCCGGGTTCATCCCGCGCTGCCACAGCACCACCGCATGGCCCTCGACGTCGATGCCGCGGCGCCCGGCCCGCCCGGTCAACTGGGTGTACTCGCCGGGGGTGATGTCGGCGTGCTGCTCGCCATTCCACTTCACCAGCTTCTCCAACACGACCGAACGGGCCGGCATGTTGATGCCCAGCGCCAGCGTCTCGGTGGCGAAGACGGCCTTGACCAGACCCTTGGTGAAGAGCTCCTCCACGACCTCCTTGAAGGTCGGCAGCATCCCGGCGTGGTGCGCCGCGATGCCCCGCTCCAGGCCCTCCAACCACTCGAAGTAGCCCAGCACATGGAGGTCGTCGTCGGGGATCCCGGCCGTCCGCGCCTCGACGATCCGGCGGACCTCCTCGCGCCCCTCCTGGTCGTTCAGGCGCAGGCCCGAGTACAGGCACTGCTGGACGGCGGCCTCGCAGCCGGCGCGGCTGAAGATGAAGGTGATCGCGGGCAGCAGGCCCTCGTTGTCGAGGCGGTCTATCACCTCGGGGCGGCTCGGCGTCCAGATCCGGGCGCGCTGCCGCCGCTCGCGCTCGCGGTCCGCCTCGCGCAGGTTACGGCCCCGGCGCTTGTCCCGGCCGAACGTCGGCCGGCTGTTCTCCATCCGGGCCAGCCGCTCCAGGTCGGGGTTGACCTCCCGGCGGCCCCCGCGCTGCCCGTCCCGCTCCTCGAAGAGGTCATATATCCGGCGGCCGGCGAGGACGTGCTGCCACAGCGGCACCGGGCGGTGCTCGGAGACGATCACCTCAGTGTCCCCGCGGACGGTGTCCAGCCAGTCGCCGAACTCCTCGGCGTTGGAGACCGTCGCCGACAGTGACACCAGCGTCACAGACTCGGGGAGATGGATGATCACCTCTTCCCAGACGGCGCCGCGGAAGCGGTCGGAGAGGTAGTGCACCTCGTCCATCACCACATAGCCGAGGCCACTGAGCGACTGCGACCCCGCGTAGAGCATGTTGCGCAGCACTTCGGTGGTCATCACGATCACCGGTGCTTCGGAGTTGACGCTGTTGTCGCCGGTCAGCAGGCCGACCTTGCCGGCGCCGTACCGCTTGACCAGGTCCTGGTACTTCTGGTTGGACAGCGCCTTGATGGGCGTGGTGTAGAAGCATTTGCGGCCCTGCTCCAGGGCCAGGTGGACGGCGAACTCGCCGACGATCGTCTTTCCGGATCCGGTGGGAGCCGCGACCAGCACGCCCTTTCCGGCCTCCAGGGCCGTGCACGCCTCGACCTGGAAGGGGTCCAGGTCGAAGTCGTACATCTCTCGGAACGGGGCGAGTGCGGTGGCCTGCTCGGCCGCCCGGAGCTTGGCGGCGGCATAGCGCTCAGCAGGGGACATGTCCTCGGTCATCGTGCTTACGAGCGTACCGGCCACCTCTGACAACGACCCGATCTTTATGTGCGGCCTTTACCGAGCGACCGCCCCGAGCGGCGGCACTGCTGGAAAACCCGTTGCCCTCACCCGTCAAGGCAACGTGGCACCCGAGCCAGAACGCTGTGGACATCTACAACGGCTGCACGAAGACGATCAAGGTGCAGATTGCCGAGCGCTGGTGGCCGGACAGCGGCTGCCTCACGATCCGACCGAAGGGCAAGCTCCACTACCGGGGCACCGGCAAGCTGCAGGGCATCAAGTACTGCTGAGCCCGTGAGCGCCGGGGTGGGCCCGTCATCGCACCACCGGAAGACGGGCAGACCACGCCGAAGGGGCGGGGAGTCGCACACGGCTCCCCGCCCCACGGCTTTCTCCCACCGCAGTAACGCACGGGATGACACCGCGCAGCACCACCGGCACCAGGAACAGCGCGAAGGACAGACCGAGCCCGACCACCGCGCCTTTCCCTTCCCGCGCCGTGGGTGGACCTGTCGCGATCAAGGACTACGGCACGTGCTGCTCGCTCGGCGCTAGCAACGTTCGGTGGGCGGCTCCGCAGAGCCACCCACCGAACGTCTTCCGCTGTTCATACCCATTCCGGCCGTGAACGCCGTGCAACGGGGAGCGGCCGGCCCCGGCTGGAAGGGCACAGCACCCTCGTTCCGCAGCAACTGCTGTTGAGGGAGGGTGAGCCCACGCCGGGGTCAGGTGACGTCGTCGAAGCTGCCGCGCTTCCCGTCGTCCCCGCTGGCTTGCTCCGGCAGCGCCGCAGGCGTCGCCACCGACTGGAGCGCGCCGATGTCCTCGGGCGTCAGATCGAGTTCGGACGCCTCGTCATCGGACGGCCCCGCCTCGGTCCGTCGCCGCCGCCGGGTGTCATTGGCCAGCGCGACGCCGACCGCGACGAAGTAGAGCAGGGCGATGGGCACGGCGAGCATGAGCATGGTGAGCGGGTCGGTGCTCGGCGTGGCGATCGCGGCGAAGACGGTGATCCCCAGGACCATCCCCCGCCACCAGCCCAGCATCCGCCTACCGGTGATCAGTCCGGCGAAGTTCAGCATGGCCAGCAGCAGCGGAAGCTCGAAGGACAGCCCGAAGACGATCACCATGCGGGTGATCAGGTCGAGCAGCTTGTCCAGCGGGAGGAGGTTGCCGACACCGTCCGGGGTAAAGCCGATCAGCACCCTCGCCGTGGTCGGCAGGGTCGTGTACGCGAAGTAGGCGCCACAGGCGAAGAGCGGGAAGCCGGTGGCGACGAAGCTCAGCGCGTACCGCTTCTCGTGCCGGTGCAGACCGGGCGCGAGGAAGGCCCACAGCTGGTAAAGCCAGACCGGGGAGGCGACGATGACACCGGTCATCAGCGACACCTTCAGCGCCAGGGTGAACGGCCCGAGGAGGTCGAGCATCACGATGTTGGCGCAGGCCGAGCCCTTCCTCATCTTCGCGACGTCGGTGAAGAGGGAGTGGCAGCCGACCGACCGCAGAATCGGCTCGGTCAGGACGTTGATGATCGCTTCGTAGAAGAACGCCGCCGCGATGGTCGCGACCACAATGCCCAGGACACCCTTGGCCAGCCTGTTGCGCAGCTCGCGCAAATGCTCCACGAGGGGCATCCGCCCCTCGGGGTCCTTCTTCTTGGCTCGCTCTTCAGGGGCAGACTTGCGCAACCCACGTCCTCATCTCATGCCACCGGGCCGCGGCCCGGTGGCCGCCACGGTCAAGCTGTTGTCAGCGCTGGGAGGTGTGCTCGGAGTCGGTCACCGGCCGTGCGCTGGCGACATCCCCCGGAGCGGCCTGGATGGTCCTGCGGTCGGCCCCCGCCTCGTCCTTCGGCGGGTCGGCGGGCGCTTCCTGCTTCTGGGAGCCCTCCGACTTCATCGCCTTCGCCTCGCTCTTGAGGATCCGAGCGGACTTGCCCAGCGAACGGGCCATGTCCGGCAGCTTCTTCGCGCCGAACAGGAGCAGGAGGACGACAACGATGAGGACGAGCTCAGGGACGCCGATCTTTCCACCGAACATAAATCTTTACCTTCTCACCGAGGCGGCTGGGGTTGGAACGAGCTGACCAGGTCGGGCATCCGTCCGCCCGCCGTACTTGCAGCGATCGTAGCGCTCACGGGTGAATACGGGGCAACCCCTGTGCGCACTCCCGGTTGCGGGGCCGCGCCTCGTCGATCGGCCCTGGGGAACAGCGTACCGCCCGGGGAGAACGCGGAAGGGGGGCCGTACGCGCCGTGCTACCGCTTCTTGCTCAGGTCCAGGGACGAGGCCAGCGGCAGCGCCGCCCGCTCCAGGTCCTGGGCCGCCCGCTGGATCTGCTCCGACACCGCGCCGACCTGGTGGCCCAGGCGCCGCACCTCGACGAAGACGCGGACGGCGAGGGCGCCGAGCACGGCGATGCCGAGGAAGCCGAGGGCGATTGCGATCATGGGCCAGAGCATGGGGCGAGCCTATCGGTCAGCCCAGGTGCAGCCGCAGCGTGCGCACCCCGCCGCCGGTGAGCAGCTCCACGATCCGCTCGCCGGCCGGACGACGCACCGCGCGGCGGCAGTCCGGGCAGGTGAAGGAGTAGAAGGTGGTGCGGCTGCTGGCGCCGATCGCCAGCCGGAAGGCGTCCGAGGCCAGCTCGAAGCAGCCCCGGCAGTCCGGGCAAGCCGCCTTGAACAGCACCCGGGCGCTCGCGCCCGCCATCGTCTTCGTCATCCCTCGCTGCCTCCTCCTGCTCCCTGAGCCCCGCGCGCCGCGGTCACGCGCCGTAGGCCGTGAGCGCCTGCTCGGCGGCGCGCCGGGCGCTGTCCGCGAGCGCCTGCGGCGCCACGATCCGGCCGTCCCGGCCCAGCCGCAGCGCCAACCGCCGCAGCGAGGCGGGGTCCGGGGTGCGCAGGGTGATCCGCAGCCCGCCGTCGGGCAGTTCCTCGGCGCTGTCGTGCGGGTAGTACTCGGCGACCCAGCGGCCGCCCGGCCCGACCTCGATGGACACCTCGGGGTCCTCGGCGGCCGGCTGCACCAGCCCCTCGGACAGATCGCGCAGCTCCACCGGCGGCGGGTCGGCGGGCGCGTCCAGCAGCTTGATCTCGGCGACCCGGTCGAGGCGGAAGGTGCGCCGGGCCTCCGAGAGCCGGCACCAGGCCTCCATGTAGGTGTGCCCGACGGCGAACAGCCGGATCGGGTCCACCTCCCGCTCGGTCAGCTCGTCGCGGGCCGGGGAGTAGTAGCGCAGCCACAGCCGGCGCCGCTCGGCGATGGCTCGGTCGACGTCGGCGAAGACCCCGCCCTCGGACTCGAAGGTCACCGAGAGCCGGGAGCTGGCGCCGGCCGCCTCGCCGGCCGCCGCCTCCAGCTTGGCGGTGGCGCGCAGCAGCGCCTGCCGGTCGCCCTCGCGCAGCCCCGGGAGGGTGGCCACCGCGCGGGCGGCGACCAGCAGGGCGGTCGCCTCGTCGGCGGCCAGCCGCAGCGGCTCCGCCACGTCGTCGGGGTTGTGCCACCAGATGCAGTCGCCGTCGGTGTCGATGTCTAGCAGGTCGCCGCCGCGGAAGCTGGTTCCGCACATCGGCAGCACGTCGAGGTCGGCGATCAGCTCGTCCTCGGTGATGCCGAAGGCCCGGGCGACGTCGCCGACCCGGGCGCCGGGCCGCTCGCGCAGGTACGTCACCAGCGACAGCATCCGGCGGGTCTGGTCGATCGCGTTGGTAGCCATGAGTGTTGCTTCCCCGTCCCTCGTCAGCCCTTGGCCACGGCGCGCAGCCGGTCGATGACGTCGGCGCGCAGCTCCGCGGGCTCCAGTACGACCACATCGGGCCCGAACTCCACCAGCCAGGCGTCGAGTCCGTGGCCGTTGGGGATCTCCAGCTCGTCCCAGCCGTCGCCCAGCTCCCGGACGGAGAGCGCCCGGGCCCGCAGCGGATAGCCGTGCTCGGCCCGGAGCCTGATCCGTGCGGTGCCGGTGGCGGTCTCCCCCGCCCAGCTCTCGACGGTCTCGCGGACGGTGACGTGGTCGGGCACCGGCGCGGTGAACTTCCCCTGCCGGGAACGGACCTTGCCGGTGATCCGCGACAGCCTGAAGACCCGCTCCGCCTTGCGCTCGCGGTCCCATCCGGCGACGTACCAGTGCCCGCGCCAGCACTCCAGGATCCACGGCTCGACCTGCCGCTGCTCGGGGTGCGCGGCGTTGGACTTGCGGTAGTCGAAGACCACCGGGCGGCGGTCCCGGCAGGCCAGCATCAGCGGCTCGAAGGCGGCCTCGTGGGTGGGGATGCGGGGTTCCAGGGCGCTGTGCGGCCCTCCGGAGTCGTAGTCCTCGCCGTCCGCGGCCAGCGGCATCCCGGCCGCCCGCAGCTTCTGCAGCGCGCCGCTGGCGGCGCCGGCCAGCCGCGCCTGCTGCCAGACCTTGGCGGCCAGGCCCAGGGCGGCGGCCTCCGCGGCGTCCAGGGTGATCGGCGGCAGCCGGTTGCTGTCCCGGCGGGCCAGGTAGCCGATCTCCCCCTCGATGCCCTCGACGGTCTCGATCACCAGGCCGAGCTCGCGCAGGTCGTCCTTGTCCCGCTCGAACATGCGGTTGAAGGCATCGTCGGTGCCGCCCGCGGCCGCGCCCGAGGCCGCACCGTTGCCCGGCCCGAAGGCCGCGCCGCCCCCCGGCCCGAAGGCCTCCAGGTAGGCCTCGATGGACTGCCTGAGCTCGCGCTTGGTCAGCGGGCGCCGCGTCCCCAGCAGGCACAGCGCCAGGTTCATCAACCGCTCGGCCTTGGCAATGGCCATCGACGCCCTCTCTCGTTGTACTCCCGACCGTTGACCGTACCGCTCGGGGTGCGTGCGGCAAAAGCCGGACGGGTGAGCCCCCGTCTCCTCCTCCGCCCGCGGGGCGAAGGGGAGCGGGGGCTCACCCGCCGTGGGGCCGGTGCCGGCGCGCGGCACCGGCCCGGGGAAGTACCTCGCCGGCCACCGGGGCCGCGACGTACGCCGGTCTCAGACGGAGACCAGGTCGCAGACGAAGATCAGGGTCTCGTTCGGGGCGATCCGGCCGCCGCCCGCGCCGCGCTCGCCGTACGCCAGGTGCGGCGGGATGGTCAGCCGGCGGCGACCGCCGACCTTCATGCCCTGGACGCCCTGGTCCCAGCCGGCGATGACCTGGCCGGCGCCCAGCTGGAACTGCAGCGGCTTGCCGCGGTTCCAGCTCGCGTCGAACTCCTCGCCGGAGCTGAAGGACACGCCGACGTAGTGGACGGAGACCATGTCCCCGGCCTTGGCGACCGGCCCGTCGCCCTCCGTCAGGTCAACGATCTCCAGCTCGCTGGGAGCCGGGCCCTCAGGAAAGTCGATCTCGGGCTTGTCGATGCTCACGAAAGTGCTCCTACTTTCGAATCTTTACGATTACCGGGCCAGTCTCGCAGATCTTGCCGGTGCCGCGGTCAGACCGTGCCGACGATGTCGACCGAGAAGACCAGGGTGTTCTTGGCCAGCTCGTGCTGCGGGCTGGCGCCGTAGCCCAGCTTCGGCGGGATGACGATCTCCACCCGGTCGCCGACGTGCTTGCCGACCAGCGCCTTGTCCCAGCCCTGGACGACCTGCCCGGTGCCGATCTGGAAGGCGGTCGCACCACCGTGGTCCCAGGAGGAGTCGAACTTCTTGCCGTCCTCCCACTTCACGCCCGTGTACTGCGCGATCAGCCCGTCCCCGGCCTTGACCTCGGGGCCCTTGCCCTTGATCAGCACCTGCTGCTTGAGGCCCTTGGGAGCCTTCTCACCCTTGGGGACGGTGATCGTGGCGGCCTTCTCACCCTCGGCCTTCACCTCGGGCAGCCCGCTCTCCGGGGACGCCTGGGTGCCCTCGGCCTTGGCCTTCTTGTCGACCTTCTGCGCACCGACCACGTCGACGACCCAGACCAGGCCGTCGCCCGGCTTGATGCCGGACTGCGGGTTGAGGCCCTGGCCGATCAGCGCCTTGGCGGTGCCCTCGACCTCGAAGCGGCTGCCGACCTTCTGCCCGGCCACCGCGGACATCACCTTCGGCGGCAGCATCTGCTGCGTCATCTGGTCGGTGACCTCGCTGACGACCTGGGTGCGCGGCCCACCGGGCTTGGCGCCGGGCTGCGGCGTCCAGCTGCTGCCGAGGTTCTGGCCCTTCATCGACTGCGCCGAGAAGTCCAGCCGGACCAGATCACCCTTCTTGACGACCGCACCGTCCCCCTTGATGACGGTCTTGGTGACGGCCGTGTCGGACGGCTTGGCGTCCTTGGGCACGGTGATCTTCGGCTTCGCCCCTGCCTTGCCGTCGACCGTGACCACGGCCTTGCCGGCCGAGCCCTTGCCGTCCTCGGACCCGCAGGCGGCGGTGAACAGCAGAAGGGGCACGGTCAGCGCAGCCACGGCGGCGCGACGGGTGTTATTCATGAGGTTCATCAGTCCAACTCGGGCTCGTGGGGTGGTGGGCAATGCCCGCCACTCTACGACCTGTCCCCGTGGGCCCTTCCCGGCACAACACAGCAATGTGCCGGGAGCAACGCGCTCCCGGCACATCTCCGCATTCCCCGCGGGTCACATTCCGGCGATCAGCTTCTCCACCCGGTCGTCCACCGAACGGAACGGGTCCTTGCACAGGACCGTGCGCTGCGCCTGGTCGTTCAGTTTGAGGTGCACCCAATCCACCGTGAAGTCACGGCGCTGCTCCTGGGCGCGGCGGATGAAGTCACCGCGCAGCCGGGCCCGGGTGGTCTGCGGCGGCACCGACTTCCCCTCGAAGATCTTCAGGTCGTTGCAGATCCGCGCCGCCTGGCCCTTGCGCTCCAGGAGGTAGTAGAGGCCCCGGCGGCGGTGGATGTCGTGGTACGCGAGGTCTATCTGCGCCACCCGCGGGTGGGACATGGTGAGGTTGTTCTTGGTGCGGTACCGCTCGATGAGCTGATGCTTCATCACCCAGTCGATCTCGGTGGAGATGCGGTCGAGCTCCTCGTCCCGGATCGCCTCCAGGGTGCGGCCCCACAGCTCCAGGACGCGTTCGACGAGTCCGGTGCGGATGCCCCGGCGGTCGCAGAAGTCCACGGCCTTCTCGTAGTACTCCTGCTGGACCTCCAGCGCCGAGGCCTCCCGGCCGCTGGCCAGCCGGACCTTGCGCTGTCCGGTGATGTCGTGGCTGACCTCGCGGATGGCCCGGATCGGGTTCTCCAAGGTCAGGTCGCGCATCACCGTGCCCGCCTCGATCATGCGCAGCACCAGGTCCGTGGCGCCGACCTTGAGCATCATCGTGGTCTCGGACATGTTGGAGTCACCGACGATGACGTGCAGCCGGCGGTAGCGCTCGGCGTCCGCGTGCGGTTCGTCACGGGTGTTGATGATCGGGCGGGAGCGGGTGGTCGCCGAGGAGACGCCCTCCCAGATGTGCTCCGCGCGCTGGCTGACGCAGTACACCGCGCCGCGCGGGGTCTGCAGCACCTTGCCCGCACCGCACAGCAGCTGACGGGTGACCAGGAACGGAATGAGGATGTCCGCGAGCCGGGAGAACTCGCCGTGGCGGGCCACCAGGTAATTCTCGTGGCAGCCGTAGGAGTTTCCCGCCGAATCGGTGTTGTTCTTGAAGAGGTAGACGTCGCCCGCGATTCCCTCCTCATGCAGGCGGCGCTCGGCGTCGACGAGCAGGCCTTCGAGAATGCGCTCACCGGCCTTGTCGTGGGTGACCAGCTCCGTCACGTTGTCGCACTCGGGAGTTGCGTATTCCGGGTGCGAACCCACGTCCAAGTACAGGCGGGCGCCGTTCCGCAGGAAGACATTGCTGCTGCGGCCCCATGACACGACACGGCGGAAGAGGTACCGCGCCACTTCGTCAGGCGACAGTCGGCGCTGTCCCCTGAACGTGCACGTGACGCCGTACTCGTTCTCCAGCCCGAAAATGCGGCGGTCCATGACTGAACATTACGCCTGACGGCCCGCTCTGAAACCGGGTTCGACGGCCCCGTTTCGATCATTTTCCGTCGTGGGCGCACCCGCCGTAGGCTGCACGGGCGGCTCACCGAGAAATCTCTTCATCGACAAAATCACGCACAACGCGGCGAGGCCGCCCGCGCCGGCCACCGCGAATCCGGCCACCGCTCCCCCGCTGCCCACCGCGGGCCCGGACACCGAGGCACCCGTCGCCGCCCCGACGCCGAACATCGTCACCAGCCACGAAAAGGCCTCCGTCACCGTGCCCTTGGGCGCATGCCGGTCCACGACGACGAAGGCACAGGCCAGCGACGGCGCCAGGAACAGCCCGGCGAGCCCGCCCAGCGCCGTCATTCCGGCCACCCCCGGCACCAGCACCAGCGGCAGATAGCCCAGCGCCAGCAGCCCGATGAGCAGCCGCAGCCGGCCCTCGGGGCGCCCCGGCCAGGCCCGCGCACCGTAGACCAGACCGCCGACCAGCGCGCCGGCGCTCAGCGCGGAGAGCAGATAGCTGGCGACCACCTGGCCGCCCCGCTCATCGGCGTACGCCACCGCCGCGACCTCCACCGAACCCAGCGCCAGCCCCACAAAGAAGAACGACCCGAGCAGCACCCGCAGCCCGGCCGAGCGCAGGGCGCCCAGCCAGTGCGCCTCCCGCGGCCCGCTGCGCCACCGGCGGGACGGCCCGGAGACGACGACGGAGAGCGCGCCGAGCACCCCGAGCGCATTGATCACCAGCAGCGCCACCCCCGCCGACCAGAACCCCACGCACAGGGTCACCAACAACGGCCCCACCACGTACATCACCTCCTGGGCGACGGCGTCCAGGGCGTAGGCGGCGTGCACCTGGTCCGCGCGCCGGAGCACCCCCGGCCAGAGCGCCCGCAGCCCGCCCTCCAGGGGCGGGGTGAAGAGCCCGGCGATCGCCACGGCGGCCCAGGGCACCACCGGCAGGTCCGGACCGGCGACGGCCAGCAGCGCCATCCCCAGCGCGGAGAGCACCGCGGCGGGCAGCATCACCCGCGGCTGGCCCCAGCGGTCCACGGCCCGCCCGAGCAGCGGCTGGCCGATCGCCGTGCACACCCCGTAGACCGCAGCGAGCGAGCCGGCCAGCGCATAGCTGCCGCCCTCCGCCCGGACGAAGAGGACCACCGACAGCGAGGCGGTGGCGTTCGGCAGCCTGCCGACCAGCGTCCCGGCCAGCAGCCGGGCGGCGTGCCGGGCCCTGAGGAGCTCCCCGTATCCCGCGCCCATTCCTTCCCCCCTCCCGTCCGGACTCCCCGGACGTGTTACGTATAACTTCCGGCGTCATACGTACCATGGCGGCTGTCCACGGTCCACCCCGCAGCGCCGAAGCGAGAGGCGAAACCCCCGGTGACCAGCAATGAGGCCACGCACTCCGGCCGCCGACCGGCCGCCCCCCGGGTCACCAGCCGGGATGTGGCACGCGCCGCCGGGGTCTCCCAGGCCGCCGTCTCGCTCGTCCTCGGCGACAAGTGGCGCGGCCGGGTCTCCCCCGGCAAGGCCGAGGCCGTCCGCACCGCCGCCCGCGAGCTGGGCTACCGGCCCAACCTCGCCGCCCGCAGCCTGCGGATGGGCCGCACCCGTACCGTGCTGCTCGTCGTCCCCGCCCTGACCACCGAGTTCTTCGCCCGGGTCTACACCGGCGCCGCCCGCGTCGCCGCCGCTCAGGGCTTCGGCGTGGTCCTCTACCCCTCCCCCGAGGGCATCGGCCCGGCCCGCGACCCCTTCGACTCCGCCGCGGCCACCCTCGACGGGGTGATCGCGTCCTCCATGGCCGCCGAGGCCCTCAACGCGCTGCGCGCCGCCGACCTACCGCTGGTGATGCTCGACAGCGACCCCGCCGACGGCCGGGCCGGTGCCACCGTCAACCTCGATATCGCCGACGGCGCACGGCAGTTGACGGCCCATCTGACCGGGCTCGGCCACCGCCGCATCACCCACCTCGCGGCCGATGTGCGCTCCTGGACCTTCGAGGTCCGCGCCCGTGCCGTCGCCGAGAGCCTCGCCGAGGTGCCCGGCACCCTGCTGCGCCGGCTGCCCGCCGCCCTGAGCGTGGAGGCGGGTCTCCAGGCCGCCCATACCGCGCTGACCGGCCCCGGTCCCCGCCCCACCGCCCTGCTCTGCGACGACGACATCATCGCCGCGGGCGCCTGCAAGGCCGTCCGCCGGCTGGGCCTGCGGATCCCCGAGGACGTCTCGGTGACCGGCTTCGACGACCTCGCGCTCGCGGTCGCCGTCGAGCCGGAACTGACCACCGTACGGCTGCCCGCCGAGGAGTTCGGCGAGGCCGGGATGCGGGCCCTGACCGCGGTGCTCGACGGGGATCCGGCGCCGTCCCCCACCCTTCCGGTGCGGCTGGTCCCCCGGGGCTCCACCGCCCCGCCCGCCGGCGCCCGCTGAAAGCGCCGCGCGCCCCGGCGGGAGGTGACCCACCGGGGCGCGCGGTCCGGGCGACGGGCCCGGTAGCGGTACGTCAGAGCAGGGGCTCTCCGTCGGAGTCGTCCGTGCCCCCGGAGCCCTTGGCCCCCTTGCCGCCGGAGCCCTTGGTGGGCTTGTCGCCGGTGTCCTCGGCCGGGGCCCCGGCGTCGCCGGCACCCGCCTCGGGCTCCTTGCCGGACGCCGCGCCGCCCTCGTCCAGCAACCGGGACAGCTGACGGCCCAGGATCCGCTTGAACTTGCGCTGCTGGGGCCGGGTACGGTCCAGCGTCGCGACCTCCAGCTGCTCGGCGGTGAGCGTGCGCTCGCCGCCGTTGGTGTCCCGCGACAGCGACTCCACGGCCAGCTTCAGGGCCTCGGCGAGCGTCATCCCGTCGCGGTGGCGCTGGTCGAGGTAGCTGCTGATCTGGTCCGCGTTGCCGCCGACCGCCACCGAGCCGTGCTCATCGACGATCGAGCCGTCGTGCGGCAGCCGGTAGATCTGGTCGTCCTCGGGGGCGCTGCCCACCTCGGCGACGATCAGCTCGACCTCGTACGGCTTCTCGGCGGCGCTGGAGAAGATCGTGCCGAGCGTCTGGGCGTAGACGTTCGCCAGGCCGCGCGCGGTGACGTCCTCGCGGTCGTAGGTGTAGCCCCGCAGGTCGGCGTAGCGCACCCCGCCGATCCGCAGGTTCTCGAACTCGTTGTACTTACCGACCGCCGCGAAGGCGATCCGGTCATAGATCTCGCTGACCTTGTGCAGGGCGCGGGAGGGATTCTCGGCGACGAAGACCACGCCGTCGGCATACTGCAGCACCACGACGCTGCGGCCGCGCGCGATGCCCTTGCGGGCGTATTCGGCACGGTCGGCCATGGCCTGCTGGGGTGAGACATAGAACGGCGTCGACACCGGCTATCCGTCCCTTCCTGTCGAAAGCTCTCTCAGTGGCGGCATGGGGAACATCCGTCCCGTCAGAGCAGCGCGGCGCGCGGGCCGTCGGGCTGGTCGAGCCGGCGCTCGTGAACGTTGCGGGCGATCTCCGAGATCTCGTCGTCGGTCAGCTTCCGGACGCCCTCGTCGGTGATCACCGTGACGATCGGATAGATCCGCCGCGCCAGGTCGGGCCCACCGGTCGCCGAGTCGTCGTCGGCGGCGTCGTAGAGCGCCTGGACGACGGCCGTAACGGCCTGATCCGCCGTGAAGTCGTCCTGGTAGAGCTTCTTCAGCGAGCTGCGTGCGAAGACCGAGCCGGAACCGGTCGCCGCGAACCCCCGCTCCTCGGAACGCCCGCCGGTGACGTCGTACGAGAAGATCCTGCCCTTCTCGCGGTCGAGGTCGTAGCCGGCGAACAGCGGCACCACGGCCAGGCCCTGCATGGCCATCCCGAGGTTGCCGCGGATCATCGTCGAGAGCCGGTTCGCCTTGCCCTCCAGGGAGAGTTGGGCTCCCTCGACCTTCTCGAAGTGCTCCAGCTCCAGCTGGAAGAGCTTGACCATTTCGACGGCGAGGCCGGCGGTGCCGGCGATGCCGACCGCGCTGTATTCGTCCGCCGGGAAGACCTTCTCCATGTCGCGCTGGGCGATGACATTGCCCATCGTCGCCCGCCGGTCACCGGCGAGGACCGCGCCGCCGGGGAACGTCACGGCCACGATCGTCGTGCCGTGCGGCGCCTCGACGGCGCCCTGCACCGGCGGCAGCGGGCGGCTGCCCGGCAGCAGGTCCGGCGCGTGCGCGCCGAGGAAGTCCATGAACGACGAGGATCCCGGCGTCAGGAAGGCAGCTGGTAGACGCCCGGTGCTTCGAGTGTTGGCTTCCACACTTTTCCTTCCGGATACTCGGCCGCCCGCTTTCAAGGCGTCCGGCCGATCCTTGAATTGGCCCAAAGCTGCGGTGCAGCTGAAGCACAGTACGCCTCGGACCCTACCCGCCCCGTAGAGATGATCCACCCGCTCGGGCGGGATGGATTCGGCCCGTGGTCCCGGCCCCGGAGCCCTGGGCACACCGGCCGAAGCCCGTGCGCGGCACGTCCTCGTGCTGCCGCGCACGGCGCTTCGGCCGACGGAGGCCGGGCGGCGCCCGCTTCGGCCTACTGCCCGCCCTTTTGCACGAAGGACCGCACGAAGTCCTCCGCGTTCTCCTCGAGTACGTCGTCGATCTCGTCCAGGACGGAGTCCACGTCGTCCGACAACTTCTCCTGGCGTTCCTTGAGGTCGTCCGAGGCCTGCGCGTCCTGTGTCTGCTCCTCGACCTCTTCCGTGGAACGCGTGGCCTTGGCCTGTCCGCCGCCGCTGTCCTTGGTCGCCATATCCCTCACCCCGCTCGGTTCGCCCCGCTCGATGTGACCGTCAAGATCCGACCCTACAAGCAGGGTCCGACATCGGCCCTGCTGTTGAGGCAACGCCCGGTAGTCACCTCGATGATTCCCGCACCGCGGCGATTTCAGCCGCGGTACGGCCGGGCACACCGGAGAAATCTGTCGTGCACCTGCCGGTCAGCGGCCGGACAGCGTCCTCACCAGCTCCTCCGCGGTGCGGCAGCGGTCCAGCAGCTCCTTGACGTGCTTACGGGTCCCGCGCAGCGGCTCCAGCGTGGGGACCCGTTGCAGGGAGTCACGGCCGGGCAGGTCGAAGATGACCGAATCCCAGGAGGCGGCCGCCACGTCGTCGGCGTACTGCTCCAGGCAGCGGCCCCGGAAGTAGGCCCTGGTGTCCTCCGGAGGCTTCTGCTGGGCCCGCTGGACGTCCTGCTCGTCCAGGAGGCGCTTCATCTTGCCCCGGGCCGCCAGACGGTTGTACAGGCCCTTCTCGGGGCGTACGTCGGCGTACTGCAGGTCGATGAGGTGGAGCCGGGCCGCGTCCCAGTCCAGGCCGTCCCGGCGGCGGTAGCCCTCCATCAGCTCCCGCTTGGCGACCCAGTCCAGCTCGCCGGACAGGCTCATCGGGTCGTTCTCCAGCCGGCCGAGCACGTCCTCCCACCGGGTCAGGACGTCCTTGGTCTGCTCGTCCGCATCCGCTCCGTAACGGTCCTCGACGTATTTGCGGGCCAGCTCGTAGTACTCCATCTGGAGCTGTACGGCGGTGAGCGTGCGGCCGCTGCGGAGGGTGATCAGGCGTTGCAGGGTGGGGTCGTGCGAGACCTGGTGGAGGGTGCGCACCGGCTGCTCGACGGCGAGGTCGACGGCGATGAAGCCGTCCTCGATCATGGCGAGCACCAGGGAGGTGGTGCCCAGCTTCAGGTACGTCGAGATCTCGGAGAGGTTGGCGTCGCCGATGATCACATGGAGCCGGCGGTACTTCTCCGCGTCCGCGTGCGGTTCGTCGCGGGTGTTGATGATGGGCCGCTTGAGGGTCGTCTCCAGGCCGACCTCCACCTCGAAGTAGTCGGCGCGCTGGCTGAGCTGGAAGCCGTGCTCGTGGCCGTCCTGGCCGATGCCGACCCGTCCGGCGCCGGTGACCACCTGGCGGGAGACGAAGAACGGCGTCAGGTGCCGCACGATGTCCGAGAACGGGGTCTCCCGCTTCATCAGGTAGTTCTCGTGCGTGCCGTAGGAGGCGCCCTTGTTGTCGGTGTTGTTCTTGTAGAGGTGGATCGGCTGGGCCCCGGGCACCTGGGCGGCCCGCTCGGCGGCCTCGGCCATGATCCGTTCGCCGGCCTTGTCCCAGAGCACGGCGTCGCGCGGGTTGGTGACCTCGGGGGCGCTGTACTCGGGGTGCGCATGGTCGACGTAGAGCCTGGCGCCGTTGGTGAGGATCACATTGGCCAGGCCGATGTCCTCGTCGGTGAGCTGGCTGGCGTCGGCGTTCTCCCGTGCGAGGTCGAAGCCGCGGGCGTCCCGCAGCGGGTTCTCCTCCTCGAAATCCCAGCGGGCACGGCGTGCCCGGTGCATCGCGGCCGCGTAGGCGTTGACGACCTGGGATGAGGTGAGCATGGCATTGGCGTTCGGGTGGCCGGGGACGGAGATCCCGTACTCCGTCTCGATTCCCATTACTCGCCGTACGGTCATGCGGCCCTCCTTGCCCGGCGGCGCCCCCGGACGGGGTCGGCGCTCAAGTACCGCTGTGCTTCCGGTCCGTGCGTGTGCCCCACGCCGGCACAGCGTGACGCAGCGGTACCGAAGAGCCTAGGACGCCTCTGCGGCGCTGGGGAGATCATTACAGTCATTGCTCCAGTCCGGTTTTCCCTGGTCCATCGCGCCCTTTCCGGCGCCTTTCCGTCAGCTCCCGGAAAAGCGTCCGGCTGCGGACGCCCCGTGCAGGACATCCGCAGCCGGAGAGCGGTGTTACAGGTATTGGCCGGTATTCGCCACCGTGTCGATGGAGCGACCGGTGTCGGCGCCCTGCTTTCCGGTGACCAGGGTGCGGATGTAGACGATCCGCTCGCCCTTCTTTCCGGAGATCCGAGCCCAGTCGTCCGGGTTGGTGGTGTTGGGCAGGTCCTCGTTCTCCTTGAACTCGTCCACACAGGCCTGGAGGAGATGGGAAACCCGCAGGCCCTTCTGATTGTGTTCGAGGAAGGCCTTGATGGCCATCTTCTTTGCGCGTCCTACGATGTTTTCGATCATCGCACCGGAGTTGAAGTCCTTGAAGTAGAGGACTTCCTTGTCACCATTAGCGTAGGTGACCTCCAGGAAGCGATTCTCCTCGGATTCCGCGTACATCTGCTCGACGACGGACTGAATCATTCCGCTGACCGCGGCCTTGCGCGATTCGTCGTGTTCGGCGAGATCGTCGGCGTGCAGCGGGAGGTTCTCCGTGAGGTACTTCGAGAAGATGTCCTTGGCGGCCTCCGCGTCCGGACGCTCGATCTTGATCTTCACGTCCAGGCGGCCGGGGCGCAGGATCGCGGGGTCGATCATGTCCTCGCGGTTGGAGGCGCCGATCACGATCACGTTCTCCAGGCCCTCGACACCGTCGATCTCGGAGAGCAGCTGGGGGACGATGGTGTTCTCCACGTCCGAGCTGACGCCGGACCCGCGGGTGCGGAAGAGCGAGTCCATCTCGTCGAAGAAGACGATGACGGGGGTGCCCTCGCTGGCCTTCTCCCTGGCCCGCTGGAAGACCAGCCGGATGTGCCGCTCGGTCTCACCGACGTACTTGTTGAGCAGCTCGGGGCCCTTGATGTTGAGGAAGAAGCTCTTCCCCGCGGGCTGCCCGGTCACCTCGGCGACCTTCTTGGCAAGGGAGTTGGCGACCGCCTTGGCGATGAGCGTCTTGCCGCAGCCGGGCGGGCCGTAGAGCAAGACACCCTTGGGCGGGCGGAGTTCGTGCTCCTTGAAGAGGTCGGGGTAGAGGTACGGAAGCTCGACCGCGTCCCGGATCTGCTCGATCTGGCCGCCCAGACCGCCGATCTTGGTGTAGTCGATGTCCGGGACCTCTTCGAGGACGAGCTCCTCGACCTCGCTCTTCGGGATGACCTCGTAGACGTAGCCGGAGCGGGGCTCGAGCAGCAGGGCGTCGCCGGGACGGATGGTGATGTCCAGCAGCGGCTCGGCGAGCCTCACCACCCGCTCCTCGTCGGTGTGCCCGATCACCAGCGCCCGCTCGCCGTCCTCAAGGATCTCCTTGAGGGTGACGATGTCGCCGGCGGACTCGAACTCCATGGCCTCGACCACGTTGAGCGCTTCGTTGAGCATGACCTCCTGGCCGCGCCGGAGGTCCTCGGTCTCCACACTCGGGCTGACATTGACCCGGAGCTTTCTGCCACCGGTGAAAATGTCGACCGTGCCGTCCTCGTTCGCCTGCAGGAAGACACCGAAGCCGGCCGGCGGCTGCGCGAGCCGGTCGACCTCTTCTTTGAGGGCCACGATCTGGTCGCGCGCCTCGCGGAGAGTGTTGGCGAGACGCTCGTTCTGCGCCGAGACGCCGGCCAGGTTGGTCTGCAGCTCGACGATCCGCTCTTCGAGAATCCTCGTGTGACGCGGAGAGTCGGCGAGCTTGCGTCGCAGGACGGCGATCTCCTGCTCGAGATAGGCAACCTGGCCGGCGGGATCTTCAGACCCTCGCCCCGGCCGGATGCCGCGGTTGATGTCGTCGTCGTGGGCTGCCACGGTCCTCACCTCCTCCAAGGAGCTGGACGCTTCCTGACCCTACCTGGGCCGGTGCAGGTTGAAACCCCTAGATCGAAAAGACTGTCGGGGTGTGTCCGATCTTCACCCTTGCGC
The DNA here is from genome assembly GCF_040641675.1 of Streptomyces sp. NPDC020742. Classification (NCBI taxonomy): domain Bacteria; kingdom Bacillati; phylum Actinomycetota; class Actinomycetes; order Kitasatosporales; family Streptomycetaceae; genus Streptomyces; species Streptomyces sp. NPDC020742. Next base: position 119,853 of record NZ_JBFAEA010000010.1, read on the forward strand.
ACGTCCTCACGCCAAGGGAATACCCACCCAACAACATCGGAAAGCGAGCGGTTGTATCGTCGAGTCGGTCAACACCCGTCAGGGCTGGCGCCACTTAGACAAAAACGGTTCACGTACGTAGGAACGGCAGGCGAGATGACCGCGCAGGACGAAGGCCCGGAGCTGGAAGTCTGGATCGACCAGGACCTCTGCACCGGGGACGGCATCTGTGCCCAGTACGCGCCGGAGGTCTTCGAGCTGGACATCGACGGCCTGGCCTACGTCAAGAGCGCCGAGGACGAGCTGCTCCAGGACGAGGGGGCCACAACGCCCGTCCCGCTGAAGCTGCTCGCCGACGTGCGGGACTCGGCGAAGGAGTGCCCGGGGGACTGCATCCACGTCCGCCGGGTCAGCGACGGCGTCGAGGTCTACGGCCCCGACGCGGAGTAGCGCCCGGGGAACGCAGGGCTCCCGACGGGCACGTCCGGTGACCGGTCAGGCGCGCTGGGTCCCCATGGCGGCGGGGAGTTCGCTCTGGACGAACTTCCCGCCCTTCCATTGCCACTTGACGTCCTTGTGCACGTCCGGGCAGCAGCGCGGCACATCGAGCCGGGAGTAGCCCAGCAGCCCCGCGGAGATCACGCCCTGCCGGACGGTGAGCCTGCGGACACTGAGCTGCTGGGCGGGTGCGAGGAGTGTCGCCACGATCCGCGGGGCGGCCCGTCCCTCCGTGGGCTCGGCGAGGACATAGACGGCGCTGGGCGGGGTGCCGGTGTCGCTGTGGCAGCGGACCTGCGCGACGGTCTCGGTCGTCCCGTCGCCGTCGAGGTCGCCGGAGGCCTTGTGCACCACGTCGAGGCGGTGGGGTCCGCAGTCGACCGGGAAGCTGACCTTGGCCGGATCCGGGGCGGCGACGGGACGGCCGGTCGCGGCGCCGTGGGCGGTGGTGGCGGTGGCATCGGGGGGCTGGACGAAGGACGCGGCCGCGACGACCGCCGAGACGGCAGTGGCGGTGGCGAGCCAGTGCATGGGGCGGGGCTGGGTGTGCAAGAGGTCCTGGCCTGCCATGGGCTGCACGCGGGGTAACTCCTGTGAAGTGCTGTGCCGGTGGGAGTGCCCAGCATCGTTCCACAGCGGCGAGCGGCAAGGAACCAGCAGGACCGGAGTTTTCCGCGCCGTTCCCAGGTCTTCACGGTCCCCTGACACCGCGGCGCCGCCGACGGTTCCCCGCGGGGGAACTCATCGGCGGCGCCTGGCGGTTCGGTGGCCCGGTCCGGCCCACCGGGCACGGGCCCGGCAGGGGCGGCGGTCAGTCGCGTGCGGAGGGCGCTGCCTGGTCCCGGCCACCGGCCCCGGGGCCGGTGTAGTCCTCGCCGTAGGCGCCCTTGGCGGGCCGGCGGCGACGCAGCGGGGGCTCCACGCCGTCCGCGAGGCGGCGGGCGGTGAGCAGGAAGCCGGTGTGGCCGATCATGCGGTGGTCGGGGCGGACGGCGAGGCCCTCGACGTGCCAGGTGCGGACCATGGTCTCCCAGGCCGACGGCTCGTTGAAGGTGCCGTGCTCCCGGATCGCCTCGACGGTGCGCGCCAGCTGGGTCGTGGTCGCGACGTAGGCGCAGAGGATGCCGCCGGGGACCAGGGCCTTGGAGACGGCCTCCAGGCACTCCCAGGGGGCGAGCATGTCGAGGATGACGCGGTCGACGTCGGTGTCGGAGAGGTTGTCCTGGAGGTCACCGACGGTGAGCGTCCACGCGGGGTGCGGACCGCCGAAGTAGCGCTCGACGTTCTGCGTGGCGATCTCGGCGAAGTCGGCGCGGCGCTCGTAGGAGTGCAGCATGCCGTCGTCGCCGATCGCGCGCAGCAGGAAGCTGCTGAGCGAGCCGGATCCCACCCCCGCCTCGACGACGCGCGCGCCGGGGAAGATGTCGGCCATCGCCAGGATCTGCCCCGCGTCCTTGGGGTAGACCACGGCGGCACCGCGGGGCATGGACAGGACGTAGTCGGGGAGCAGCGGGCGCAGCGCGAGGTAGGCGACGTTCCCGGTGGTACGGACAACACTGCCCTCGGGAGCACCGATCAGCTCGTCGTGGGGGAAGGCTCCCTTGTGGGTGTGGAAGCTCTTTCCCGCTTCGAGCGTGAAGGTGTAGTGGCGTCCCTTGGGGTCGGTGAGCTGGACCTGGTCCCCGACCTTGAAGGGCCCGCGACGGCGGGCGGCACCGGTCGGTTCGGACATGTGACCAGCCTACCGGCCCTCCGGGGCGCCGCTGACCAGTGGGCGGCCGGGGACGGCCGCGGGGCGGTGCGGATCAGGAGGTGCGGGCCATGGCGGAGACGAAGGCGCGTTCGACGTCGGCGGTGGACAGCACGCCGTAGATCTCGCCGGTCTCCTCGACGACGAGGTACTCGGTGGCCGGGGTGGCGCGGAGGTATTCGAGGAGGTCCTCGCCGGCGAGTTCGGCCGAGACCCGCATTCCGTCCTTGAGCTCCTGGGCGAGGGTGCCCACGGCGACCCAGGGGCGGCGGTGGTCGGGGACGCCGACGATGGCGGCCTCCCGCACGAGGGCGGTGGGGCTGCCCTGGGGGTCGACGACGACCAGGGCGCGGGCACCAGCGTCGTTGGCGCGGCGCAGCGCCTCGGAGAGCGGGGTGGTGGTCTCGACGGGGACCGCGCGCCGGGTCAGGGTGCGGGCGGTGAGGTCGGGCAGCCGCTCGCGCAGCCGGGCCATCCGCAGGCTGTTGCCGGCGCCGGTCCAGATGATCGCGGCGAGGATCGCGGCGAGCAGGGCGTCGGTGAGCGAGTCCGCGCCGCCGATCTCCGGGCGGGCGTTGCCCAGCGCACCGGTGTGGGTCAGCAGCGGCAGGCCGATCAGGACCGTGACGGCGAGCGCCCGGCCGACCCAGGCGGCGGCGACGGTGCCGGTCATGGCGTTGCCGGTGACCTTCCAGACGACGGCGCGCAGCATCCGGCCGCCGTCCAGCGGCAGACCCGGCAGCAGGTTGAAGATCGCGACGATCAGGTTGGAGATCATCAAGCCGGCCAGCAGGACGCCGGGGACGGTGCCGGGATCGACCAGCTGCATCCCGGCGTAGAAGACCCCGGCGAGGACGAGGGAGAGCAGCGGGCCGACGAAGGCGAGCACGAACTCCCGGCCGGGGCTCTCGCTCTCCTTCTCTATCTCCGAGACGCCGCCGAAGAACTGCAGCTGGATGCGGCGCACCGGCAGCTTGAAGCGCAGCGCGGCGACGGTGTGGGCCAGCTCGTGGACGAGCACCGAGGCGTAGAAGGCGACCGCGAAGAAGAGCGAGACGAGGTAGCGCGCGGCGCCGAGTTCGGGCAGGACGCGCTCCAGTTGGCCGCCGAAGACCCAGGTGATCAGGGCCGCGACCAGGAACCAGCTGGGGGCGACGTAGACCGGTACGCCGAAGGGACGGCCCATCAGGATGCCGCCGCCGGTGCTCTTTCTGCCGGGCCCAGGCGCCTTGGGGCCGTCGGCACCCTTGGGCGGCCCGGGCGGCTGGTGCCGCGCGGACTCCTCGGGGTCCTGCGGCTTCCCGCTGTCGTCCACGGTGTGGCGTCCCCTCATCGAATACGGCATGCGCCCCTGCTCGGCCTGATATATCGATCATGCAGGGCGAAGGGGTCCGGCGTCGATGGTATGCGGAGTGCGGGTCCCTTTACGCTGCGGGCCCGTGCCCGGCGCGGGCCGGCCGCCGCCCGCCTGGCCCGTCCGCGCCGTGTCAGTGGCGGGCCGTAGGGTTCTGTGGCATGGGATGGAGCACGGAGCAGGACGGGGCGGGCACCCAGGGTGCACAGGACGGGGAGCCGGCGCGGCCGCCGGCGGCGCTGTCGCCGTCGCGGGCGAGCGATTTCATGCAGTGCCCGCTGCTGTACCGCTTCCGGGTGATCGACAAGCTGCCGGAGCAGCCGAGCGCGGCGGCGACCCGGGGCACGGTCGTGCACGCCGTGCTGGAGCGGCTCTTCGATGCGCCGGCGACGCAGCGGACGGCGGCCGGGGCGCGCGCGATGGTGCCCGGCGAGTGGGAGAAGCTGCTGGCCAAGCGGCCGGAGCTGGCCGGGCTGTTCGCTGAGGACGCGGACGGTGAGCAGCTGGCGGCCTGGCTGGCGGAGGCCGAGGCGCTGGTGGAGCGGTGGTTCACGCTGGAGGACCCGACGCGACTGGAGCCGGCGGACCGCGAGCTGTACGTCGAGACGGTGCTGGATTCCGGGCTGCGGCTGCGCGGGTTCATCGACCGGGTGGATGTGGCACCGACCGGCGAGGTGCGGATCGTCGACTACAAGACCGGCAAGGCGCCGCGGCCGCAGTTCGCCGAGGGCGCGCTGTTCCAGATGAAGTTCTACGCGCTGGTGCTGTGGCGGCTGCGCGGGGTGCTGCCGCGGCGGCTGCAGCTGGTCTATCTGGGCAGCGGCGACGTGCTGACGTACGACCCGGGTGAGGCCGATCTGCGGGCCGTGGAGCGGAAGTTGCTGGCGCTGTGGGAGGCGATCCGGACGGCGACGGAGACCGGTGACTGGCGGCCGCGGCCGACGAAGCTGTGCGGCTGGTGCGACCACCGGGCGCACTGTCCGGAATTCGGCGGCACTCCCCCGGTGTATCCGCTCCAGGTGCGCCCCAGGGACGCCGACAAGGCGCCACAGGGCAGAATGGGAGCGATCTAGCCTGTCCGGGCGTATCGAACGGGCGTAACGAAGGAGAGCTCGTGGCCATCCGCGTCCTGCTGGTCGACGACCAGCCCCTGCTGCGTACGGGATTCCGGATGATTCTGGAGGCGGAGCAGGATGTGGCCGTCGTCGGGGAGGCGGGTGACGGCCTGCAGGCGCTGGAGCAGGTGCGGGCGCTGCAGCCCGATGTGGTGCTGATGGACATCCGGATGCCCCGGATGGACGGGGTCGAGGCGACCCGGCAGATCACCGGTCCGGCGAAGGACGGCCCGGCCAAGGTGCTGGTGCTGACGACCTTCGACCTGGACGAGTACGTCGTCGAGGCGCTACGGGCGGGGGCCAGCGGCTTCCTGCTGAAGGACGCGCCGGCCCATGAGCTGGTGCAGGCGATCCGGGTGGTGGCGGCCGGCGAGGCGATGCTGGCGCCGAGCATCACCCGCCGGCTGCTGGACAAGTACGCCGGGCACCTGCCGTCGGGCGAGGAGCCGGTGCCGGACACCCTGCACACCCTCACCGAGCGCGAGGTGGAGGTCCTCAAGCTGGTGGCGCGCGGGCTGTCCAATGCGGAGATCGCCGCCGACCTGTTCGTGAGCGAGACGACCGTCAAGACCCATGTCGGGCATGTGCTGACGAAGCTGGGGCTGCGGGACCGGGTGCAGGCGGCGGTCTATGCGTACGAGAGCGGGCTGGTGCGCCCCGGCGCCCAGTAGGCGGCAGCGGGCGCGCCGAAACGGCGGGGCCGGCCCGGGATTTCCCCGGACCGGCCCCGCCGTCGTGTGGGCGCCGCCCGTCAGGCGTCGGCCGCCTTGCTGATCTCCCAGAACCGGAAGACGGTCGAGGCGTCCAGGGTCCACTCCAGGCCGGAGACGCCGTTGCGGGCCACCGCGTACTGCTTGCCCTGCCATATCGGGATGACCGGCACGTCCTTGGCGACGATGTCCTGCAGCGCGCGGAAGTCGGTCTTGGTGGCGCCGCGGTCCTGCTGGTCGGCCGTCTTCGGCAGCAGCCGGCCGCTGATCTCCGGCGAGCTGTAGTGGTTGGCGAGGACGCTGTCCTTGCCGAAGAACGGCTGGGTGAAGTTGTCCGGGTCCGGGTAGTCGGGCACCCAGCCCCGCACATAGACGCCGAACCGGCCGTCGGAGACGCCCTTGTCGTAGTCCTCGGTGGGCACCGAGCGCACCTTGGCGTCGAACAGGCCGCTGGCGTTGAGCTGTTGGGCGATCTCCTCGAAGGCGGCGACGGTGCCCGGGCCGAACCGGTCGGGGGTGGCCCACAGCGTGAGCGGCACCTTGCGGTCGAAGCCCGCGGCACGCAGCGCCTGCTTGGCCTTCTCCGGCTGCGGGCGGTCGCCGTAGGCGTTGAAGAAGGAGGTGCTGTGGCCCGTGATGCCGGCCGGGACGACGGAGTACAGCGGCTCGGCGGTGCGCTGGTAGACGTCCCGGACGAGGGTGGAGCGGTCCAGGAGGTAGGCGACCGCCTTGCGGACGCCCAGCTTGCCGGCCACCGGGTCCTTGAGGTTGAAGACCAGGTGCATGACCTCGGCGCTGCCGCCCTCGATGACCTGGGTGCCGTGCTGCTGCTTCAGCGAGGCGTTGCCCAGGTGGGCGATGTCCTTCATGGCCAGGCCGCGGTAGGCCAGGTCGACGTCGCCGCCCTGGACGGCCTTCTTGAGCTTGTCGCTGCTGCGGAAGAACTTCACGGTCATCCCGGAGTTCTTGACCTTGGCGGGGCCCTTGTAGGAGCCGTTGACCCCGAAGGCCGCCTGGTCGCGGCTGTAGTCCTTGAGGGTGTAGACGCCGGAGCCGACGGCCTTGCCGTCGGTACGCAGCCGGTCGGCGGGGTACTGGGTGTGGTCGACGATGGAGCCGGCGCCCGAGGCGATCTTCATCGGGAAGGTGGCATCCGCTGCCTTGAGGCGGAAGACCACGGTCTTGGCGTCCGGCGTCTCGACCTTGTCGAGTGCCGAGAACATCACCGCGGGGCCGTTCTTGTCCTTGATCCGCTTGGTGCGGTCGAAGGAGAACTTGACGTCCTTCGAGGTCAGCGGGTCACCGTTGCTGAACTTGAGGCCGTCCTTGAGGGTGCAGCGGTAGACCTTGCTACCGGCGTCGGTGAAGTCGCAGCTCTTGGCCGCCTCGGGCTCGGGGGTGGTGCCGCCCTTGGGGAAGCTGAGCAGCGACTGGAACACGTTGTTGAACAGCAGCCAGGATCCGGGGTCGTAACCGGCCGCCGGGTCGGTGGCCTTGACACCGTCCGTCGTTCCCATCACCACGGGTTCACCGTGGCCGGCCGCTCCCGAGTCGTCCGTGCCGCACCCGGCGAGCGCGAGCAGGGCTGTGGTCAGCCCCGCTCCGATCGGGGCGGCCAACCACTGGTCACGCTTCCTCACTGAACGGTCCTCACGATCTGGGTGGTGCCTGTCGGGCCGCGGCGGCAGTGCCGCGGCGGTGCGGTGTGCGGTGTCGCGGGTCGTACGGTGTCGCGGGTGGTGCGCGGGTCAGTCGGAGACGCCGCGGCCGAGCTCCCAGATCTGCAGCCCCGAAGCCGCGTTGAGGGCCCATGAGATGCCGGTGATGTCATCGTGGGCGGCGACGTACTGCTTGCCCTGCCACAGCGGGAGGACCGGGACGTCGTCGGCGAAGATGTCCTGCACCTGCTTGAAGTCGGCGGCGGCGGCGTTGCGGTCGGACTGCTGGCGGCTGGCCGGGATCAGCTGCGACTCGATCTTGCCGTTGCGGTACGGCGAGCCCAGGAAGTTCTGCTTGCCGATGAACGGTGCGATGTAGTTGTCGGCGTCCGGGATGTCGGGGAACCAGCCCATGCTGTAGACGCTGTACTTGCCGGCCACGGCGTCGGTGCGGTACTGCTGCCAGCTGTCGATGCCCTTGACGCTCACGTCGAACAGCTTGGTGCTGTTGAACTGCTGCTGCAGGGCACGGACCTCCTTGACGGTGCTGGAGCCGTAGTGGCTGGTGGTGTAGGTGAGGGTGAACTTCACCGGGGTGGTGATGTTCGCGTCCCGCAGCGTCTTGCGGGCGGCGGCGACGTTGGGGTTCCCGTACTTGTTGAAGAACGAGTTGATGTGGCCGGTGAGGCCGGTGGGAACCATCGAGAAGAGCGGGTCACCGGTGTACGCGTAGATGTTGCGCACCAGGTCCGAGCGGTTGACGACCTGCGCCATCGCCTGCCGCACGGCCTTGTTGGAGACCGCGGGGTCCTTGGTGTTGAAGGCGAGGTACCGGATCTCCTGACCGGTCATCGTCTGCAGCGTGATGTGACTGTCCCGCGCGTTCTCCAGGCCCTGGACCTGACTGGGCGACAGACCGCGGTTCATCAGGTCGATGTCGCCCTTGCGCAGCGCCCGCTCGGTGTCGGCGGAGTCGGCGTAGAAGCGCATCTCCACCTTGTCGTTGTGCGTCTTGAGCCCGCCCTGGTAGGAGGGGTTCTTGGTGAAGAGGGCCTTGGCGATGTGGTTGCCGCTGCGCTCTGCCTTGACGGTGTACGGCCCGGAGCCGACCACGTTGAAGCCGCTGTAGAGGTGGCCCTTGGGGTAGACCTGGGAGTCGACGATCGCCGCGGCGGGCGTGGTGAGCTTCTGCGGGAAGGTGGCGTCGGGCTTGCTGAGGTGGAACACCACCTCGGTGTCGCTGGGCGCCTCGACCTTGTCGATGTCGTCGAGCAGCGAGACCGGGCCGTTGGTGTTGTTGATGGTCTTCATGCGCTCGATGGAGAACTTCACGTCCTGGGCCGTCAGGGCGTGCCCGTTCGAGAACTTCAGGCCCTTGCGCAGGGTGCAGCGGTACTGCTCGTTCTGGGTGTCGCGGAACCCGCAGGATTCGGCCGCGTCCGGCACCGGCGCGGTACCGCTGCGCGGCAGCCGCATCAGGGTCTGCAGGGTCGCCCGCATGACGTTCCACGCGTCGACGTCGTAGGCCTGTGCCGGGTCCAGTGGGGCGGGCGCGGACTTGGTGGCCTCGATGTGGGTGGCCACCCCCACGACGATCGGATCGCCGCCGTCGCCCGCGTCGTCCGAGCTACCGCAGGCAGCGAGAACGGGGGCGAGGAGACCGGCCAGCGCCGGCAGCACCAGGGTCTTGCGATTCATCGTCGACAGGTTCCTTATCAGCGCAGCGGTGTTGCTCGCGTCGAGATTAGTAGGAACGGCCAGCCGCGCTGGGACACAAAGGAGTTGTATCGATATGGCTCTCGGATAACGACGGCACGGGGATCGATATCCGGACGCCGGAACGATTCGCGCGTTGCTCCACCAATCCGGACACTTACCCCCGTAGAAACCACCGAAGAGAGCCCCTGGAACACCTGTCGGGCCGCCTGTCGACGGCACGGCACGTGAGAAACGTCACGCATTCTGGGAACCGCGTGGGTGCACCAATTCGGTCAGCGCATTCGTCACGGAAAATGAGCGGCCCGTTCCGCACAGTTCGGCCGAGTTTCTCCGCGACACGCTCAGTGCACGCTGCCGCGGCTTTCCGTGATGAGCGCCCGGAGAAATGGAAGATCGACTTCTTCCAGCGAGCGGACGACCGTACGGCCCGCCGCGGGCGGGACCGGCGTCACCGAGGGCACCACGACGACCGGGCAGCCGGCCGCCTCACCGGCCGTCACACCGGTCAGGGTGTCCTCGACGACCGCACAGCACGCGGGGTCCACCCCCAGCCGCGCGGCGGCGGTCAGATAGGGGTCGGGGTGCGGCTTGGTGCGGGCCAGGTCATCGCCCGCGAGGGTCAGCCGGAAGTTCTCCGGGCCGAGCGAGTACAGCATCTGGTCGACGATGGCGCGGTGCGAGGCGGAGACCAGCGCGGCCGGCACCTCATGGGCGGCCAGCTCGGTCAGCAGCCGGCGGGCGCCCGGCATCAGCGGGACACCGCGCCGGATTCGGGCCAGGAACGCGGCGTTGAGCAGCACGCTCAGCTCGGTCAGGCTGATGTCGACGCCGGTGGCCTGAATCAGATAGGTGGCGCTGCGGCTCATCGGGCCGCCGACCACCACCTCGCGGTGGTCGTCGTCCAGGATGTGGCCCATCTCGGCGAAGACCTCGGCCTCCGCCTCCCACCAGAACCCCTCGGTGTCGACGAGCGTGCCGTCGAGGTCGAGGAAGACGGCCTGGAGGGTCGCGGGTTCGGCCGTCCGGGTGCCGACTGCGGGGATGCTGCTGGTCATCCATCCACCTCCACTGCGAGGGTCCCCGAAGGGACGAAAGGGCCGGTCGCCCTCCCCGGCTAAGGGGAACGACCGGCCACTACCGGACCGACCAGTGTACGACGGTCCGCGGCGGAACGGATGGTGATGCAGGTCAGGGGCCGTCCGGAAGGTCTCCGGACGGCCCCTGGGGCGACCACACAGCGTGGCCGCCGGGGTGCGCTGCGACGGCGGCAGCGGGGCCGGCCCGCGTCCGTGGGCACGGGTCTGCACCCGGGGCGTGCCCCCGCGGCGGGCGCCTACCGCGCGTTGAAGTACTTCGCCTCCGGGTGGTGGATGACGAGGGCGTCCGTGGACTGCTCCGGGTGGAGCTGGAACTCCTCGGAGAGCTGGACGCCGATCCGCTCCGGCTTCAGGAGGTCGGCGATCTTGGCCCGGTCCTCCAGGTCGGGGCAGGCACCGTAGCCCAGCGAGAAGCGCGCGCCGCGGTACTTGAGCGCGAACATGTCCTCGACGTCGTCCGGGTCCTCGCCGCCGAAGCCCAGCTCGGCGCGGACCCGGGCGTGCCAGTACTCGGCCAGCGCCTCGGCCAGCTGGACCGACAGGCCGTGCAGTTCGAGGTAGTCGCGGTAGGAGTTGGACTCGAAGAGCTCGGCGGTGGCGGCGCCGATCTTCGAGCCGACGGTGACGACCTGGAGGCCGACGACGTCGGTCTCGCCGGACTCCTCCGGGCGGAAGTAGTCCGCCAGGCACAGCCGCCGCCCGCGGCGCTGGCGCGGGAAGGTGAAGCGGGTCAGTTCGGAGCCGTCCTCGTGCAGCAGGATCAGGTCCTCGCCCTTGGACACGCAGGGGAAGTAGCCGTGGACGACGGCCGCCTCCAGGAGGTTCTCGGTCTGCAGCTTGTCGAGCCAGCCGCGCAGCCGGGGGCGGCCCTCGCTCTCCACCAGCTCCTCGTACGTCGGGCCGTCGCCGGTGCGCGCCTGCTTCAGGCCCCACTGCCCCTTGAACAGCGCGCCCTCGTCCAGCCAGGAGGCGTAGTCCGCGAGCTGGATGCCCTTGACGACCCGGGTGCCCCAGAACGGCGGGGTCGGCACCGGGTTGTCGGTGGCGACGTCGGAGCGCACCGAGCCCTCGGGCTCCTCGGTCTCCGGCACCGCGATGTCCCGCTTGGGCACCCGGCGCTGCTTGAGCTCGGGGAGGGTCGCGCCGGGCACCCCGCGCTTGACGGCGATCAGCGCGTCCATCAGGCGCAGGCCCTCGAACGCATCGCGGGCGTAGCGGACTTCGCCCTCGTAGATCTCATGCAGGTCCTGCTCGACGTAGGCCCGGGTGAGGGCCGCGCCGCCCAGGATGACGGGGAAGTCGGCCGCCATCTTGCGCTGGTTGAGCTCCTCGAGGTTCTCCTTCATGATCACCGTGGACTTGACCAGGAGCCCGGACATGCCGATGACGTCGGCCCGGTGCTCCTCGGCGGCCTCCAGGATCGCCGCAACCGGCTGCTTGATACCGAGGTTGACGACGTTGTAGCCGTTGTTGGAGAGGATGATGTCGACGAGGTTCTTGCCGATGTCGTGGACGTCGCCGCGGACGGTGGCCAGCACGATCGTGCCCTTGCCCTCGTCGTCGGACTTCTCCATGTGCGGCTCCAGGTAGGCCACCGCGCTCTTCATGACCTCGGCGGACTGCAGCACGAACGGCAGCTGCATCTGGCCGGAGCCGAACAGCTCACCGACGACCTTCATGCCCTCCAGGAGGGTGTCGTTGACGATGTCGAGGGCGGGGCGGCCCTGGAGCGCCTCGTCGAGGTCGGCCTCCAGGCCGTTCTTCTCCCCGTCGATGATCCGCCGCTGGAGCCGCTCCTCCAGCGGCAGCGCCAGCAACTCCTCCGTCTTGCCGGCCTTCAGCGACGAGGCGGTGGCACCCTCGAAGAGCTCCATCAGCTTCTGCAGCGGGTCGTAGCCCTCGGTGCGGCGGTCGTGGATCAGGTCGAGCGCGGCCTGGACCTGCTCCTCGTCCAGCCGGGCGATCGGCAGGATCTTGGAGGCGTGCACGATGGCGGAGTCCAGGCCGGCCTTGACGCACTCGTCCAGGAAGACGGAGTTGAGGACGATCCGGGCGGCCGGGTTGAGGCCGAAGGAGATGTTCGACAGGCCCAGCGTGGTCTGGACGTCGGGGTGCCGCTTCTTCAGCTCCCGGATGGCCTCGATGGTGTGCACGCCGTCCTTGCGGGACTCCTCCTGACCGGTACAGATGGTGAAGGTCAGACAGTCGATGAGGATGTCGGACTCGTGGATGCCCCAGTTGCCGGTCAGGTCGGCGATCAGCCGCTCGGCGATGGCGACCTTGTGCTCGGTGGTACGGGCCTGGCCCTCCTCGTCGATGGTGAGCGCGATCAGCGCCGCGCCGTGCTCGGCGGCCAGCGCGGTGACCTTCGCGAAGCGGGACTCGGGGCCGTCGCCGTCCTCGTAGTTGACGGAGTTGATGACGGCCCGCCCGCCGAGCTTCTCCAGGCCGGCCTGGAGGACGGCGATCTCCGTGGAGTCCAGGACGATCGGCAGGGTGGAGGCGGTGGCGAAGCGGCCGGCCAGCTCCTCCATGTCGGCGACGCCGTCCCGGCCCACGTAGTCGACGCACAGGTCGAGCATGTGGGCGCCCTCGCGGATCTGGTCGCGGGCCATCTCCACGCAGTCGTCCCAGCGGCCGGCCAGCATCGCCTCGCGGAACTTCTTCGACCCGTTGGCGTTGGTGCGCTCGCCGATGGCCAGGTACGAGGTGTCCTGGCGGAACGGCACCGTCTGGTAGAGGGAGGCGGCGCCCGGCTCGGGGCGCGCCTCGCGCGGGGTGGGGGCGGTGCCGCGAACCCGCTCGACCACCTGGCGCAGGTGCTCGGGGGTGGTGCCGCAGCAGCCGCCGACCAGGGACAGGCCGTACTCGGCGACGAAGGTCTCCTGGGCGTCGGCCAGCTCGCCGGGCGTCAGGGGGTAGTGCGCACCGTCCTTGCCCAGCACCGGCAGGCCCGCGTTGGGCATGCAGGAGAGCGGGATCCGGGAGTGGCGGGAGAGGTAGCGCAGGTGCTCGCTCATCTCGGCCGGGCCGGTGGCGCAGTTCAGGCCGATCATGTCGATGCCCAGCGGCTCCAGCGCGGTGAGCGCGGCGCCGATCTCGGAGCCGAGCAGCATGGTGCCGGTGGTCTCGACGGTGACCGAGCAGATGATCGGGAGGTTGGTGCCGGTGGCCGTCAGGGCGCGGCGGGCGCCGAGGATGGCGGCCTTGGTCTGCAGCAGGTCCTGGGTGGTCTCCACCAGGAGCGCGTCGGCGCCGCCGGCGATCATGCCTTCGGCGTTCTGCTGGTAGGCGTCGCGCAGCGTGACGTACGGGGCGTGCCCCAGGGTGGGCAGCTTGGTGCCGGGGCCCATGGAGCCCAGGACGTAGCGCTGCTGGCCGGTCGAGGCGGTGAACTCGTCGGCGACCTCGCGGGCGATCCGGGCGCCGGACTCGGAGAGCTCGAAGACCCGCTCGGGGATCTCGTACTCGGCCAGGGCCGCGAAGTTCGCACCGAAGGTGTTGGTCTCCACGCAGTCGACGCCGACCGCGAAGTACTCCTCGTGGACCGACCGGACGATGTCGGGCCGGGTGACGTTGAGGATCTCGTTGCAGCCCTCCAGCTGCTGGAAGTCCTCCATGGTCGGGTCCTGCGCCTGCAGCATGGTGCCCATCGCGCCGTCGGCCACCACCACGCGGGAGGCCAGTGCCTCCCGGAGGGATGCGACGCGGGACGGATCGATGGGCGATGGCGTGTTCGAGGCCATGGAAGTGCTCCCGTGGTTGCGACGGCTGTCGGCTTTGCACCCTCCTTCAGAGGGCGCACCCGGCCAGCGTAGCTGCCGGCCCGGTACACGTGTTCCCCGTTTCACGCCGTGGACAGCACCGCACCGCTCCCCTTCCACCCCCCTGTCCGGCACGGTCCGTGGCCGTTGGCAGACTCCCGCTTGCCGTGGAACAACGTCCGGTTCGCTGACGGAAGTCGGCATGGGCCGATATCGTTCAGCATTGTCGAACCGCTTACTTCGGAGGTTGCCCGATGGCACGGACCATCCAGTCGCTCGAGCGTGCTGCCGCGATGCTGCGGCTGCTCGCAGGAGGGGAGCGGCGGCTGGGGCTCTCTGACATCTCCTCCGCCCTGGGGCTGGCCAAGGGGACCGCGCACGGGATCCTGCGCACGCTGCAGCAGGAGGGCTTCGTCGAGCAGGACGCGACCTCGGGCCGCTACCAGCTGGGCGCGGAGCTGCTGCGACTGGGCAACAGCTACCTGGACGTGCACGAGCTGCGCGCCCGCGCCCTGGTGTGGACCGACGACCTGGCCCGCTCCAGCGGCGAGGCGGTCTACCTGGGCGTACTGCACCAGCAGGGCGTGCTGATCGTGCACCACGTCTTCCGGCCGGACGACAGCCGGCAGGTGCTGGAGGTGGGCGCGATGCAGCCGCTGCACAGCACCGCACTGGGCAAGGTGCTCTCGGCGTACGACCCGGTGGCGCACAGCGAGGTGGTCGAGGCGGAGCGGGAGGGGTTCACCCCGCGCACAGTGACCGGCCTCGGCGAGTTCGAGGGGCTGCTGGACCTGGCCCGGGCCCGCGGCTGGGCGGCGGACGTGGAGGAGACCTGGGAGGGCGTGGCGTCGGTGGCCGCCCCCATCCACGACCGGCGGCGGATGCCGGTGGGCGCGGTGGGCGTCACGGGGGCGGTGGAGCGGGTCTGCCGCGAGGGGGAAGTGCGGCCGGAAATCATCGCTGCTGTGAGGGATTGCGCACGCGCGGTGTCCCGTGATCTTGGCGCAGGGCGATTCTGACCGGTTTTACCCCTTAAGTTCACCTAAGTTTTTCGCCAAGGAAGCCTTGACGGGGCCCTTACGGTGAACAAAACTGCCGTTCGTCGGTCGGCATTGTCGAACACCTAACGGCAATATTCGCTATGGTGAGGCATTGCCGGTACCGACCACCGCCCTCTCGGAGGGTGCGGACCACCGGACGGGACCCGGGGTTCGTCTTCCCCTGGACGAAGGACAAAGGAGTCGCGGGTGTCCAGCTCCGACATCTTCATCAGCGAGACCATCGGTACCGCTGTTCTGATCTTGCTCGGCGGTGGCGTCTGCGCCGCCGTCACGTTCAAGCGCTCCAAGGCGCACAACGCCGGCTGGGTGGCCATCGCCTTCGGGTGGGGCTTCGCCGTCCTCACGGGTGCCTACATCGCCGTGAAGTCCGGCGCGCACCTCAACCCCGCCGTCACCCTCGGCCTCGCCATCAAGGGCGCCATCCAGTGGAGCCAGGTGCCGGTCTACCTGGCCGGCGAGATGCTCGGCGCCATGATCGGCGCGGCGCTGGTGTGGGTCGTCTACTACGGACAGTTCCGGGCGCATCTGACCGATCCCGAGGTGCTGGCGGACCACTCCACCGAGGAGGGTCTGGTCGACCCGAAGGCCGCCCCCACGGCCGGCCCGGTCCTGGGCATCTTCTCCACCGGCCCGGAGATCCGCAATGCCGTGCAGAACCTCGCCACCGAGATCATCGCGACCACCGTGCTCGTGCTCTCGATCCTCACCCTCGGCCTGAGCGACAACGGCAAGGGCGTCGGCGTCATCGGCACCCTGCTGGTCGCGCTGGTCGTCGTCGGAATCGGCCTGTCGCTGGGCGGTCCGACCGGGTACGCCATCAACCCGGCCCGCGACCTCGGCCCGCGAATCGTCCACGCGCTTCTGCCGCTGCCCAACAAGGGCGGTTCAGACTGGGGCTACGCCTGGATCCCGGTCGTCGGCCCGCTCATCGGCGGTGCCCTCGCCGGAGGCCTCTACCAGGTCGCGTTCGCCTGAGCCGTTCGACCGCCCCGCCGACCGCAGAGACTTCTTGGAGCAGAGACCATGAGCGACACGCACACCACCTCCTCGCACGGCCACGGCCCGTTCATCGCGGCCATCGACCAGGGCACCACCTCCAGCCGCTGCATCGTCTTCGACAAGGACGGCCGGATCGTTTCGGTCGACCAGAAGGAGCACGAGCAGATCTTCCCGAAGCCGGGCTGGGTCGAGCACAACGCGACCGAGATCTGGACCAATGTCCAGCAGGTCGTCGACGGCGCCGTCCAGAAGGCCGGGATCACCGCCGCGGACGTCAAGGCCATCGGCATCACCAACCAGCGCGAGACCACGCTGCTGTGGGACAAGAACACCGGTGAGCCGGTCCACAACGCCATCGTCTGGCAGGACACCCGCACCGACGCCCTGTGCAAGGAGCTCGGACGCAACGTCGGCCAGGACCGCTTCCGCCGCGAGACCGGCCTGCCGCTGGCCTCGTACTTCGCCGGCCCCAAGATCCGCTGGCTGCTCGACAACGTCGAGGGCCTGCGGGAGCGCGCCGAGCGCGGCGAGATCCTCTTCGGCACCATGGACTCCTGGGTCATCTGGAACCTCACCGGCGGCGTCAACGGCGGCCACCACGTCACCGACGTCACCAACGCCTCACGCACCCTCCTGATGAACCTGCACACCCTCCAATGGGACGAGAAGATCCTCGCCTCGATGGACATCCCGGCAACCCTGCTGCCGGAGATCAGGTCCTCGGCCGAGGTCTACGGCACCACCGCCTCGGGCGTGCTGGCCGGCGTTCCGGTCGCCTCCGCCCTCGGTGACCAGCAGGCCGCGCTCTTCGGCCAGACCTGCTTCGAGCAGGGCGAGGCCAAGTCCACGTACGGCACCGGCACCTTCATGCTGATGAACACCGGCCACGAGCCGGTCAACTCCTACAACGGGCTGCTGACCACGGTCGGCTACCGGATCGGCGAGCAGCAGCCGGTCTACGCCCTGGAGGGCTCCATCGCCGTCACCGGCTCGCTCGTCCAGTGGATGCGCGACCAGATGGGCCTGATCAACAGCGCGGCCGAGATCGAGACCCTGGCCAGCACCGTCGAGGACAACGGCGGCGCCTACTTCGTACCGGCCTTCTCCGGCCTGTTCGCCCCGTACTGGCGCTCCGACGCGCGCGGTGTCATCGCGGGCCTGACCCGCTACGTCACCAAGGCGCACATCGCCCGCGCCGTCCTCGAGGCCACCGCCTGGCAGACCCGCGAGATCACCGACGCCATGACCAAGGACTCCGGCGTCGACCTGACCGCACTGAAGGTCGACGGCGGCATGACCTCCAACAACCTGCTGATGCAGACCATCTCGGACTTCCTGGACGCACCCGTGGTGCGCCCGATGGTCGCCGAGACCACCTGCCTCGGCGCAGCCTATGCGGCCGGTCTGGCCGTCGGCTTCTGGTCCAGCACCGACGAGCTGCGCGCCAACTGGCGCCGGGCTGCCGAATGGACCCCCCGCATGGACGCGGCCACCCGTGACCGCGAATACAAGAACTGGCTCAAGGCCGTCGAGCGGACCATGGGCTGGATCGACGACGAGAGCTGACGAGGAGCACATCATGAGCACCCTGCAGAGCGTCCCGGCACTCGGGACGCACCCGGCCCACGGTTCGCACGCGAGCCGCGCCGAAACCCGGGAGCAGCTGTCCAAGGCGACGTACGACCTCCTGGTGATCGGTGGCGGCATCCTGGGCATCTCCACTGCCTGGCACGCCGCGCAGGCCGGGCTGCGGGTGGCCCTGGTGGACGCCGGCGACTTCGCCGGCGCCACCTCCTCCGCCTCCTCCAAGCTGCTGCACGGCGGTCTGCGCTACCTGCAGACCGGTGCGGTCAAGCTGGTGGCGGAGAACCACTTCGAGCGGCGTGCGGTCTCCCGTGACGTGGCACCGCACCTCGCCAACCCCCTGACCTTCTACCTGCCGGTCTACAAGGGCGGCCCGCACGGCGCGGCCAAGCTCGGCGCGGGCGTCTTCGCCTACTCCGCGCTCTCCGCGTTCGGTGACGGCGTCGGCCACGTCATATCCCCGGCCAAGGCGCAGCGCGACGTGCCCGAACTGCGCACCGACAACCTCAAGGCCGTGGCCGTCTACGGCGACGACCAGATGAACGACTCCCGGATGGCCCTGATGACCGTCCGTGCCGCGGTCGCGGCCGGCGCCACGGTCCTCAACCACGCCGAGGTCACCGGTCTGCGCTTCACTCAGGGCCGGGTCACCGGTGCGGAGCTCAAGGACCGCACGGACGGCGAGGAGTTCGGCGTCAACGCCCGCCTGGTGCTCAACGCCACCGGCCCGTGGGTCGACCACCTGCGCAAGATGGAGGACCCGAACGCGGCGCCCTCGATCCGCCTGTCCAAGGGCGCGCACCTGGTCCTCAAGCGCACCGCCCCCTGGAAGGCCGCGCTGGCCACCCCGATCGACAAGTACCGCATCACCTTCGCCCTCCCCTGGGAGGACATGCTGCTGCTCGGCACCACCGACGAGGAGTACGAGGGCGACCCGGCGGACGTCGCGGTCACCGAGAAGGACACCGCCCAGATCCTCGACGAGGCCGCCTTCTCCGTCCGCGACCAGCAGCTCTCCCGCGACCTGATCACCTACTCCTTCGCCGGTCTGCGGGTGCTGCCCGGCGGCCCCGGGGACACCTCCAAGGCCAAGCGGGAGACGGTGGTCACCGAGGGCAGCGGCGGCATGCTGTCGGTCGCCGGCGGCAAGTGGACGACCTTCCGGCACATCGGCCGTACGGTCATGAACAAGCTCGCCGCACTGCCCGGCCACCCGTTGGCCGACGACATGGAGCCGATCGCGCGCCTGCCGAAGAAGCTCCCGCTGCCCGGCATCGCCAACCCGAACGCGGTCGCGCACCGGCTGCTCGTCGACGGCGGCACCCCCGGCCCGCGGATGGCCCCGGAGACCGCGCGGCACCTGGCCACCCACTACGGCTCGCTGTCCTTCGACATCGCCCGGCTGGCGAACGAGGACCCGGCGCTGGCCGAGCGGATCCACCCCGACGCCCCGGAGATCTGGGCGCAGGTGGCCTACGCGCGGGACAACGAGTGGGCCGAGACGGTCGACGACGTGCTGCGCCGCCGCACCACCCTGACCATCCGCGGTCTGGACACCGAGGACGTCCGGGCCAGGGTCAAGGGCATGCTGAACGGCTGACGAACCGTCATGGCACCACGGGTGCCGGATGACGGATGACGAGGGGCGGTCTCCAGGGGAGGCCGCCCCTTCGCCGTGCTTTCGCCGTGCCTTGCCGCCCTTCGCCGTGTCTTGCCGCCCTTCGCCGTGTCTTCGCCGTGCCTTGCCGCCCCTTCGTCGTGCCTTTCGGTCCGCGTTTCCGGTCCTTCTCCGGCGCCCTGTCCATCCCGAGTGCCCGGCGGACGCCGGCCTTCCGGCCGGGGCCGGCGGTGACTGTCGGTGCCGGCTGCGATGATGGGCACCGTTGGGGGCACGGGGAATGAGCACGGGGGACAGTCATGGCTCGGCAACGCTGGAAACGGGTGGGGAAGTGGGCGGCCTGGACCGTCGCCGTCCTGCTCGTACTGCCGCTGACGGTGGCGGCGACGGCGCTGCGCGCCCAGTACGCGGGCGCGGCGGCACCGGAGACCACCACGCGGGGACGGGACGCCTTCTGGCTCGGGCACGCCTGGGTCGACGGGCGGCGGGACGACGCCGATGTGGCGGCGCTGGGCCGCCGGCTGAAGGGCACGGGCATCCGCGATCTGTACGTCCACGCCGGGCCGTTGGAGCACAACGGCACGCTGCCGCCGACCCGTCGGTCCGCTCCGCGGGCGCGCTGGCTGATCGCCGCGGTGCACCGCGTGCTGCCGTCGGTGCGGGTGCACGCCTGGCTGGGCGACCGGCTGGTGTACGCGCCGGACGCGCACGGCGGACTGCGGCTGTCGGACGCCGCGGCCCGCACGGCGATCGTGGCGAGCGCCCGGCAGGTGCTGGCGGAGGGCTTCGCCGGCGTCCATCTGGACCTCGAACCGCTGCACTCCGACAACCAGGACTACCTGCGGCTGCTGGACCGGCTCGGGCCCGCGGTCCACCGCCGGGGCGGGGTGCTGTCCGTGGCGGTCCACCAGATCGATCCGCTGCCCGGGCTGCACCACGTCAGCGGAGCGCTGACCGGCCATCGCAAGTGGCTGTCCCAGCGGTTCTTCGGGCAGGTGGCACGCCGGGTCGACCAGATAGCGCTGATGTCGTACGACACCGGTCTGCCGGCCGAGAGCCTGTACGGCGGCTATGTGGCGCAGCAGACCCGGCTGGCGCTGGAGGCGACCGGACCGCACACCGACCTGCTGATGGGGCTGCCGTTCTTCCACACCGAAGGCATCGGCCACCACGCCTCGGCGGAGACCGTACGCGCCGCGGTGCGGGGCGTACGGCTGGGGCTGAGCCGCGAGGACCCGGGGCGTCGGCGGTTCGGGACGGCGCTGTACGTCGACTTCGCGGCCACCGAGGAGGACTGGGCGGCATACCGCCGTGGCTGGGGCGCGACCGGGTCATAATGAGCCCATACATCGGATGTCTGTGCGGGCGTCCGGGCGGTCCGCAGCGGGGAGGTCGGCATGGCGGTCACCGACGAGGCCATCGAGAAGATCAAGGGCATGATCGTCTCCGGTGCGCTGCGGCCGGGTGACCGGCTGCCGAAGGAGAGCGAGCTGGCGGCCGAGCTGGGGCTGTCCCGCAACTCGCTGCGCGAGGCGGTGCGCGCGCTCTCCCTCATCCGCATCCTGGACGTGCGCCAGGGCGACGGCACCTACGTCACCAGCCTCGATCCGCAGCTCCTGCTGGAGGCCATGAGCTTCGTGGTGGACTTCCACCGCGACGACACCGTGCTGGAGTTCCTGGCCGTCCGCCGGATCCTGGAGCCGGCCGCCACGGCGATGGCGGCCGGCGCGATATCGGCGGACGAACTGGACGCTCTGGAAGCCCAGTTGGACGCGCTGGGGCCGGCCCCCTCGGTGGAGGACCTGGTCGCCTGCGACCTGGAGTTCCACCGCGCGATCGTCGCGGCGTCCGGCAACTCGGTGTTGTGCTCGCTGCTGGAGGGGCTGTCCGGTCCGACCACCCGGGCCCGGATCTGGCGCGGGCTGACGCAGAAGGACGCGGTGGCCCGCACCCTCACCGAGCACCGTGCGATCCTCGGCGCGCTGCGCGACCGCGATGCGGAGGCGGCGCGGGCCTGGGCGACGGTGCACATCGCCAGCGTGGAGCAGTGGCTGCGCTCCACGCTGTGACCCACGCCGGCGGCGGGCTGCCGGGCGACGGCCGGGGCCCGGCGCGCCGCTCCGGGCCGGGTCAGCACCCGTCGCGCGGGAGCCGCCGCGCCCCGGTCGCATACGCCCCCAGCCCGGCCCGTTACCCCAGCGGCCCGGTCCCGTACCTCCCCGGCCCGGTCCGGTACACCCGTGCCGCGGTCCCCCCGAAGACCGCCGCCCGCTCCGCCGGGGTGAGCCGGCCGGTGGCGGCCTCCGCCAGCGCGACGACGTCGTCATAGCCGGCGGCCAGGGTGCACACCGGCCAGTCGGAGCCGAACATCACCCGCTCCGGCCCGAACGTGTCGAGCACATGCCGGGCGTAGGGCAGGATCTGCCGCGGCCGCCAGGTGTCCCAGCCGGCCTCGGTGACCAGCCCGGAGAGCTTGCAGCTGACGTTGGGCAGCGCGGCGAGCGCGGCCAGCGCATCGGCCCAGGGCTGCCACCCGCCCCGAGCGACCGGGGGCTTGCCGGCGTGGTCCAGGACGAACTCCAGCTGCGGCAGGGCCCGTACTGCGGTGTGCGCGGCGGGCAGTTCGCGCGGGGTGACCAGCAGGTCGTAGACCAGCCCGGCGTCGGCCAGGACCGCCAGGCCGCGCAGCACCCCGGGGCGGGTGAGCCAGTCCGGGTCCGGCTCGTCCTGGACCTGGTGGCGGACGCCGACCAGGCCGGCGGGCAGCGCCGCCAGGGTCTCGGCGAGCGCCGGACCGGTCAGATCGACCCAGCCGACGACCCCCGCGACCGGCCCCTCCCCCGCCGCGACGGCCAGCAGTTCGGCGGTCTCCTCGTACGAGGACGACGACTGCACCAGCACGGTGGCGTCGATGCCGTGCCCGGCCAGGTGCGGGAGCAGGTCGTCCTGGGTGTAGCGGCGGCGGATGGGGTCGGCCCAGGGTCCGTCCATCCACGGCTGCCGGCGCCGGGCCGGGTCCCACAGGTGATGATGGGCGTCGATGCGCATCAGGGAGCTCCGGTGCGGACTCAGGCGTTCAGGGGCAGGGGCAGGTCGGGAGCGAGCAGGCCGCGGTCGACGAGCGTGTGCCAGAGCGCGTCGGGCACCGGGTGGCGGAACAGCGCGGCGTTCTCGGCCATCTCCGCCGGGGTCGCGGCGCCCACCACCGCCGCGGCGACGGACGGGTGCCCGAACGGGAAGCGCAGCGCCGCCGCCTTGAGGGGCACCCCGAACTCCGCGCATACCGCACCGAGTTGGCGCGCCCGGCCGACCAGCGCGGAGGGCGCGGGCGCATAGTCGTACGGCGCCCCGGGCGACGGGTCCGCCAGCAGGCCGGAGTTGTAGACCCCGCCGACGACCACAGAGGTGCCGCGCCGCGCGCAGACCGGCAGCAGGTCGTCGAGGGCGGTGCGGTCCAGCAGGGTCCAGCGGCCGGCGCAGAGCACCACGTCCACGTCGAGGTCGGCGACCAGCCGGGCCAGCGGCCCGCTGTGGTTCATCCCGAAGCCGATGGCGCGGACGACCCCCTGGGCGCGCAGTTCGGCCAGCGCCGGGAAGCCGGTCTCGTACACCTCGGGCAGATGGTCCTCGACGTCGTGCAGGTACAGGAGGTCGACGGCGTCCACACCGAGCCGCTCCAGGGACGCCTCCAGGGTGGCCCGGATGCCGTCGCGGGTGTGGTCGCGCACCCGAGCCCGCGCCGGGGTGTCCACGAAGCCCTCAGCGGCGGCCGGTTCCCCCGGCGCGAGCGGCCGCAGCCTGCGACCCACCTTGGTGGCGAGGGTGTAACGGGCCCGGTCGTGGCCGCGCAGCGCCCGCCCCAGCCGTTCCTCGGACAGGCCCAGGCCGTAGTGCGGTGCGGTGTCGAAGTGGCCGGCCCCGGCGGCCAGGGCGGTGTGCACGACGTCCCGGGCCTGCTCCTCGGTGAGCGCGCGGTAGAGGTTGCCCAGCGGGGCGCAGCCCAGGCCCAGCGGGGGGACGGTGACACCGCTGCGCCCCAGCTCCCGCGGCCCGTCAAGGTGGTGTGGCATCGCCGGCCCCCTCAGTCCCGCTGCTCGCCGCTGGTGAAGCGGGAGATGACCAGCGCGACGATGATGATCGCGCCGTTGAGGAACTGGGTCCACAGCGGCGGCACCCCACCCAGCGTCATCACATTGATCACCAACTGGAGGGTGAGCACGCCGGTCAGCGCGCCGAAGAGGGTGCCGCGGCCACCCTTGAGGCTGATGCCGCCGATCACCGCGGCGGCGAAGACCTGGAAGATCCAGCCGCTGCCCTGGCTCGCGGAGACCGCGCCGTAGTGGCCCGTGTAGAGGATGCCGGCGAAGGCGGCGAGCAGCCCGCCGACGGTCAGCACCACCCAGGTGATCCGGTCCACCCGGATGCCGGCCGCACGGGCGGCCTCCGGGTTGCCGCCGATCGCGTACAGCGCCCGCCCGGACCGGAGGTAGCCCAGCGCCGCACCGCCCACCGCGAAGAGGGCGAGGCAGATCCAGACGGCGGCCGGCACGCCCAGCCAGTCGGCCCGGCCCAGATAGCCGAACGACTCCGGGACGTCGCTGAGGGACTGCCCCTCGGAGACGCCCACGTGGAGGCCGCGCAGCATGGTGAGCATGCCGAGGGTGGCGATGAAGCCGTTGACCCGGAGCTTGAGGATGAGCAGGCCGTTGACGGCGCCGACCGCGGCGCCCACGGCCAGGCACACCGGGACCGCCGTCCAGGCCGGGAGCAGCCCCAGCCCGGCGAACCGGGCACCGTGCGCGGGCAGCACCAGCCACAGGGCAAGCACCGGCGCCAGCCCGATGGTGGACTCCAGCGACAGGTCCATCCGCCCGCTGATCAGGATCAACGCCTCGCCGAGCACCAGCAGGCCCAGCTCCGTGGACTGCTGGACGACGCCGATGAGGTTGTCCTCGGTGAGGAAGGCGGGCGAGACGACGAAACCGATGACGCCCAGGGCGAGCACCACCGGCACCAGCGAGAAGTCCCGCCAGCGGGACGGGACGGGCCGGGGCCGGCGGCGTACCGGCCGGGTGGCCGCCCGGTCCGCTGCCGGGGGTGAGGCGGTGCCGGTCATGGTGTGCTCCCTTCCGTTCCTGCCGTGTGCGGTGCGGCGCGCGGGCCGTCGTCGCCCGCCACGCCCTCCATGGCGGCGACCAGGTCGCGCTCGCGCCAGCCGGCGGCGAACTCGGCGGTGACCCGGCCGTGGAAGACCGCCAGCACCCGGTCGCAGACCCGCAGGTCGTCGAGTTCGTCGGAGACCAGCAGGGCCCCGCTGCCGCGGTCGGCGACCTGCCGTACGACGCCCAGCAGCGCCTCCTTGGACGCCACGTCCACGCCGTTCGTGGGCCGTACGGCGACCAGCACGGCGGGGTCGCGGGCCAGCGCGCGGGCGACCACGACCTTCTGCTGGTTGCCGCCGGACAGCCCGGACACCGGCTGGTCGGGACCCGTCGTCCGGATGTCCAGTGCCGCGATCATCCGCCGGGCGAACTCCCGGGTCCGCGCGGGCAGTACCGTCCCCAGGGGGCCCAGCTGGCCGCCGAGGGTGAGGGTGGCGTTCTCGGCCACGCTGCGGCCCGGGACGAGCCCCTCGCGGTGCCGGTCCTCGGGGACGTAGCCGATGCCCGCGTCGAGGGCGCGGGGCACGCTACCGGTGCGGACCGGGCGCCCGCGGACCGCGATCCGCCCGCCGTCCGGGGCCCGCAGCCCGGCCAGGGTCTCGCCGATCACGGTGTTCCCACTGGCCGTGGCGCCGGCCAGGCCGACCACCTCACCGGCCCGCACGGTCAGGTCGAGCGGGGCAAAGTGTCCGCGCAGCACCAGCCCCGCGGTCTCCAACACCGGCTCCCCCGCGGGTCCCAACGCGGTGCCCGCCCCGGTACGGGGCCGCCGGCCCGTGGCGCCCCGCCGCTCCCCCGCCGGCCCCGTCATGGCCGCCACCAGCGCCTCCCGGGTCAGCCCCCGGACGGGCGCGGTCAGCACCTGCCGGGCGTCGCGGAGCACGGTGACGGTGTCGCACAGCGCGTAGACCTCCGGCAGGTGGTGCGAGATGAACAGGAAGGCCACGCCCTGGGCGCGCAGGGCATGCAGCTTGTCGAAGAGCCGGCCGATCCCGGCGGCGTCGAGGCGGGCGGTGGGCTCGTCGAGGACGATCAGCCGCGCGCCACGGGACAGCGCACCGGCGATCTCCACGAACTGCCGCTGTTCGACGCCGAGTTCTTCGATCCGGGCGGCGGGGTCGGCCTCGACCCCGTACTCGGCGAGCAGCGCACCGGCCCGCGCGCGCAGTGCCCGCCAGCGGATGGCCCGGCGCCCCTGGTAGCGGCCCAGGAAGAGGTTCTCCGCAACGGTCAGCTCGGGCACGGTCATCGGCTTCTGGTACACACAGGCGACCGTGCGCTGCCAGCCGGCGGCGTCGCCGCGGCCGGGGGCGGGCGCGCCGCCGAAGGTGATCCGGCCGGCGTCCGGGCGTGCCATGCCGGTCAGTACGGACACCAGGGTCGACTTGCCGGCGCCGTTGCGGCCGACCAGGGCGTGTGCCTCACCGGGCCGGACGGTCAGCCCGACGCCGTCGAGGGCCACCGTCGGGCCGTAGCGCTTGACGATCCCCTCGGCGTGCACCGCGGGCGGCGGGCCGTCCGCCGGCGGGCGGGTGTCGCTCTGCCCGGCCACTACTCCTTCCCCTCCAGCTGATTGGCCCACAGCGCCGGATCGTCGACGTTGTCCCGGGTGACCAACGGCGCCGGCAGCTGGTCCTCCAGCCCGTTCCTGATCCGCACGATGGTGGAGCCGTGGTCGGTGCGCCCGGGGGCGAAGGTCCGGCCCTTGAGCCCGGCCCTGGCGTAGTACAGCGCGTACTTGGCGTAGAGGTCGGCGGGCTGGGAGAGGGTGGCGTCGATCTTCCGGGCCCGGATGGCGTCCAGTTCGTCGGGGATGCCGTCGTTGGAGATGATGGTCAGGTGTCCGGCGGAGCCGGCCGGCTTCAGCAGCTTCTTCTGCTCCAGCAGGGCCAGCACCGGCCGCAGGAAGGCGCCGCCGGCCTGGAGGTAGAGGCCGTCCAGGTCCGGGTGTTGGGCGAGCAGGCCCTGCAGCTTGGCCGAGGCCACCTCGCCCTTCCAGTCGGTGGCCAGCTCATGCACGGTGATCTTCGGGAACCTCCTTTTCATGCAGGACGCGAACGCCCGGGAGCGGTCCCGCCCGTTGACGGAGCTGAGGTCGCCCTGGAGTTCGGCGACCCGGCCCCGGCCGCCGAGCTTCCGGCCGAGGTACGCGCAGGACTTCTCGCCGTAGGCGCGGTTGTCGGCGCGGACGACCATGTAGACCGGGCCCTCGTCGGGGCGGGTGTCCACGCTGACGACGGGGATCTTCTTCGCCGCCAGGCGCCGGAGTTCGGCGGTGATCGCGCCGGTGTCCTGCGGGGCCATCACGATCGCCTTGGCCCCCTGGCCGGTGAGCGCCTGCACATCGGCGACGACCTTGGCGATGTCGTTCTGCGAGTTGGACAGCGGCAGGGCGTCCGGACCGCCGTGGTCCAGGTCCTTCTGCAAGTACTGCTGGTAGGAGTTCCAGAAGTCGGTGTCCGTACGGGGCACGTCGATGCCGATCCGGCCGCCGGCGGTGGCGCCCCGGTTGCAGCCGGCGAGCGCGGCGGTGGCGAGCACCGCGGCACAGGCCGCCGTGCCGGTGGTGCGCAGTCTCATGGGCTCCCCTGTTCGTGGTGGACGGCCGGGGTGCGCGAGCGCCCGGGCCGGACGGCTCAGGTGGCGGGGCGCGGGCGCAGGCCCTGCATCCCGCCGTCCACGGCGAGCGTGGTGCCGGTGATGCCGGAGGCCGCCGGGGACGCCAACGAGGCGATGGCGGCGGCGACTTCGGCGGCGGTGACCATCCGGCCCATCGGCTGACGGGCGTGCAGGGCGGCGCGCTCGGCCTCCGGGTCACCGGCCCGCGCCAGCAGCCGGCCGATCCACGGGGTGTCCGCGGTACCGGGGTTGACGCAGTTGACGCGGATGCCCTCGCGGAGGTGGTCGGCGGCCATCGCCAGCGTGAGCGACAGCACCGCCCCCTTGCTGGCGCTGTACAGCGCGCGCTGCGGCAGACCGGCAGTGGCGGCGATGGAGCAGGTGTGGGTGATCGAGACCCGGCCCGGTTCCCCGGCGGCGGCCCGCCGCAGATGCGGCAGCGCGGCCCGGGCGGTGCGCACCAGCCCCAGCACATTGACGTCCAGCACCCGGTTCCACTCGGCTTCGTCGTTGTCCTCGACGGTGCCGGTCGCGCCGATGCCGGCGTTGCCGACGAGGGTGTGCAGGGCGCCCAGTGCGGCCACCGCCTCCTCGACCGCGGCCCGTACCCCGGCACCGGAGGTCACATCGGCCCGGACCCGGACGGCGCCGGCGGGTGCGCCGGTGGGGTCCCGGTCCAGGACAGCGACCCGTGCGCCGCGCGCCAGCAGCAGGGCGGCGGTGGCCGCCCCGATCCCGGAGCCGCCGCCGGTGACGAGGGCGGCCATCCCCGTGAAGTCGCCCGGCGGCCGGCCGGTGTGCGGTGCGGGCGTCATACCGGGACCTCCTGCTCTCCTTGGTGCGGAGGCGACGGTGGATGCGGATGCGGCCGGCGGGCGCGCCACACGGGCCCGTCGGGGAAGCGGTGGGCGGCGACCGAACCGGGCTTCATCCGGGCCGAGAAGCCCGGCGCGGCCGGGGCGCGGTAGCGGCCGCGCTCGACGACGACCGGGTCGGTGAAGTGCTCGTGCAGATGGTCGACGTACTCGATGACCCGGTCCTCCCGGCTGCCGGAGACCGCCACGTAGTCGAACATCGCCAGGTGCTGCACCAGCTCGCACAGCCCCACCCCACCCGCGTGCGGGCACACCGGGACGCCGTACTTGGCGGCGAGCAGCAGGATCGCGAGGTTCTCGTTGACGCCGGCCACCCGCGCCGCGTCGATCTGGACGAAGTCCACCGCCCCGGACTGCAGCAGCTGCTTGAAGACCACCCGGTTGGCGATGTGTTCGCCGGTGGCGACCTTCACCGGCTGCCCGGAGCGCACCGCGGCGTGGCCCAGGATGTCGTCCGGGCTGGTCGGTTCCTCGATCCAGTGCGGGGCGTACGGCGCCAGCGCGGTCATCCAGCGGACCGCCTCGGCCACGTCCCAGCGCTGGTTGGCGTCGACGGCGATCCGTACGCCGGGCCCGACCGCGTCCCGGGCCAGCCGCATCCGCCGGGTGTCGTCGGCGAGGTCGGCGCCGACCTTCAGCTTGATCTGCCCGAACCCGTCGGCCACCGCCTGCCGGGCCAACCGCACCAGCGTGCCGTCGTCGTGGCCCAGCCAGCCGGGCGAGGTGGTGTACGCGGGGTAGCCCTCGGCCCGCAGGCGGGCGGTGCGCGCGGCCCGGCCGGGTTCGGCGGCGCGCAGCAGGGCCAGCGCCTCGTCGGGTGTCAGGGCGTCGGTGAGGTAGC
Source organism: Streptomyces sp. NPDC020742 (assembly GCF_040641675.1). NCBI lineage: Bacteria > Bacillati > Actinomycetota > Actinomycetes > Kitasatosporales > Streptomycetaceae > Streptomyces > Streptomyces sp. NPDC020742. Next base: position 148,256 of record NZ_JBFAEA010000010.1, read on the forward strand.
GGAAGTCGACGAGCGAGACCAGCTCCTCGGGCGTCATCCGGGCCAGGAACTCCCACACCGGCAGGCCGGCTCGGCCGGCGGCCAGGTCCCAGCCGGCGTTGATCACCGCGCCGGCCGCCATCTGCATCACGCCCTTCTCCGGCCCGAGCCAGCGCAGCTGGGAGTCGTGGACGAGGTCGTGGTGGAGCGCGGCGAGGTCCGCCGCGGTGGCCGGTACCCGCCGGCCGACGACGTACGGCGCGAGTGACCGGATCGCGGCGGCCATCACCTCGTTGCCGCGCCCTATCGTGAAGCAGAGGCCGTGCCCCCGCGGCCCGCTCTCGGTGTGCAGCACGAGGTAGGCGGCGGAGTAGTCGGGGTCGGGGTGCATGGCGTCGGAGCCGTCCAGCCGCTCCGACGTGGGGAATCGGACGTCGTGGACCTCTAACGCGGTGACGATGTCGGTCACGGCCATACGCATGCCCCCTGGGGTGGTGCGGACGAACATCGGACCTTTCCCGGTCATCCGATGTATAGCCCCCTGCGCGAGGGCTCGTCCAGACCCCGTACGGAAGTTGTGCGATCAATCCCGGACACAGATCGGATGAATCAGATCGGGTTCTTGCAGAGGGGCTGCGGAGGAGCGCGGCGCACGCCGTAGTCTTGGTGACGCACGCACAGGAACTGCTGCCGGCGGCCGCCCCCAGACGGCCGAACCGGTCGGAAGGAGGCGCTGGGTGATCGAGCTCGAGGGGGTACCCGAGCTGATCGACCCGGTCATGGTGGCCGCGTTCGAAGGCTGGAACGACGCCGGCGACGCCGCCTCCGCCGCGGTCGCACATCTGGACCGGGAATGGAAGGGCGAGGTCTTCGCCGCGCTGGACGCCGAGGACTACTACGACTTCCAGGTGAACCGCCCCACCGTCTTCCTGGACGGCGGGGTACGCAAGATCACCTGGCCGACGACCCGCCTCTCCGTCGTCCGCGTCGGCGATGCGGACGGCAAGGGACGCAAGCGCGATCTGGTCCTGGTCCGCGGGATCGAGCCCAGCATGCGCTGGCGCTCGTTCTGCAACGAAATCCTCGGCTTCGCCCATGAGTTGGGCGTGGAGATGCTGGTGGTGCTGGGCTCGCTGCTCGGCGACACCCCGCACACCCGGCCGGTGCCGGTCAGCGGGGTGACCTCGGACGCGGACCTGGCCCGGCGGCTGGACCTGGAGGAGTCGCGCTACGAAGGCCCGACCGGCATCGTCGGCATCCTCCAGGAGGCCTGCACCCACGCCGGGGTCCCCGCGGTGAGCCTGTGGGCCGCGGTGCCGCACTACGTCTCCCAGCCGCCCAACCCGAAGGCCAGCCTGGCGCTGCTCAACCGCCTGGAGGACCTCCTCGACATCAGCATCCCGCTGGGTGAGCTGAGCGAGGACGCCCGGGCCTGGCAGCTGGGCGTGGACCAGCTGGCGGCCGAGGACAGCGAGGTCGCCGAGTACGTCCAGTCGCTGGAGGAGGCCCGGGACACCGCGGACCTGCCGGAGGCGTCCGGCGAGGCCATCGCCCGCGAGTTCGAGCGCTACCTGCGGCGCCGCGACCCGCAGACCGGACCCGGCGTGGCCACCGAGGGCGGCGACAGCTCCTACCTCCGCGACACCGCCAGCGGCCGCACCCGCCCGCCCCGGCCGCTGCCCAAGGAGCCTCGGGAGCCACGCCCCACGGACGAGGCGGACCAGGGCTCCCAGGAGAGCGGCCCCACCGACCCCGCCGACTCCACCGGCCCCACTGACTCCGCCGAACCCGCCGACCCCGCCGACCGGCCGGGGAAGGACGACGGTCCCGAGGACCGATAGGCACAGGCACCAGGGCGCCGCACCGTTAGCCGGGGGCGCCGTACCGTCCACGCGGGCCGGTACGGCGCCCCTCCGCGCCGTTCAGGGGCCGAAAGTTGCCCCTCCGAGCGGAGGCGCCCTTCAGCGCGAAGACCTCTTCGGCGCAAAGACGCCCTTCGGACCGCATTCGGGCCGCAGAGGCGCTTCGCGGTCGGCCGGCGAAAACGTGGGCGCCGCGGGACCGTTCCGTCACGGCAGCTGGTGCGGCGCGGGCAACGGCCGCCGCCCGCAGGCCTGTTGGTGCCCTCCGACCGGTCGCCGCGGGCCTCGCGGCGGCCGGTCGTCCAGACTCCTGAGCCGCCCCGGCCCGCGGCCTCGCGGCGGCCGGTCGTCCAGACTCCTGAGCCGCCCCGGCCCGCGGCCGCGCCCCCAACATCGGCACCAGCACAAGGGGCGCCCCCGCCGTACGACGGAAGCGCCCCTCTAGGACTCCAGGTTCAGCGGCCGGCCCTCACAGCGCCACGCCGAGCAGCGCGTCGACGGCCCGCGAGACCAGGCCCGGTGCGCCCTCGTCCGTGCCGCCCCCGGCCTCCTGCGCCGCGGCCCAGCGGTCCACCGCGGCCAGCGCGGCCGGGGCGTCCAGGTCGTCGGCGAGCGCCGTGCGGATCTCCTCCAGGAGGGCGTCGGCGGACGGGCCGTCAGGACGGGAGACGGCGGCACGCCAGCGCGCCAGCCGGTCCACCGCCTCCTGGAGCACCGCGTCGGTCCACTCCCAGTTGGCGCGGTAGTGGTGCGCGAGCAGGGCCAGCCGGATCGCCGCCGGGTCGGTGCCGTTCCGGCGCTCCGTGGAGACGAAGACGAGGTTGCCCTTGGACTTGGACATCTTCTCGCCGTCCAGCGCCACCATCCCGGCGTGCACATACGCCTTGGCGAACGGGTGCTCGCCGGTGAGCGCCTGGGCGTGCGAGGCGCCCATCTCGTGGTGCGGGAAGGCGAGATCGGACCCGCCGCCCTGGACGTCGAAGCCCATCCCGAGGTGCTCCAGGGCGATGGCGACGCACTCGATGTGCCAGCCGGGCCGGCCGTGGCCCAGTGAAGCGCCGTCCCAGCTCGGCTCGCCGTCTCGGGCGGCCATCCACAGCATCGGGTCGAGCGGGTTCTTCTTGCCCTCCCGCTCGGGGTCGCCGCCGCGCTCCGCGGACAGCAGTCGCATCGCCTCGGCGTCCAGGCCGGACACCTCGCCGAAGTGCGGGTCGCAGGCGACCGAGAAGTAGATGTCACCGTCCAGTTCGTAGGCGGCACCGGCCTCCAGCAGCCGCTCGACCAGCGGGACGATACGGGGTATCGCCTCGACGGCGCCTATGTAGTGGCGCGGCGGCAGCATCCGCAGGGCCGTCATGTCCTCGCGGAACAGGGCGGTCTCACGCTCGGCGAGCGCGGTCCAGTCGTCGCCGGTGGCCACCGCCCGCTCCAGCAGCGGATCGTCCACGTCGGTGACGTTCTGCACGTAGTGCACCTGGCGCTTCGTGTCGAGCCACACGCGTTGGACCAGGTCGAACGCGTTGTAGGTCGCCGCGTGCCCCATGTGGGTGGCGTCGTAGGGCGTGATGCCGCAGACGTAGATACGGGCGACGGGACCGGGGTCGAGGGTCACCCGTCCGCCGGTCGCGGTGTCGTGGATCCTCAGGTCGCGGCCCTGACCGGGCAGGGCGGGGACCTCAGAAGCGGGCCATGCATGCATGCCTTGAGCGTAACCGGACGGATGTTCCGCATACGAACCGGACCAGGAGTCTTGGCCGGAAAGGCGGTCTTGCGCAGGAACCCCGGGCGTGCTCCCCTCCCCCGCCGGCCGGGGCCACCGTGCCGGCTCAGACCGGCGGCCAGGGGATCGCCGGCCACTCCCCGCCCGGTTCGGGGTGCCGGCCGCTGCGCAGCAGCCCCGCCACCCGCGCCCGCAGCGCCTCGGTCTCGGCATCCGTGATCAGTTCGACCAGCCGGGCGGCGAGCGGGGCGCCGTCCTTCAGCGCGTCGGCCAGGCCCCGCAGGGCCTCCACCGCGTCCTCGGGCAGCGGCTCCCCCGCCCAGCCCCACAGCAGCGTGCGCAACTTGTCCTCGGCGTGGAACGTCACGCCGTGGTCGATCGCGAAAAACCGCCCGTCGGTGCCGGGCAGCAGATGGCCGCCCTTGCGGTCGCCGTTGTTGATGACCGCGTCCAGCACCGCGAGCTGCCGCAGCCGCGGGTCGTCGGCGTGCACCAGCAGCGCGGTGCGGTCCTCGGCGACCTGCGCCAGGCCCACGGCCTTCCAGCCCGGCCCCGGCTCCGCACCGTCCACCAGCGCCAGCAGCTCGGGCACCGCGTCGTCGGACTCCGGCGGCTCGATCCACTCCTGCACCATGCCGGTGCCGTATGGGCCGTCCCGCAGCACGGTCGGCGGGATCAGGTCCCAGCCGCAGGCCTTGGCGACCTCGTACGCGGCGACCTCCCGCTGGGCCAGGGTGCCGTCGGGGAAGTCCCACAGCGGGCGCTCACCGGCGACCGGCTTGTAGACACAGGCCGCAGAGCTGCCGTCGAGGGCGACCGTGCAGTACAGCACGGCGTTGGACGCGTCCGGGATCCGGCCGCGCACGGTCAGCTCCCCCTCGGCGAGGACGGTGTCCGGCACGGGTCCGGCCACCCCCGCGGGCAGCGGCGGGTCCACGGGGCCGGGCCCCGGACCGGCCGGCTCCACCACGGGCTCCGGGGCGCTCAGGCGTCCCGTCGGTATCCGTTCTGGCGCGGACATACGTGTCCCTCCGGGTCGAGCGGCAGACTGCACAGCGGGCACGGCGGGCGGCCGGCGTTGACGACGTCCAGCGCCCGCTTGGCGAAGGCCCTGGCCATCGTTCCGGTCAGACGCACCCGCAGCATCGGCGGGCCGTTCTCGTCGTCCTGGAGCAGCCGCTCCTCGGCGTCGGCGAGGTCCTCCTCGCTGCCGGCGTCCAGCTCGACCAGCGCCTGCGCCTCGACGATCATCCGCTCGTCCTCGCCGTCCCAGGCCAGCGCCATGGTGCCGACCCGGAACTCCTCCTCCACGGGGGTCTCCAGCGGGGCGGTGTCGGTGAGCTCGTTGGGGGAGACGGCGGGTACCGGGGCGTTGCCGCCGCTGCGCCGTACGACCTCGTCGAGCAGTTCATCGATCCGCTCGGCGAGCGCCGCGACCTGCGTCTTCTCCAGGGCGACGCTGGTGGTGCGGCCGGCCGCGGTGGCCTGGAGGTAGAAGCTACGGCGGCCAGGCAGCCCGACCGTACCGGCCACGAAGCGGTCCGGTGCGTCGTAGAAGAACACCTGACGGGACAACGTCCTGCTCCCGATTGCTCGACTGCGGGGTCACTGCGGTCGCTGCACGCCCTGCGAACCGCAGGGGCGTGGCGGGCAGCGCCGTCGCCCCACCCTACTGCGCCGATCGATCACGCTGCGCCCGTACCACCTCCGACGGCCGCGTCCCGGCCGTCCCCCGCGCCCCCACCGTCCTCGCGCGGCACCAAGGACGCGAAGTCCCCGGTGTCCCCGAGCCGTACGAGGTACGGGCGCAGCCGGGTGTAGCGGATCACGGTCACCGAGCAGGGCTCGACGGAGATCCGCTGGAAGAGGTCGAGGTGCAGCCCCAGCGCGTCGGCGACCAGCGCCTTGATGATGTCGCCGTGCGAGCACATGGCGTAGACCGCCTCGGGCCCGTGGGCCTGCTCGATGCGGGCGTTCCAGTCGCGCACCGCCTCAACCGCCCGGGCCTGCATGGCACGCATCGACTCGCCGCCGGGGAAGGCCGCCGCGGAGGGGTGCTGCTGGACCACCTCCATCAGCGGCTCGTCGTTCAGCTCGGCGAGCTTGCGGCCCGACCAGTCGCCGTAGTCGCACTCGCTGATCCGCTCCTCGGTGTGCAGCGGCAGCCCGGGCCGGGCGTCCAGCAGCGGCAGCACGGTCTCCCGGCAGCGCTGCAGCGGGCTGGTGACGACCGCGGCCAGCGGCACCCTCGCCAGCCGGGCGGGCAGTTCGGCGGAGCGGGCGGCGCCGTGCTCGTCGAGGGCGACGCCGGGCGCCCGCCCGGCGAGCACTCCGGCGGTGTTGGCGGTGGAGCGGCCGTGCCGCAGCAGGATCAGCGTGGGCATGGCCGCCAGCCTACGTTCTGCGGGCGCCTTCCTGGCAGGGCTCCCGGGGACGCGCGAGAATGCCAGATGTGATCGTGGACTGCGCCATCTACCGGGAGGGCCGCCGCACCGAGTGCGCGACCGACTTCTCGGACGCCCTGGCGGCGGCGCGGAGCCAGGGCCACTCCTTCATGTGGCTGGGCATGTACGAGCCGACGGCGGAGGAGTTCGACCTCGTCACGTCCGAGTTCGGGCTGCACCCGCTGGCCGTCGAGGACGCGCTCAAGGCGCACCAGCGGCCCAAGCTGGAGGTCTACGACGACTCGCTGTTCATGGTGCTCAAACCGGTCACCTATGACGTCGACGCCGACACGGTGACCTCCTCGGAGCTGATGGTCTTCGTGGGCGACTCGTTCGTGGTGACCGTGCGGCACGGGGAGGCCAGCCCGCTGGCCGCGGTCCGGCGCCGGCTGGAGGAGCACCCGGAGATCCTGCGGCACGGGCCCGGGGCGGTGCTCTATGCGATCAGCGACGCGGTGGTCGACCACTACATCGAGGTGGCCGCCGAACTCCAGGGGGACCTGGAGGAGTTGGAGACCGAGGTGTTCGCTCCGGTGCGCGGCCGGGACACCCGCAACACCGCCGCCGAGATCTACGCGTTCAAGCGCGAGATCATGGAGTTCCGGCGGGCGACCGGCCCGTTGGCGGAGCCGATGGCCCGGCTGCAGAACCCGGGCGTGCCGTTCGTGCACGACCACGCCCGGCCGTTCTTCCGCGACGTCGACGACCACCTCACCCGCGCCAACGAGTCGGTGGACGGCCTGGACCGGCTGCTCTCGGACATCCTCTCCGCCCACCTGGCCCAGATGGGCGTCCGGCAGAACGACGACATGCGCAAGATCTCGGCGTGGGCGGCGCTGGCCGCCGTACCGACCCTGATCGCCGGGATCTACGGCATGAACTTCAGCGATATGCCCGAGCTGAAGTGGCACCTGGGCTACCCGGCGATCCTGGTGGTGATGGTGCTGATCGAGGTCTCGCTCTACCGCCTGTTCAAACGCCGCGGCTGGCTGTGACTCCACGACGGGCCGGTGCCGGCGTACGGGCCGGTGCCGGCATACGGGCCCGGGCGGGCTGCTCCGGCGCGGACTGCAGCACGCCGGCCGCCGCTCCTAGACGAACTCCGGCGCGGAGGTGGCCGGGCCGCCCAGCGGGTCCCGCCGCTCGGGCGTCGTGAGGGTGACCATCCGCCGCCAGCCGGCCAGCCGCTCATAGCCGTGCACCGCCCGGATCGCCGCGGCCAGCGCCGCGGCCTTGGGCCTGGGCCAGCGCAGGATGCGGCCCATGTGGTCCATCACGGCGAGGCTGACGTCCCGGTAGACGACGATCTCGGCACGGGCACACTCGTACAGGCTGTGCTGGATGGTCCGGCCGTGCCCGGCCCAGGCCAGTTTCAGCAGCTCCTCGTGGCAGTAGGCGAGGTGGTTGTCCTCGTCCTGGGCGATCATCCGCATCGCCTTGCCCAGCTCGGGGTGGTCCCCGAAGTGCTTGGTGAGCAGCTGCATCTGGTCGGCGGCGCGCTGCTCGGTGACCCGGCTGTGCGCGAGGTAGGTGATGACGTCCCGTTCGGTCAGTGGCTCGTCGCGGCGCAGCTTGTCGTGCGCCAGACCGATGCCCCGCCGCTCCAGGAGCATGGTGTAGTCGGTCCCCTCGGGGACCGTGGTGGGGGTCAGTCCGCGCTTGCGCATCAGGGCATGGAAGATCCGGCCGTGCTTGTCCTCGTCGGCGCCATGCCGGGCCACCTTGGGCGCCAGCCCCCGCAGGGACGCGGGCAGCAGCGCGGCGATCCGGCCGTTCTCCCAGCCGCCCTGGGCCTCGCCGCTGGCTGCGATGGAACAGAACAGACGGTAGGAGTTGTCGTTGTCGAGGATCTCCTGGAACAAGCTTCGGGCCGAGAACATCTGCGCCACCTCCGAACGGACACACCCGTAAAGAAGTAGTCAATTAGGGCGTTCCGGTGCCGGCAACCGGGGCGGCGGCCCGTTCCCCCGTTCGAACGAAACACACCCGGGGGCATGGCGTAACCCGCCCGCCCGTTGACGCGTTGGGCAGCGCGACGGCCGTGGCGGGGAGGATCCCCCGAGCCCCCACCACGGCCGCAGAGCTTCCCGGAAGGCCCGGCGCCCAGGCGCCGGGCCTTCGGCCGGTTTGTGCCGCCCGCTACGCCAGCCCGGCGTGCTCCAGCGCCTCCACACCGGCCCGCAGCGACGCCAGCCGCTCCTCACGGGTGAACCCGGCCGGGGCCAGCGTCAGCGTGGTCACCCCGGCCGCCGCATAGGCCTGCATCCGCTCGGCGATCCGCTCGACGGAGCCGAGCAGCGTGGTCTGGTCGATCAGCCGCTCCGGAATCGCCGCGGCGGCGCCCTCCTTGTCGCCGGCCAGGTACTTGTCCTGGATCTCGGCGGCCTCCTTCTCGTAACCCATGCGCTGCGCCAGCCGGTTGTAGAAGTTCTGCTTGCGGCTGCCCATGCCTCCGACGTATAGCGCGGTGTACGGACGGAACATGTCGGCCAGCGCACCGATGTCCCCGTCGCCGCCGCGCGGCCCCACGGCCAGCGGCACCATCGGACAGACGTCGAAGTCGTCCATCGTCCGGCCCGCCTTCTCCCGGCCCGCGCGCAGGTGCGTGACCGCGGTCTCCTCCAGGTGCTCGGCGGACGGGAAGATCAGCAACGCACCGTCGGCGATCTCCCCCGTCTGCTCCAGGTTCTTCGGGCCGATCGCGGCGATGTACAGCGGGATGTGCGGGCGCTCGGGATGGACGGTGAGCTTCAGCGGCTTGCCCGGGCCACCGGGCAGCGGCAGCGTGTAGTGCTCCCCCTCGTAGGACAGCCGCTCGCGCGACATCGCCTTGCGGACAATGTCGACGTACTCCCGGGTGCGCGCCAGCGGCTTGTCGAACTTCACGCCGTACCAGCCCTCGGAGACCTGCGGCCCCGAGACGCCCAGCCCCAGCCGGAACCGACCACCGGACAGCGCGTCCAGCGTCGCCGCGGTCATCGCCGTCATCGTCGGCGTACGCGCCGGGATCTGGAAGATGGCCGAGCCGATGTCCATCCGCTCGGTCTGGGCGGCGACCCAGGCGAGCACGGTGGCGGCGTCGGAGCCGTAGGCCTCGGCGGCCCAGCAGACCGAATAACCGAGCCGGTCGGCCTCCTGCGCCACCGCGAGATTGTCCGAGTCCATCCCGGCGCCCCAGTAGCCGAGGTTGATGCCAAGCCTCATGCCGCTCCCCTTACCGCTCAGTAACGTCGCTGTCGCGGGGACTGTAGCGCGCACCCTCGCCGGGCGTCACCGGCAGGTTGTCCACAGGTCCCCTGATCCCGCGCCACGGCGCGTAATCTCAAGCCCCATGGAGCAAAGGCACCTCGGCCGAACGGGCCTGCGCGTGTCCCGGCTCGGGCTCGGCACCCTGAACTGGGCCCGCGACACGGACGAGCACGAAGCCGCCGACCAGCTCAAGACGTTCTGGGAGGCCGGCGGCACCCTCGTGGACACCGCCGACATCTACGCCGACGGCGGCGCCGAATACCTCCTGGGCCGGCTGATGGAAGGCCTCGTGCCACGCGACGACCTCGTCATCGCCACCAAGGCCGGCAGCGTCCTGGAGGCGGACCGCCGCATCGACGGCTCCCGGCGCCACCTCCTCGCCGCCCTGGACGCCTCCCTGCAGCGGCTGGGCACGGACTACGTCGACCTGTGGCAGCTGCACGCCTTCGACCCGCACACCCCGCTGGAGGAGACCCTCCAGGCCCTCGACCTCGCCGTCACCAGCGGCCGGGCCCGCTACATCGGCCTGTCGAACTTCTCCGGCTGGCAGCTCGCCAAGGCCGCCACCTGGCAGCTCGCCGCCCCCGGCATACGCAACCGCATCGCCGGCACCCAGATGGAGTACTCCCTCCTGCAGCGCGGCATCGAGCGCGAACTGCTGCCCGCGGCCCGGGACCTCGGCATCGGCGTCCTGCCGTCCTCACCCCTCGGCAGAGGCGTCCTGACCGGCAAATACCGCCACGCCACCCCGGCCGATTCGCGCGGCGCCTCGGACCACCTCGCCGGGTTCGTCGCGCCCTACCTCGACGAGGCGGCGAGCCGCGTCGTCGATGCGGTCACCACCGCCGCCGACGGACTGGCCGCCACCCCGCTCCAGGTCGCGCTCGCCTGGGTCCGCGACCATCCCGGAGTGACCGCCCCGATCGTGGGCGCACGCACAGCGCAGCAGCTCAGAGCCGCATTGTCAGTGGAGACCCTTAGTCTTCCTGACGAGATCCGCCGGGCGCTGGACGACGTATCGGCGCCGGTGCACCACTACCCCGATCACGACTGGAGCACGCTGTGAGTACCGACCGCCCCGCCGGTGACACCCCGCCCGAGCAGCAGGGAGCGCAGCAGGCTCCGGCGGCCGGATCGGGCCATGCGACGGCGGCGGCGCTGGCGGCGGCCGTACGGGCCGTGGAGAGCGGCGAGCGCTCGGCGGCCTCGTTCTTCAACGACGCTCCCCGCCGCCCCGCAACACCCCCTACACCCGCCGCGGGCCCGGCCGGCACCGCTCCCGCCGCCCGTTCCGCACAGTCCGCCCCACAGCACCCCACGGCGCGTCCGGCCGCCGCCCCCGCCGACCAGCGCCCGACCCCACAGCCCACGGCCCCGACCCACCCGGGCACCGGGGCCGGCACCGCGGCTGCCGGCCCGGCCCCACAGCCCGCCACCCCGGTCGTCCCCGCTGCCCCGGCCGCGCCCACCGCCCCCGGCCTGGAGGGCGTACGCCAGGTGCTCGCCGCGGGCGGCGCCCCGGAGACGCTGGCCGAGAAGGCCGCCGAGGTCCTGGGCGAGCGCGCCGCCGAGGCACTGCGCGAAGATCCCTGGCAGCTGCTCGGCGTGCCCGGTGTCCGCCCCGAACAGGCCGACGGCTTCGCCCGGGCACTGCTGGGCGCGGCGGCCGGGCCGGGCGACGAACGCCGCGCCCAGGCCCTGGTCTGCTGGCTGCTGGAGCAGGCCGCCGTCGCCGGGCACTCCGCCCTGGAGGCCTCCGCCCTGCGTACGGCACTGGCCCAGCGCTCGGTACCCGACCCCGACGACGCCCTGCAGAACGCCATCGCCGACGGCGCGGTCCTGGTCTTCCAGGACGCCATCGAGGAACCGGGCGGCCGGCCCCGCCCCGCCCAGGACGATGACGAAGAAGCGGAACAGCCCGTCCGCATCATCCTCGGCCTGGACCGCTTCGCCATGGCCGAGGAGAGCGTCGCCGACGGCCTCGCCCGCCTGCTCAACACCTTCGAGCCAGCCACCGAACCCACCGGCCCGTCCGAGCCCGATGCCCCCAACGCCCACGGCGACGCCGGCTCCCACACCGCCCCCGACGCCGACCCCGACGCCGGCTCCCACACCGACGCCGACACCGCCCCCGACGCCGACGCCGACGCGGGCGAACGCCCCACCTCGCACGCCGCCGACGCGGACGGAAGCCCCACAACCCAGGCCACCGACCCGGCCGAGGAACCAACCCGTGGGGACAGCGCAGAACCCCCGCCCGCGGACGGCGCCGAGCCGACAGACGAGGGCGGTGCAGAGCCGGCCGACGAGGGCGGTGCAGAGCCGGCCGACGAGGTCAGCGCAACGTCGACGGACGAGGACAGCGCAGCGTCGACGAGTCAGGGCGGCGCAACGTCGACGGGTGAGGACGGTGCAGCCTGGGCGCCCGAAGGCGAGGCCTCGCCGCTCACCGGCCCGATGGATCGCCCTGGTCCGGTGGATCACCCTGGTCCGGTGGATCGCCGCCGCCCCTCCCCTGCCGCCTGGGAGGCCGCCGCTGCCGCCGCCGCGTCACCGTCCGCCGCCGAACTGATCCGAGCCGCCGCGGACAGCGGCCTGGTGGCGCACACCGGTGCCGAAGCTGCGCGCGCCGAACCAGCCGCACTGATCGCCGCCGCCCGCTCCCTGGGGCTGCGCGCCTACGGCGCCACCCACACCGAGAACGGCCGCCGCCGCCTCGCCGCCCACCTCACCGAACTCACCGCCACTTCCGCCAACTCGCCTTCCCTTCCCCCCTCCGCCCCCGCTTCCCTCTCCGGTTCCGCTTCCCCCGCTGATTCCGCCTCCCCCTCCGCTCCGGGCGAGGCGGCCGTCACCGTCTCCGGTCTGCTCTCCGGCCGGCAGGGACCCGGCCGCGACCAGGACGGCGCGCTCGCGCTCGACCTCCTGGTCGTCCTGGACGCTCCGCAACTGGACCTGGAGGCCGCCGCACTCCTCGTCGAGTCGCTGTCCGACGGCACCCGGCTGGTGCTCAGCGGCGACACCGGCGTCCTGTGGTCCGCCGGCCCCGGCCGGCTCTTCGCCGACCTCCTCGCGGCCCGCTTCTGCCCCCAGGTCGTCTCCCGCACGCCGGACTTCGGTCCGATCGGCGAGCTGGTGTCGGGCATCGGCATCGGCGAGCTGAGCCAGGTCGAGGCGCCCGGCAAGGAAGTGGTGATCGTCCCGGTCAGGGACGCGCGGGAGGCCGTGCACCGCACCGTCCAGTTGGTCGCCGACTCGGTCCCGCGGGCTCTGAACATCCCGGCCGACGGAACCCAGGTCATCACCGTCGGGCACGGCGGCGCAGCCGGCACCCGCGCCCTGAACGCCGCCCTCAAGGAGCGGCTCAACCCGGGCCCCGGTCGCTTCGGCGGCTTCGACCCCGGCGACCGTGTCGCCTACACCCCGACACCCGGCCGTACGGCCACCGGCACGGTCACCGGCGCGGACGCCGCGGGCCTCCACCTTCTCTGCGACGGCGCCGCTCTGGTGGTGCCCCGGGACCAGGTCGCCGCGGGAACCGTGCGCCACGCCTGGGCCCTCACTGCCCATCAGTCCGCCGGCATGCGCTGGCCGGCCGCGGTCGTCGTCCTGCCCGGCGACGCCGCGGGCGGCCTGACCCGTTCCTGGGTCTACACCGCCTTCAGCCGCGGCGAGCAGCACCTCTCCGTGGTCCAGGGCGTCGACCAGGCCCTCCCGCAGGCCGTGGCCACCATGCCGGCCAAGCCCCGCACCACCCGCCTTCGCACCCTCCTCCGCCCCGAAACAACAGAGGGTAACGATTAGCCGGAACTAATAACTCTCCGTAATCGTTGCCGGATTGAAGGAGGCGCCGAGGCACCCCAAACAGCGCTGGCCCCCACCCCGGACACGGACAGCCTCACGACTGCCCGGTCCCGTGGGGGCCAGAACGACTACCCGGTCCCGTGGGCTACCCGGTCCCGTGGGGGCCAGACCACGGCCGATGCATACCGGGGCCGCGCCACAAGCCCAAAGGGCCCAGTCACCCCGGCCACAAGCCCAAAGGGCCCAGTCACCCCGTAGGGCCCAGTCACCCAGCAGCAGCGCCGCGAGCCGTCACGCAGCAGCACCACCACAAGCCCAGCCGCATCCAGCGGCGCAGGGGCCGCACCGCGGGGCCGCACCGCCAGCCCAGCCCGCGGGAGCCATGCCGCAAACCAGCCGGGCAGGGCTCAGCCGCATAGGACCGCGCCGAACCCGGCTACCGGCCACCGGGCTGCCGGCTGTCGGGCTGTCGGGCTACCGGGCTACCGGGCTACCGGGCTACCGGGCTACCGGGCTACCGGGCTACCGGGCCGTTTCTACCGTTCCCGGTCGAGCGGCTCCAGCAGGTCGTCGCCGTCCAATTCCTCGTCGAAGACCGCGCTGACATCGAAGCGGCACACCACCCGCTGAGGGTCCGCCTGGTCGAACGGCGCGGAGAGCCACTCCCCCGGCTCGGCCGGGTCGTCGGCGGCGGCGACCCACAGCGTGGAGTCGCCCTCCTCCAGGCCGAACTCCTTGTGGCGGGAGGCGATCTCGTCGGGCTCGAACTCCCCGAAGAGGACCCCGAGAGCCGCGTGCACGCTGCTGCCGACCACCGCCGCGGCGTCGGCGCGTTCGGAAGCGTTGCCCACCGCCTCGTCGGCGGCGTCCGGGTCGAGGTCGGCGATGCGCTGGGCCTGATGCAGCAGCCGCTGCGGTTCGGCGACGGTGTAGTCGCGCCGGATCAGCACGCTCAGCGCACTGGGTTCGTCCGGGCCCGCGTAGGCGGGCAGACTGTCGCTTCCGGGGATCTCGAAGGGGGTGACTTCGTCGTAGGTGTCGTAGAGCAGCTCGTCATAGAGCTCAGCGGCCGCGGCGAGTTCGTCGAACGCGGCGTAGACAGCCGGGTCGTCCTGCCCCGAGCGGCGTTCGACCGCGTCGAGGTGACGGTCCAGCGCGGCTTTGACCGCCTCGGCGGCGGCACGTACCTCGGCAGCGGAAGGCTGCGCAGCATCAGACATAGTGCAGACGCTATCCGTACCGGGGCCGGTCCCGCACAATAGATGCGATGCCGGAATACGAATTCTGCGATGTGTACGTGCCACGGGGAGTGTCCCGGAAGGCCGCCACACGCCTGCTGACCGACCATGCCGAGTACGGACACTGGGAGTTGGACCGACTGCGTCTGAACCCGGACGGGAGTCGCAAGGTGCGGCTGCGCCGCCGGATCATTCGCCAGCTCCGCGCCACGTGGTGAGTGCCGTCGGCGACTGAGCGTGGTGGGGGATGATCAGCATGACGGGACCAGGCTTGGTGGAGCCGAGCGTGCCGGGGCTGAGCGTGGCGGGGCTGAGTGTGCTTGGGCCGAGCATGGTGGAGGAGGCTCGTCGGGACGGTACCCACGCTGGGGGCAGGCCAGCGTTGCAGGGCACGGGGCTCAGCGCTGCGGGGTGTGCCAGCGCTCCGGGGGCTCAAGCACAGCGGGGGCGACGGGGTCCGCTTGCTGGAGGGTGACGGGGTCCGGCCGCTGGGGGCGCCGGGCCGACGCTGTGGGGCGCCTGCGGGCGGTTGCCGATTTCACGTGCCGTAACGCCCCGATAGCGCATGGTGCGGCGGGCATCTCTCGCACGCTCCGCCTCTCGCGGTCCTGCCTGTCCCCACCCACCCCGTCCATGCTGCCCGTGGCCATGGCCGGCAGCGCCCCGCGTCCGCGTCCCCATCAAGATGTCCGGCCCTGTGGGGTGGCGTTCAGCCCCTCTGTGGGGGGCGACGCTTCCCTTCCTTCGGTGCCCTTCAGCAGCTTCTTTCGAATGTTGGGGGCTTCTTTTGGTGTGACGAGCCCTGCCTTGGCGTCCGGGGCCTGTGCCGGTGCCTGTGCCCCGCCGGACGGGGCTGGACGGGCGGTTGGAGAGCGGGCGGGAGCTGGGCGGGCGCCGGACTGCTGGCTTGCTCGGGCGCGGGTCTCAGAGCCGCGTCGCGGGTCTCAACGTCGCGTCGCCGGTCTCAAAGCCGCATCGTGGGTCTCACAGTCGCATCGTGGATCTCAGAGTCGCGTCACGGGTCTCGCAGTCGCGTCGTGGATCTCAGAGTCGCGTCGTGGATCTCAGAGTCGCGTCGTGGGCGGGTCTTGGCCGCGGGGCGCTCTTTTCGGGGCGAGGCACTGTGTGGTGCAGGTGCCTGCGTCCCCGGCTTCGGGTGTCTAGGTTGTGGCTGCTGGGGGGGATGCCCGAACGTCTGCCTTCTGACGGCCGAACCCCCGCCACTGCCGGGAAGGCAGTGACGGGGGGATCGGTGGGGGTGCGGCGGTGACGCAGGGGCTACCGGCGGGCCGTGCGGGCCCTGCGGTAGAGCACGGCGCCTCCGAGGAGGAGGGCGGCGCTGGCCGGCACCGCATAGCCGATCGACCCGGCACCGGTGTGTGCGAGCTGCTGCGGCGCGGCGGGCTTGGCCGGCGTCGCGGTGTGGCTGTGCGGCGTGGTCTGCGGCCGCGTGCCGTGCTCATGGGTGCCGGGGGTCTGCGGGTGGTGCGGCTTCCCCGGGTGGTGCGGCTTGCCCGGCTGCTCCGGCTTGCCCGGGTGGTGCGGCTTACCGGGGTGGTGCGGGTGGCCGGGGTGGTGCGGGTGGCCGGGGTGGTGGGGCTGCCCCGGGTTGTGCGGGTGGCCCGGAACCGACGGCGAGGCGTTGCCGCAGCCGTTGCCGAAGGCCGGGTTGAGCAGGCCGACGACATCGACGGTGTTGCCGCAGGCGTTGACCGGTACGTCGACCGGTGCCTGGACGTGGTTGCCGGAGGCGACGCCGGGCGAGTTGGCGGTTCCGCCCGCGGCATTGGCGCCACCGTGGTGGCCGCCGTGGTGCTGTCCGCCGGTCGCTCCGCCGTGGTGCCCGCCGACGTTGGCGCAGTTGTTGCCGAACGCGGGGTTGAGGAGCCCGACCACGTTGACGGTGTTGCCGCAGGCGTTCACCGGGATGTGGAGCGGGACTTGGAGGTTGTTGCCGGATCCCACGCCGGGTGAGTTGGCCGCGCTTCCGGCGGCCCCCGCATCCGCGTGTGCGTAGCCGGCTGCCGCAGCGAGTACGCCGCTGGCCGCCGCCATGGTGATCAGGCCCTTTCGTGCGACCTGTCTCATAGGTTGTTCCCCTGCCTAGTGTGTTACCGGAATGCGTGCGAGTAGCGGTCCCAAGGAGAGAGCCCTGCGATCCACCCGCCCACCGAAATACCCAGAGACTCCGGAATGCGAGGCGTGCATTCCGAGGCCCGATCCGGATCGGACCGATACGGGTGCAGGTACAACGCCAAAGGGCGTCAGAAAGTCACTTGTTGACGCAGTAGTGGCCGAAGGTGGGGTTGAGCAGCCCGATCACGGAGATCGTGTTGCCGCAGGCGTTCACCGGAACGTGTACCGGCACCTGAACGACGTTGCCGGACGCGATGCCAGGCGAGTGCACGGCTGCGCCCTGGGCACCGGAGTCGGCAGCGGCCAGGCCGGCGCCGGCGAGCAGCAGCCCGCCGGCGGCCGTCGCAGCAGCGACGATCTTCTTGATCATTGTTCCTCCTTGTAGGCAAAAGCGATCCCAGCCGCGGACCGCTACACCCTGCAACGAGGAATAGACCGTTGAAGCTACGAACACATCGGGGCTTTCACTCTTTTCAGCGAAGCCGGCGCGAACGGCAGGAAATCCGCGCCGAATTCAGGTCCACACCCTTCCGATGCGCACCGGGACCGGCAGGGGCGCCGGAGCGGAAACGACCTCAGCTCTGTTCGATGAACCGGTCGAGCACCCGCACCCCGAACTTCAGTCCGTCGACCGGGACCCGCTCGTCCACGCCGTGGAACATTCCCGCGAAGTCCAGTTCCGGCGGCAGCTTCAGCGGGGCGAAGCCGAACCCGCGGATCCCGAGGTCGTCGAAGGACTTGGCGTCCGTACCGGCGGAGAGCATGTACGGCACCGCGCGGGCGATCGGGTCCTCCGCCTGGAGGGCGGACTGCATGGCGTTCACCAGGGCGCCGTCGAACGTCGTCTCCAGGGCCTTGTCGGCGTGCACGTCCTCGCGCTTGACGCATGGCCCGAGGATCCGGTCCAGGTCGGCGAGGAACTCCTCCTCGTATCCGGGCAGGAACCGTCCGTCGACGTGTGCGGTGGCCTGGCCGGGGATGACGTTGACCTTGTAGCCGGCGCCCAGCTGCGTGGGGTTGGCGGTGTTCCGGAGTGAGGCGCCGATGAGCTTGGCGATGCCGCCGAGCTTGGCGAGGGTGTCGTCCATGTTCTCCGGGTCGAGTTCGGCGCCCAGGGCGTCGCCGAGTTCGTCGAGGAAGACCCGGAGCGTTTTGGTCACCCGGACCGGGAACTCGTGGCGGCCCAACCGTCCGACGGCCTCGGAGAGTTCGGTGATCGCATTGTCCTTGTGGATCATCGAGCCGTGACCGGCGGACCCGTCGACGGTCAGCTTCATCCAGTGCATGCCCTTCTGGGCCGTCTCGATGAGGTACAGCCGCAGCTGTTCGTTGACCGTGAAGGAGAAGCCGCCGACCTCGCTGATCGCCTCCGTCACCCCCTCGAAGAGCTCGGGGTGGTGGTCGACGAGGTAGCGCGCGCCGTAGGTGCCGCCGGCCTCCTCGTCGGCGAGGAAGGCCAGCACGATGTCGCGCGGCGGCTTGCGTCCGGTGCGCAGCCGGTCACGGACGACGGCCAGCGTCATCGCGTCCATGTCCTTCATGTCGACGGCGCCGCGGCCCCACACGCACCCGTCGGCGATCTCGCCGGAGAAGGGGTGGTGGGTCCAGTCTTCGGCGTTGGCCGGTACGACGTCGGTGTGCCCGTGGATGAGCAGCGCGGGCCGTGAGCGGTCCTCGCCCTCGATCCGGGCGACGGTCGAGGCGCGGCCCTTGTGGGACTCGAAGATCTTCGGTTCGAGTCCGACCTCGGCGAGCTTCTCGGCGACGTACTCGGCGGCGGCGCGCTCGCCCGGGCCCGAGTGGTCGCCGTAGTTGCTGGTGTCGATCCTGATCAGGTCCCGGCACAGGTCGACGACCTCGTCCTCGCCGGTGACGGTACGGGCCGGCTGCGACTCGCTCATGCCGAAACCTCGCTTCGCTCGGCTCCGCATGCGCGGGGCTGGCACCTTTCCTCGGTTCGCTGGCGGAGCTCGCTCACGCTGCCTCCTCTGGGTTCGCGGCCGCGTCCGCGCCCGGGGGGCGCTCGGCGGCGGGGGGTCCATGACCATCCTCCACCCGTTGGGTGCTGCGTCCCAAGGCCGCAATGCGCCGGACATCCGCTGGTCACGGGGTCGCCCTGGGCCGGATGTAGGGGTGATCGACCACCCCTGAAGGTTTGCTATTGTTTTCCACGTCGGAACGGCCCGGGGCCGCAACGACAGACACCTTGTCCGGGTGGCGGAATGGCAGACGCGCTAGCTTGAGGTGCTAGTGCCCTTTATCGGGCGTGGGGGTTCAAGTCCCCCCTCGGACACCAGCAGAAACCCCAGTTGACCTGGGGTTTTTCTGTTTCTCGGGCCCTTGCGCGACCAACCGTCGAGCGATCCCGTTGGTCAGAACGGGGTGGCAGACCGGGGCGACCCGTACGGGGGCGGCCAAGTCGGCGCGCGCTGTCCTCCCACGTGTGCCCGTCGCGGGCTTTGGTGGAGCCCGGTGAGTGGCCCCGGAGGTTCGCGGCGCTGCTACGCGGATTCCCCCTACGGATCGTTCGTGGCCTCTGCCGTGTCCAGGGGCGGGGCCCCGAAGCCCTCGGGCGGGAGGGAGCCAGGCGCGCAGGGGCACCACCCGGCCGACACCCTCACGGGATCTTGTGGTCGGCTTTCCCCGACCCCATCGACGAGCGTGGGATTGGCCACACCTTGGTGGAACTGCGCTCGGATCCGCGCCGATGAGTGCGTCGCGCATCGTCCGGATGAAGGGTGGCGCGCCCCGGCGGTAGTGCCCCGTCTCGCCGCTTGCGGGTGGATCGACCCCCATGACGGAGGCCCGAGGGCTTTGGGAGCCTGGGCAGGCAGGCTCTTACGGCTGGACCTTCGGCACCCCGCCCTTGCGGCCGATCGAGAAGGCGATTCGGTACACGTCCGGGAGGTCGATCCGGCCGTCCTTGCGGCGGCGCATCACGCCGAGGGCGATCAGCTCGTCGATCAGACGAAGGTAGTCATCCGGGTAGCGCGGCCCGGTACGGACCTCCGCCCCGGCCCCACCCGAATTGGCCCGGGCCGCCTCCCTGCCCAGGGTGGACGTCAGGTCGGATGCCTGCCAGAGGTCGAGTACAAGTCCCTGGTCGATCGGCACCTGCTGGCCTGCCAGCGGTGCGATGACGGTACGCACCCACGGCATGTCCTCGCTGATCTCATTGACGCGGGTCTGCGAGGCGGATTGGACGCCCTTCCGTATGCCCTCGTGGTAGATGGCGTACAGATGGCTCGCGTACTTTCCTCGTGTCTCGTCCACGGCCATGCTCAGCGCGTTGAGGAAGCTGCGGGGACTCACCTGCTCGACGCCGTCCATGAGGTGGTTGGGCAGCCACGTATACGTGATGCCCTTGCGGTAGTTGGCTCCCATGTACGGGCCGGCCAGCTGGCTGAAGACCGATGCCTGGATCTGCTCGTCACCGAGCAGCGTGGCGGGAAGCAGGTGCCGTCCTGCGTGTTCGGTCCAGCTGCCTGTCCAGGAGCGGAATTTCATGGACTCGGCGCTTTCGTGGTTGCCGAGGTAGTGGAAGAAGAGACCGTACAGATTGGTGGTCGTCCACTGGAGACTGGCGGCGTTCGACGTCAGTTTCGACGCATCGGGGAAGTGGAGGAGCGCTCCATCGAACATGTCGGGCCGGATGAAGATCTTGCACCGGATGTTCTTGGTGCTCAGCCGCATCTCCAGAGCGAGTTGGAGGATGCCGGCGACAAGCCGGTCTGCCTGGATGCGGTCCCGGTGGAGGTGCTCCAGCGCGTCGAAGAGGACCAGGTGCGTGATCGCGTCCGACTGCGCCTGCTTGTCGGCACGGGCGACGGTCCGGTCTCGCGCCCCCGGATTGGCCTGCACCCAGGCGATGCGGTCCTTCCACTCCATGTTGCCGTGGAGCTCGGGCTGCCCGAGTGCCACGAGCAGCACGGCGTTCCACAGGTCATAGGCGCGCACGCCGCGGTCCACCAGGTTGGCCAGCTCACCGGCTCCCGGGTACAGATCGGGGTCCAGCATGGCGCTGTACCCCGGCGAAACCTTCAGGTTCCGAAGCCGCTCGATGCGGTACTCCTCCGCGGCGACTTCCCGGAGTTGATCGTCGAGCAGGGAACGGCACCAGAACGTCTTGCCCACGCCACGGCCGCCCCGCACCACGGTGGTGTCCACGTGCAGCGCGAGGCGATGTGAGTCGGGGGTGAAGAGATTGAAGCGCGTAGGTTCGACCGTATCCGCGTCCTGTGCGGGGGGCAGCGCGGCGACCAGCAGGTTCCGGTAGTCCTCGGCTTCGAGCGGGGCGGTCATCGCGGTCCTTCGATCATCAGGTTGGTGACGGTCTTCAGGAAGGAATCGTACGCGGCACGAACGAAGGCGCGGTCGTCCCAACCTGGCGTGGTGACAGCGTCAAGGCCGACGAGTTCGATGGCAAACAGGATCGGAATGGGCGAGTGCGGCGCTGAGCCGTCCTCCGGGCTGGGGTTGAAGCCCGTATTGCCATCGACGAGGTCGTCATAGAGGACGGAGAAGCATTCCCAGGCATGGTCCCGGAACGTCTCCAGGTAGGAAGCACGATCGGCGTCCGGGACCATTGAGGCGACCATTCTCAGTTTCTCCCGGATCTCCGGCGCCTGGCCCGAGGAAAGCCAGGCCGTGAAGAGGGCTCGATATCCCGCCCAGGTCTGGCCGTTGTCGCTGCCGAAGAGCAGGGCGAGGTCGCAGAGGCGTGAGATCGCAACGGCGGCGATGTCGTGGATTCCTGCCCGGCTGTCGAGGAGCACGACGTCGGGACGGCGGCTCTCCCTGGCTACTGCGTCCTCGCAGGCGTGGACCGCCGCTTCCAGCCGGTCCGCGAAACTGCCCTGACCGTGGCCGGGCACATCGGCGTAGACACGGTTGAGCTTGTCGACGTAGGCGTACTCGGTACCGGGCGCCCCTCGTCCCCGGGCGGGGGCTACCCAGAGCTCGCCGTTGTTGGGGAGGTGGAAATGGGTGGCCTGGGCGACGAGGTCGAGGCCTTCCTCGTTGTGCAGCGCCGATTCGACGAGTTGGTCGATGATTCCGTACTGGGGTAGCTGCTCCTCCGCGACGAGCAGCGGGCCCGCGCCGGGAGACTCAAGGTCAAGGTCGACGACGAGAACGCAGTTGCCCTGCCCGGCGAGGTGCTTGGCCAGCATGAACGTTGCGGTCGAGCGGCCGACACCACCCTTGAATCCGTAGAGCGCGGTGCGTGCGGTGCGCACTCCCCCGGACTCCGCCTCCGGGGTACTCACCCGGGCCCAGTCGCCGCCGACGACGGTGTTGTCGAGCCAGCGGATGCTGCCGTGGCCTGGTTGGGCGACGTAACCGAGTTCGGCTGCCGCGCGGGGCGACGCGAAGTATGCATCCGGTTGGAAGAGGCCGGAAGCGAGGAGCAGGGGCCGGTCCGCCGCGTACGGACCGAGGGTGTTCTTGAGGCGCTCACGCCACGTCGCTGTCTTGGCCGCGTCGAGTCCGCCGGACCGGTCGTCCAGGAGCAGGGAGATCCGGCCGAGAATGTCCCGCACGAGCAGTACGTCGACGCCGGAGGCAGCCGTGTCGAGGGCAACGGCCAGCGCGAGGGGCCGCGCCTCGTCGAAGCGAACCGGATCGGGTGGGAAGGTCACGTGAGCACTCCGTCTATGAGCGCCTGCTCGTGCAGGCCGAGAATCCGTTCTGATGCCGCACGACGAGCTCGCACATCGGCCTCGTGCACAGAGGATCCGTCGCTGTAGCGGTCATGCACGCTCCACGTGGCGAACGGCGACGACGCCGTCAGAATTGCCGACAGGGCGCTTCCGGTGCGGCCGCGGAGCAGGAGCGTCGCGTCGGATATGACGTCTCCCGTATCGGACCACGCTTCCGGGAGATGCTCGATATACCTCTGCTTACCGCTCTGCTGCGGGATGTACGGCTTCTTGGTCGGCTGGCCGCCCGGTTTGACCGGGGCCACCGAAACCTGGGTGTACCGCAGCATGAGGCTCTTCAGGGCGCATTCCACGGAGAAGCCGAAATGGTGGTCCGCATTGGGCAGTCGGCCGTCGTCGTGCAGGTAGACCGCATCGTTGTGGTGGCGTAACGCGGCGCTCGCGTAATGGTCTTCCTTCGAAGTCTCAGGCACAGACTGATCTTATGGGTGCCGCCTCGTGGCGGCAGGCGGCATCGGATATCCGCACGGGTACCGGCCCGGCTTGAAACCACCGCCCGACCGGGGTTCTCTTGCTCCCATGAGACGTAGATCGCCGGTTCCGCCTGCTCCGCTTCCGCAGCGTGAGGGGATCGATCCGGTACGGGTGCGGTTGCCGGCCGATCCGGACGGGGTGTGGGGGACGGTCGGGGAGCATTTGCGGGACCGGTTCGCGGGGGCGGTCGGGGCGGCGCGGGTGGCGGAGATGTTGCGGGCGGGGCGGTTCGTCGGGGTGGACGGGGCGCTGAGCGGGGGTGAGCCGTACTGCGCCGGGCGGTATGTGTGGTTCCACCGGGATTTCGTGCCAGAGGTACCGGTGCCGTTCGAGGTGGGGATCGTCCACCGGGACGAGCGGATCGTGATCGCCGACAAGCCGCATTTCCTGGCGACGACGCCGCGGGGGCAGCACGTCACCGAGACCGCGCTGGCGCGGCTGCGGCGGGATCTGGGGCTGCCCGCGCTGCAGCCGGCGCACCGGCTGGACCGGTTGACGGCGGGGCTGGTGCTGTTCGTGGTGCGGCCGGAGGACCGGGGTGCGTACCAGGGGCTGTTCGCGGCGCGGCGGGTGCGCAAGGAGTACGAGGCGGTGGCGCGGTACGAGGCGGGGGTGGCGCTGCCGGTGACGGTGCGCAGCCGGATCGTGAAGGAGCGGGGGGTTCCGGCGGCGCGGGAGGTGCCCGGTGAGGTGAATGCGGTCAGCCGGATCGAGCTGGTGGAGCGGCGGGGCGGGCTGGGGCGGTACCGGCTGTTGCCGGCGACCGGGCGTACGCATCAGCTGCGGGTGCATATGAGCGGGTTGGGGCTGCCGATTCTGAACGATCCGTTGTTCCCGATGCCGGACGAACCGTTGTTCCCGGTTCCGGACCGTCGATTGTTCCCGGGTGGCGGGGGCGCGGGCGCCGGGGGTGTGGTGGGGATGGAGGGGTTCGGGGAGCCGTTGCAACTGCTGGCTCGGGTGCTGGAGTTCCGGGATCCGGTGGATGGGCGGGAGCGGCGGTTCGAGAGCGGGCTGCGGCTGGCAGCGTGGGACTCCTGTCGTCGGGAGCCCGGCACCGGCGGGCCTGGTGAGGGGCGTTCGGACTGAGGGTGGCGCCGGTCGTCCGGCGCGCTGTGGGGCTGCTGCGGCTGTTGTCGTCCCTGTGCTGGTGGCGGGGTGGGCCGGGGTGCGGTGGCCGGGGGCGGAAATCGCGGTGCGGGTGCGCGGTGGGGGTTTGTAGGGTGCGCGGGTCGGTGCTGAGTGGGAGGGGCTGGTGGGCGGATGCTGATCTTCGACGCGGATGACACGTTGTGGGAGAACAACGTGATCTTCGAGCGGGTCATTGACGAGTTCCTGGCGTGGGTGACGCCGCCGGGCGGGGACCGGGCCGGGGTGCGGGCGGTGCTGGACGGCATCGAGGCGGCGAACGCGGTGACGTTGGGGTACGGCAGCGCGGTGTTCCTGCGCAGTCTCGGGGAGTGTGTGGAGCGGCTGCGGGGGCGGGCGGTGACGGCGGCGGAGTCGGCGCGGATCGCCGGGTGGGCGGCGGCGTTCGGCGGGGACGGCGTGGAGCTGATTCCCGGGGTGGCCGAGACCCTGGCGGAGTTGGCGCGGCGGCATGAGCTGCTGTTGTTGACGAAGGGCGACACCGAGGAGCAGCGGCGGAAGGTGGCGGCGTCCGGGCTGGGCGGGCACTTCCGGGGCGTGCACATCGTGCCGGAGAAGGACGTCGTCACCTATGAGGAGCTGATCCGGGCGTACGACCTGGTGCCGTCGTCGGCCTGGATGATCGGGAATTCCCCCAAGTCGGATATTGTGCCGGCCCGTTCGGCCGGTCTGAATGCGGTGTTCATCCCGAACGTCCACACCTGGGTGTTGGAGGACGAGGTACTCGACCCGGGTGATGACAAGGTGCTGCGGCTGTCGGCGTTCGACGAGCTGCTGCGGCACTTCTGAGGAGGGCGGGGTGGCGCGTGTGGGTCGGGTGACGGGGCCGGGTGTGTCGTGCGTCTTCGTGTGTCATGACGGCGCGGGCCGGGTGCTGCTGGCGCGGCGGAGTGCCGGGGCCAGGGACGAGCCGGGGTGCTGGGACTGCGGGGCCGGGGCGCTGGAGTTCGGGGAGGAGTTCGAGGCGGCGGTGGCCCGGGAGGTGGCCGAGGAGTACGGCGTCCGGCCGCTCGGCATCGAGCAGCTCGGGGTGCGCAATGTGCTGCGGGGCGATCCGGTGGTGTCGCACTGGGTGGCGGTGGTGTTCGCCGTCCAGGTGGATCCGGGGGCGGTGCGGATCGGTGAGCCGCAGAAGTTCGATGCGCTGGGCTGGTTCGCGCCGGGGGCGCTGCCGGCGCCGCTGCATTCGCAGTGCGGGGCGAGTCTGGCGCTGTTCGTCGGCCGGTGAGGCGGTCGGGCCGGTGTGGCGGTCGGGCCCGGTGAGGCGGTCGGGCCCGGTGAGGCGGGCCGGCCGGCGGGGGCCGTGCGGTACGGTCCCCGCCGGTGGCCGGGTGGGTGTGGCGGTGGGTTACAGGGGTGCGGTGTCGGTCAGTTCACCGTCTTGGAGGGCGAGCCAGCGGGTGATGCCGAGGTCGCGGAGGAACGGCAGGTCGTGGCTGACGATCAGCAGCGCGCCTTGGTAGGAGTCCAGGGCGGTGACGAGTCTGCGGACCGAGGCCAGGTCGAGGTTGTTGGTGGGCTCGTCGAGCAGCAGCAGTTGGGGGGCCGGTTCGGCGAGCATCAGGGCGGCGAGTGAGGCGCGGAAGGCTTCGCCGCCGGAGAGGGTGCCGGCGCACTGGTCGGCGCGGGCGCCCTTGAAGAGGAAGCGGGCGAGCCGGGCCCGGATGTGGTTCTGGGTGGCGTCGGGGGCGTAGCGGGCGACGTTCTGCGCGATGGTGAGGGTGGGGTCGAGGACCTCCAGGCGCTGGGGCAGGAAGCGGTGCGGGACGTGGGTGTG
Organism: Streptomyces sp. NPDC020742; assembly: GCF_040641675.1. Lineage (NCBI taxonomy): Bacteria > Bacillati > Actinomycetota > Actinomycetes > Kitasatosporales > Streptomycetaceae > Streptomyces > Streptomyces sp. NPDC020742. Next base: position 173,808 of record NZ_JBFAEA010000010.1, read on the forward strand.
CGCGGTGCCGGACGCGGGTGGGATCTGCCCGGCGAGGGTGCGCAGCAGGGTGGTTTTGCCGGAGCCGTTGCGGCCGGTGAGGGCGATGCGTTCGGGTCCGCGGACCTCCAGGTCGGCGCGGGCGCCGTAGCGGGTGCGGAGGGCGTCGAGGGTGAGGACGGTGCGGCCCGGCGGGACGGCGGTGTGGGGCAGGTCGATGCGGATCTCGTCGTCGTCGCGGACGGCTTCGGCGGCTTCGTCGAGGCGTTCCTGGGCCTCTTTGAGGCGGTCGGTGTGCAGGGCGCGGTGTTTGGCGGCGGAGACCTGGGCCTCGCGTTTGCGTGCGTTCATGACGATCTTCGGTTCGCGCTTGGTGGCGTTCATCTTGTTGCCGTAGCGGACCCGGCGGGCCAGTTTGACCTGGGCGTCGGCCAGTTCGCGCTTCTGGCGCTGTACGTCGGCCTCGGCGACCCGCACCATCCGCTCGGCGGCGTCCTGTTCGACGGCTAGGGCCTGTTCGTAGGCGCTGAAGTTGCCGCCGTAGGCGTGCACGCCGTCGGGCCTCAGGTCGGCGATCCGGTCGACGAGTTCGAGGAGTTCCCGGTCGTGGCTGACGACGATGAGCGCTTTGGACCAGCCGCGGACGGCGGTGTACAGCCGCTGGCGGGCGGCCTGGTCGAGGTTGTTGGTGGGTTCGTCGAGCAGCAGCACGTCGGGGCGGCGCAGGAGGAGCGCGGCCAGCCGGAGGAGTACCGATTCGCCGCCGGAGACCTCGCCGATGGTGCGGTCGAGGTCGATGCCGGGCAGTCCGAGCTGGTCGAGGGTGGCGCGGGCGCGTTCCTCGACGTCCCAGTCGTCGCCGACGGCGGTGAAGTGCTCCTCGCGTGCGTCGCCGCTTTCGATGGCGTGCAGGGCGGTGCGGGTGTCGGCGATACCGAGGACCTGGTCGACCCGCAGGTGGGTGTCGAGGTGGGCGTGCTGGGGGAGGTAGCCGACCTCGCCGGTGACCTTGAGGCTGCCCGTGGTGGGGGCCAGCTCTCCGGCGATGATCCTCAACAGGGTTGACTTTCCTGCCCCATTGGTGCCGATGAGGCCGGTGCGGCCGGGGCCGACGGTGAGGTGGACGTCGTCCAGGACGGGGCTGCCGTCGGGCCAGTGGAAGCCGAGTCCGGTACAGACGAGGGTCGCCGGGCGGGCCGGGCCGGTGGGGGATGCGGAGTGGGGGGTTCTGGACAAAGGGGTCTCCTGGGTGCGCGGGTGGGTGTGCGGGACTTGCGCAGGGAGACACCGCGGGAGACGCCGAGGTGCGCCGGGGTACGCCGGTTGCGGGTACGCCGAGGTCGCGGACGACGCCGCGCGATGCAGGGCATGCGCGGACGCGGTGTCAGGCGGACCTCAGACGAGCAACGGCCTTCTCCAATCGGCGGCAATGGGACCGGGAATGACAGTACGGGGGTGACCGCCAAAACGCAAACGCTATTTTCGTTGCGTTTAGGGTGGGCCTGTCGCTCCAGGCCCCCTTGTCGGCGCTCCCGGCCCCTCCGGGCCTACTCCCCCGCTCCTGCGCCCGCCGTCGTACGGGGGTGGAGCCGCACTCGGGCCGGGCCGGTGGCCTGGAGGGTGATCCCCGCCGCGACCGGCACCTGCTCGTCAACCGCGGTCAGTTCGTAGGCGCGCAGCAGCATCGCCAGTGCCAGCACCGACTCCAGCATCGAGAAGTGCTGGCCGATGCAGGCGCGTGGCCCGCCGCCGAACGGGAACCAGGCGTAGCGGTGCCGGCCGGCCTCCCGTTCGGGCGCGAAGCGGCGCGGGTCGAAGCGCTCGGGGTCCTCCCACAGCGCCGGGTTGCGGTGGGTGACCCACGGCGCGACGACCACATCGGCGCCGGCCGGGATGCGGTGGCCGCCGATCTCGGTGTCCGCCACCGCCCGGCGGCTGACGACCGGCGCCGCCGGGTACAGCCGCATGGACTCCTTGAGCGCCTGGGTCAGGTACGGCAGCCGGTCCAGGTCCGCGGCGGTGGGGGTGCGCTCCCCCAGGACCCGGTCGATCTCCTCGCGGACCGCGGCCTGTTCCTCCGGGTGCCGGGCGAGGAGGTGGAGGGTGAAGGCCAGGGAGGTCGCGGTGGTCTCGTGGCCGGCCAGCAGGAAGATCAGGACCTGCTCGCGGACCTCCTTCGCGTCCAGCGAGCCGTCCTGCTCGTTGCCGGCCGCGGCGAGGAGGGCGAGCAGGTCGTCACCCTGGGCGGGCGCCGCGCCGTCCGCCGGGCCGGATGCGGCACGCCGGGTGGCGACGATGCGGTCGCACAGCGCGTTGAGCTCGTCGGTGGCGGCCCGGGCCGTCCGGTTGGCGGGGGTGGGCCAGCTGCGGGGGATCTTCACCGGGACGTAGGCGCGCTGGACGACGTAGGCGTTGATGACCGGTGCGCAGCGGTGGATGGCCGCCACCGCCTCCTCGGCGTCCAGGCCGAAGAGGATCCGGGCGACGGTGCGCAGCGCCAGCCGGTTCATCTCGGGGACCAGGTCGACGGTGCCGTCCTCGGCGGTGCGCCAGCGGTCGACGGTGGTGGCGGCCTCGGTGGTCACGGCCGGGGCGTAGCCGTCCACCCGGCGCTTGGTGAACAGCGGCTGCACCAGCCGCCGTTGCCGGAGGTAGTCGGCGTCCTGGCTGGTGAGCAGGCCGTTGCCGAAGGACTGCCGGACCTCCTCGTACAGCGGGTGGTCCTTGCGGAAGGTGGTGGCCTGGGAGGCGAGGATCTGCTGGACGCCCTCGGGGGAGAACACGGCGTAGAACACGCTGCGCAGCCCGGGCGGGCCGGCCTGTAGGCGGACCACGTCGCCGTGGGCGCGCTGGGCGTCGAGGAAGGTGGCCAGGGAGTCGCGGCGCAGGTCGAGCAGCGAGCCGAGGAGGGGGAGGCCGGCCGGCCCGGGGATGGCGGTCGGCGCCGGGGATCCGGGCTGGCGGTGGGACGGGGGCTCGGTGAGGGGCATGCCGGATGTCTATCCCGGTCGGGCACCGGTCCATGCCGCCGGGGCGCACCGGATGTCCGGCCGGGGGAGGCCAGTTGCCCGGCGGGCGCGCCGGTTGGTCGGCGGGGGTGCGCCTGGGTCCAGCCTGGCGCGCCGGTTGGCCGGACAGGGAAGGCCAGTTGCCAGGCGGGGCGGTGCGGAGTGTCGGTGCGGCGGTGTGTGATTGGGGTATGGCGATGGTGTTGGGCAAGCCGGGAGTCGATGGGCTGGGCGGGGCTGTGGGCGTGCTGCGGGAGTGGCAGTACGACGGGGCGCCGATGCAATTGCATCCGGGGGACCTGGGCTGGTTCTGGCGGTCCGGGGCGGAAGCGACCGCCGCGGCGGTCAGGACGTGGAGCCGGGACGGACGGATCCTCGCTGTCGGGCTGCTGGACGGTCCCGGGCTGTTGCGGCTGACGATCGCGCCGGACGCTCAGGGGGACGAGGAGTTGGCGCGGCAGTTGGTTGCGGACGTGACCGGGCCGGAGCGCGGTGTGCTGCCCGAGGGGAGGGTGAGCGTCGAGGCGCCGACGGGTGCGCTGGTCCGGGATCTGCTGTTCGAGGAGGGCTGGAACACCGATGAGCCGTGGACGCCGCTGCGCCGTGACCTCACCGAGCCGGTGGAGGACCCGGGCGTGCGGATCGAGGTGGTCGGGCCGGAGCAGGCGCACCTGCGTACCGCCGTGCAGCGGGCGGCGTTCGACGGGTCGACGTTCGCCGACGAGCACTGGCGCGCGATGGCGGCCGGACCGCCGTACGCCGACGCCCGCTGTCTGGTGGCCTTCGACGAGCGGGGCCGTGCGGTGGCGGCGGTGACGGTGTGGTCGGCCGGTCCGGGCCGGCCCGGGTTGCTGGAACCGATGGGCGTGCACCGGGAACATCGCGGTCAGGGCTACGGCAAGGCGATCACCGTTGCCGCGGCGGCCGCACTCCAGGAGCTGGGCTCGTCGAGCGCGCTCGTGTGCACCCCGAGCTCCCATGTCGGCGCCGTCGCCACCTACACGTCAGCCGGCTTCCAGCCACGCCCCGAGATCCGGGACCGGTACCGGGACGCCTAGTGCCGTATCAGGCAATGCTTGCCCTGTTGCGACGTGACGTGCCGTTCGGATACTGGCTCGGGCGGCGAGGTGTTGCAGGCAATGCGGGTGGTAGAACGACGCGCCAGCGAGAGCGATAACGCTGAAGCGTGACGTCCGCTGGTTCCGCTACCGACGGGCGGTCTCCTGCACGCTGAGCAGCAACCCGTCCTCCATTACGGCAGTCACCACCCGCACGCCCACGACGGAGCCGTCCACGATGTGGCGCTCCAGGAACCGGTACACCTCGGGGGTGATACTGGTGACTTCCTCGACCTGGATCGACAAGCCAGGCTGGCTGCCGCCCGCACTACGCAGGGATTCTCGCAGCGTCTCAAGGCCGAGGATCGCTCCCTCTGTCGTCACGAGCACGAAGGACTCGTGGTGTGCGCCCAGGAATGCGTTGAGACTTTCGGCCTCTCCGTCCCTCAGCCACGCAGTCAACTGATCGTGGTGTCGAGCCAAGAAGTTTCCGTTCATCCCTCAACTGTGGCAGCTGATGCCTACCGAACCGACGGCTGGGGAGCGCTATCGCACCAGGACGAACGATGGCTGATGCAGCACTAGGTGTGCTGTTCGGAGCTTCGTGGGCTCGCGGGGTCCCCTGTGGTCACACTCCCGTCGTTCGCCCGGAGGGCCGGGTGGACGAGACGGGGCGGGGCGGGCGGGGCGCCGGGCCCGGGGAGGCCGTCGAGAAAGGCCATGAGGTGCCCCGTACCATGGGCCGGATGATCAACAAGCCTGCCCGCAAGGCGAAGTCCGCCGGCGGGGCCCCGTGCCGGGTCACCGTGTGCCGGGGCTGCTGCTGTGGTGACGCAGCCAAGATCCCCGGGGTCGACCACACCGGGCAGATCCCCCGGCTGCGGGCGGCCCTGGAGGGCGCGGCGCCGGTGCGGGCCTCGGAGTGCCTGGACGTCTGCGACCAGGCGAACGTGGTGGTGGTCCAGCCATCGGCGGCGGGGCGCGCGGCGGGCGGGCGCCCGGTCTGGCTGGGTCTGGTCAACGACGACGACGCGCTGGCGGACATCGCGGCCTGGATCCGGGCCGGCGGCCCGGGCCTGGCGGAGCCGCCCGGGGTGCTCGACTTGTACGCGATCACAGTGTCACGGCGGGTGCGGGAGGGGCTGGAAGGCTGAGCCGCCGGGGCCTTGAAGGTCCGGCGGCCCCCGAGCCCGGCAGAAACCGCAGCCCCGACCGTCGACGGACCCCCGACGGCCGACCGGCCCCCGACCGTCACCCGAGTCCGGCGGTTACCGGAGTCTTACGGGAGGGGGCCTGGGTGCGCAGGGCCAGCGGTACTGGTGTTGGGTGGGGGCATGAGCCATCTCCCGGGAGGGGACGCTGACGCCGTGCCCCCCGTAACGCCGCCGCCCGCGCCCCGGCCCGCGTCCGGACCGCCGCGCCGTGTCCTGGTGGTGGAGGACGATCCGACCGTCGCCGAGGTGGTCACCGGCTACCTCTCCCGCGCCGGGTACGCTACCGAGCACGCCGCCGACGGCTTCGCCGCGCTCGAACGGGCCGAGGCGTTCCGCCCGCATCTGGTCGTGCTCGACCTGATGTTGCCGGGCCTGGACGGCTTGGAGGTGTGCCGCCGGCTGCGGCCCGCGGACGGCGGGCCCGCCGTCCCGGTGGTGATGCTGACCGCGCGCGGCGAGGAGGCGGACCGCATCCTCGGCCTGGAGCTGGGCGCGGACGACTACGTCACCAAGCCGTTCAGTCCGCGGGAGCTGGTGCTGCGGATCGGCTCGGTGCTGCGCCGTGCGGAGGCCGCGCCGCCGGCCGCCGCGCCCTCCGCCGTGCTGCGGGCCGGTGAGCTGACCGCGGACCCGGGCGGCCGGCGGGCCGACCGTGCCGGTCGGGAACTCTCCCTGACCGCCCGCGAGTTCGACCTGCTGGCCTTCTTGATGCGCAACCCCGGCCGGGTCTTCTCCCGCGAGGAGCTGCTACAGCGGGTCTGGGGGTGGGAGTTCGGCGATCTGTCGACGGTCACGGTGCACGTCCGGCGGCTGCGGGAGAAGATCGAGACGGACCCGGCGGCGCCCGCCCTGGTCACCACGGTGTGGGGCGCCGGCTACCGCTTCGACCCGGCGGGAGGCGAACCGGCATCATGACGGACTTCCTGGTCATCGTGGCCCTGGCGGCGGGCGGCGCGGCACTGGTGGGGCTGCCGGCCGCGCTGGCGGTGCGGGCGCTGCGGCGGCGTTCGGTGGCGCTGTCGCTGTTCGCGGTGGCGGCGCTGGCGGTGGCCGCGATGGCGGCGGGGACGGTGGCGGTCGCCCAGGCGATGTTCCTGTCCGGGCACGACCTGGGCGTGGTGATGGCCGTGGTCGCGGTCTCCGGGACGGTGTCGCTGGCGGCCGCGCTGCTGTTCGGGCGGCGGATCGCGGCGGGCAGCCGGGAGCTGGCGCGGGCGGCCCGTACGGTTGGCAGCGAGGGCGGTTTCCTCGCGCCCACCGAGCCGCCGACCGCCGAACTGGCCGCGCTGTCACGGGCGTTGGAGGAGACCAGTGCCCGCCTGGCGCAGGCGCGGGAGCGGGAGCGGGCGCTGGACGCCTCGCGGCGGGAGCTGATCGCCGGGATCTCGCACGATCTGCGTACTCCGCTCGCCGGGCTGCGGGCGATGGCCGAGGCGCTGGAGGACGGGGTCGCCGAGGACACCGCGCGCTACCACGCCCGGATGCGGACCGAGGTGGACCGGCTGGCGGCGATGGTCGACGACCTCTTCGAGCTCTCGCGGATCCAGGCCGGGGCCCTGGCGTTGAGCTTCTCGCGGGTGTCGGTGTACGACCTGGTGGACGATGCGCTGGCGGGGGCCGGTCCGCTGGCGCGGGCGAGCGGGGTGCGGCTGGTGGACGGTGGGGTGGTACCGCTTCCGGTGCGGGTGGACGCCCAGCAGATGACCCGGGTGCTGGGCAATCTGCTGGTCAATGCGATCCGGGCGACGCCGGCCGACGGCACCGTCGCGGTCAGCGCCCGCCAGGAGGCGGGCCGGGTGGTGCTGTCGGTCGAGGACGGCTGCGGTGGGATCCCCCCGGAGGACCTGCCGCGGGTCTTCGACACCGGCTGGCGCGGCGGCAGCGCCCGAACTCCGCGCAGCGATGGTGCGGGCGGCGCCGGGCTCGGGCTGGCCATCGTCCGCGGCATCGTGGAGGCCCACCAGGGCCGGGCGACGGTGCACAACGCCGGGGCGGGCTGCCGGTTCGAGATCGTCCTGCCGGCGGCGCCGGCGGCGGGCCGGGCTCAGGGGGAGCCGGCGACGGGCTGAGCGGCCGGTTCGGCGCCGGTGGGGCGGGTGGGCAGGTCGCGGACGGTGCGTACCGGGGAGCAGAGCAGGACGAGGGCGGCCAGCGGCACCCCGGCCGTCATGATCCACATGGCCGGGCGGACGCCGAGGGCGGAGCCCAGCGCACCGCCGAGCAGGGCACCCAGCGGCAGGGTGCCGTAGTTGAGGAAGGCGCTGCTGGCGATCAGCCTGCCGAGCAGCGGTGGCGGGCAGTAGCCCTGCTGGAAGCCGACCTTGAGGATGTTGCCGGCCACCACTCCGGCCGAGACGCCGAAGCTGCCGGCGACGAAGAGCAGGGCGCCGGGGCCCGGAGCGGCCAGCGGAATCAGCAGGGCGGTGGTGGGGACGGCGAGTTCGAACAGCAGCATGGCGCGGGCGGTGCCGATCCGGGCGGCGGTCTGGCGGACGACGAGGGCGCCGGCGATGCCGCCGGTGCCGGCGAGCGCCAGCAGCGCGCCGACCGTGCCGGGCGCCAGGCCGGCCTCGCGGACCAGGAAGACCGTCACCAGCGACTGGTACCCCATCAGGGCCAGGTTGGAGGTGGCGCCGAAGAGCGTCAGGGTGCGGAACCACCGGTCGCCGGCGACCAGCCGTACGCCCTCGGCGATCTCTGCGGTCAGGGTGCGCGGGGCGTCGCCCCGGGTCCGGGGGTGCGCCTCCCGGTGGCGGATGCGCAGCAGGCAGAGCAGGGCGACGAGGAAGGCGCCGGCGTTGCCGAGCAGTCCGTTGGCGGCGCCGGCGAGCTGGGCGATCAGGCCGCCGGACGCCTGGCCGGAGAGCTGGGCCGCGGAGGCGCTGCCGTGCAGGAGGGCGTTGCCCTCGGAGCGGTCGGCGGGGGCGAGCAGCGTGGGGAGGTAGGCGCTGTAGGCGGTCTGGAAGATCACCGCCGCGGCGCCGGCCAGCAGGGCCACCGCGCTCAGCGGGCCGAGGCCGAGCCAGCCGGCCCGGGCCGCCACCGGCACCGTGGCGAAGAGCACCAGGGGCACCGCGGCGCCGACCAGCATCAGGGGGCGGCGGCGCAGCCGGTCCACCCAGGCGCCGGCCGGGAGGCCAATGAGCAGCCAGGGCAGCCAGCCGCAGGCGCTGAGCAGGCCCACCGCGAAGGGCGAGGAGTGCAGGGTGGTGACGGCGATCAGCGGCAGGGTCACGGTGGAGACCGCCGCGCCGAACTTCCCGGCGGTCTCCGCGCACCACAGCAGCCGGAAGTCGCGGTGCCGGCGCAGCAGCCCGCTCACCGCTCGCCGCGTTCCCGGCGCGGGAAGGACTGCAGTTGGACCAGGACCGGGCGGGCGGCGGCCTCGTCGGTGACGTCCTGTCTGGCGGTGCCCGACGCGGCGGCGTCCGGCACCGTGGCACCCTCCGCGGCGGTGCCCGGTACGGCGGCGGCCCCCTCCGCCGGCACGATGGCACCCTCCGCGGGGGCGGTGGCTCCCTCCGCCAGGGCAGTGGCACCCTCCGCGGAGTGGTCCGCCGCGGTCCGGGCCGCCTCCCGATGACGGTCGATGACCTGTTCCAACTCGGCGTTGAGAGCGGCTAGTTGGGCCGGGGTGAGCCGCAGGTCGGAGCGGCGTATCAGGCATCCGGCGTCGCGCCACTCGGGCGCCCAGTCCTCGGCGAGGTAGCTGGTGACCTGCTCGAAGTCCCGCTGGACGGTCTCGTGCAGATAGACCGTCAGCGCGCCCCGGGTGTCGGGGTCGTCGCGGAAGTCGTTGGTGTCCAGGCGGCGAGACGCCCGCTCCGCCCGCCACCAGCGCTCGCGCCGGGTGCCGCGGCCGGTCTCCTCCTCGATGAAGCCGTGGCCGGCGAGGTGGCGCAGGTGCCAGCTGACCGTGCCGGTGTTCTCGCCGAGGCGGCGGGCGAGTCCGGTGGCGGTGTCCGGGCCGTCGAGGGTCAACAGGTCCAGGATGCGCATCCGCAGCGGGTGGGCCAGGCCGCGCAGGCTCCGGGCGTCGATGCGGCGCACGGGTCGGGCGCCGGGCGGAGCGGGCCGGGGCGGCTGCGGCGGTGCAGTGTCCTCCGTCATGGCGGCGACCCTACAGTTGCAGAGACTCCTCTGCACAGGGTTCGCTGCAGAGGGGTCTCTGCGATGCAAGTACGGCCTGGGGAAGGGGCGTTGGGTTGGGAGGTTGGACCGGGACGTTAGGCAGGGAGACGTTAGGCCGGGACGTTAGGCAGGGACGTTGGGCACGCGCTAGCGCGGGGCGCCGTCGTCCTCGTGCTCCCAGAGCGGGTGCTCGCGGCGGGCCCAGCGGGCGTCCACCGACCCGGTACGCATCCCACGGCGGGACTCGGGGTCCCGGTAGGCCTTCCCGATGTGCCCGGCGATCACGAGGATCACGGCGAGGGCGAGCCAGTCGTGGACGAAGGTGGCACCGGTGCGCCAGGCCAGCGGTGCGATGGGGGTGCCCCCGGGTCGAGCGAAGCCGAGAGCTTGGGGGAGGGTGAACCACATCAGCAGGCCGGTGCCCGCCATCACCAGGACCGCGCCGGCGATCCAGGCGGCGTAGAGCTTCTGGCCGGCGTTGAACTTCCCGGCCGGACGGCCGCCCCGGCGGCGCAGCGCGGCCCGCAGCCAGTGGCGGTCGTGCGGGCCGAAGCGGTTGAGCCGGCGGAGGTCGGCGCGCAGCGCGCGGGAGGCCAGGCCGAGCAGCAGCGGGGCGGGGAGCAGGATGCCGGACCACTCGTGGACGGTGACCATCAGGACGCGGCGGCCGACGAGTTCGGCGAGGAAGGGCAGGTAGAGGCAGCCGGCGGTGAGCACACAGACCGTCATCAGGGCAGCGGTGGTGCGGTGCACCCAGTGTTCGGCGGGGGTGAAGCGCAGGATGCGGGCGCCGGCCGCGGTCCCGGCCGCGGCCCGCTCAGACGGTCGGGACATCGTCGCGTCCGTTCGACCGGCCGACCCAGGCGTCGACGTCATATCCGAGCTGCTCCCAGTATCCGGGCTGGACGTGGTCGGTGACGGTGATGGTGGAGAGCCACTTGGCCGACTTGTAGAAGTACATGGGCGCGACGTAGAGGCGCACCGGCCCGCCGTGGTCGTGGCCGAGCGGGCGGTCCTGCATCCGCAGGGCGACCAGGACGTCGTGGCGGCGGGCCTGTTCGAGGGTGAGGGACTCGCTGTAGGCGCCGTCGAAGCAGGTGAAGCGGACGGCTTTGGCCTCGGGGCGGACCCCGGCGGCGTCGAGGAGGGTGGCCAGCCGTACGCCCTCGAAGGGGGTGTGGGGCACCCGCCAGCCGGTGACGCACTGGACGTCGCGGACGAGCCGGGTCTGCGGCAGGGCGCGCAGGTCGGCCAGGCGGTAGCTGGCGCGGTGGCGCACCAGGCCGTCGACGGTGAGGCGGTAGCTGCGTTCGCCCTGGTGCGGGACGGAGCCGGTCACCGAGTAGTAGCGGAAGCCGCCGCCGGCCGGGAGCAGCCCGGACAGGCCGGTGGGGTCCTTCTGGGCGGCGGCGCCGATGGTGCTGTCGTAGGCGCGCTGCAGTACGGGGCTGGCGGCGATGCCGGCGGCGCCGGCCGCGAGCATGCCGAGCACCACCCGGCGCCCGACGGGGGTGCCGTGGCCGTCCCTGCCGCCGCCGGGGCCATCCGTGCCGGCCGGTTGCGTTTCCCTGGTCACCCTTCGATTCGAACACCGCGCGGGCGTCGGGGCCAGTGTCCGGGCCCCGGCGTCAGACTTTCGTCATCGGTCGGGCCCGGCCCGGCGGCCGGAGCGGGCGCCGGCGTGGCGCAGCGCGGTGGCGCGGGCGGCCCGGAACGCGCCCTCGGCGTCACGGCCCGGGTACGACCAGGGGGCGCGGGTCGGATGCGGGCCGATGCGCTGGAAGAGGGTGGCGGCCTGGGCCATCCGTCCGTCGTGGAACGTGGCGTGGGCGAGGAAGTTGAGGTCGATCTTGCCGCGGGGGTGGTCCTCGCCGTCCCACTCCAGCCACCAGTCGAAGGCGCTCTGCAGGACGTGGCGGGCGCGCGGGGTGGACCAGTGGCCGGAGTCCGCCGGGTCGGGCGGTGCGAGACCCGCGGCGGCCCGTACCCGGTAGCGCTCGGCGTGTACGACGAGGGGGAGCAGGGCGAGCGGGGAGTCGGCGGGGGCGCGGGCGGCGGCCCGGGCGGCGAAGTCCTCGGCCGGGTGCCGCGCGCAGCCGTCGTGGTCGGGGTGCGCCTCGGCCAGGCAGGCCGCCATCAGGTGGTGGGCGTGGTGGTGTTCGGGGTGGCGGGCGCGGATCTGGCGGAAGGCGTGTTCCCGCTCGGCGGGGGTGCCGGTGCGACGGGCGAGGAGCAGCGCGCCGAGCCAGGGGGTGGGGTCCTCGGGTCGCATCCGGGCGGCCTGCGCGCAGGCCGCTGCGGCGGCGCCGGGGCGGGCCGCGCCGCGCAGCGCGAGCCGGACGGTGGCGAGGGCGAGGAGGGTGGCGGCGTCGCTGCTGTCGGGGTCGGCGAGCTGCCAGTCGCCGGCCCAGGCGGCGCTGCCCGGGCAGCCGGCCAGGACGGTCAGCCGGTGTCCGCGCCGGTCCCAGTCGGTGCCGGTTTCGGTGAGCAGGGTGCGTACGGTGGCCCACCGGCCGAGGGCCAGGTCATCGGCGGCGACGGCGAGCGCGGTGTCGTCCAGGGCCGGGGCCCTGGGGTGGCGGGGGTGGTGGAGCGGTGGGGTCGAGGGCGGCAAGAGGGGCGAAGGGACAGTCGGCATCACGGGTCAGGGGCTCCATGGCGCGCCGCGCCGGGCCGGGCACCGCACCATCGATCCGGGTGGGCTGGGCCGGGTCTACGCACGCCTGCTACAGAGGGTGACGGATTGGTCCGCACCAGTCATCACGCACAGCAAAGCGCCCCGCAGAGGCCCGCGTCAAGGGCGGAAGGGGAATGGCCGGATCCGCCAACCCGTGTGCCCTGCCCTGGGGTTGGACCGCCACCTGCCGCACCGCGCCCCGACGACGGGCCCTTCCCCTCCGGTCCTCCACCGGCCGCTCCCCCTGCCGCTCCCCCGACGCTCCCCCGCCCGCTGCCCTCGGGCGACCGCCCGGGGCCCGTTCTCTCGAGCCACGCCCGGTTCCGCACCCCGGGCACGCCACGCCCCGTTTCCGTCAGGCCATGCCCGACCCCGTTCCCGTCAGGCCATGCCCGGCCCCGTTTCCGTCGAGCCATGCCCGCCCCCGTGCCGGCAGGCCGTCCCCGGTCCCTGACGGCGGGCCGGGCTCCGCCCCTGCCGTCAGCCCACCGCTCGGGCCGCCGCCCGCCCCGCGGTGCGCCCGGAGAACAGGCAGCCGCCCAGGAACGTGCCCTCCAGCGACCGGTAGCCGTGCACCCCGCCGCCGCCGAAACCGGCCGCCTCACCCGCCGCGTAGACACCGGGCAGCGGCGCCCCGTCATCGGTCAGCACCCGGGAGTCGAGGTCGGTCTCCAGGCCGCCCAGGGTCTTGCGGGTGAGGATATTCAGCCGTACGGCGATCAGCGGGCCGGCCTTGGGGTCGAGCAGCCGGTGCGGGGCCGCGGTGCGGATCAGCCGGTCGCCCAGGTAGGTGCGGGTCCCGCGCACCGCGGTCACCTGGAGGTCCTTGGTGAACGGGTTGGTGATCTCGCGGTCCCGGGCGACGATCTCGTCGCGCAGCGCCGCCTCGTCGATCAGCGGCTCCCCCGTCAGCGCGTTCATCCGCCGCACCAGAGAGGTCAGCGAGCGCTCGACGATGAAGTCCGCACCCCGGTCCATGAAGGCCTGCACCGGTCCGGGCGCACCGGCCCGGGCGCGGGCCAGTACGCCGCGCACGCTCTTCCCGGTCAGGTCGGGGTTCTGCTCGGAGCCGGAGAGGGTGAACTCCTTCTCGATGATCTTGCGGGTGAGCACGAACCAGGTGTGGTCGTGGCCGGTGCGCATGATGTGGGCGAGGGTGCCCAGGGTGTCGAAGCCGGGGAAGAGCGGCACCGGCAGCCGCTTGCCGCGGGCGTCCAGCCACAGTGGGGACGGGCCGGACAGGATCCGGATGCCGTGCTGCGGCCAGATCGGGTTCCAGTTGTCGATGCCCTCGGTGTAGTGCCACATCCGGTCGGGGTTGATGATCCGGCCGCCGGCCGCCTCGGTGATGCCGAGCATCTTGCCGTCCACATGCGCCGGCACCCCGGACAGCATCCGCTCCGGCGGCCGGCCCAGCCGCTCCGGCCAGTTGGCGCGCACCAGCTCGTGGTTGCCGCCGATGCCGCCGGAGGTGACGATCACGGCCTGCGCCCGCAGCTCGAAGGCCCCGGCCACCTCCCGGCTGCTGGGCCGGCCGCGCGGCACGGCGGACGGCTCCAGGATCTCGCCGCTGACCGTGTCGACGCCGCCCGCGCTGCGCGAGAGGCCGGTGACGCGGTGCCGGAAGCGCAGGTCCACCAGGCCGCGCGCCACGCCGGCCCGCACCCGGCGCTCGAACGGCGCCACCAGGCCCGGCCCGGTGCCCCAGGTGATGTGGAAGCGGGGCACCGAGTTGCCGTGGCCGGTGGCGTCGTAGCCGCCGCGCTCGGCCCAGCCGACGACGGGGAACAGCCGCACCCCCTGCCGGTGCAGCCAGGAGCGCTTCTCCCCCGCCGCGAAGTCGACGTACGCCTCGGCCCACTTCCGGGGCCAGTGGTCCTCGGGCCGGTCGAAGCCGGCCGTGCCCAGCCAGTCCTGCCAGGCCAGCGCGCGGCTGTCGCGGATCCGCAGCCGGCGCTGCTCGGGCGAGTCGACCAGGAACAGCCCGCCGAAGGACCAGTGCGCCTGCCCGCCGAGGGACTGTTCGGGCTCCTGGTCGAGCAGGATCACCGTCCGGCCGGCATCCACCAGCTCGGCGGTGGCCGCCAGGCCCGCGAGCCCCGCTCCGATCACGATCACATCAGCGTCGTACGCCATCTCTGCCTCTCCTCGCCGGGGCACGCCCAGCGGCCCGCTCCGGCCGCCGGGTGGAACGATCCTCAGTGCGCCCGACGGCCGCGTCAACCGTCCGGTTACCGCGCAGTACGGCGGGACGCGCGGGAGAATGGTGGGTGACCAGGGCCACCCCACACCCGCCGCCGGATGGCTATCCTCGGGCGCATCCCCCGCCCACGCGCGATACGAGGTGTGCGACGTGACGGTGATACTGCTCGCCCTTGGCGCTGCCTGCTGTCTGGGACTCGGCTTCGTGCTCCAGCAGGCCGCCGCGCAGCAGGCCCCGCAGAAGGACTACCTCTCGCTGCGGCTGCTGCTCGATCTGGTGCGGATGCCGCTGTGGGTGGCCGGCATCGGGCTGATGGTGGTCGGGATGGCGCTCGGCGCGGTGGCGCTGGGAATGGGCGACATCACTCTCGTGGAGCCACTGCTGGCGACCAATCTGCTGTTCGCGATGGCGCTGTCGCGGCGGCTGACCCGGCAGCGGCTCGGCCGCACCGGCTGGGCCGGGCTGTGGCTGCTGGCCGGCGGGGTCACGGCCTTCATCGTGGCCGGCCGTCCGCAGGGCGGCAGCCGCAGCACCGACCACCTGTGGCAGTGGCTGATCATGGGCATGGTGCTGGGCACCGCCCTGGTGCTGGCGGCGGTCGCCAAGCGCGAGCGGACCCATGTGAGCCTGGAGGCCGCCCTGCTGGGCGTTGCGGCGGGCCTGCTGTACGGACTGCAGGACGCGCTGACCCGGATCAGCGGTGAGCACTTCGGCGTGGGCGGCTGGTCGGCGCTGCTGACCAGTTGGCAGCCGTACGCCATCGTGGTGCTGGGAGTGCTGGCGCTGGTGATGGTGCAGAGCGCCTTCGAATCGGCGCCGCTGCGGCTGTCGCTGCCCGCGCTGACCGCAGCCCAGCCGCTGGCCGGGATCGCCTGCGGGGTGGGGTTCCTCGGCGACCGGCTCCAGGTGACCGCCGGGGCGCTGGCGTGGGAGGTGGCCGGGATCGTGGCGGTGGTCTCGGGCATCGTGCTGATCGGCACCCATCCGGCGATGCCGCCGGGGGCGGGCCGGGCCGAGACCGTGCGGGAGCTCCAGCCGCGCTAGGCCCCCGTCGTCACCCCGTCATTCGCCCGGAGGGCGGGCCCGGCGGCGTCTGGTGCGTGCGTTCCCGACCACGCGGTGAGCGCGGGTGCCGGACGCCGCGGGGCCGGCGGGAGCGTGCCGACGGGGGCCTGGAGCGCCGGACCGCCGGCGGGTGCCCCGTTCGGCCCTGCCGGACTGCGCCGTCCGGGCCGTTCCGGCGGGTCGGGTGCGCGCCGGAGAGCGTCGCCCCGGCGGGTGCGGCCCGGGCCGGTGGTGGTTGCATGGGCCCATGACCGATCAGCAGCCGCTCAACCAGCCGCTCAACGCGGACGAGATCCTCGATGTCGTCGATGAGAACGATCAGGTCGTGGGGCAGGCCCCGCGCGGGGAGACCTACGCCCGCAGAATGCGGACCCGCTGCGCCTTCGTCCTGGTGCGGGACGCCGAGGACCGGATCTTCGTGCACCGCCGCACCCCGCAGAAGCTGGTCTTCCCCGGGCACTACGACATGTTCGTGGGCGGGGTGGTGGGCGCCGGGGAGAGCTACGACCGGGCGGCGCTGCGCGAGGCCGAGGAGGAGCTCGGCGTCCAGGGCCTGACGCAGCCCGAGCCGCTGTTCAAGTTCCTCTACGAGACGGCCGAGCATACCTGGTGGTCGGCCGTCTACCAGGTGCGCTGCACGCTGCCGGTGGCGCCGCAGGAGTCGGAGATCGACTGGTACGCGTTCCTGACCGAGGAGGAGCTGATCCGGCGGCTGGACGAGTGGCCCTGGACACCGGACGGCATGGCCGCCTACCGGGAGCTGCTGGCCCGGCAGGAGGCGTCCGGGCAGCCGGGAGGCGGGCGCTGATGCGGCGGCGTCCACGGGCCGGCCGGCCCCGGGGGCCACGGCGGTGAGCGGCACCGGCGGGCTGCGGTCGGCCGCCGCGGCCGTGCGGCTGTGGTTCGCGCCCGGGCGGATCCGGGAGGAGGGCGACACGCCCGACTACCGCTTCTCGCTCGCCAACGAACGCACCTTCCTGGCCTGGCTGCGCACCGGGCTGGCGCTGGTCGGCGGCGGTTTCGCGGTGGACCAGTTCCTGCCCCGGCTGCACCAGGGGGTCCGGCTGGGGTTCACCGTCGTCCTGCTGGCGGGCGGGGCGCTGTGTGCGCTGCGGGCGGTCAACCACTGGGTGCGCTGTGAGCGGGCGATGCGGCGTGGCGAGGACCTGCCGGTGACCCGCTTCCCGACGGTGCTGGCGCTGGCCGTCGGCCTCCTCGCGGTGGCGGTGGCGGTGCTGGTGCTGGCGGGCTGGAGCGACTAGCCGATGGCGGGTGGAGCGCGGCCGGGCGGCGCGGGGCCCCGTCCGGCGTCCGACCGGGACCCCGGGTTGCAGCCGGAGCGGACCCGGCTGGCCTGGCGGCGCACCACGCTGTCCGTCTGCGTGGTGGTGGCGCTGGCCGGGCGGCAGCTGCTGAGGAGCCGGGCGCCGGGGCCGGTGGAGATCCTGCTGGCGGTGCTGATGGGGCTGCTGTGGCTGGCGTTTGTGGCGCTGGCACACCACCGGATGCGGGCCATGGCCGCTGGCCGCCCGCCGGGCCTGCCGCCGCGGTCCGCGCTGCTGCTGGTCGGCTGCACCCTGGCGCTGGCGCTGTGCGGTGCGGTGCTGGTGGCGCGGCCAGGGCACTGACGGCCGCCCGGAGGCTGGAGCGGCGCCGGCCGGGCGGGTCCGCACCAGGTAGCCGAAGCGGCGTCCGGTAGTCGAAGCGGCGCCCGGTGGCCGGGAAGGCGCCAGGTAGTCGGGCGGTGCCGGGCGGCGGTACCGTGACGCGCCCCGTTCCACGGGGGTCGCCACAACTCCCGTACGTTCGACGGATCATGACACCCCCAGAAAGGGAGCAGGACCGATGGGCGACACCACCGCAGCGGCCACCGCGGAGCCGTACCTCACCGAGCTCGCCGCCGGCGTCCATGCCTTCATCCAGCCGGACGGCGGCTGGTGCCTGAACAACGCCGGCTTCGTCACCGACGGGGAATCCACCCTCGTCGTGGACACCGCCGCCACCGAGCACCGGGCGCGGCTGCTGCGGCGCCGGATCGCGGAGAGCGGCGCGCCGGTGCCCCGGATGGTGGTCAACACCCACCACCACGGTGACCACACCTACGGCAATGCCGTCTTCACGCCCGAGGCGACCGTCATCGGGCACGCGGCCTGCCGGAGCGAGGTGCTGGCCGCCGGGCACCAGCTGCACGCGGTGTGGCCGGAGGTGGCGTACGGCGACATCCGGATCACCCCGCCGGCGGTCACCTACCGCGACGAACTCACCCTGTACGTCGGCGACATCGAGGTGCGGCTGATCCACCCGGGCGTGGCGCACACCACCGGTGACACCCTCGTCTGGCTGCCCGCGCAGCGCATCGTCTTCGCCGGGGACCTGGTCTTCCACGGCGGCACACCGTTCGTGTTCATGGGGTCGCTGGCCGGGTCGCTGCGGGCGCTGGACGTGCTGCGCTCACTGGACGCGGTGACCGTCGTCCCCGGGCACGGCCCGGTGACCGGCCCCGAGGTGTACGACGGGATCCAGCGCTACCTGGAGTTCGTCGGCGCGCTGGCGGCGGAGGGCAGGGCGGCCGGGCGGACGCCGCTGGAGGTGGCGCAGCGGGCGGACCTCGGGCCGTTCGGGGAGCTGGCCGAGAGCGAGCGGCTGGTGGCCAACCTGCACCGGGCGTATGCGGAGCTGGCGGGTGAGGAGCCGGGGGCGCCGCTGGATCCGCTCGTCGGGTTCGCCGATATGACGGCGATGAACGGCGGGGTGCCGATGGCGTGCCACGCGTGAGGGCACGGCACACGTGAGGGCACGGCACACGTGAGGGCATGGCACGCATGAGGGCGGGTCGCACGTGAGGGCGGGGCGGGCCGCGGGGCCGGAGTCCCCGCGGCCGTGGACCGCCCTCGGCCCGGGGCGCCCCTCGGCCCGGGGCGGCCCACGGCCCGGGGCGGCCCACGGCCCGGGGCGGCCCACGGCCCGGGGCGGCCCGCGCTCCCGGGGCCCGGCGGAAAACCATCGGTGGCGCCCCCGCGTGACCGATGCCCCACCACCCCGCACTGGACTCCATACCGACTAGTCGGCATGATCGGGGCAACAACCGACCGGCCGACGGACGACGGACCGTCCCCTCCGCACGGCGTGGACCGTCCCCTCCCCACGAAGGAGCACGATGAGCAAGGGCACCCCTCCCCCTCAGGCCCCGGACCGGGACGATCCGCCGGGCCTCGACCTGGCCCGCCTGCGCACACACCTGGACCAGGAGCGACCCGGCCTGGTCGGTGGGCCGCTGCGTGCACAGCTGATCGAGGGCGGGCGGTCCAACCTCACCTACCGGATCACCGACGGCGCCGGCTCCTGGGTCGTCCGCCGGCCGCCGCTGGGCCATGTCCTGGCCACCGCGCACGACATGCGGCGCGAGCACCGGGTGATCAGCGCGCTGCACCGCACCCCGGTGCCGGTGCCGGAGGCGCTGCTGCTGTGCGCGGACGAGGCGGTGCTGGGCGCGCCCTTCTACGTGATGGAGCTGGTCGAGGGCACCCCGTACCGCACGGCGGCGCAGCTGGCCCCGCTCGGTCCCAAGCGCACCCGGGCGGTGGTGCTGTCGCTGGTCGACACCCTGGTGGAGTTGCACGCGGTGGACCCGGAGGCGGTCGGGCTGGGCGACTTCGGCCGCCCGGACGGCTTCCTGGAGCGGCAGTTGCGGCGCTGGGGCAAGCAGCTGGAAGCCTCGAAGAACCGCGAGCTGCCGGGGATCGACGAGCTGCACCGGGCGCTGGGCGGGGCGCTGCCCGCCTCCCCCGCACCGGCCGTGGTGCACGGCGACTACCGGCTCGACAACGTCCTGATCGGGGCCGACGACACCCTCCGGGCCGTACTGGACTGGGAGATGTCCACGCTCGGCGACCCGCTGACCGACCTCGGTCTGCTGGCGATGTACAGCACGGACCTGGACCTGCCGGGGTCACCGGTCAGCACCACCAGCGGTGCCCCCGGGCACCCCTCGCCGGCCGAGCTGATCGAGCGCTACGCCGCCCGTTCCGGCCGGGACACCTCGGCGATCGCCTGGTACACCGCGTTCGCCTGGTTCAAGCTCGCCGTGATCCTCGAAGGCATCCACTACCGCTACACGCTCGGCCAGACCGTCGGCGCCGGGTTCGACCGGATCGGCGAGCTCGTCCCCGTCTTCATCGACCACGGACTCACCACCCTCAAGGAAGGCTGAGGCACCCATGGACTTCGCGTTCGACGCCCGTACCGAGGAGCTGCGCGAGCGGCTCCTGACGTTCATGGACGAGCACGTCCATCCGGCCGAGCAGACCGCCCACGAGCAGCGGGCCGCGCTCGCCTCGCCGTGGGACACCCCGGCGATCGTCGAGGAGCTGAAGGCCGAGGCCCGCCGGCAGGGGCTGTGGAACCTGTTCTTCGTGGATCAGCACGGCCTCCCGGGCGCCGAGCACGGCGCCGGGCTGACCAACCTCCAGTACGCGCCGCTGGCCGAAATCACCGGCCGCAGCCCGCAGTTGGCGCCCACCGCGGTGAACTGCGCGGCGCCGGACACCGGCAACATGGAGGTGCTGGCGCAGTTCGGCTCCCCGGCGCAGAAGAAGGAGTGGCTGGAGCCGCTGCTGGCCGGCGAGATCCGGTCGGCGTTCGCGATGACCGAGCCGGAGGTGGCCTCCTCGGACGCCACCAACATCGAGACCCGGATCGAGCGGGACGGCGACGAGTACGTCATCAACGGCCGCAAGTGGTACATCTCCGGGGCGATGAACCCGCTGTGCCGGATCTTCATCGTGATGGGCAAGACCGACCCGGACGGTGCGGACATCCGCCGCCAGCAGTCGATGATCCTGGTGCCGCGCGACACCCCCGGTCTGGAGGTGAAGCGCGCCATGCAGGTCTACGGCTACGAGGACCACTACCACGGCGGCCATGCCGAGGTGCTCTTCCACGACGTGCGGGTGCCGGCGAACCACCTGATCGGCGAGGAAGGCGGCGGCTTCGCCATCGCCCAGGCCCGCCTCGGTCCGGGGCGGATCCACCACTGCATGCGGCTGATCGGCATGGCC
Organism: Streptomyces sp. NPDC020742; assembly: GCF_040641675.1. Taxonomy (NCBI): domain Bacteria; kingdom Bacillati; phylum Actinomycetota; class Actinomycetes; order Kitasatosporales; family Streptomycetaceae; genus Streptomyces; species Streptomyces sp. NPDC020742. The sequence continues at coordinate 194,200 of NZ_JBFAEA010000010.1, forward strand.
GAGCGGGCCATCGAGCTGATGTGTCGGCGCGCGGTGGACCGCACCGCGTTCGGCAAGCCGCTGGCGCAGCAGGGCGTGGTGCAGCAGTGGATCGCGGACGCCCGGGTGGCGGTGGAGCAGCTGCGGCTGCTGGTGTTGAAGACGGCCTGGCTGATGGACACGGTCGGCAACAAGGGCGCGCACACCGAGATCCAGGCCATCAAGATCGCCACCCCGCGCACGGTCGTGGACATCCTCGACAAGGCCGTACAGCTGCACGGCGCGGGCGGCGTCAGCCAGGACTTCCCGCTCGCCGAGCTGTGGGCCGCGGCGCGCACGCTCCGGCTGGCGGACGGTCCGGACGAGGTGCACCAGCGGTCGCTGGCGCGCCGGGAGCTCAAGCAGTACCGGTAGCGCGGGGAGCGCCGCGGCCGGCCGTCCGCCGGCCGCGGGCCCCGACCGTCGCGCGGTGCCGGGCCGTGGGCCGGGGCGTCAGGGGCGCAGGGCGCGCAGCAGCAGCTCGGCGAGGTGGTCGGCGACCTGCTGCGGGCTGAGCGGGCCGTCCTCGCGGTACCAGGTGCCCAGGTGGTGCACGGAGCCGAAGTGGTAGTCGACGACGAGGTCGGCGGGGATGTCGTCGGCGAACACCCCGCTGCGCTGGCCCTCTTCGACCAGGGCCCGGAAGCGCTCGTGGTAGCGCCGGCGCTCGGCGCGGACCTGCTTGTCCTTCTCCGGCCCGAGGTGGTGCATCGAGCGGAAGAAGATCTTGGTGTCGTCGAGGTTCTCGATGGTGGTGACCACGACGTCCGCGGCGGCGTCCCGCAGCCGCTGCTCCACGGGCGCGTCGGCGTCCGCGAAGTGGTCCAGCCGCTCCTGCTGGAGGCGCAGTACCCGCCCGTAGACCTCGTGCAGCAGATCGTCCTTGGAGCCGAAGTAGTGGTACAGGGCGCCCTTGGTGACGCCCGCGGCATCGACGATCTCCTGGACGGAGGTGCGGTCGTAGCCCTGCTCGGCGAAGAGCCGGGTGGCGGTGGCCAGCAGCCGCTGGGCCACCGGCTTCGCGCCGCCGTTACCGTTGCCTTCCTTCGTGCCGGCCATCGCCTTCACCTGTCCTTCGTCGTACGTCATGCGCGGTGGCGCAGCTCCCGTCGGAGGATCTTGCCACTCGTGGTCTTGGGAAGCTCGACCAGGATCTCCACCTCGCGGGGGTACTTGTACGCCGCGAGGCGTTCCTTGCAGTACGCGGCGAGCTCGCCGGGCTGCGGCGCCGCCCCCGGACGCAGACTGACATACGCCTTGACGGTCTCACCGCGGTAGGGGTCCGGCACCCCGACCACCGCCGCCTCGCGCACCGCGGGGTGGGTGTAGAGCACGTCCTCGACCTCGCGGGGCCACACCTTGAAGCCGGAGGCGTTGATCATGTCCTTCTTGCGGTCGACGACGTAGAGCCAGCCGTCGCGGTCCATGAAGCCGATGTCGCCGGTGCGCAGTTCACCGTCCGGGAGGCCCTGTGCGGTGGCGTCCGGGCGCCGCCAGTAGCCGGGCACGACCTGGGGGCCGCGCACCGCGATCTCGCCCTGCTCGCCGAACGGCAGGTCACGGCCGTCGTCGTCGATGATCCGCACCACGGTGTCCGGGCCGGGCACGCCCACGGCGAGCGTCCCGGAGACCTTGTCGACCGGCGCCCGCCGGCCGGGCGGGACGCTGGCGCAGGGCGCCGTGCACTCGGTCAGGCCGTAGCCGTTGTGGAGGTAGTGGCCGGAGCCGGCCCGGAAGGACTCGACGAGCGCGGGCGGCAGCGGTGCGCCGCCGGAGGACAGCAGGTGGAAGGACGCGAAGTGCTCGCGGGTGACGGCGGGGTGGGCCAGCAGCGCCATGTAGGCGGTGGCGGGGCCGACCGTGTAGGCGGGGCGGTGCTCCAGGAACGCGTCGAGGACCACGCCGGCCTCGAAGCGGTGGGCGAGCACGAGGGTGCCGGCGTTGGCGATGCAGGTGGCCAGTTCGCAGACCATGCCGGTGATGTGGAAGAGCGGGGCGAGCGCGAAGTAGGTGGCGCCTTCGGGCAGGCCGTGGCCGGTGCGTTGGCGTTCGGCGTTGAAGGTGATGTTGCCGTGGGTGTTGGTGGCGCCCTTGGGGGTGCCGCTGGTGCCGGAGGTGTAGCTGATCAGCGCCGGGTCGTCGGCGGTGAGCCCGGGGTCGTCGGACACCGCCCTGGTGCTCCCCCACTGCCCTGAGGGCGTGGGAGGTACGCCCACGGCGTTCCGGGCCACGGCCAGCAGGTCGTCGGCGCCGTCCTGGGGACCGGCCGCGGCCTCGCGCAGGACCCGGGGGTCGTCGCGGGTCTGCAGCTCCCGTTCGCTGGTGGTGAGCGCCAGCCGGACCGACGGGGCGTCCGCGACGGTGGCGCCGAGGAAGCCGGCCCAGCTGTGGTCGGCGCAGATGACGGCGGTGACCTCGGCGTCGTCCAGGATGTGCCGCAGCTCGGCGGACTTGTACATCGGGTTGACGGGCACGACCACCCCGCCGGCCTTCCACACCCCGAGCACCGCGAGCACGAAGTGCGGGGTGTTCTGCAGCATCACCACGGCCCGGTCGCCGCGGCGGAACCCCCGCGCGGCGAGGTGCGCGGCGATGCCGTCGGAGAGCGCGTCGGTCTCGGCGTAGGACAGCCGGCCGTCGAAGTAGGCCAGCGCCGTACGGTCGGGGGCGGCGCGGACCGCGGCCCGGAAGGCGTGCAGCGTCGAGGGCGGCGGCTGCACGGGGGCGCGCTGGGCGTCGGTGAGCTGTGCCAGCCACGGCTTGTCCTGGTAGGAGGTCATCGGGGTGCGGCCCTTTCTTCCTGTTCGCCGGATCATGCCTGCAAGGGGGCGGCCGGGGTACGGCGGGGTGGCGGTCCGGGCCGGGCCGGACCGCCCGGCCCGGCGGAAGGGGCCGTCAGGGGCGGCGCTCGGCCTGCTCCAGCTTCCGCTGGAGGTGGTTCATCCCGCCGAGCCAGCGGTCGGGGTCGGCGGCCCGGGCGGTGTAGTAGTCGGCGACCTCGGGGTGCGGGAGGACCAGGAAGCGGCCCTCGGCCATCGCCGTGAAGAGCGCCTCGGCGACGTCCTCGGGCTCGACGGCGGTGGGGGTGAGCACCAGGTCCCCGGCGGTCCCGGTGGCGGCGAGCATGTCGGTGCGGACGCCCTGGGGGCAGATGGCGTGCACGTCGATGCCGCGGTGGCGGTAGGTCAGCGAGAGCCACTCGGCGAAGGCGTAGGCGCCGTGCTTGGTGACGCTGTACGGGGCGGCGGCGACCATGGTGAGCAGCCCCGCGGCGGAGACGGTGGAGATGAAGCGGCCACTGCCGCGCGCCAGCCACTCCGGCACCAGCTCGCGGGCCGCCCGGACGTGCGCCATGACATTGACGTCCCAGGCCAGCGCCCAGTCGTCCTCGGGCGCCTCGGGCCCGCCGCCGGTGCCGACGCCGGCGTTGGCGCAGAAGATGTCGACGGCGCCGCCGAGCGCCTCGCGGGCGGCCGGGACGACGGCGGAGGCGTCACCGGGGACCGCAACCGCCCCAATCTCCTCGGCGGTCCGCTGCGCCTTGTCCGCATCCAGGTCGTTGACCACGACGCGGGCGCCCTCGGCGGCGAACCGGCGCGCCAGGGCCGCGCCGATCCCCCCGCCCGCCCCGGTCACCACGACGCCCTTGTCCCTGACGGCTTCCACTGCGGCAGCTCCCTCGGTCGCTCGGTACGACTGAAGGGCAGACTAACCAGTCGGTATGTCCTGGCGGAAGGGTTCGTTTCCGCCGGGGTGGCAGGGTCCTCCCCCGCGCCCGTAGCCCGCGGGAGCCGGCACCGTCGCCGTGGCGGGCCGGTTCCGCCCGCACCCCGGGCGCGTTAGCGTGCGCACGGCACGTACCCCGTCGATGCTGTCGACGCTGTCGATCCTGCTGGTTCTGTGATCACGGAGGTGTACGGATGGCTCTGTCGAGACGCGTCCTGCTCGGGCGACTGGCGGCGACCGGAGCGGCCGGTGCGGCCCTGGGTGCGGCCGGGCCCGCCACAGCCGCAGCGGCGGCGGTGACCGGTCGCCGGCGGGTGCACACCGGCTTCGACCGGCTGGCCGCCGACGGCTACCGGCTGCTGGACGGCCACCGGGTCGGCATCGTCACCAACCCCACCGGCGTCACCGTCGCCCCTGCCGCCCGCCCGGGCGGGAGCGGGGAGGTGCGGCACCTCGTCGATGTGCTGCACGCCGACGAACGGGTGCGGCTGACCGCCGTCTTCGGCCCCGAACACGGCTTCCGCGGCACCGCACAGGCCGGCGGCTCCGAGGGCCGCTACGACGATCCGGCCACCGGACTGCCGGTCTACGACACGTACAACAAGAGCGGCCGGGAGCTCGCCGGCGTCTTCACCGCCTCCGGGGTGGACACCGTCGTCTTCGACATCCAGGACGTCGGCGCGCGCTTCTACACCTACATCTGGACGCTCTACGACTGCATGGTGGCGGCCGTCCTCGCCGGCAAGCGCTTCGTGGTCCTCGACCGCCCCAACCCGGTCACCGGCCGCCGCGCCACCGGCCCGGTGCTGGAGCGGGCCTTTGCCTCCTTCGTCGGCCGGGAGCCGATCGCCCAGGCGCACGGGATGACGGTGGCGGAGCTGGCCCGGCTGTTCAACGGGGAGTTCGTGCCGCGGGCCGCCGGCCGCCCGGTGCCGCTGGAGACGGTGTGGATGTCCGGCTGGCGGCGCGGCGACTTCTACGACGCGACGGGGCTGCCCTGGGTGCCGCCGAGCCCCAACATGCCCACCCCGGACACCGCCCTGGTCTACGCGGGCAGCTGCCTGTTCGAGGGCACCAACCTCTCCGAGGGGCGCGGCACCACCCGCCCCTTCGAGCTGCTGGGCGCGGACGGCATCGACCACCGCTGGGCCGCGGCCCTCGCCGAACTCACCCTGCCCGGCGTGCACTTCAGGGAGGCCTACTTCGCCCCCACCTTCTCCAAGTTCCAGGGGAAGACCATCGGCGGCGTCCAGCTCCACGTCCACGACCGGGCCGCGTTCGACCCCGTCCGCACCGGCATCGCGCTGCTGGTCACCGCCCGGCGGGTCTGGGACGGCTTCGCCTGGCGCCCGGACCACGGCATCGACCGGCTGACCGGCACGGCGACCGTCCGCACCATGATCGACGCGGGTGCGGACACCGACGAGGTCGTCGCCGCCTGGCAGCCGCGACTGGCCGACTTCCGCGCCCTGCGGGCCCGCTACCTGCACTACCCGCCCGCTCCCTGACGGTGCGCGGCGGTCCGGCCGGGAGCGGGCGTCCCCCGCCTTACGGGAGAGGGAGCCGCGCCGTACCGGGAAGGGCGCCGGGCCGTACCGGGAGAGGACCAGGGAGGGCCCTGAGGGCGCTGCGCCGTACGAGTGAAATCGGGTGACGTCCCTATGCCCGGGGCGTGCCGCGATGGGTCAATCGTGCCATCCGCGTGACGGGCCGCCCATTCCGGTGCACGGAGACGATCAGTCGTGCACTCCGATCCCGGGCGGCCCCGCGCGCACCCCTGCGCAGCTCCGTGGTGGCCACCGGCCCGGGCTTCGCTGCTGGCAGGAGGCCATGCATGCGTCAACTCCCCCGGTCCGCGCCCGGCTCCGGCCCCGGCAGACTGCCCTCGCTGACCGGCCTGCGCTTCGCCGCGGCCGGCGGCGTCGTCTTCACCCACTGCGCGCTGCTGAGCGATCCCCACCTCGCCGCGGACCCCGGGCCCCAGGTCTGGGTGGGCGCGAGCGCGGTGTCGCTGTTCTTCATCCTGAGCGGCTACGTCCTGACGCTGTCCGCCCGGCCCGCGGACACCGCCCGCTCCTTCTGGCGGCGCCGGGCCGCCAAGATCCTGCCCAACCACGTCCTCACCTGGTGCGTGGTCGTGGTGGCCCTCGTCTGTGCCGGCGACGCGGCCACCGGTTCCGGCCCGGCCGCCCACCTCGCCAGCCTCTTCCTGGTGCACACCTGGGTGCCGAGCCTGCGCTACCTGTCCGCGGGGAACCCCGTCTGCTGGTCCCTGGCCGCCGAGGTCTTCTTCTACCTGCTCTTCCCGGTGCTGCGGCCCTGGGTCGAGCGGCTCTCCCGCCGGGGCCTGCTGACCGCAGCGGGCACCGCGGTCGCCCTGGCATGGCTCTGGCCGCTGCTGTACACCCAGGTCATCAGCCCGGAACAGGCGTTCTTCCCCGGCTACTGGCTGCTGTACATGCTGCCACCGGCCCGGCTGCCGGAGTTCGTCCTCGGCATGCTGGCGGCCCGCTTCGCGGCGACCGGGGTGCGGCTGCCCCACCTCGGCGTACTGCCCGCCGCGCTGGGCGTACTCAGCACGGTCGTGGTGAACAGCGCCGTCCTGCCACACCCCTATCTGTACGCGGCGTCGACCGTGGTCCCGCTGGTGGTGCTGGTCCACGCGGTGGCGCAACGGGACCTGGAGAACCGGCCGTCGCTGCTGCGCAGCCGCCCACTGGTGGCCCTCGGGGAGATCTCCTACGCGATGTACCTGGTGCACCTGCTCGTGCTGGGCGGGCTCTCGGTGAGCCTGACGGCTCTGGGCTGGGGCCGCCTCTGGGCCGTACTGGCCGGCCTCCCCCTGGTCCTGCTGGCCTCGTGGCTGCTGTACGCCGGGGTGGAGCGGCCGTGTGTGCGCCGGTTCTCCGCCCCCCGCGTCGTGTCCCAGGGGCGGCACCGGTCGCCCGGCAGGGCCCCGGTCGGACGGGGGTCGGTATGAGCGGGACTGCGCCGGGGCCGGGACGGCGCGGACAGATCGCCGCCCGCCGGCCGCACTACCAGGACGATCTCCGGGACGGGCTGGGGAAGTTCTTCGAGCCGCCGCAGTCCGCCTGCCCCTGGTGCGGCTCGGCCCGGCTGTTCCGGAGGCTGAAGACCACCGACCAGCTCCAGCACAAGCCGGGCACCTTCGTGCTCGACCGGTGCCGCGCCTGCGGGCACGTCTTCCAAAACCCCCGGCTCAGCGCCGACGGGCTGGAGTTCTACTACCGCGACTGCTACGACGGCCTGGGCGAGGCGACGATGGCGCGGATGGCGGGCTCACCGCTCGCGGTCCGGCTGTACCGGTCGCGGGCCCGGGCGCTGCTGCCCTTCGGGCGCCCGGCACGCTGGCTGGACGTGGGCACCGGCCACGGCCACTTCTGCGCCGAGGCCGGGAAGATCCACCCGGGCACCGAGTTCCACGGCCTCGACCTCGGCCAGGGCGTGGAGATCGCCGAGCGCTGCGGCCGGATCGACCGGGCCTTCCGGGGCCCCTTCCCGCTGCTGGCCGACCAGTTGACCGCCCGGTACGACGTGGTGAGCATGCACCACTACCTGGAGCACACCCTCGCGCCCCGGCGGGAACTGGCCGCCGCCCACCGCGTCCTGCGCCCCGGCGGCCATCTGCTGATCGAGGTCCCCGACCCGGAGTCCGCCGCGGCCCGGCTGCTCGGCCAGTGGTGGGGGCCCTGGCTGCAGCCCCAGCATCTGCACCTCATCCCGCTGGACAACCTCTGTGTCGCACTCAGCGAGCAGGACTTCACCATCGTGGCCATCGACCGGCAGCAGCCGCACGTCCCCACCGATCTGACGTCCGCTGCGGCGAATCTGCTCAAGTCCGTGCTGCCGGGCGAGGATCTGCCCTGGCTGCCGGCGAAGCCGGGCCCGCTCGCGCGGGGCCTTCGCGCGCTGTCCCTGCCGGCCGCGGCGCCCGCGCTGCTGGCCCTGCTGGGCTGCGACCTCCTGCTGTCCCCCGTGGTCCGGCGCACCCGGCTGTCCAACGCCTACCGGGTGATCGCCCGCCGCGAGTGACCACCGCCGGCCGCCGCCCTCCACCGGCCCTCCCCACCGACACCAGGCAACAGCAAAGCGGGGCTCTCCATGCACCTCCTCATCGCCACCGCCGGTTCCCGCGGGGACGTGGCGCCCTACACCGGACTCGGGGTGCGGCTACAGGCCGCCGGGCACTCGGTGGTCCTCGCCGCGGACCCGCGGTCGGCCGAGCTCGTCCGCCACAGCGGTCTGCCCTTCCACCCCCTGCCGCTCGACCGCTGCGCCGCCGAGGGCCGCTCGGGCGCCACGCTGTCGAAGGCCGAACAACTGGGGCTGGCACGGGAGTGGGCGCCCGCCATGGCCGACGCGGTCGCGGAGGCGGCGGCGTCCGGTGCGGACGCGATGCTGGTGTCCGGCAGCCTGGCGCCGCTGGGGCTGGTGGCGGCCGAGGGGCTGGGACTGCCGTGCCTGGGCGCCTTCCTGCAACCCCTCGCACCGACCCGGGAGTTCCCGCCGGTCGTCCTCGGCACCTCGTCGTGGGGGCGGTACGGCAACCTGGCCGCGGGCCGGTGCGCCGGGTCGCTGCTGGACCTGGCCTTCGCCCCCGGGGTGCGCCATCTGCGGCGGCAACTGGGCGTCTCCCGGGCCGCGCTGGCACGGCGGCGGGCGCGCTGGCCGGTGCACCACGGCTTCAGCCCCGCGGTGGTTCCCCGGCCGGCGGACTGGCGGCCGGGGCTGGAGGTGGCGGGCTACTGGTGGCCGTCGGAACGCCCCGACTGGACACCGGAGCCCGGGCTGGCGGACTTCCTGGACTCCGGTCCGCCGCCGGTTTTCGTGGGCTTCGGCAGCATGGAGCCCGCGGACCCCGAGCGGCTCGGGCGGCTGGTCGCCCGGGCGCTGCGGCTGGCCGGAGTACGCGGTGTGGTCCAGTCGGGCTGGGCCGGCCTGTCGGTCGGCGGCGACGACGTGCTGACCGTCGGCGAGGTGCCGCACGCCCGGCTGTTCCCGCGGATGGCGGCCGTGGTGCACCACGCGGGGGCGGGCACCACGGCGGCCGGTCTGCGCGCGGGGGTGCCGGCGGTCCCGGTGCCGATGATGCTGGACCAGGCGTTCTGGGCGTCGCGGCTGACCGCCCTGGGTGTCGGCCCGGCGGCCGTGCCCTTCCGGCGGCTCTCCGCGGAACGCCTGGCGACGGCCGTACGCACGGCCGTACGCGACGCGCGGTACGCCCGGCGCGCCCAGCAGGTCGCGGCGCTGCTCGATGCCGAGGACGGCGCGGGCCGGGTGGTGGCGGCGGTGGAACGGCTGGCCGGCGGCGGCAGCCGTGGCAGCAGCGGCGGCCCGGAGCCCCGGTGAGGGACTCCTTTCCGGCCGCGGCGCCGAGCCGGAGCGGTCGGCGGGACGGAGGGGTCGGCGGGACGGAGCGGCCGGCGGGACGGAGCGGCCGGCGGGACGGAGCGGTCGGCGGGGCGGCCTCGGGAATTCAGGGGCCTGGGTACCTCCGGGGCCCGGCGCTCCGCGGCCCCGGACTCCCGGATGGAGGTAACGGATCCGGGAATCCGGGGCCTCAGGAACTCAGAGACTCGGAGAGACTCGGGGCCCCGGGAACGCGGCGACTACCCCACCGGGTCCGCCGTTCCGCGCTGATGCGGTATCACGACGCCCTCGGGCTGCTGGAGCGCCACGCTCCGGGTGGGCGCGGGGATCCGGATGCCCTCGGTGCGGTAGCACTGGTGCAGACGCTTGATGAACTCGTGCTTGATCCGGTACTGGTCGCTGAACTCGCCGACCCCCAGGATCACCGTCAGGCCGATCCTGGAGTCGCCGAACGTATGGAAGCGGACGGCCGCCTCATGCTCCGGCAGGGCGCCGCTGACGTCGCGCATCACGCTCTCCACGACCTCCAGGGTGACCCGCTCGACGTGTTCGAGGTCGCTGTCGTAGCCGACCCCCACCTGCACCAGGATCGTCAGCTGCTGTTCCGGCCGGGTGAAGTTGGTCATGTTGGTGCCGGCCAGCTGGGCGTTGGGGATGATCACCAGGTTGTTGGAGAGCTGACGGACCACGGTGTTGCGCCAGTTGATGTCGACGACATAGCCCTCCTCGCCGCTGCTGAGCCGGATGTAGTCGCCAGGCTGCACGGTCTTCGAGGCGAGGACGTGGACGCCCGCGAAGAGGTTGGCGAGGGTGTCCTGCAGCGCCAGGGCGACCGCGAGGCCGCCCACTCCCAGGGCGGTGAGCAGCGGGGCGATGGAGATGCCCAGCGTCTGCAGCACGACCAGGACGCCCATCGCCAGCACCACGATGCGGGTGATGTTGGCGAAAATGGTGGCCGATCCGGCCACTCCGGAACGGGACTGGGCCAGGGACTTGACCAGACCGGTGATCACCCGGGCCGCGGTGAGCGTGACGACGAGGATGAGCAGCACCGTCAACGTCCGATTGACGTTCCGTCCGATCGCGGCGTGCAGCGGCAGGGCCGCGGTCGCCCCGGCCAGTCCGGCGCAGATCGCCGCCCACGGCACCACCGACCGCAGCGCGTCCACGATGACGTCGTCGCCGCTCCACCGCGTCCTGCTGGCGTGCTTCCCCAGCCAGCGCAGGACCGCGCGCAGCAGCAGGCCGCCCAGGAGACCGGCCACCAGCGCGGCCCCGGCGAAGATCCCGTCGTGCAGCGTGATCTCCCGGTTCACCGGCCGGCTCCCCCTGCCCGGAGGACCGTCCGTGCCGCGTACCGGATGTGAAGTCTCGTCACCTTGCCACCTGCTCGTCTCTAGGGCTGTGAGGGCGCCGGTCCGTCCCGGACGGCCCGGCGCAATCTGCCATCCTGCCGCACCCGGCCGCACACCCGTTCCCCCGGATCGTCTTCCGGCCGCCCCCCGGGCCACGCGGTCAGCGGTCAGCGGTCAGCAGTCAGCGGTCCACGCTGCGCCGGAGAGCCCCCACCGGGCACGGCACCCGGCAGCGCCGCCGGTGGCTGGGCGGCGAGGCGGCTGGGAGGTTGGGCGGCCAGGCGGCTGAGCGGCGGGGTGGCGGGGGCACGGGGCGACATCAAGGCGCTGCCGTAAGGCTGTCGAGGGGCCGTCGGGAGGCTGTCGGTGGGGTATCGGCCGGGTGTCAGTGGGGTGCGGCACGGTGGGGTGTGGCCGATGGTCGGCCGTCGGAAGAACGGGAGTCCGTGATGACCTCACCTCGGAGCTGCACCCTCGACGTGCCCGGCGCCCGGATCCACTACGAGGTGCGGGGCCGTGGCCCGGTCCTTGCGCTGGTGCACGGCGGCGCCGGTGATGCCGGGGTGTTCGACCGGATCGCGCCGGCGCTGGCGACCCGGTTCACCGTCGTCGTACCGGACCGTCGGGGCCACTCCCGCAGTCCACTGGAGCGGCCCGGCAGCACTCCGCGGGTCGCGGAACACAGCGAAGACCTCCGGCGGTTGCTGGACGCGGTGACCGAGGAACCGGCCCTGGTCTACGGCAGCAGCTCGGGCGCCGTGGTGGCGCTCGACCTGCTGGCCCGGCACCCGGAGCGGGTGCGGACCGTCGTCGCACACGAACCGCCGCTGATCGAGTTGCTGCCGGACGCCGCGGTCTACCGCCGGCTGTTCGCCGATGTCCGGGTCACCTTCCGCCGGCAGGGCGTGGCGACGGCGATGGGGCAGTTCCTCACGGCGGTGGGGCTGGTCGGGCCCGGCTGGCGGCCGCCCGCGCCCGAGGAACTCCCGCCGGCCCTACGGGAGATGATGGCGCGGATGGCGGCCAACGAGCCGTTCTTCCTGGAGCACGAGCTGCCCGAGGTGACCGGGTACCTACCGGATGCCCAGGCGCTGCGGGCGGTGGCGGACCGCCTGCTGCTCGCGGTCGGCAGCCAGTCCGGGCAGCAGATGGCGGCCGTGTGCTGCACGGCGCTGGCGCGGACGTTGGGGAGGGCCACCACGCAACTGCCCGGTGGTCACACAGGGTACGTGGAGGACGGTGTCGACTTCGCCGGGCGGCTGGCGGAGCTGCTGGCGGCCCCGGGGGACATACCCCGGCCCCTCTGAGGCACCTTTGCGGGCAGGAAGCCGACCTCGTCAAGGAAACCCCGCCCGAGCACAGGCCGTTGCACCCATTGCCTTCGGCGGCCCGGTCGACTCCGCGACCGTACGTGCCCACCGGCCCGCCGCCGAGTCCCGTGAAACGGAGCCCCGGACGGCGAACCGGACGACCACACCATCCGGACGACCACACCGTCCCGACGACCACACCGTCCGGACGAAGCCGCCTGGGCAGTTTCCTTTGGATCGGTAGAAACCCTCGCTCAAACGGGCTACTTCGCGCACAGGGCCGTGCCGAACACCTTCAACGCGGCGTCATTGGCCTTCTCCGGCATGGTGAGGCTGGTGTTGACGGCAAGGGTGATCTGCCGCCGTCCGTCGGCCGATGAGAAGCTGAACGTGCTGTAGCCGGGGACGCTGCCGGTATGGCCCCATACGGGCTTCTCCCCCGGGCAGTAGGCGGCCCTGCTCTCCAGGCCCAGCCCGTACATCCGGTTCGATCCGCGATCCGTGCCTCGGAACGCCCGCATCTCCTCCCACAGCGGGGACGGCAGCAGCTTGCCGCCTGAAAGGGCGCGGTAGAAACGGTTCAGATCGGCGGTGGTGGACAGGAAATCCGGCCCTGACCGTGATCACGAAGAAGGATGATTGCGGAGCGAGCGTTCCCCTCCGGGTTCCCCCTGATACCGAGTCAGGGAACAGGAAGGGCAGGGCATCTGCGCGCCTTCCCCACGGTGGGGTGAGCAGCCAGATGGACGGTCTCGGTCTTCTCGTAGCGGGTGCCGATGCCGCGCCACCGCTTCAAGCGGTTGATGCACCGCTCGACGGTGTTGCGCTGCTCGTATGCCGCGCGGTCGAAGGAGGGCGGCCTGCCGCCGCGGCTGCCTCGCCTCGCCGGTGGCAGTCAACGACACCCCCGGATCAACGCTCGGATGATCCGCACGAAACGGCCTGGCTAGGAGCTGAGCCACCACCGTCCGCTCTCACCGGACAGTGCGTCCCACAGCAGGTTGAGCGGGTCGCCGGGCGTACCCGCGGCCCGTTCGCCGCGCCGGGTGAAGACCCCGACCAGCACCTCGGTGCGGGGGCCGACGTCCCCGACGATCTTCAGGGTGCGCAGCCCGCCGGCCTCCGGGAGCCGGCCGTCCGCGGCCGCCTCGCCGATGCCCCGGGTGACCAGCATCGCCCCGCTCACCACTCCGGAGCGCAGCAGCTCGAAGCCGTAGTGGGCGGCCTCGATCTCGGCGGCGACGGTGAGCCGCTGGCGGTATTCGGGGCCGTACCAGGACGTCAGGAAGCGGCCGATGAGGCCGCGTGCCGAGACCACCAGGGGCAGCCGGGACAGGTCTCCGGCGCTGAAGGACGTGCCGGGAAGGCGCTCCGGCGGCAGGTTGGTGAGCAGCGACAGGCCGCTGCGCCGCCACTCCATCACGTCGTACGGCGCCAGTAGTTCCGCTTCTTCCCCTTCGGTGACGACGATGCTGCCGCAGACCAGGTCGAGTTCCTTGGCGCGGAGCTTGGTGAAGAGGTCGCCGGTGCGGACATGGGTGACCTTGAGGTCGACACCGTCGCGTTCGTAGTCCTCGCTGACCCGCTCCACCGCGTCGAGGAGGAAGCCGAGCGTATAGCGGGTGGTGCCGACCGACAGGGTGCGGCCGAGCCGGCGGCGGGCGTCGTGCACCCCCTCCGACCAGGTGTCCAGGGTGCGCCGCGCCAGCTCGACCAGCGCCTCCCCGGTCGCGGTGAACAGGGCGTCGCGCCCCCGCCCCTGTTTGAGCACCAGTTCCTCGCCGCACAGCGCGGCGAAGGTGCGGTTCATGGTGTCCAGCTGCTTCTGCACGCTGGACTGTTCGCGGCCCAGTAGGCGGGCGGCGCCCAGCGCGGTCCCCGCCTCGTGGACGACGATCAGTGTGCGCAGCTGGTCCATGGTGGTATCCAGCAGCTCGGTCGGGTATTGCTGCGGACCTGACACGGCCATCTGCCCCTACTCGCTTTCCCGTCTGCGAAAGTTCAGAACTGTGCAGCATAACCCGCCGGGCGTGGGCCTTTTGGGGGCGGCCGGGCGCTGCACACCCCAACCTCTTTCTCGTTATGGATAGTTGTGCCGGTATGGGCGGGCGGAGCGCACGCGCAGGCCCCGGATGCGCGGTCGCATCCGGGGCCTGGCGGTGGTGGCCGGTGGTCGCCGGCTACCGGTGTGCCGGGAACTCCACCACCTGCTGGTAGGTGGGCCGGTTCTGCCAGCTGATGGCGTCGTGTGTCAGGCCGCCCACCGCGCGCTGGATGATGGCGTCCGCGCACCACTGGTCGCCGGCCTTGCAGCTGGCGTCGCCCGGGTAGACCTGCTCGGCCGTTTTGCCGGCGGCCTGCTGCAGGGTGGTCAGCAGGGTGTCGCGGCAGGCGGAGAGGTCGCCGTTGCCGCAGTACCGCTGGGCGAGCGGGCCCTTGACCGGCTCGCCCAGGACGGACCGCAGGTCCTTGTCGACGTAGCTCCACCAGCCGTACTGGAAGGCCGATCCGGCGTGGGACCCGGTCGGGCCGTGGCCGGCCGAGGGCGACTCGTCGATGGCGAGGTCGGACCGCAGCGCGTCGTAGAGGTCACCGCCGAGGCCCGGCTTGAAGGCGGCTTCGGTCAGCAGCGGCCACCAGGCGTCCATCAGGCGCACCGCGTCGGGGTGGGTGTAGGTGTGCGAGCCCGCGGCGGTCTCCTTGCGCTGGGCGCCGTCCTTGCGCCAGGCGTCCAGCTGCTGGACCGCGGTCTTCAGCGCGGGGTCGGTGACCGGCTTGCTGCCCAGCACCCGCAGGAGTTCGGGCAGCACGTCCTCGCCGCGCAGGTCGGTGACCGCGGCCTCGCCCATCGCGCGGGTCAGCGAGGCGCGGGTCACCCCGCCCTGTCGGGTCAGTGCGCGCACCCGGTCGTCGAGCAGGTTGCCGCGGTGCACCGAGCCGTTCCCGAAGCCCGCCGAGTCGTAGTCGGTGGCCTGCTTGTTGTTCCAGGAGATGTAGTAGTCCTGGCCGATGGACTGCGGGTGCTGGGCCGGTGGGGTGTAGTCGCTGGTGTTGGTGGCGGGGTCGAAACCGCGCCATTCATTGGCGTCGTCGGCCCGGACCGGGAGCGAGGGGTCCACATCGGGGTTGCGCACCGGGTTGAGGCCGCTGTTGTAGAACGCGATGTCGCGGGAGTCGGCGTAGAACCAGTTGAAGGCGTAGCCGATGTGCTGGGCGGCCTGCTGGAAGGACGCCGCGTCGTGCACCGCCGACGGGTCGTTGAACATCTGGAAGCCGATGATCGAGTCGGCCTCGTGGCGGTAGGTGGAGCGCTGGGCGGTGTAGGCGACGGGCTTGCCGTCGAGGGTCGCGCGGTGGGTGACGACGCCGTACTTGGTGCGGAAGACCTGCATCCGGTAGGAGCCGGCCGCGGTGGGGTCGGCGACGGTGGGCTTCCAGGAGTTGGTGCGCTCCAGCTTCTCCATGGGGAGGCAGGCGCCGCGGTAACGGTAGGAGGTCGAGTCCTTGGTGGGCGCCGAGCCGTCCGCGTTGCAGAGCTCGACGGCGTAGGTGTCGGTGATGTCCTGGCCGGCGGAGGTGGCGCTCCAGGAGTAGTCCTGGCCGCGGCCGAGCTGGACGTACATCCCGACGCCGGCGAAGGAGGCGCCGCGGGCGCTGATGCCCGGGCCCTGGATCTCCTGGAGCATCAGCAGCTGGGGCGCGAAGTAGCCGGTCTGCGGGCCGAAGACGGCGACCGGGTGGCCGCTGGCGGTGTGCTTGCCGGAGACCAGCAGGGCGTTGGACATCCCGCGGTGCTGGGTCGGGTTGAAGCTCCCCTCGGGCAGCACGCCGTTCTTGAACAGGCCTTCCAGCTTGCGGTACTTCTTCGGGGCCTTGACGGGGTCCTGCGGGGCGGTGCCGCCCTTGGCGGTGGCGGCGCCGGTGCGGTCGAAGACCAGCGGTTCGGGGGTGACCGAGCCGCGGTCGGGCAGCGCCGTGCCCTTGGCCTGGGCCGGCTTGACGGCGTACGGGAAGCGCTGGCCTTCGTGCAGGGTCTTGGCCGCCTCGGGGTCGTTGCGCTCGCGGAAGGACTCCCAGACCTTGGTGCCCTGCTCGACGCCGTACTTCTGCTGGGCGGCGAGCAGCGACAGGGCGTTGGTGACCTCCCCGCCCCCGCCGTTGCCGAAGAGCCCGCCGACGACGGAGGCGAGCGCTATCAGGTCGGTGAGCTTGAAGGGCGCGATCTCACCGGCGTTGGTGAGGGCGTCGACATGGCCGGTGAGGACGTACTCACCGGGGAAGTAGCGGCCGTTCTTGGACTGTTCGCGGTAGGCGTTGATCCCGTCGACATAGGCCTGGGCGTCGGCCATGGCCTGCTTGCCGCGCTCCCCGTTGTGGTCCCTGATGTACTCGACCTGCTCCTGGAGGTCCTTCTCGGTGTACGGGGCCTGTGGCCAGAACTGCTGCTCCAGGCCCTGGTTGGCCGGCGCACCGCCGGCGAAGGAGGTCAGCTCGCCGCGGCCGATGTGCCGGAAGAGGTCCATCAGCCAGAGCCGGTCCTGGCCCGCGGCGTATCCGGCGCCGTATTCGGTGCCGTAGCGGGTGGTGCCCTTGATGTGCGGGACGCCGGTCTTCTTGTCGCGGGTGATGGTGACGTCGTCGCGGGGCGTGCTGACCTTGCCGACCTGGCCCTCGGGGACCCCGAAGGAGGCGTCGTTGAAGAAGTTGGCCAAGGTGTCGTCGGTGAGTGACTGATATCCGCTCGCCAGCGCACCGTACGGGGCGAGCTGGTCGGTGGAGTGTTCGGGGTGGGTGCCGAACACCTTGTTGCCGAGGATCTCCACCAGGGTGGCGTTGCCGTTGGCGCCGGGCGGCAGGATGTCCCCGCACTGGCCCTGGCAGTAGTCGTGGTCGTCGTTCGGCGCGGCGGCCACAGTGGAGGGCGGTGCCACCACCATGGCGGTCAGCGCGAACAGGGCTGCCGCCGCGGCAGTCCTGAGCCGTCTGGTACGTCGTCGCATTGCTGCTCCTCGGTGGGGGTCCCCCTGCTCGCCAGGAGCGTGGGGAAGGTGCGCCGGAGGTTACCGGCGGTTATCCCGGGCCGGAAGATGAACAACAGTCACCTTTGCCAATTCCCCACAGCCCTCCGGTGGTTACTGCCGTAACACCCCCGCACACCGCCGTGGGAACCGCACAGAAATTCGAGGGATCCAGGTGCCGCCCGGCTACGTCCCATCCCCATCACGTCGGGTCCTCCCCCGGAGGTGGGATGAAATGGCCGGTTTTAGAGCCCTCGCAGAACAGGTCCGCAATCCACGACTCGTCGCGGCGCAGCGCCGCACCGCCCTGCGCAAGTGCCTTGAGCGGTTCGCCCCGTACGGACACCGGGCGACCTGGCACCACTTGTGCACCCGGGCCGGCATCGCGACACACGACCGCAATCCGGACCCGGAGCGGCTGGTCGCCGCGCTCGCCGAACTGGAAGAGGCCCGTACCCTCTGGCTCACCTACGAGGAGGAGTTCGCCGCCCGGCGCCGCAAGGAGAAGCACGACGGCATCCGGCAGCCCGGCGCGCTCGACGCGTGGCACCGCCGCACCTGGGGCGGCTGCGACATCGTGCCATGCGCCGCACCGCACCGGCACCCGGCGGCCCGGCTCGCGGTGGTGCTGCGCAGCGTGATCTCGGCGATGGAGTCGGGACGGCCGCGCCACGACTGCCCGGTGTGCGGCTCCACCCGCTTCAGCTGGCCCGACGGGAGCGCCGACGACCTCGTCGGACCGGCCTGCCGGCAGTGCGGGGTACTGGCCCCGCGCTCGACGCTGGCGCCGAAGACGCTGCGCGCCGACCGCCCGGCCCACCCGGCCGGGGCGTTCGCGGCGGCCTGATCCGGCCGGTGCCGCCCGG
Source organism: Streptomyces sp. NPDC020742 (assembly GCF_040641675.1). NCBI lineage: Bacteria > Bacillati > Actinomycetota > Actinomycetes > Kitasatosporales > Streptomycetaceae > Streptomyces > Streptomyces sp. NPDC020742. The sequence goes on from NZ_JBFAEA010000010.1 coordinate 211,884, forward strand.
GCCACGGGCGGCACCGCTGCCGATGTCAGACCCAGCTGTCATCATCGAGGCATGTTGCAGGTATGTCTCAACGGCCCCCGGACCGCGGCCGATTCGGCGGTGGTGCCGCTGTCGCCCGCCGCGCTCGCCGCATCGGCGCGGCAGGCGGTGGCGGCCGGCGCCGAGGAAGTCCATGTCCATCCCAAGACCCCGTGCGGCCAAGACTCCCTCTCGCCGCAGGTGGTCGGCCCCGTCCTGGAGGCGCTCCGGGCGGCGGTGGACGTCCCCGTGGGCGTGACGACCGGCGCCTGGGCCGAGCCGGATCCCCCACGGCCCGACGGACGGGGTGGGTACCTCGACCGCCGTGTGGAGCGGATCCGAGCCTGGACGGTGCTGCCCGACTACGCCTCGGTGAACTGGCACGAGCCGGGCGCCGAGGAGGTCGCCGCGGCCCTGCTGGACCGCGGCGTCGGCGTCGAGGCGGGCCTGTGGTCGGGGACCGACGGCGCCGACCGCTTCGCCCGCTCGCCCCTCGCGCCCCGGGTGCTGCGCATACTGGCCGAAGTGATGGGCGTGGCCGCCGCATCGGCATCGGCCGCCGCACAGGAGCTGCTCACCGCGGTGGCCGGGGCCGGTTGCGGCCGCCCGGTGCTGCTGCACGGCCAGGACGCGAGCACCTGGCCGGTGCTGCGGCTGGCCCGGCGGCTGGGCCTGGACGCCCGTATCGGCATCGAGGACACCCTGACGCTCCCCGACGGCAGCCGGGCCGACGGCAACGACCAACTGGTGCGGGCGGCGCTGGCGTAGGGCCGGGGCGCTCCGGCCGAGGACGGCCGGTCCGTACCGCACGGCCGTTACGAACGCCCCCGTGAACGGACACAACGGTTCCCGGGCCGTCCCGCACCGGCCGCGCGCCGGACGCGGACAGCGGCCCCTCGCCCGTACGGCACCAGGCCGCGCGGGCATTCTCCCCCGTGCCTTGCGGGCATGGGCGGTACCCCAGGAGAGGGCGGACATGGCCGAACTGCACGATCTCACCGCGCTCGAACAGGCCGCGGGCATCCGGTCCGGTGAGCTCTCCCCGGTCGAGCTCACCGAGCACTACCTCGCGCGGATCGAGCGGCTCGATGCGACGCTGGGGGCCTTCCTCACCCGCACCCCGGACCTCGCCCGCAAGCAGGCCGCGGAGGCCGAGAGCGAGGCCGCCGCGGCCCGCCGCGAGGGCCGTGCGCTGCCGCCGCTGTACGGCGTTCCGGTGCCGGTGAAGGACCTCCAGCAGGTCGCCGGCGTGCGCTGCACCATGGGCTCACGGGCGCTGGCCGACCACGTGCCGACCACCGACGACCATGTCGTGGCCCGGCTGCGGGCGGGCGGCACGGTGCTGCTCGGCAAGACCAACACCCCCGAATTCGGGCTGCCCTGCTACACCGAGAACGGCCTGGCCCCGCCCGCCCGCACCCCCTGGGACCTGTCGCGCTCGGCGGGCGGTTCCAGCGGCGGGGCGGCCGCGGCGGTCGCCGGCGGGCTGGCGCCGGTCGCGCACGCCAGTGACGGTGGCGGCTCGATCCGGATCCCGGCGTCGGTGTGCGGGCTGTACGGCATCAAGCCCAGCCGCGGCCGGATCAGCAGCGGCCCGCTGCTGCACGACGTCAGTGGGCTGTCGACCTCCGGCCCGCTGGCCCGCACCGTCGCCGACGCGGCCGCCCTACTGGACGTGATGGCGGGCGCGATGCCCGGCGACCCGTACGGCGCGCCGCCCCTGCCGCCCGGGGAGACCTTCGCCGCGCACGCCGTGCGGGACCCCGGCCGGCTGCGGATCGCCGTGCTGACCGGTGCCCCGGTCCCGGAGGTCACGGTGCACCCCGACTGCCGGGCCGCCACCGCCGACACCGCCGCGCTGCTGACCGGACTCGGCCACGAGGTCGAGGAGTTGTCGCTGCCGGCCGACGACACCCTCCGGCACGCCTTCAGCCGGGTCTGGTCCGTGCTCGCCGCGCTGCGCCCGCTCCCGCCGGCCGCCGAGGAGCAGCTGATGCCGCTCAGCCGCTACCTGCGCCGCCGAGGCGCCGAGGTCGGCGGCGTGGATTTCGCGGCCGCGCTGCGCACCTTCCGCGCGCTCGGCCAGTCCGTCGCCGACGGCCTGATGCCGGCGGGCGGCTACGACGTGCTCCTCTCGCCGACCCTCGCCACGCCTCCGGCGGCGGTCGGCGCGCTCCGCAACGACGCCGATCCGCAGGCGGAGTTCGCGGCGATGACGGCCTTCACACCGTTCACCTCGCTCTACAACGCCACCGGGCAGCCCGCGGTGAACGTCCCGCTGCAGTGGAACGCCGAGGGGCTGCCGATCGGGGTGATGCTGGGCGCGCGGTACGGCGACGAGGCCACCCTGATCGCGCTATCCGCACAGCTGGAGCAGGCCCGCCCCTGGGCGGCCCGCACGCCACCGGTGTGGTGATCACGACCGCGGCGCGCGCCCGTCCCACCCCTGGGCGGGCGCCTCCGCGGTCAGCTCTGCGGGCAGGCCGGGCGGCCGGTGCACTCCCGGCCGTCGTCCTCGGAGGCGGTGGCCCCAAGGCCCCCCTCGGCGCCCGCTCCCCCTGCGCCCACGCCTCCGGCGCCCTTGTCCCCGAGGCCCTGCTCCCCCTGGTCCCCGGCGCTCCGGTCGACCCGCAGCCGGCGCGCGCCGGGGCCCTGTTCACCGAGGTTGTCGTACGGGTTGGACAGCGCGCACCGCTCCAGCGACAGGCAGCCGCAGCCAATGCAGTCGGTCAACCGGTCCCGGAGTTCGACGAGTTGGCTGATCCGCTCGTCCAGCTCGGAACGCCAGGCCTCGGAGAGCCGAGCCCAGTCGTCGCGGTTGGGGGTGCGCTCGTCCGGCAGCTCCGCCAGCGCGTCGCGGATCACCGCCAGCGGGATCCCCACCCGCTGCGCCGCCCGGACGAAGGCCACCCGGCGCAGCGCGTCACGGGTGTAGCGGCGCTGGTTCCCTGCCGTCCGGGTGCTGCTGAGCAGGCCCTTGGACTCGTAGAAGTGCAGCGCCGAGACCGCGGCGCCGCTGCGCGCGGACAGCTGGCCGACGGTGAGTTCATGAACCTTGTACGGAAGCTGGGGCACCCTTCAACCCTATAAGGGCCCTCTCCCCCGGACCCTGCCCCGGAGCGCCACGGGCCGGCGCGCGCCACGGGCCAGTACGGGCGGCACGGGCGCCCCAGGCGGTGACGGCGGGACACCGACGCCGACCACGGTGACATGGACGTCGACCACGAGGATTTGCGGACGTCGACCACGGAGACGCGGGCGTTGACAGCGGAGACGCGGGCGTTGACAGCGGGGACGCGGGCGTTGACAGCGGGGACCCGCACTCCGCATGCTGAGCAAGCGCTTAGTAAGGGTCGGCCGGTGTGTGACGACGGCGGACGGATCCCAGGGAGGCAGACACAGATGGCAGAGCCCCGAGTGTTCGGATCGCTCGATGAACTGCGGGCCGCGGTCGGTGAGGAGCTGGGCACCAGCGACTGGCTGGAGATCGACCAGAAGCGGATCGATCTGTTCGCGGACGCCACCGGCGATCACCAGTGGATCCATACGGATCCGCAGCGGGCGGCGGACGGGCCCTTCGGCACCACCATCGCGCACGGCTATCTGACGCTGTCGCTGCTGCCCGCCCTGGTACCCCAGCTGATGCGGGTGGAGGGCGTCACCATGGGCATCAACTACGGCTCGAACAAGGTGCGCTTCCCGGCGACCGTCCCGGTCGGCTCGCGGCTGCGCGCCTCGGCCCGGATCGCCGAGGTCGCCGAGGTGGCCGGCGGGGTGCAGCTCACCACGGTGGTCACCGTCGAGCGGGAGGGCGGCGAGAAGCCGGTGTGCGTGGCGGAGACGGTCAGCCGTTTCTACCTGTAGCCGGGTCCGGTGCGGCACCCACCATGCGCAGGACGAGGTCGGCGTAGAGCGTGCCGACCTCGTCGGGCGTACGGGCGCCGTCCGCGGTGAACCAGCGGGCCACGTCCACGCACAGCGACAGCACGGCGAGGGTGGTGCCCGGTACGTCGTCGACCCGGAACTCCCCGCTGTCCGCACCGTCCTGGATGATCTGCCGCAGCAGCCGGTCGGTGCGACGGCGCAGACCGGCGATCTCGGCGTAGTGCTCGGGGCCGAGCGCCTGGAGCTCGTACTGGATGACGCGGGCGGTGGTGTGGTGCTCGGCGTGCCAGCGGGCGAAGGTCCGCACGGCGTCGCGCAGCCGCTCGGCGGCGCTGCCCGGGGCCTCGGCGGCGGCGCCCATGATGCGCAGCGCCTTCTCGTGGCCGATCCCGCTGATGCGGTAGAGCAGCTCTTCCTTGGTCTTGTAGTGGATGTAGAGGGCGGCCGGGCTCATCCCCGCCCGGCCGGCGATGTCCCGGGTGGTGGTCGCGTGGTAGCCGCGCTCGGCGAAGGCCTCGACGGCGGCGCCGACCAGCCGCCGAGCGGCGTCCGGGGTCACCCCGGCCCACTCCTCGTACTCCTCCGCAGCCTGCTGTGCCGCCGCACCCATCGCGCACCCCGCTCCTCGACCCGCCGTGTTCCTCAGACGGATCGAACACCATACCGCGCCACTGAGCAAGCGCTTAGCTCTGGCCGGGCGGCCGGACCGGCCCGCCGCCGGCCGCGGGCGGGGCCGGTCAGAAGGCCGAGACGCCGGTCAGCGCCCGGCCGATCGGCTGCCCGCGGTGGATGAGATCAGCGACCCTCCCCCACGCCTTAAGGGCGCGGGGGGACCCCCACGGTCAGCAGCCGCGCCGCGGCCACGTCGATCCCGCGCACCGCGGAGTCGCCGCGTCCCAGCTCCTCGGCGACCAGGGCGTAGGAGAGGTGGTCACCGCCGGCGCCGCCGTACTCCTCGGGCACGGTCAGCCCGAGGAAGCCACGGTCGCCGCGCTTGCGCACGACGCCCCGGTCGACCTGCTCCGCCCGGTCCCAGGCGACGGCGTACGGCGCGATCTCGCGGTCGGTGAAGTCCTTGGCGAGCCGGCGTACCGCGGTCTGCTCCGCGCTGAGCTCCAGGTCCCTCCCGGTCCCCTCGCGGCCGTGAGCAGCGCAAAATGCCCGGCCGGGCCTTTAATTAGCACTGCTAGTTTCCGCTGGGCAGCTCTACTATGTGCGGCATGGCCCGACCCCGCAAGCCCCTGCTGAGCCGAGAGCGCATCGTCTCCACGGCGCTGGAGCTGATCGACGCCGAAGGGCTGCCGGCGCTCTCCACCCGGCGGCTGGCGGCGGAGCTGGGCGTCAGCGGGCCGTCCCTCTACAACCACTTCACGACCAAGGACGAGATCCTGGACGCGGTCGCCGACACCGTGATCGCCGAGGTCGATGTGTCGGCGTTCGAGCACGGCGCGGACTGGCGCACCGGGCTGCTCGCCTGGGCCCGTTCCTACCGCGCGGCGCTGGCCGCGCATCCGCACATCGTGCCGTACCTCGCCCGGGGCCCGGGCCGCCGGCCGGCCGGCCTGAAGATGGCCGACGCGGCGTTCGGCGGCATGGTCGAGGCCGGCTGGCCGCCCGCCCAGGCCACCCGGGTCTGTGCGATGGTCCGCTACTTCGTCGCCGGCTCCGCGCTCGGCTCGTTCGCCCGCGGCTTCGTGGACGACCCAGGCGCCTACGACCCCGCCGACTATCCGCACCTGGGCCAGGCGCACCTCCTCGCCGAACACCAGCGCCGGGTCGACGAGGGCGCCTTCGAGACCGGGCTGCACGCCCTGGTGGACGGCCTGGCCCTGCACCACCCGGAACTCGGCACACCGCCGGGGCGGGGGCCACTGCCGTAGCTCGTGCCGTGACCGGGAAGGTTCACGGGGCGGCGACGAGGACACGAGCCGGGCCAACCCGATCGAGGGGGCTCTTCGGCACGCGGCTCAGAGCGATTCGCCGGGTCTCAGGTGGCGGTAGCCGCTGTGGGTCGCCTCGGCGAGCCAGCCGTTGACGCTGCGCAGGCCGCGGTCGTTGAGCTGGGCGTCGTGAATGGCGAAGGCCCGCCGAGGCCCGATCGCCCGGACGAAATCGATCGCCTCCGCGGTCTTCAGCCACGATCCCTGGACCGGAACCAGGAGCGTCTCGATCGGCTGCCCGGGCACGTGCAGGGAGTCTCCGGGGTGGTAGACCGCCTCGTCGACGAGGTAGCCGAGGTTCGCGCAGTCCGGCCGGCCACCGTGGACGGGCGCGTGGCGGCCACCGGTAGCCCGCACGCGAAAGCCCCCTGCGGTGAACTCCGTACCGGAGGACACCTCGATGACCTCCAACCCCGGGATGTGCGCCTCGGCGGGGGCGTGGACCGGTACGCCGAGCCCGGCCAGGCGGAGGACGTCGATGTGGTCGGCGTGTTCGTGCGTCACCAGCACGGCGTCCGCGCCGGTCAAGGCGGCCGGTTCGCTCCATATTCCGGGATCGATGACCAGGACGCGGCCCTCGTGCTCAAGCCGTACACAGGCATGGGTGTACTTCGTGATCCGCATGGCACGCCAACGTACTCGCCCGCGTCCACGGAGCGGGGCTCAGAAGACCACCAGCGACCGCCCGCCCTTCCCGGCCACCAACGCCTCGAACGCGGCCGGGATGCCGTCGAGTTGGATCCGGTCGGTGACCAGCGCCGACAGGTCCAGAGCGCCGGAGCGGATGTGCCCGGCGATCACCGGTAGGTCGCGGGCGGGGTCGCTGTTGCCGTAGACACAGCCGGCGAGGGTCCGACCGAAGTAGAAGAGCTCCAGCGCGGAGAAGGACACCTGCTGGTCCTGGCCGCCGATGCCGACGACCGTGGTCCGGCCGCCGCGCCGGGTGGCCGACCAGGCCGTACGGATGGTGTCGGCGCGGCCCACGCACTCGACGGCGACATCGGCGCCGATCCCGCCGGTGAGCTTGCGGACCCGTTTCGCGGTGTCCTCACCGGCGAGCACGAACTCCGTGGCGCCGGCGGCACGGGCCAACTCCTCCTTCTCCGGCGAGACGTCCACCGCGACGATCGCCGCCGCCCCGGCGATCCGCGCGGCCTGCAGCGTGGCCAGCCCCACCCCGCCGGCGCCGAAGACCACCACCGACTCCCCCGCACGCACCCGGGCGCTGTGGTGCACGGCGCCCCAGCCGGTCAGCACCGCGCAGCCGAGCAGGGCAGCGTCGGCGAGCGGGATCCCGTCCGGCAGCGGCAGCGCGGCGTGCGCGGGCACCACGGTCTCCTCGGCGAAGGCAGCGGTGCCCAGCCCCGGGTGGAGCGCGCTGCCGTCGGCGGCGAGCCGGGCGTACGGGGTGCCCGCGGCGAGGCCGGCGTTGGCGCACAGCCAGGGCTCGGCCAGCCCGCAGAAGTGGCAGTCGCCGCACGACGGCGCCCAGTTGAGGACGACCCGGTCGCCCTCGGACACCGTGGTCACCCCGGGCCCCACCGCGCTGACGGTGCCCGCCCCCTCGTGCCCGAGGACGGCCGGGACGGGCTGGCGCAGGGTGCCGTTGGACAGCGAGAGGTCGGAGTGGCAGACACCGGCCGCGGCGAGCCGGATGCGGACCTGACCGGGGCCGGGGTCGGGCAGCTCGATCTCGACGATCCGGAGCGGGGCGTTGACGGCGGGGAGTACGGCGGCGCGGACCACGGGGTCTCCTCGGTGCGGAGGACGGGGATACGGGGCGGCGGGGCAGGGGCGGGACCGGCCGGCGGCGGGCGGCGGCGGGCGGACGGGCGAGCGGACGGCGGCGGACTGACGGACGGACGAGCGGGCGGGCGGGCGGACGGACGAGCGGACGAGCGGACGGTTGCCGGCAACGGTCCGTCCGCCGCCGGCGCGGTCAGAACTGGAGCGACTTGGTCTGCAGGTACTCGGCCAGGCCGTGCGCCCCCAGCTCCCGGCCGACGCCGGAGTGCTTGTAACCGCCGAACGGGGCAAGGGGGTTGAAGCGCCCGCCGTTGATGTCGACCTGTCCGGTGTCCAGGCGGCGGGCGAAGGCGACCGCCTCGGCGTCGTCGCCCGCCCAGACCGCGCCGGCCAGGCCGTAGACGGTGCCGTTGGCGATCCGGACCGCATCGTCCTCGTCCTCGTAGCGCAGCACCGACAGCACCGGGCCGAAGATCTCCTCCTGGGCGAGGGTCATCTCCGGTGTGACATCGGCGAAGACGGTGGGGTGGACGTAGTAGCCCACCGGGGTCGGCGCCTCGGGGCCGCCCACGACCAGCCGGGCGCCCTCGGCGATGCCCTGCTCGATGTAGCCGCGCACCCGGTCCCGCTGCCGGGCGTTGACCAGCGGGCCGATCCGCTCGCCGGGGACGTAGGCGGAGGCCGCCGCGGCGGCCCGCTCGACGGCCTCGTCGTACTGGTCGGTGTGCACCAGCATCCGGGTCCAGGCGCTGCAGGTCTGCCCGGAGTTGGCCATGACGTTGGCGACGCCGACCTTGACCGCCTTGGCCAGGTCGGCGCTGGGCAGGATGACATTGGCGGACTTGCCGCCGAGCTCCAGCGCCACCCGCTTGACCGCACCGCCCGCCAGGGCGCCGAGCCTCCTGCCGACGGCCGTGGAGCCGGTGAAGGAGAGCAGGTCGACCCCGTCGTGTTCGGCGAGCGCCCGGCCGGCGACCGGGCCGAGACCGGTGACGAGGTTGAACACCCCCGCCGGGATGCCCACCGCATCGACGCACTCGGCGAACAGCCGGGCCACCAGCGGGGTGTCCTCGGCGGGCTTGAGCACCACCGTGCAGCCGGCCGCCAGCGCCGGCGCGACCTTGGCGACGACCTGGTGCAGCGGATAGTTCCAGGGCGTGATCGCACCGACCACCCCGACCGGCTCCAGCAGCACGGTGGAGTTGCCGATCCGCTCCTCGAACGCCGTGGTCCGGGCCAGCTCGGCGTACGAGCCGCAGACCGCGACCGGCAGCCCGGCGTGCACCACCCGGCTGAGCTTGGGCGGGGCGCCGAGCTCGGCGGTGACCGTCGCGGCGATCTCGTCGGTGCGCGCCATGAGCTGGTCGCGCAGCGCGGCCAGCCGGTCGGCGCGCTCCTCCGGCGGGGTGGCGGCCCAGCCGGGGAGGGCGGCGCGGGCGGCCCGCACGGCGGCGTCCACGTCCTGGGCGGACCCGGCCGGGACGGTGGCGATCACCTGTCCGTCGGCCGGGTTCTCAACCTCGATCGTGCCGCTGCCCTCGGCGGGCCGCCAGCTGCCGCCGATGTACATCGCGTCGTGCTGCTTCACGTCCTGGTCCCTCCCGGCGCTGTGGGTCGTCCGCGCCCGCGGACGGCCCCAAACTAGCGCCGGTAGTTTTCATCCGCCAGGGAGTCCCGGCGGACGGCCCGGCACCTCCCCGGCCGGGCAGGGGTGCGCCGGGCCGCCCGCCGGCGCCGGAGCCGGACCGGGGCACGGGCCACACCCCAGCCGGCCAGGTCGCCCCATATCCCCGGACCGCAGGCCTAGATGATGCCGAAGAGCAGGCCGGCGGCCAGCACCACCAGCGACGTCAGCACGGCCCACTTCACGGTGAACCGGGTGTGGTCGCCGAACTCCACCTTGGCCATGCCCACCAGGACGTAGACGGCGGGGACCAGCGGGCTGGACATGTGCAGGGCCTGGCCCACCAGCGAGGCCCGGGCGATCTCCACCGGGGCGACGCCGTGGGCGGCGCCGGCCTCGGCGAGGATCGGCACGATGCCGAAGTAGAAGCCGTCGTTGGACATGAAGTACGTCAGCGGGATGCTGAGCACGCCGGTGACCAGGCCCATGTGCGGGCCGAGCGCGTCGGGGATGCCGGAGACCAGCCAGCGGGCCATGTGCTCGACCATGCCGGTGCCGGTGAGCACACCGGTGAAGACGGCGGCGGCGAAGACCATGCCGGAGACGTTGAGGACGTTCTCGGCGTGCGCCGCGACCCGGGCCTTCTGGTCCTTCATGTGCGGGAAGTTGACGGTCAGCGCGAGAGCCGCGCCCAGCAGGAAGAGGACCGGGATCGGCAGCGTCTGCAGGATCAGCAGGGTGAGCAGCGCGACGGTCAGCGCGGCGTTGAACCAGTAGAGCTTGGGGCGCAGGGTGGGCCGCTCCGGGTCCAGCCCCTGGAGGTCCAGGTCCCCGGCGTCGTCCTCGGAGCCGGTGCCGGCACCGCCGCCGGCCGCGGGCCGGGCGGCGGCCGGGGCGCCGCCCTTGGCGCCGGTGCCCGCCGCGACCAGGACCTGCTCGGCCTCCTTGTCCTCGGCGGTCTCCTCGGCCACCCGCACCTCGCCGAGGGTCAGCATGCCCAGCCGCTTCCGCTCGCGGCGGCCCAGGACGTACGCCAGGGCGAAGACCGCAACCAGTCCGACGGCGAGCGCGGGGATCATCGGGACGAAGATGTCGCCGGCGTCAAGCTTGAGCGCGGTGGCGGCGCGGGCGGTCGGGCCGCCCCAGGGGAGGGTGTTCATCACACCGTTGGCGGTGGCGGCGACGCCGGTCATCACCACCAGGCTCATCTTCAGCCGCTTGTACAGCGGGTAGAGCGCCGAGACGGTGATCATGAAGGTGGTGGAGCCGTCCCCGTCGAGGGAGACGATCGCGGCCAGCAGCGCCGTGCCGACCACCACGCGCACCGGGTCCGCCTTGCAGAACCTGAGGATGCCGCGGACCACCGGGTCGAAGAGCCCGACGTCGATCATCACCCCGAAGTAGATGATGGCGAACATCAGCATCGCGGCCGTGGGGGCCAGGTCACCGATGCCCTTCAGGACGTAGTCGCCCAGGTGCGCGCCCTGGCCGACCAGGACGCAGAAGAGCGCGGGGATCAGCACGAGCGCCGCCATCGGCGACATCTTCTTCATCATGATCAGCGCCAGGAAGGCGGCGATCATGACGAATCCGAGGATTGTCAGCATGGGAGGTACCTCACGTTCGCCCTTGAACATCACTGCGGGGGTGGCGGTCGGGGCGACGTTAGGGCCGGCGAAGTTTTGTTAACAAGGGCTTGACGCGCGAGCAATACGAGCAAAACCCCAGGTCAATGGGTTCTGTCCGGCGCCCCCTGCGCATCCAGGTGGTGGGCCAGGTACGCCCGCAGCAGCAGCTTGGTCTCGGTCACCAGGGCCGGGTCGCCGGCCGGGTCCGTACGGAAGGCGAGTTGCAGCAGCGCGTCGGCGGTCTCCACGCCGACCAGGAAGGCGGTGCGCAGTTGCTGGTCGGCGGGGTCCAGGCCGAGCCGGCCGGCGAAGAGGGCCAGCAGGCGGTCGGCGACCAGGTAGTTGGCCGGCCGGGAATCCCGTGGCGCCGGGACGGTGAACTCCACCAGGCCGAAGCCCGGCACCGTCCGCTTCATGGCGAGGTACTCGTCGACCACCACGTCCATCGCCCGCCGCCACTCCAGCGGCGCGTCGGCCGGGGCGGTCAGCCGGGCGGTGATGCGCTCGGCGTAGGCGTCGAGATTGCGTCGGGCGAGCGCCTCGGCCATGGCGCGCTTGTTGGGGAAGAAGCGGTAGACCGAGCCGATCGGGACACCCGCGCGGCCGGCCACCGCACGGGTGCTCAGGTCCTCGTACCCGGTCTCCTGGAGCTCCTCGGCACAGGCGTCGAGGATTCTGGCCAGGCGCTGGGCGCTGCGCCGCTGGACCGGGGCGTGGCGGAGCGGGAGGGCGGACGGGGCGGGGCGGGTCGGCTGTTGCACCCGTCCATCCTGCACGGCGAACCGGCCGGTGGCGCCCCGCGGGCCGGCGTCGGGATCCGGTCGGCACGGCCGGGAGTCTCCGTTGACGGCCCCGCCCGGCAATCCTAAGGTCTTGCATAGGATTCCTTGAGCGGCAGGAGCACGCGATGGCAGGCACGGGCAACGAGCAGGCGAGGAAGACCGCCGAGGCACTGGCGTACGCCACCGGCTTCGGCAATGAGCACAGCTCGGAGGCCGTCCCCGGAGCGCTGCCGGTGGGCCGCAACTCCCCCCAGCGGGCGCCGCTGGGCCTGTACGCGGAGCAGCTGAGCGGATCGGCGTTCACCGAGCCCCGTGACCACAACCACCGCAGCTGGCTCTACCGCATCCGCCCGTCGGCCGCCCACCCGCCGTTCGTCCGCGCCGAGCAGGGCGCGGTCCGCTCGGCGCCGTTCACCGACTGCGCCCCCGACCCCAACCGGCTGCGCTGGAACCCGCTGCCGGCCCCGACGGCGCCCACGGACTTCCTGGACGGCCTGTGGACGCTCGGCGGCAACGGCGACGCGACCCAGCGCACCGGCATGGCCGTCCACCTCTACCACGCCAACGCCTCCATGGAGCGGCGGGTGTTCGGCGATGCGGACGGCGAGCTGCTGATCGTGCCGGAGCAGGGCGCCCTGCTGCTGCGCACCGAACTCGGCCTGCTGCGCGTCGAACCGGGCGAGGTGGCGCTGATCCCGCGCGGGGTGCGCTTCCGGGTCGAGCTGTTGGACGCCGCGACCGACGGCGGGCCGGCCCCGACCGCCCGCGGCTATGTCTGCGAGAACTACGGCCGGCCCTTCCAACTGCCCGACCTCGGGCCGATCGGCGCCAACGGCCTGGCCAACGCCCGGGACTTCCGGGCGCCGGTGGCCGCCTACGAGGACGTCGAGGGACCCGTCGAGGTGATCAACAAGTTCTGCGGCAACCTCTGGACGGCCACCTACGACCACTCGCCGCTGGACGTCGTCGCCTGGCACGGCAACCACGTCCCCTACGTCTACGACCTGCGGCGGTTCAACGTCATCGGCTCGATCAGCTACGACCACCCCGACCCGTCGATCTTCACCGTGCTGACCTCGCCCTCCGACACCCCGGGCCTGGCGGGCGTGGACTTCGTGGTGTTCGCACCGCGCTGGCTGGTGGGCGAGGACACCTTCCGGCCGCCGTACTTCCACCGCAATGTGATGACCGAGTACATGGGCCTGATCGAGGGCGCCTACGACGCCAAGACGGCCGGGGAAGGGGGGTTCGTCCCCGGTGGCGGCTCGCTGCACAACATGATGTCCGCGCACGGACCCGACCGGGAGACCTTCGACCGGGCCAGCGCCGCCGAACTGGCCCCGCAGAAGATCGACGACGGGCTGGCCTTCATGTTCGAGACCCGCTGGCCGCTGACCCTGACCGAGCAGGCCCGGGACGCCGGACACCTCCAGCGCGGTTACGACGACGTATGGCAGGGTCTCCAGCGCCACTTCCGTCCGTGACACCGGGAACCCCCGTGACCACCTTCGCTCCCGACTCGCTCGACCTGAACCGCAAGCTGCCGCTGTGGTACCAGGTCTCGCAGTCGCTGCGCGCCTCCATACTGGGCCGCTCGCCCGACGCGCCGCTGCGGCTACCGACCGAGGACGCGCTCGCCGAGCACTACGGCGTCAGCGTGCTGACCATGCGCCAGGCCCTCAAGGAGCTGGAGTCCGAGGGCCTGATCAGCCGGCACCGACGGCGCGGCACCTTCATCGAACCCAGCGCCCGCCGCGGGGCACCCGTGCGGCTGCTGGGCTCGGTGGACGCCATCGTGGCCCAGCAGTCCGGGATGCGCACCGAGTTGCTAGAGCACGGACCGGCCGCGGTGCCCGCCGAACTGGCCGAGTACTTCCCGGACCTGGCCGAGGTGGCCGGCTACACCCGGCTGCGCAGCGACGAGGCGACCGCTGAGCCGACCAACCACGCGCGCAACTACGTCCACCCCGAGGTCGCGGCGCGGATCGACCCGGCGGACCTGCTGCGCTGGCCGATGACGAAGGTGCTGCGGGACGCGGTGGGCGTACGGATCAGCCGGATCACCGACACCGTCGAGGCGCGGCTGGCCGACCCGGACACCGCCCGGCTGCTCCAGGTCCCGCTGCTCAGCCCGATCCTGCACTACACGGGCGTCACCTACGACGAGGACGGCCGGGCGGTCGATGTCGCCCGGATCCACTACCGCGGCGACCGCTTCTCCTTCACGGTCACCCTGGACGCCCACTGACCCCGGCGCCGCCGGCCGCGCCTGCTCCTGCCCCCTTCCCTGGCTTCCCCGACTTCCCCGACTTACCTGGCTTCCCCGGCTCCGCCTGCTCCCCCGCCTCTCCCGCCACTCCCGCCTCTCCCTGCTCTCCCTGCTCTCCCTGCCATAGCTCCGCGCAGGTCGTGAGCAGCCGGGGCAGGGCCGGATGCGGGTGCTCGGCCCGCCAGACCGCGTCGATGTCCAGCACCCCGACCGCGCCCGGTGGTACGCGCCCCCGGCAGCGTCGCGCCCGGGCACCGCAGCGGGATCATCGGGGTCAGCCCCCACAGCGGGCGCACCGTACCGGCTCCGCCCCGTAAGGCGGACGGACCGGCGGACGGGGGGTACCGCCGCCGGGCCCGTGGATACCATGCCCGGGTCGAACCGAACGGTCCGGGAGGGGCTCCGCGTGACGGCGAAGCAGGACGCGCCACGGCTGTCCGATCTCATGCCCTGGTCGGTGGCGCCGCTGCGGCTCGGCCGGTCCTGGGTCCGGTCGCCGGACCCGGCCACCCTGCGCGCCCGGTGGCGGGCGCTGGTGGAGGCCGGGGACGCGGCGGACCGCGAGCGGCTGTTCGGGCCGTCCCGGGCCCGGACGCTGTACTCCGCGGTCGGCCAGCTGCCGGGCCAGGCCACCGCGACCACCCGGCTGTACCGGGCGAGCGGGCCGTGCCCCGAACCGGTGCGCATCCTGCACGGCGGCTTCGACCCGCAGTGGCTGCTGCCCGACCACCGGCTGATCGACCTGGCCCGGCCCGAGCTGTGGCGGGTGGCCGACGACCACCAGCGGTACGCGGTCGACTGGGGGCCGGCCCCGCCGGCACCGGGCCCGGTGGTGGGGTGCTCGGCACTGCTGCCCGACGGGCGCTCCCCGGCCGGCCGGCCCGGCCGGATCCATCCGCTCTACCGGCGACCCGGCGGCCGGGAGCCTAACCTCGCACCGGGCCTGCTCGCCGCGCTCGGCCGCCACCTGGGCCTCCCGGCCGGCCCGACGGACCTGCTGGCCTGGGCGGTTGCCGCCGCCCACCCCTCCCCCGACGGCGCGGTGGTGCCGCTCCCCGCCGACCCCGCGCTGTGGGGCCGCGGCGTGGCACTGGGCGAGCGGCTGCTGTGGCTGGGCACCCGGGGTGCGTACGTCCCCGGTGGGGGCGCCGGCTCCGGTGAGCGGCCCCGGATGCCGGGCGGGCGCCGGCCCTACGTGCGCACCGCGCTCCCCGTCAGCGGGCTGCCGCAGACCCTCGACTACGACCGGGCGGAGGAGGCGCTGCTGCTGGGCAGCGGCCGGATCGCGCCGGTGCCGGCCGGTGCATGGGACTACCAGGCGGGCGGGGTCCGCGTCCTGGCCGCGTGGTTCGCCGAGCGCGGCGGCGCCGTGGCGGACGGGGCGACGCCGCCCGAGCCCGGTTCACTGGCGGCGCTGCGCCCCGCCGACTGGCCCCAGCAGTGGACCTCAGAGCTGCTGGAGCTGATCACCGTACTGGCCCTGCTGGCCGAACTGGATCCACAGCGCGCGGAGTTGGCCGGACTCGCCATGGACGGGCCGCAGCTGACGGCAGACCTGCTGCGGGCGGACGGTGTCCTCCCGGTGCCGCCGTCAGCGCGCCGTCCGGCCTCCGTCCTCGACCACCAGGAGGAGGGCCCGGAGGGCCAGTGTGCGCTGCTGTGAGCCGGCCGCCCGCGGTGTCCGACCGGACCGCCCGACGGCGCGGGGCCCGGCCCCGTAGAGGAAAGAACCACCCGTCACCAGGTGACGGGTGGTCAGGCGGCGGGCCGGGCGGGGACGGGCCGGCCGCCCGAGGTGCCGCTTGGGAAGCAAGGGGGACGACTCAGCCGTGTCCCCCGAAGAGCGAGCGGCGCAGCCTGCGCAGCGGGGCGAACAGCGACACCCGGGCGCCGCGGCCGTTCCTCATCCGCACATGATCGCGCGCCGTGAGCTCCTGCATCAGCGATGCCGCGCCCTCCGTCTCCCGCTGCGGGATGGCAGGTCCACCCAACACCGCGAGATGGCGGTCGAGGCGCGCGCTGGTCGCACTGCTCCGGCAACTGATGGCAGGGACTCTCGCCCTGCTACGCACTGTTATCTGTTCCATGACTCTCCCCACCCTTACGAGGGCACCCGGCCCGGGCAGGGTAACCCTATCTCTCTCGGAGGACACGCGTGCCGACCGGTCAACGGATTCACCTGCCTCGCCTTGACGTTGACGCACACCATACGGAATGTCACCTACGAGGGGCGTAGCAGGGCGAGTTGAGCAACCGTCGGGCGGATGGACGGAGGGTGCCCCGGCGCCCGGAGGGGTGCGGGACGGCGCGGGGAGGGGTCCGGAATCTCCCGACCCCTCCCCGCCGGTGAGGGGAGCGTCACGCAGCGTCGGCGAACACCGGGAGGTAGCCGCCGGACTGACCCGAGCTGGTGGGGTGGTAGGACTCCTGGACGGGGAGCGTCACACTGTGCAACCAGGCGCTGCCGGAGCACAGCTCATGACCGGCGAAGGTGGTGTTGACATCGGCGAAGTCGAAGCCGTGGTCGGCGGCGCGCTTGGCGGTGACGCCGTTGATGGCGTCGGCCGCGGCGTTGATCGCGGACCGGGACTTCTCGGAGAGCCCGGCGATGCAGGTGCCGCGCAGCTTGTAGAAGCGGGGGTAGCCCAGCACCACCACACGGGCGTTCGGGGCCTTCTGGGCGATCGCGTCGTACACGGTGTCGAGCCGGCCGGGCAGCGTGGCGTCGATGTAGGTCCTAGCCTGGGCGACGCGGGCGAGGCAGGCGCTCTCACCCTGGAGCGCACAGGTCGTCATGGTGTCGGCGAATCCGGCGTCATTGCCGCCGATGGTGATGCTGACCAGACCGGTGGAGCTGTTGAGCGGGCCGAGCTGACTGCTCACCACATCACCCGTTCGGGCCCCGGAACAGGCGGTGAAGGCGAAGGACGAGGGGGCGTGTGCGGCCTTCCAGAGGACCGGGTAGGCGTTGCTGCTGCGCTTGCAGGAGCCGCTGGAGCTGTCGTAGCTGCCGGCGCCGACGCCCGAGGAGTACGAGTCGCCGAGTGCCACATAGCCGGTTGCGGAGGGGAGTTGGGCGGACGCGGCGGCGCTCGCGCCGGTGAGCGCGAGCGCCGAGGTGACGGAGAAGGCGGACATCAAGGCCGCGAATCGGGACAGTCTCATGGAACCTCCCTTAGCAGGATCTCTGCCACATCCCTCGTAGCAAGACTCGCCGGTAGCCGGAAGTGTCCATGCCAAAACTGGTGCAGAGTTCACGGCAAATCTGCCGGTTCGGGCGGATGCTCACCCTGGTCCCACCTCCGACCCACGGCATCATGACGCTGCCTCAGCTCCCCCGTGCCGTAGGTACGCCGGGCCCTCCGACTCGCTGACGCCGGCTCAGCTTCCAACTCCGTGCCGGCGCTGCGACAGGCCGGGCACCAGCAGCGCCACCGCCGCGATGAACACCGCCACCAGCAGGATCACCAGCGTGGGACGGGTGCCCAGGCCGATCAGCCCGGCACCCAGCAGGCCACCGGCGAACATCGCCCCGACCGAGGACAGCCGGCGGTTCTCGGCGTGCGTGCCGTACCCCAGCCGCTTGTCGCGCCCCAGCCGGGAGCCGCTGACCAGTGCCGTCATCGCGCGGGTCGCCACAGTGGTGGTGAGGTCCGGGGTCGCGACCCGCATGGCGGTGACGTTCCGCATACCCATCGCCAGCGCCATCAGCCCGACGACCACATAGCGCCGGCCCGGGGGCAGCCCCTTGGCCGGCCCCGACTCCCAGGCGGCCGCCGCCGAGGCGGCCAGCAGCGCCGCCTCCGCGGCGAGCGCGGCCGGGAACCACGGCTTGCGGTACCGGGCGAGCGTGGACTCCAGCCGGGCCCCCAGGGCCGCCCCGAGCACGAAGGCGCCGAGCGAGACGGCCGTGGCGACCACCGGCAGCCCGCCCTGACCGGCGATGCCGAAGCCGAGGAAGAGCAGATTGCCGGTCTGGGTGGCGGTGAACACCTGACCCAGCGTCAGAAAGCTGACGGCGTCCAGCACACCGGTGGCCACGGTGAGCCCCACCATGATCACCGTCAGCGGGATTCCGCCCGGCGGCTCCACCAACCCGGCTCCTTCCGCGGGGATGCCCTCACAGTGTCCGGGCGCACGACGGCCCCCGGGGGCATTGCGCCGTCTGTGGGCGCCCCCGCCCCGCCTCGGCGCGCCCCCGTCCGCCGCGCCGTACTGTCGGGACGGTGCCGGCGCGCCCCTCGCATCGCGGCCCGGCATCCGGCGCCTACGGGAGGCAGAAGTGCCCATGCACACCCCCAGCATTTCCCGGGACGGAGCGGCGGACGGCGGCCCGTACGCCGCCCGGCCGGCCGGCCGTACCGCCGTGGAACGGACGGCCTGACGTGGACATCACCGTGCACCACCCCCGAGATCTGAGCGCGGCCGACCGGGCCGCCTGGACCGCCCTGCAGTCCGAGGCCCCATCCGCGGGCGCGCCCCAACTGGCGAACCCCTTCCTCGCCCCCGAGTTCGCCCTGGCCGTCGGCCGGTGCCGGAGCGGGGTGCGGATCGCGGTGCTCCGGGAGGGCGGCCGGCCGGCGGCGTTCCTGCCCTTCCACCGTTCACCGCTCGGCGTGGGCCGGGCGATCGGTCTGGGCGTCTCGGACGCCCAGGGGCTGGTGCACCGGCCCGGGTTGCGCTGGGACGCCCGGGAGCTGCTGCGCGCCTGCGGACTGTCGGTGCTGGAGTTCGACCACCTCGTCGCGGACCAGCGCCCCTTCGACAACGGCTCCTGGCAGCCGCACGCCTCGCCCGTCATCGATGTGGACCAGGGCTACCAGGCGTATCTGGAGCGGCTCCGGGCGCAGTCGCCGAAGTTCCTGCGGACCACCCTCGCCAAGGAACGCAAGCTCGGCCGCAACGCCGGCCCGGTGCGCTACGTCCACGACGAGCGGGACCCGGAGGCGCTGCGCACCCTCGCCCGGTGGAAGTCCGCGCAGTACCGCAGGACGGGGCGCAGCGACCGCTTCGCCCAGGCCTGGATCGTGCGGCTGGTCCGGGAGCTCTTCCACACCCGCACCGACTCCTTCGCGGGCCTGCTGTCGGTGCTCTACGCCGGTGACCGGCCGATCGCGGCGCACTTCGGGCCGCGCACCCGGTCCGTGCTGTCCTGCTGGTTCCCGGCGTACGACCCGGCCTATGCGAAGTACTCGCCGGGCCTGGTGCTGCACCTGCGGATGGCCGAGGCCGCCGCCGCGGCGTCGATGGACTACCTCGACATGGGGCGCGGCGAGGCCGAGTACAAGGACTCGATGAAGACCCGGGAACTCCGCGTCGCCGAGGGGTGGGTGATGCGGCCGCACCCGGTCGCGCTGGGGCACTGGGCGCACCGGGCGTCGCGGCGGGCGCTGCGCTCCGCCGTACTGGCCCGCCCGGAGCTGCGCGACGCGGCCGACCGGCTGTTCCGGCAGGCGGGCCGGATCCGGGCGCGGGGCTGAGCCGTGGCCCCGGCGCGCGAGGCGGCCGGATCCCCGGGCGCCGCACCCCGTTCGGGGGCCGGCCCGGGAAAATCCGTGCACGCGGCGGGCCCGGTGGCAGATCATGGCGGCATGTGTGCCGACCAGGTCCCACCGTCCGCCACGGAAGAGTCTCTTCCGCTCCGTCTGACGATGGACGACAGCGATGCACCGGCCGATGTCATCGACGCGCTCTTCCTGGGCCGGTTCGCCAAGGGCGAGCAGCCCTGTTCCCGCAGCCGGTCGATGGACCGGGTGAAGTCCGGGCGGACGCTGCTGCCGCCGGGCGCCCGGATCCTGCGCTCGGCCAAGGACGACGACCGCAGCGCCACCCTCGCCGAGGGCGACGGCTACACGGTGCTGGTCTCCCGCTGGAACCGCGGCGCCGATGTGTCGGTCACCGCCGTCACCGACGAGCTGGCCGAGAAGGTGCTGGGGCAGGCCGTGGACGGGGCGCAGGACGAGCCGGACCCGCGGCCGGAGACCGTCCCGATGGGGTTCTGGTACTTCTCGCCGCGCCGCGGGCCGCACCGCACCTCCCGGCAGATCTCGGCCGGGACGTGGGAGGAGGTCCGGCCCAACTACACCGCGCCGGTCGCCGAGGCGCTGGACCGGCTGATGAAGGTGGCGCCCGAGGAGATCGCCGGCCGGCTGCTGTTGCTGCACGGCCCGCCCGGCACCGGCAAGACCTCCGCCCTGCGCACCCTCGCCCGCTCCTGGCGCGAGTGGTGCCAGGTGGACTGCGTGCTGGACCCGGAGCGGCTGTTCAACGACGTCGGCTACCTCATGGACATCGCCATCGGGGAGGACGACGCCACGGGCCGGGGCCGCTGGCGGCTGCTGCTCCTGGAGGACTGCGACGAGTTGATCCGCGGGGAGGCCAAGCACGCAGCGGGCCAGGCGCTGTCCCGGCTGCTGAACCTCACCGACGGGCTGCTCGGCCAGGGCCGCAACGTCCTGGTCGGGGTGACCACCAACGAAGACCTGGAGCGGATGCACCCGGCGGTGGTGCGCCCCGGCCGCTGTCTGGCCCGGATCGAGGTGGGCCCGCTGACCCGTGCCGAGGCGGTCGGCTGGCTGGGCACCGACCGCGGCATCGGCCGTGACGGTGCCTCGCTCGCCGAGCTGTACGCGCTCCGCCGCGGCACGGGCCCCGCATCGGTTCCGGCCCAGGACACCGGGGCCGACGCGGGGCTGTACCTGTGAGGTGCGGGAGTGCGGTGGGGGAGTGCGGTCCGGCCGGTGGTCCGGCGGCACCGGTCCGGTGAACGGTCCGGCGGGCGCGGTCGGCCGCCGCTCAGGCCCCGGGCCGCTGCACGGACTGACCGTGCCGGAAGACGTTCAGCGGGTCGTAGTGCTGCTTGATCCGCTGTAGCCGGGGATAGTTCTCCTTGTAGTAGAGGTCGTGCCAGGGCACCCCGGAGGTGTTGAAGCGGGGGTCGCTGAGGTCGATGTCCGGGTAGTTGACGTACGCGCCGTCGGTCACCTCGTTGGGCACCGGGACGCCGCCGGTGTCCGCGTACACCTCCGCGTAGCACTCCCGCGCCCAGTTCACACACGCCTCGTCGTCGGCGGCGTCGTTCCAGAAGATCTGCCACTGCATCTTGAAGGCCGCCGCGCGGTGCGGAATCGCGGTGGCGCCGGGGGCGACCGCGCCGATCCGGCCGCCGTAGGACGTCATCTGTACCGCGGCGCTGGGGTTGCCGAGGTCGTCGCGGGTGAGGTGCCGGTACAGCGCCGCCAGCTGACGGTCGGGGAAGTCGGCGCGCATGAAGGACGACTTGTACTCGGCGCGCAGCGTCGGGTCGTTGAGGGTGCCGTTGGTGGTGCCGATCATCCGGATCGCCTGGAGCCACGGCAACTTCCGGGGCGCGGCGAACTGCGGCATGGCGGGCAGGTCTCCCATGTGCCGGGTGAGCGGGCCGTGTTCGACCCCGATGCCGTCGTTGATCCGACGCAGGTAGTCGGTGAGCATCCGCTCGGCATGCGGGGCCGAGGCGTCCACCATCGCGAGCATGCCGATCTGGCCGGCGGAGCGGTGGGCCAGCACCATCTGGCTGATCAGGGCGCGGTGCGGGTCGTCGGGCGCGACGTGGTCCACGTGCCACTGCGCGTAGTTCCGCGCCAGCCGGACGAACTCCTCCTGGCTCAGCTCGCTCCACGGCCAGCTGACCGCACTGACCAGCAGCTCGCCCGGCGGCTTGGGCAGCAGCCCGCGCGGGTCGCGGCCCCGGGCTCCGGGTGAGCGGAACCAGTAGCGGGTGACGACCCCGAAGTTCCCGCCGCCGCCCCCGGTGTGCGCCCACCACAGGTCGTGGTGCGGATCGCGGACGTCCCGGGTGGCGACCACCGCACGGGCCCGCCCCGCGGCGTCGACCACCACCACCTCGACCGCGTGCAGGTGGTCGACGACCAGGCCGTGCTGCCGGCACAGCGGTCCCCAGGCGCCGCCGCTCACATGCCCGCCCATGGCGACCGAGTAGCAGAAGCCGGCCGGGACGGCCACGCCCCACTCCGGGTAGAGGGTCTGGTAGGTCTTGAGGATGGTCGCCCCCGCCCCGATGGCGAAGGCGTTGTGCTCGGGGTCGTAGCCGATCTCGTCCATCCCCGACATGTCCAGGACGACCTGTACGTCCGGGTGGAAGACGAAGTCCTCGTAACAGTGTCCGCTCGACCGGATGCTGAGTCGCTTGCCCTCGTCCACGGCCTCCTGGACGGCGTCGACCACCTGCCCTGTCGTGGTGACGATACGGACCGCTTCGGGCCGGCCGATGTAGCGCTGGTTGAGCCCGCTGGTGACGTCGGCGTACTGCTTGTCGGCCGCCGTCACCACCGTCGTCGCCGCGCGCCGGTACCGTCCGGTGCCGTCCGCCGCTGCCGCGGTCCCCCCGCCGGCTTCCCCCGTTGTTCCACCGCTCATGTGCTGGCTGTCCCTCCCGTGGGCACTGCTCCCCGGGACGGGGTCGTCCGGCAGGTGCCCTGGTGGCGTACGCGCGTCGGCGCACGGCACACCCGCGGCGGAGCCTCTCCCCCAGCCCCCGCGGCCTCCCCCATCTCCGGCGAGACGGCACTCTCCGCCGTGCCCGTCACCCTACGGACCGGCGGGAAGGTTCGGGGCATGCATAGCCGGGTCGGCGGCATCGATAGAGATATCGCTATCGAGCGGTACGGCGGGCCCGGACGGCCCGGCATCGCCCGGCATCGCCTGGCGGGCCGCCCCCGGACGGGCCGGCACTGCCCGGTGGGCCACGCCCGGACCTCCCGGCATCATCCGACGGGCCGCTCCCGGAAGGCTCCGCACCACCTGGCCGACCCCACCCGGACAGCCCGGCACCCCCATCGGGCCGCACCCGGACAGCCCGGCACCCCGGCTCCCCCATCGGACCTCACCCCGCAAGCACCGCGCCTACGGCCCCCCGGGAGTCCGTCGGATCTCGAAGCCCCACAGCCCCTCGGGCTCCCCCGGCTCCTCCTCGGTCACCGCCACCCCGTCCACGCGCGCCATCGGCGGCCCGGAGCGCGCCCACTCGACCAGCCTCCGCACCGCCTCCGGCTCCCCCTCGAACACCGCCTCCACCGTCCCGTCCGGCAGGTTCCGCACCCAGCCGGCGACCGCGTGCTCCTCGGCCGTGCGCCGGCAGGTGTCGCGGAAGAACACACCGTGCACGCGTCCGGAGACCACCACTCGCCTGCGGATCATCCGTGCCTCACCTCGTTCGCTCGCCCGGGCGGTACCCGCGCAGATATATCCCCGTGCCGCGGTCAGCGGGCGGCGCCACGCCCGGGCGGCGTCCGGCTGACGGAGCGGCCCGCGGCCGCGGCGGCGCGGGCGAAGGCGATGGCGTCGAGGACGGCCGCGCCGCCCTGGTCGTTGTTGAAGTAGGCGTGGACGTCGGCCCCGTCGGGCCAGGTGCGGGCGATCCGCCGCACCCACGCGGCGAGCGCCTGCCCGCCGTAGCGGGGCCAGGGCCGGGCGCGGCCCCCGTGGAGGCGCAGATACCCCCAGTCGGCGGTCCGCCACAGCGGCGTCACCGGCCGGGACCCCCGGTCCGCCCAGCACAGTGCGGCGCCGTGCCGCTCCAGGACCGCTCGGACCCCGGGGGTCCACCACGAGTCGTGGCGGGGCTCCACGGCCACCCGGCTCCCGGCCGGGAAGCAGCCGAGGCAGGCGTCCAGCAGCCCGGCGTCCGCCCGCAGGGTGGGCGGGAGTTGCAGCAGGACCGGTCCGAGTCGGGGACCGAGGGCGGCGGCGTGCGCCATCAGCCGCGCCACCGGCTCCGCCGGGTCGGCCAGCCGCTTGATGTGCGTGAGGTAGCGGCTGGCCTTGACCGCCATCACGAACCCGTCGGGGGTCCGGTCCCGCCAATCGGCGAAGGTCTTCTCCTCGGGCAGCCGGTAGAAGGCGGCGTTGCTCTCGACGGTGGCGAAGTGGCGTGCGTACTCCTCCAGCCACAGCCGCTGCGGGCGGCCCTGCGGGTAGAGGACGTCGCGCCAGTCCCGGTACTGCCAGCCGGAGGTTCCCACGAGGACGGTCATGCCCGCGATGCCTGCCCGCCCGGCGACGCGCGCTACCAGCCCGCCGGCGCGCCGTGGACGCCCTTGCGGGGCACGGACGTTACGGCCACTGTGGTCGTCAGGCGACCGCCGACGGCGGCCGGGGTCCCCCGGCGCGCCCGGTTCCCCGAGCCCCTTGGAGTGCGCGTGGCTTCCTTCGTCCTGCCTCACGTCCGGTACGGCACGGGACCGCACAAGGTCGTCGCCGTACACGGCTGGTTCGCCGACCGGTCCGCGTTCGACCCGGTGCTGCCCGACCTCGACCGGGACTCCTTCGAGTACGCGCTGGTCGACCTGCGCGGCTACGGCCAGGCGCAGGACGTCCCCGGCGCGTACACCACCGCCGAGGGCGCGGAGGACGTCCTGGCGCTGGCCGACCGGCTGGGCTGGGACCGCTTCTCGCTGGTCGGTCACTCGATGGGCGGCAGCGTCGCCCAGCGGGTGTTGGCCGCCGCGCCGCGCAGGGTGCGCCGGCTGGTCGGCATCTCGCCGGTGCCCGCCTCCGGGCTGCCGCTGCCGCCGCCGCAGTGGGAGCTGTTCGCCTCCGCGGCGCACGCCCCGGACAGCCGGCGGACCATCCTGGACGTCACCACCGGCGGGCGGCGGCCCGCGGCCTGGCTGGACCGGATGGTGCGTCGGTCCCTGGAGCGCAGCGAGCCCAAGGCGTTCCGGGCCTGGCTGGACTCCTGGGCCGGGGAGGGTTTCGCCGCCGAGGTCGAGGGCTCGGCGGTGCCGGCGCTGGCGGTGACCGGTGCGCTGGACCCCGCCTTGACCGCCGAACTGGCCCGGCAGACCTGGCTGCGCTGGTACACCCGCGGCACCCTGATCGAACTTCCATCGGCCGGGCACTACGCGATGGACGAGGCGCCGCTGGACCTGATCCGGGCGGTGGAGGACTTCCTGCGCGCCGACGGCGACGACGACGGCGGCAGGCACGGGGAAGACGACCGGGACAGCGAGGGGAACCGGGACAGCGAGGGGGACCGGGACGGGGACGGGGCGGACGAGGGCCGCGGAGTCGTGGCCCGATGAGCGGGCCCGCCCCCGAGAGCACGACCCCGAACGTCCCCGCCGTACCGGACGTCTTCGACCCCCGCGGCTATGCGGACGGGCTGCCGCACGACGCCTACCGGGTGCTGCGCGACCGGCACCCGGTGGCCTGGCAGGAGGAGCCCGAGGTGCTGGGCTGGCCCGCCGGCCCCGGCTTCTGGGCGGTGACCCGGCACCGCGACGTGGTACGGGTCCTGAGGGACGCCCGCACCTTCTCCTCCTCCCTGGGCGCCACCCAGATCCGCGATCCGGACCCCGCGGACCTACCGTTCCTGCGCAGCATGATGCTCAACCAGGACCCGCCGGACCACGGCCGGCTGCGACGGTTGGTCAGCCGCGCCTTCACCCGCCGCCGGGTGGACCGCTTCCAGGCCGCGATCCGGGCCCGTGCCCAGGGCCTCCTGGGCACGGCCGCCCGCACCGCCCGCGCCGGAACGGGCGTGTTCGACCTGGTCACCCACGTCACGGACGACTACGCCCTGCTCAACCTCGCCGACCTGCTGGGCGTACCGCCCGGTGAGCGGGGCCTGCTGCTGGACTGGACCCGCCGGGTCATCGGCTACCAGGACCCGGACGAGGCGGGCCCGCCGGCGGCCGGCCCGGACGGCCGCCCCGCCAACCCCCGCTCCCCCGCGATGCTCCAGGACATGTTCGCCTTCGCGAGGGAGCTGGCCGCCCACAAGCGCCGTCACCCCGCCGACGACGTGCTGACCGCCCTGGCCACCGACCCCGAACTCACCGCGCCCGAACGGGAGATGTTCTTCTTCCTGCTGACCATCGCGGGCAACGACACCGTCCGCAGCGCGGCCCCCGGCGGCCTGCTGGCCCTGGCCGGCCATCCGGACGCGTACCAGGGGCTGCGCACCGGAGGGACGGTGCCGACGCCCGCCGTGGAGGAACTGCTGCGCTGGCACCCCCCGGTCCTCAGCTTCCGCCGCACCGCGGCCCACGACACCGACCTCGCCGGCCGCCGCATCCGCGCCGGTGACAAGGTCGTGGTCTTCCACGGCTCGGCCAACTACGACGACCGGGTCTTCGCCACCCCGCACCGCCTCGACCTCACCCGCACCCCCAACCCGCACGTCTCCTTCGGCGACGGCCCGCACCTCTGCCTGGGCGCCCACCTCGCCCGCCTCCAGCTGCGCACCCTCTACGAGGAGACCTGCCGGCTGCTGCCCGCCCTCACCCTGGCCGCCCCGCCCCGACGGCTGGTGTCCAACTTCATCCACGGGCTGAAGTCCCTGCCACTGCGGGTGACGGAGGACGCCGACGGGTAGCCGCCACGGGCGGAGCGGGCCCGGTGGCTCCCCGGCGGGTGGCGCCCGGTGACCTATCGTCAGTTCCGTGGCCGCCCCCCGCCGACCGATCGCGCCCGCCCCGGGACACCGGGCAACGCTCGTCGAGCTGCTCTTCGACCTGGTCTTCGTCTTCGCGCTCATCCAGATGACGGTGTTCCTCCACCGGGGCCACGCCTGGCGGGGGCTGGCCGAGGGCCTGATCCTGCTGACACTGCTGTGGTGGGTGTGGTCGGCGTACGCCTGGCTGGGCAATCAGGCCCACGCCGACACCCTGCCCATGCGGATCGGCTTCGCGCTGGCCATGGCCGCGCTGTTCGTCACCGCCCTGGCCATCCAGGAGTCCTGGCACGACGCACCCGGCGGGCTGTACACCCCGGCGGTCTTCGTGTGCGGGTTCCTGGCGGTGCGCGCCTGCTACTTCGGGCTCGCGTTCTACGTCGCCGCCGGCGACCCGGCGATGCACCACCACCTGCGCCGGGCCCTCGCCCGGGCCTCCGCCACCGGGCTCGCCCTGGTCGTGGGGGCGCTGTTCGGCGGGGTCGTCCAACTGGTGCTGTGGGGGCTGGCGGCCGCCGCCGACTGGGTGGTCCCGCGGGTGACCCCGCCCACGGGCGGCTGGCGCCTGCACAGCCCCTCGCACTTCGCCGAGCGGCACGGCCTGATCGTCATCATCGCCCTCGGCGAGCTGCTGATCTCCTTCGGCGACGGGGTCAGCGCGAACCAGTCGGGCGCGCACATCGCACTCAATCTGCCCATCCTGCTGTCCGCACTGACCTGCATCGCCCTCACGGTCGGCCTGTGGTGGCTCTACTTCTCCTTCGTGAGCCCGCCGCTGGAGCACCGGCTCGGGCTGCTGCACGGCACCGACCGCGTCCCTCTGGCCCGGCACGCCTACGACCTGCTGCACTTCCCCCTGGTCGCCGGGGTGGTCTATGTGGCGTTTGGACTGGAGCAGCTGGTCGGCGTGCTGCAAGGTGGCCAGAGCGGCATCCGCGACCTGAGTTCCCCGCTTCCCTGGCCCGCGCTCGTCGCGCTCTACGGCGGAGTCGCCGCCTACCTCGCCGCCGGCCCCGCCATCCAACACATCAGCGCCGCCCGCCCCTCGGTCCCGCAACTGACCGCAGCGGTCGCGTCCCTGGCCGCCGTCCCCCTGGCCCACGCCCTGCCGGCCCTGCTCGCCGTGGCGTCCCTCGCCGCCCTGCTGCTGGCAGTGGTGGCCGTGGAGTCGGCACGCGCTCCGGCCCACCGTCCGGCACCGGCGTGACCGGCCGGACGCCGGTGCCGCGGTGCCGCGTACGGTGAGGGCGGACGGCCTTCCCCAACACCGGGCCTTCCCACCACCGGCCTCCCTCCCGCCGCTCCTGCCGGAAGCCTTCCGGTATCCCGGAACTCACCTCCGCACGCGAGGCGTTCGGCCGGCCCTGAGGACCGTAGTGATGACCGTAGCGATGACAGAGGTGACGCCCGGAATGCACCACACGACGGCCTGGGAGGACCCGGCCACACGTCAGGCCTGGCGCCGCACTGTGCTGTTCCGATGCGCTGCGGTGCTGGGCTGGCTCCTGGGCTTTCCGGCATGGCTGTTCAGCGTCGTCATGACGCCGCGTTGGCTACTGGTGCTGTGGCTGCCGCTGCTGTGCGTCGGCATCTGGTACGCCCTGATCTCGATGGTCGCCGCCACCTCGCTGCCGGGCATCCGCCGGGTGCTGCGCGTCTACCCGTGGCAGGCGGACATCGTCGACGTCCGGTCGAAGAAGAACGGCGGCACGCAGTTCGTCCTGCCGGACCCCGAACGCCCGGAGAAGTCCGTGCGCCTCGGGTACGGCGCCCTGATCGGGACCGGCCGGCACTTCTGGGTGCGCGCGGTGAGGTCCGGACAGGTCACGACGGCGTGGTTCGCC
Source organism: Streptomyces sp. NPDC020742 (assembly GCF_040641675.1). Taxonomy (NCBI): domain Bacteria; kingdom Bacillati; phylum Actinomycetota; class Actinomycetes; order Kitasatosporales; family Streptomycetaceae; genus Streptomyces; species Streptomyces sp. NPDC020742. The sequence continues at coordinate 240,077 of NZ_JBFAEA010000010.1, forward strand.
GGCGACCCCCGGTACGTGGGCGTGGTGGCGGCTCCCGGCCTGCGGAACCTGCTGTGGGTCGCCCAGCCGGAGGCAGCCGACGCTCGGATGTCCCCCCGCAGACGAGGCGTCAGCCCCGAGGCGCGGGCACGGGCGCGCAGCGCCGGGGCCCGCGTCGGGTAGGGCCGTTCCGCGCACGGCGCCTCGCGTGGTTCCGCCCCTCTACGAGTGACCTCCCGCCTGGTGGGCGCCGCGCGGCCGAAGAGTCGGCGGGAAGGAAGTCCGCAGACAACGCTCCTACCTGTCCGCAGGCGCCGTCAGTGGTCGTGCTGTCTCAATTTGGTCGAAGGTTTATCCCAACTCGCCCGGCATGTCTGGACTCGTTCCCGCCCGCCCCACAAAGTGTTTGTCGGAAGCCGGGCGGCGCGACGAAAGGGGTCGCCCACTCAACAGCCAAGGAAGATTCGATCATGAACACACACAAGCGCCTGGCCGCGTTAGCGGCAAGCACCGCACTGATCGGCGGCCTTGCCGTGGCCGCCCCCGCACACGCCGATTCGCGCGGTATGCCGCACACAGCCGCCGGGACTGCGGCGCTGATGCCGGCGTCCAACACCTCAGCGGCCAGCATCAAGAAGATCTACGTCAAGGGCACGCAGGTGGCCCTGCGGGAGTGCCCTCGGACGAATTGCGTTGTCCTCAAAAGGGTGTCCAACACGAACCTCCGGGCGTTTTGCCAGACCAACCGGCACACCAGCAAGATCTCGGGAAACGTATGGTGGACGAAGGTCACCCTGCTGACCGGTAGCGACCCGGCCTGGGTGAGCAACCACTACGTGCGCGGAGCGGCGCCCAAGGTGCCCCACATGCCGAACTGCTGACAGTCGGCCGCCAACGCCTACAGCGTTGCCTCCAGGGGATTCGTTGGCCTTCACTCCCCATAACCAGGCGAGGAAGGCCAACGTCCGGCACAGGGCCCGGCCGTCATGGCACCCCAGCCCGGGTGTCCCGTCTCACCGCCGGCTTCAATCCGGTCGAGGAGCTTCTCGAACCCCTGCTACGGCGTGGAGAGTTCGGGCACCAGCAGGCTCGCTGCCACGCGGGTCAGCGCATCGGCTTCCTCGATGTCGCGCTCGTAGAAATGGAGGAGGTCGACGTGGTGGTGGTATGCGCCCAAGTCGGCTGACCCGATGTGGCTACAGGCGACTGAACCCGCAGCCCTCGGCGCACCCCAGGAGCGGCCGCATTGACGCGCGGCCAGTCCTCCAGATCGGCACCCGCCGGGTGAACGTGGCCGCGCTCGGCAGTGCCTCACTCATGGCGCATAGCACCAGGTCAGCGCACCCGCCCCCGTGCCTTCAGGGCGCCCGGCGGCAGCTCCGGGGCGGGCAGCCGGTCGCCCTCGTAGCCGTGGACGTCGCCGAAGCGGGTGCCCGCCATCCAAGAGGCGCGGGCCTCGGCGATGTCGTCGTGGGAGCGGCCGATGAAGTTCCACCACATGACGATCTTCTCCTCGAAGGGTTCGCCACCGAGGAGCATCAGGCTGCTGTCGGAGTGGGCGCGCAGCGGGAGTTCGGTGCGGCCGCAGCCGAGGTAGAGGAGGGAGCCCGGGGTCAGCCGGACGCCGTCGACCTCGGTCTCCCCGGAGATGGTCAGGGCCGCGTACTCGAAGTCGGGGTCGAGGGGGAGGCGGGTGTCGGTGCCGGAGCGGAGGGTGAGGTCGGCGCCGACCAACGGGGAGTAGACGGTGCCGGGTGAGGCGGCGCCGTCGAGTTCGCCGAGGACGACGGTGGCGGAGAGCCCGCCGCCCCCGGTGATCCGCGGCAGCTCGGCGTGGTGCTCGAAGTGCGGGGCGGTGGCGCGGTGTTCCCCGGGGAGGGCGACCCAGAGCTGGGCGCCGTGCAACAGCGGCCCGTGCCCGTGCGGGGACTCCTCGGAGTGGGCGATGGCCCGGCCCGAGGTCATCAGGCCCAGCTCCCCCGGCCGTACGGTCTGCAGGCTGCCCAGGCTGTCGCGGTGCAGCACCTCGCCCGCGTGCAGCCAGCTGACGGTCTGCAGTCCCATGTGCGGGTGCGGCGGCACCTGCATGCCGGGCCGGTCGACGATGTCGTCGGGACCGTAGTGGTCGACGAAGCACCAGGCGCCGACCATGCGGCGGCCGAGGTTGGGTAGCAGCCTGCGCACGACGGTGCTCTCGCCGAGCGGCACCTGCTTGCCGGGCTGGAGGTCGCGGACCGGGCCGGTGCGCCCGCTGCCGCCGCACAGGCTGGGCGTGGGTCTTAGATCGAGGTTGCTCATGGCGTCACGATAGGCCCGGGCGGGTGCACCGGCGGGACGACGGGCAGGTGGGGTGACTGCTCAGCAGGAGAGTGGGGCGCGGACGGCGGTACGGCTCCCGCCTGTGTCTTCCCTGCTCTCTCCCCCCGGTCTCTCCCCTTGGTCTCCCCCATGGTCCCTCCCCCGGCCCCTGCCGTCTCCTCTCTTCCTCGCCACGTACGAACGGTCAGGTACGACCCATCAGCGCACATCACCGTCAGAGCCCGTCAGAGCCGGCCAGAGCCCGTCAGAGCCGGTCAGGCATAGAGTTCGCGGAGCCGTACGGACAGGCAGGTGACACAGCCCTCCAGCTTCTCGAACTCGCTGATGTCCACGACCACCGGCTGGTACCCGAGGTCGGTGAGGAGTGCGGCGCTCTGCGGGGCGCCTGCGGCCATCAGGAGCTTCCCGCCGCCGAGCAGCACGACATGGGCGCCGGCCTCCTCGGGGACGGGCAGGAAGCGGGGGAAGACGGCCGGGTCGTCGACCAGGGGCGGGTAGCCGATGACGGTGCCGTCCGGGAGGGCGGTCACGGCGGACTTCAGATGCAGCACCCGGGTCACCGGGACCGCGACCACGCGGGCGCCCAACGGCTCGAAGGCGGAGCGGAGTTGACGGATCCCCTCGGCGTTGGTGCGGCCGCCGCGGCCGACATAGACGGTGTCGCCGACCTTGAGGACGTCGCCGCCGTCCAACGTGCCGGGCGAGCGGATCTCGTTGACCGAGCAGCCCAGCGCCTCCACGGCCGCGCGGGCGGCGGTCATTTCGGGGCGGCGCTGGTCGGCGCCGGAGCGGGCGAGCAGTGCGACATTGCGGAACATGACCATGGTGTCCTCGACGAAGACCGCGTCGGGGCAGTCGTCGGCGGGGGCGACCTCGGTGATCCGCCAGCCGTGCTCGCGCAGCGTGCGGACGTACTGCTCCCACTGCCGCAGGGCGAGTTCGGGGTCGATCGGCCGCCGGTCGACATGGGTGACCAGCCCCTCGGCGAGGCGGGGGCCGGGGCGGCGGACGAGGGCCTGTGTGCCGGTCATACGGGATGGCTCCTTCCGGTCGGGGACCGGATCCTCTCAGGCCTCGGCGCCGTATGTCGCGCGCAGGGCGTCCTCGACGGCGGCGAGGGCGGCACGGTGGTCCAGGCCGAGCCGCCGGGCGCGGCGGGCGTAGCTCTCGGCGGCCGACGCGGCCTCCCGGTCCGCGGCCTCGCCGGCCGACGCGATGAAGCTGCCATTACGGCCACGGGTCTCGATCACCCCGTCGGTCTCCAGGGCGCGGTAGGCCTTGGCCACGGTGTTGGCGGCCAGGCCGAGTTCCTCGGCGAGCCCGCGGACGGTGGGGAGTTTGTAGCCGACCGGCAGCCCGCCGTCCCTGGCCCGGTCCGCGATCTGGGTGCGTACCTGCTCGAACGGCGCGATGCCGGAGGCCGGGTCGATGGTGAGGGTGAGGGTCGGGGCCTGCGGTGACACGGGGCGCTCCTGGGGGGGGTGGTGGCGGGGCGGGCGGGTGCGAGGCTCGGGCGTCCCGGGGATTCCCGGGATTCTGAGGCTTCTGAGGATTCCGGGGACTCCGGGGATTCCGGGGATTCCGGGGATTCCGGGCCGGGTGTGCTCGTACTCGTCGGTGCGCATGCTTTGTCGCATCCATTGTGCGCCAGGAGCGCGGGCCGCGCCGGGAGACGGTTGACCGGTGCGGCGGGGCCGGTGCGGCAGATTGGTGCGGCGGGGCCGGTGCGGCAGATTGGTGCGGCGGGGCCGAAGCCGGACCGGTGCGGCGGGTCCGTGCAGCGGGGACCGGTTTCGGCGGGCCCGACGCCGTGGCGGGTGCGCACCTCCAGGGGGTGCCCCTTTGGTCCGCAGCACGGCGGTGCCGGCAGCCCTCGCCACCGTACGTAGTGACGGGCCGACCGGGACCGACCGGGAGATCGCCCCGGACCGACCGGGCCCCTCCGAAGCCCGCCCGGAACGCGGCATGGCCCGCGTACACCGCACCGCACCGCACCGCAGCGCACCGCTGCGCACCGCACCGCAGGCGGACCGCACCGCACCGCTGCGCAGCACAGCGCAGGCGGACCGCACCACGGAGCAGCACAGGCGGTGAACCGCACCAGACGAAGCCCAGGCCCCCGCACCACAAAAGAGCGCAAACGCACCGCGCCTCCCCGGCCGGAAAAGGAGCGGCGCAACGAGGCGTCGGCGCGTACCGTCCGTCCCCATGACGCTCACCGTCCGCGACTTCCGCCCCGCCGACGCCAAGGCCGTCGCCGATCTGCGCCGGCTCAATCTGCCGTATCTGCTCGCCACCCCGCAGAGCATCGCCTGGGAGGTGTCCACCGCCGCGGCGGCCCAGCGTCTACGGCTGTTCGTCGCCGAACTCGACGGCCGGGTGGCCGGCTTCGTCCAGGCCCAGCTGCTGCATGACAGCAGCGTCCCGGGCCAGGCGTCGGCCACCCCGCACGTCCACCCCGAGTGGCGCGGCCGGGGCATCGGCCGGGCCCTGCTCTCCTCGGCCGAGGAACACCTCTCCGCGGCCGGCGCCACCCATGTCTTCGCCTGGGCCGCCGACGAGCCCACCGCGCACGCCTTCGCGGAGCGCCGGGGCTACCGCCGCACCCGCCCGGGCCGCTTCCTCCGCCTCGCCCTGGCCGCCGCCGCCCTGCCACCGCTGCCCGCCGGCCTGCCGCCCGGCGTCCGACTGTGCACCGGCGCGGAACTGGAGGCCGATCCCCGCCTGTTGTACGCGGCGGACGCCGAGGCCACCGCCGATGAGCCGGGCGATGTCCCAGCCGACGCCATGACCTACGAGGACTGGCTGCTGCGCACCTGGGAGCATCCCCTGGTCGACCTGGACCTCACCACGGCGGTGCTGGTCGACGGGGAGGTGGCCGCCTTCAGCGTGGCCGCAACCGACGGCCTGGGCCGCTACTCCTCGGCCATGACCGGCACCCGCCGTGCCTTCCGCGGCCGGGGCTTGGCCCGGCTCGCCAAGACCGCCTCGTTGCACCGCGCCCGCGACGCCGGCTGCACCGAGGCGTTCACCGGCAACGACGCCGCCAACGGCCCGATGCTGGCGGTCAACCAGTCCCTGGGCTACCGGCCGTGCGCCGAGGAGTGGCGGTACGTGCGGGAGGTGGCGCCGGGCCGCTGAGCGACGGCCGTCCGGCCGGCGGAAGTCAGGGGGCGTCCAGGGCCGTCGCGCGTCCCGGGGTGGACGGGGCGTGGGCGATGCCGTCGCCGGGCCGGTGCCAGTGCAGCAGGAAGCGGTGCCCGGCCCGCAGGCCGTCCAGCCCGGCCCGGCAGTACGCCACCATGTCGTCCGGCAGGTCGTCCATCCGGTGCCACACCAGCTCGGAGCACTTGTCCGGCTCGTGGTTGACCGGCTCGCCGCCCGCCCCGAACTCCGCCTCGAAGAACCAGCCGATCCGGGGCCGCGCCGGGGGCGGCGCGCAGTGCTGCATCACGAGCCCGACCCGCAGGTCCTCCGGGGCCAGCCGGAGCCCGAGCTCCTCCGCCGCCTCGCGGATCATGGCCTCCCGGACGTCCTCGCCGTCCTCGACGTGTCCGGAGGGGGCGTGCAGCAGGCCGTCGGCGTAGCCCGTACCGGCCCGGCGGGCGAGCAGCACCTCCTCGCCGCGCCGCAGCACCAGGTGCACATCGACCACTTCGGTGTGCCGGCGCGGCAGATCGGCGATCACCGCATAGCGCTCGTCGGTGACCTCCTTCCCCCACAGCACCGGGTCCCCGGAGAGGTCCTCCAGCAGCGTGTGCTCCGCCAACGGCCGTACCAGGGAAACCAGTTCGCTCCCTCGGATGCCGGCCGGCCAGGCCTCGCCCCACCGCCCCTCGACCAGCACCAGCCGCCCGCCGGGCACCAGCAGGCTCGCCCAGTGCCGCAGTGCGGCCGTCGGATCCGGGAGCGCCCAGAGCACATGACGGACCATCACCACGTCGAACCGCCGCTCCCCCACCGGCGGCGCGGCGGCGTCACCGACCAGGAACGTGGCGTCCCGCCCGGCCAGCTTGGCTCGCGCCCGCTCGACCATGCCCACGGCCCGGTCGACGCCCACGACCCGGTGCCCCTGCTCCACGGCGAGCGCCGCCAGACTCCCCGTGCCACAGCCGAGATCGAGCACCTCGGCGGAGCCAGCCGGCAGCCAGGCCCGCAGCCGCGCGTCCCAGGCGGCGCGCACCGCAGGATCACGCAACCCGTGATCCGGCTCCTCGTCGAAGCTCTCGGCGGCCGCCTCCCAGTAGGCGGCGTCGGAGGGAAGGGCGGACGGTGTGGCCGACTCGGCGGCTGCGTTGGTGGTCATGCCGTCGATGCTGCCAGCACCCACTGACAACGCGGCCGGACACCAAGCGACGCCCGGGCTCCTCACCGCCAGCGATAGGGATCCGCACCACCCAGCAGAACTGTGTCCGGGACGTGTGCCCCATACGTGCCATGGACGCGGGGAGAGCACATGCCCCGGATACCCGCCCCCTCCCAACTCCTCCTCGGGACAACCCCGATGCCCGATCGGAGCAACCCCGATGCCCGCTTCCTCCCCGCCTGCCTGTGCCCCCGCTTAGCGGCTCCTTAAGTCCGCCATAAAGATCCCCGGGATCGGGCTTCGGGGGCCGAAAGCGCTGTTCAGCGGGGCTAGCGTGCTGATCGCAAGGCGGCGCTGCGGGTCGTCGGCGTCGTTCTCCGGGGGGCGGCGCGGGCGGCCGTACGACCGCCCCCCCCCCCCACACCCGCCACCTGGCACCCCGCTCGACGTAATCGATGAAGGAGACCCCCACCATGACCGTTCGTCGCAAGGCCACCTCGATCGCCCTGGTCGGCCTCGCCCCGCTCGCGCTGACCGCGCTCAGCGCGAGCCCGGCCGCTGCACACGGTTCGATGTCGGACCCGGTCAGCCGGATCCTGGCCTGCTACACGGAGGGCCCGGAGAGCCCGAAGTCCGCGGCGTGCAAGGCGGCCGTGGCGGCCGGCGGGGCGCAGGCGTTCTACGACTGGAACGGGGTGCGGGACGGCAACGCCGGCGGTCAGTCGAGGACGAAGATCCCGGACGGGAAGCTGTGCAGCGCCAACAACCCCGAGTTCAAGGGGCTGGACCTGGCGCGTGCCGACTGGCCCGCCTCCGCGATGAAGGCCGGCGCCCACACGTTCCGCTACAAGGGCACCGCCCCGCACCGGGGCTCCTTCGAGCTGTACATCACCAAGCCCGGCTACAACCCGTCCAAGCCGCTGAAGTGGTCGGACCTGGAGTCCAAGCCGTTCGTGAAGGTCAACGACCCCAAGCTGGTCAACGGGGAGTACATCTTCAGCGGCAAGGTGCCGGCGCGGTCCGGGCGGCACCTGATCTACAGCGTCTGGCAGCGGTCGGACAGCCCGGAGGCCTTCTACACCTGCTCCGACGTGGTGTTCGGCAAGGGCGCCGCCGCGACCGGACAGCAGGCGCCGGCCGCCAAGGCGCCGACCCAGGCCCAGCTCTCGGCGAACGCCGACAAGTCGACGGTCGGCATGGGCCATGACCACGGCGGCGGCATGGGTGACATGGGCAGCCACGGCGGTGCGGGCGGCCAGGGTGGTACGGGCGGCCACGGCGACAGCGCCCGGACGCTGTCGAGCAAGGCCGACGAGCCCGCCCTGGGCGGCGGTTCGGCCCACGGCAGCACCGTGCCCGACAACGCACCCGACAGCGCGCCCGGCAACGCACCGCACACCGACGGATCCGCCGCGCCGGTCGACGGCAAGCACCTGGCGGAGACCGGTGGCAGCTCCTCCACCACCCCGCTGGCCATCAGCGGCGCGGCCGTCCTGGCGCTGGGCGCCGGCGTGATGTTCGCCGCCACCCGCCGCAAGACCGCCCGCCACCGCGGCTGATCGCGCCCCAGCACCTGGACACCCGGGCACACCGGGCACCCCGGGCACCCCGGACACCCCACGGTCCGGGCAGACGATGCCGCCCCCTTCTGCACCTGGGGGCGGCGTCGCCGCGTTCACGGGCCGTTCGGCGGCAGCGGCTCGATGATGTCGTTGGCGACGTGCTGGTAGATGACCGAGCTGCGGCAGTCGACGACTTCGCGACGCTTGAAGACCTGGTCCATGAGGAGGGCGTGCAGCCGGTCGACGTCCGGGACGGCGACATGGACCAGGAAGTCGTCGCCGCCCGCGACGACATAGACGTTGAGCACCTCCGGCAGCGAGGTCAAAAACGCCTTGAACCGCTCGATGACCTCCCGGTTCATGGGGCGGATGCGGATCGTGAGCAGCGCCTGCACCGGGCGGTTGAGGGTGCGCAGGTCCACCGTGGCCCGGTAGCCGGTGATCACTCCGCGGGTGCGGAGCGCCCGGACCCGCTCCAGGCAGGTGGAGGGCGCGATGTTGAGCGTGCGGGCGAGTTCGCGGTTGGTCTGCCGTGCATCGCGCTGCAGTTCGCGGACAATCGCCGAATCAATGTCGTCCATGGGCCCCATCGTGGCCCCTCTGCCGAATTTCCTTCGGCATGAGCTTGTATTGATCATGTGAACGGTTACCTTCAGCCACTGTGACCGTGCAACAGACTTCTCTCCCCGCTGCTGAGCGGGCGGATGTACGGCGGCTGAGCATCGGCAGCGGCACCGCGCTGTGCGCCGGTGCGGTGCTCGGCCCCGGTGTCCTGACCCTGCCGTCCCTGGCCGCCGCGGCGGCCGGCCCCGCCTCGCTGCTGGCCTGGGCGGCGCTGCTGGCCATGTGCGTACCGGTGGCGGCGTCCTTCGCGGCGCTGGGCGCGCGGTTCCCCGACGGCGGGGGCGTGGCCACCTACGTCCACCGGGCGATCGGGCCACGGGCCGCGGCCGTGGTGGGGTGGTGGTTCTACGGGGCGGTGCCGATCGGGGTGGTCTCGGCGGCGCTGATCGGCGGCAGGTACGTAGCGGGCGCGGCCGGCTGGGGCACCGGTGGCGCCAACGCGGTCGCCGGTGCGGTGCTGGCCGCTTCGCTGGTCTCGAACGCGGTGGGGCTGCGGATGTCCGGCCGGGCCCAACTGCTGCTCGGCGGGCTGCTGGCGGCGGTGCTGTTGTGCACCGTGCTGGCCGCCGCCCCTCAGGTGTCCGCGGCGCACTTCACCCCGTTCCTGCCCGGCGGCTGGACGTCGGTGGGGTCGGCGGCCGTGGTGCTGTTCTTCGCCTTCGCCGGCTGGGAGGCGGCCAGCCACCTCTCGGGTGAATTCGCCGATCCGGCGCGGGATCTGCCGCGGGTGACCCGCCGCACGCTGGCCGTCATCTCCGTGCTCTATCTGGGGCTCGCGGTGGTCACGATCGGTGTGCTGGGCCCGGCGGCGGCCCACACGGACACCCCGCTGACCGAGCTGCTGGCCCGTAGCGCGGGCCCGGCCGCCCGCCCGGTGGCGGCCGCGGCGGCGCTCTTCCTCACCTTCGGCGCGGTCAACTCGTACCTGGCCGGGGCCTCCCGGCTCGGTGCGGCGCTCGGCCGGGACGGGGCGGCACCCCGCTGGCTGGCCAAGGGGGGCGCGCCGGGCGAGGTGCCGCGGCGCTCGCTCGCGGTGCTGGGCGCTGCGGCCGTCCTGCTGGGGGTGGTGGCCGGTGCCGGCGGCGCCGATCTGGACCTGCTGATGCGGGCCACCGCCACCTGTCTGGCGGCGGTGACCCTCGCCGGCCTGGCCGCCGCGCTGGTGCTGCTGCCGCGCCGTACTCCCCTGTGGTACGGCGGGTGCGCGAGCTCACTGCTGACGGCGGGGGTGCTGGCCTTCTCCGGTCGGCTGCTGGTCGTCCCGGCGCTGCTCGCGGCGGCCGCCGTCGGCTTCCTGACGCTGCGTCGGGTGTCGCGCTGAGACCGTCCGGCGCCCCGGGGGTCACCGGATGAGGCCGCGCAGCAGCCGGACGTAGCGGCTCCAGCGGGCGGGGCGGGTGACGGTCCCGGTACAGGCGCGTTCGGCGCGGTCCAGGCTGTCCTCCAGGACCGCGTCGTGCAGGTGGCGGTAGACCAGCGGCCAGGTCAGCCGGGCCGGCCCGCGGGGACGCATGGCCAGGGTGTGGCGCAGCAGGGTGCGGTCCGCGCCGAGAGGGTGGACGGTGTACTCATGGAAGCCGTCGAAGCCGCGCGGCCCCCGGAAAGCGAAGCGCACCCACCGCCCCGGGACGTACGCCGCCACGGTGTAGCGGACCGGGCCGTGGCCGCCGGCCGCCCCGGGCGCCAGGGGCCCATCGAGCCGCATTGGGGGCCAGTCGGGGTGCGGCCAGAGCCGGTCGCCGGCGCCGGAGAGCCCGTCGATCAGCCGGCCGACCTCGGCGCCGGGCACCGGCAGCACCCGCTCGTGCACGTGGTGAACACCCACTGCTCCGTCCTTTCCGTCGAGCGAGCCGCACGCCCGGGAGGCGCCGTAGCGGTTATAGAGACACCTCCCTAATATACTGGAGAGTACCCTCTAGAATATGGCCAGACCACCACGCTTCGCCCTGTCACAGCTGCTCGACGCCGCCGTACGGCTGGCCGCCGCGTCCGGGCCCTCGGGCGTAACCATGTCCGCGGTCGCGGCCTCGGTCGGCGCGCCCAGCGGCTCGCTCTACCACCGCTTCGCCGGCCGTACGGCGCTCCTCGCCGAGGTGTGGCTGCGTACGGTCGAGCACTTCCAGGAGGGCTACTTCGCGGCTCTGGAGTCCGAGGACGACCCGCGCGCCGGGGCCCGGGCGGCCGCCCGGCACATCGTGGCGTGGAGCCGCAGCAACCCGCAGGAGGCGGCGCTGCTGCTGTACGGGGCCCATGAATTCGGCCGGGACGACTGGTCGGAGCAGCACCTGCTCCGCGCCGACGAGGGGAACATGGCGGTCCGGGCCGCCGTGGCGGCGCTCGCCGGCGCCCTCGGCGTGCACGGCAGGCTCGCCCTGGAGCGGGTCTCGCTCGCCGTCATCGACCTCCCGCTGTCGCTGGTCCGCCGCCACCTGCGCGCCGGCGAACCGCTGCCACCGCACGCCGAGGAACTGGCGGCGCAGTGCACCGACGCGCTGCTGGCGGACATCTGACCCCGGACGCCTGACCGCCGACGTCTGACGGCGGACGCCCGACGGCGGAGGGCGGGGCGCCGGCACGGACGCCGGAGAACGCCGAGCCCGGCCCGGCCGCCACCGCACCGGCGGCCGGGCCGGCTTCCGGTCAGGAGGTGCAGGTGGTCGGGGTGGCGTGGGCCGGGTCGAGGGCGTTGGCCGTCTCGTGGAAGGCCACCCGGTCGACGAGCCCGATGGCCAGGTGCTCGGAGAGGTCGATGGCGCACAGGTCCTGGAGCACGACGTTGTGCACGTCGGGGCCGTCGAGGAACGCACTGCGGTACGGGGTGACCACCTCGTCGTACTTGCTCGCGATCACGGTGTAGTGCACGCCGGGGACGGTGTCGCTGCCCTCGTTGAGGCGGTTGAGGAGGTCGGAGCCGACGATCTGGTCAGCCAGGCCCGGAGTCAGCTCGCCGATCTTGTCCTTGGCGCCGGGGAAGTGGTCGATCAGCCGGGTCAGGCCGTTGAGGTCGGTGCCATGGTTGTCGGGGGCCAGTCCGACCAGCGTGTTCACCTTGTCGGCGCCGCCGTGGAACTTCAGGTAGACCCGCGGCATCATGCCGCCCTGCGAGTGGCCGACCAGGTCGGTCTTGGCAGCGCCGGTGGCGGCCAGCACCTTGTCGACGAACGCGGCGAGCTGCTGTGCGGAGGCGTCGATCGGGCCCAGACCGTGGAAGAAGGGGACGCCGGGCAGCTGGCCGTAGTCCAGGGAGAAGACGCAGTAGCCGCGGGCCACCAAGTAGGGCGCGAGGCCGAGCCAGTTGTCGACGGAGTTGCCGAGGGTGCCGTGCACCAGGACCACCGGCCGCGGGTGGGCGGCCGACGGCCGGCAGGAGTAGTTGTTCCAGCCGCTGCTGGCGGTGGGGGCGGCGGCAGCGGAGGGGGCGGCGGTGACGCCCAGGGCGAGGGCGAGGGCGGGGAGGACGGTGAGCGCTCGTGACCAGCGCAGCTTCATACGGTGCTCCTTGCGGGGTGAGGGGAGTGCCGAAGTGCTCGGTGAGCCGTTCACCCGCGATCCGGATCGCAAGGGCCAACGCAGTTGACTGGCAAGTAAGTTACGGCTGGGTAAGCAGGGCGGGCCAGCGGTGTGACGGTGAAGGAAACGACACACGGCCTTCACCGTACGTCCCGGTGCTGCAACTCCCCTTTCATGCCTGCGTCGTGTCCCGCTACCTCACTCCTGCGCCGGGGCGGCACGCTCGTCGGACCGGTCGCCTCCCGTGGTGCACGTCCCCGACCAGGGCGGCGATCGGGGAAGAGGCCACGGGAAACGGCACCGACGGCGGATCTGACGGGTATCGACGCGCCGCCCTCACGGGCCCGGATCGTCAAGGGCGTGCAGGCCCCGGACGCCTCGCTGGAGGCGCTGGAGGAGCACTACGGCGCGGGGTACGCCGAGCGGCTCTACGGCTGAGCCGGCCGGCTCCTGGGACGCAGGGTCGCCGCGGGGTGCACCGCCCCGGCGCCGAAGCGGGCCCGGGCGCGGTCGACTGCCGCCTCGATGCGGTGCGCCTTCTCGTCGGCCGGGTCGAAGGTCAGCTGCCGGGCGGCGCGTTCGGCGCGGCAGAGGTCCTCGGCCCGCAGCGCCACCGAGCGCACCCGGGCCCGCTGCAACCCGAGCGCGGCGTGCAGGGCGTAGGCCGCCTCGGTCAGTGCGGGGCCGTGGGCGGTCGGTCCGTCCAGCCGCCGGGTGCGGGTGGTGGTGGAGCGGTCGGCGTAGCGGACGGTCAGGGTGAGCGCACGGGCCACCTGCCCGGCGGCGCGCATCCGGACCCCGAGGCCGTCGGCGAGCGAGAGCAGCGCCCGGCGCCGTCGGACCGGGTCCAACTCGTCGTGGGCGAAGCGGTGTTCCGCGGCCATCGAACGGCTGGCGGCGTTGGGCACGACCGGTGTCGGGTCGATCCCCCGGGCCCGCTCGTGGACGCTCCGGCCGGTCTTCGCGCCGAGGATCCGCTGGAGGGTCGCGGGCGGTGCGGCGGCGATCCGGCCGATGCTGTCGAGGCCGTAGGCGGACAGGGCGCGGGCGGTCGCCGGACCGATGCCGTGCAGCGCCGAGGCCGGCCGGCGGTCGAGGAAGGCGCCGACCGCCGCGGCGTCGTCGGGGACGACCTGGATCTCCCCCGGCGCCGCCGCCTGGGCGGCCATCCGGGCGAGCAGCGGGTTGCCGGCGACGCCGATCGTGCACCGTACGCCGTGCCAGGCCAGGGCGCGCAGCCGGATCAGCTCGGCGATGCCCTCCGCATCGCGGTCGAAGTAGCGCAGCGCACCACGGACGTCGGCCAGTGCGGCGTCCGGCGGCAGCGCCTCGGTCACCGGTGTGAACCGGGCGAGCAGGCGCAGCAGTTGCTCGAACCGGTCGGCGCTCAGGGGAGTGCCGTCGGCAGCGGTGAAGCGGATGTGGAGCAGGCCGGGCGGCCGGTGGCCGCCGGAGGGCGCCGGCGGTACGGCGGGCGGGCGCGGGTCGGGGGTCATCCCGCGCTCCCCGGGCTGGAGTGCCACAGCTTGCGGCCGGTGGCCGCGCGTTCACCCGGAGGCTGGAGGTCGGCCCAGGGGTGCAGTGCGTAGCCGGTCTCCAGCCGGATGGTGCGGCCCGGGGCACCGGCCGGCGCGGACTCCCGGTCCGCGCCGGCCCCGGTGTCCGGCCCCGGCGCGGCATCCGCGGTGGCCCCGGCGGTCTCCGGCCCGGCGGCTTCGGGCCCCTCGGCGAGCTTGGCGGTGACCGCCTCCAGCCCGCCCTCGCGGCGGAGTTCGACCAGCTCGGCGAGGTTCCAGGCGGCCGAGCCGACCACGCTGAGGCTGCGCGGGCCGCGCCGCTGGACCGTACCGCGCACCAGCAGCAGCCAGGAGTGGAAGACGGTGTGCGCGCAGGCCGCAAGGGTGCCTCCTGAGCCCCCAGAGCCCGGGGGATCGTCGAAGAAGGCGCAGTCGACCAGGCCCGTACTGTCGTCGAGGGTGGTGAAGATGACCCGGCGGCCGGAGCGAATCGGCGGCGTCTGGGTGGCCGCCTTGGCCCCGGCGACCAGCACCGTCTCACCGTGCCGGGCGTCGCGCAGCCGCCGGGCCGGCACCGCACCCAGCTCCGCGAGGAACTCCCGGTGGTCGGCCATCAGATGGCGGGAGGCGTCCATGCCCAGGACGCCCAGTTCGGCGCTGAGCCGCTCGGCGTCGCCGAGGTCGGGCAGTCCCACCGGCGGGACCTGCTCGGCCTCCCCCGAGTGCGCGGCTCCGCTCGAACAGGCAGGGACCCCCATCTCCCGGTCCGTGTGCAGCGTCAGCTGACCACCGGACGCCCGCCGCCCGTGGCGGTGCAGTTCGGCGACGTACAGCAGCAGGTCCCGCCGGTTGGCGCCGAAGGCGTCCAACGCGCCCACCCGGGCCAGGCGTTCGGCGACCGGGCGGCTCGGCCGGGCCCGCTGCCACAGGTCCGCCAGGGAGTGGTAGGGCTGCCCGGCCTCGATCCGCCGCGCCTCGTCCTCGCTCATGCCGTGCACGTCGGAGAACGCCAGCCGCAGCCCCCAGACCTCACGGGAACCCTCATTACCGGACACCAGTTCGATCCGGTGGGTGACCGCCGAGCGGTTCACGTCCAACGGGAGCACCGGCACCCCCCGCCGCCGGGCGTCGGCCAGCAGCAGCCGCTTGGGGTACATCCCCGGGTCGTGGGTGAGCAGCCCGGCGTAGAAGGCCGCGGGGTGGTGCGCCTTGAGCCAGGCGGACTGGTAGGTGGGCACCGCGAAGGCCACCGCGTGCGCCTTGCAGAAGCCGTACGAGCCGAAGGCCTCGACGATCTCCCAGGTGCGCGCGATCACCTCGGCCGGATAGCCGCGCCGCTCGGCGCACCGGGCGAACCAGGCGCGCACCCGGCCCTGCTGCTCCGGGTCGGACAGCGCGCGCCGCTGCTCGTCCGCCTCGTCCCGCGCGCAGCCGGTCATGATCCGCAGTACCTCGATGACCTGCTCGTGGAAGACCACCACCCCGTAGGTCTCGCGCAGCGGTTCCGCCAGGTCGGGGTGCGGGTACCGGACGGGTCTGCGGCCGTGCCGGGCCTCGATGAAGGGCCGCACCATATCGGCGGCGACCGGGCCGGGACGGAACAGCGAGATGTCCACGACCAGGTCGTGGAAGGTGGCCGGCTGGAGCCGGCCGACCAGGTCGCGCTGGCCGGGCGATTCGATCTGGAAGCAGCCCAGCGTCTCGGTCGAGCGGATCAGGTTGTAGGTGGCCGGGTCGCCGGGCGGCACCTGCGCGGGGTCGTCGAGGTCGATCCGGCGGCCGGTGGCCCGGCCGATCTCGGCGACCGCGTGCGCCATCGCGGACTGCATCCGTACGCCCAGCACATCGAGCTTGAGCAGCCCCATCTCCTCCACGTCGTCCTTGTCGAACTGGGACATGGCGAGGGGGGCGCTCCCCCCTCCCTTGAGGTGGGGGACCTCGCCGCTGGTGGGCACGACGGGGGTGCGGTCCAGCAGGGTGGCGTCCGAGAGCAGCACCCCGCACGGGTGCATGGCGATCCCGCGCGGCAGCGCGTCCAGCGCCTCGACCAGCTGCCACAGCCGGTCGCCGCCGGCCGCACGGATCCCGCGCAGCTCCGGCAGCTCGGCCAGCGCCGCCCGGGCGTCGCCGGCCCGGATGTGCGGGAAGGCCTTGGCGAGCCGGTCCACCCGCGCCGGGTCCATGCCCAGGGCGGCGCCCACGTCCCGTACGGCGTGCCGGACGCGGTAGGTCTCGGGCATCGAGACGGCGGCGACCCGCTCGGTGCCGAAGCGGTCGAAGATCGCGCGGTAGGCCTCCAGGCGACGGGCGGATTCGACGTCGATGTCGATGTCCGGCAGCGCCGCCCGCCGTTCGGACAGGAAGCGCTCCATCAGCAGCCCGTGCTCGACCGGATCCGCGTGCGCGATGCCCAGGAGGTGGTTGACCAGCGATCCGGCACCCGACCCGCGGGCGGCCACCCGGATCCCCATCTCCCGTATGTCGTCCACTACTTGAGCGACCGTCAGGAAGTAGGAGGGGTAGCCGAGCCGCTCGATGGTACGCAGCTCGTCGTGTAGCCGCGCCCAGCGCCCGCGGTCGCGGTCGTAGCCGCGCAGCACCATGCCGGCGGCACAGCGCGAGCGCAGCACCCGGGCGGCGGTGCGGCGTTCCGCACCGACCAGCCGCGGCTCGGGGAAGTGGATCCGGCCGAGCCCGATGTCGTCCTGCGGGTCGACCAGGCACGCACCGGCGGTCTCCTCGGTCATGGCGAGCAGCCGGTGCGCCAGGCCGCGGCGGAAACCGGCCGCCTCGGCGACCCGCTCGGCGGTGCGGCTCATCGCGGCGCCGTCCTTGAGCCAGCGCTCACCGCTGTCCCAGGACTCGGGGCGGTGCGGGTCCACCGGCACCAGGCGGCGGGCGGAGTCCAGGACGTCGGCGACCGGGCCCTGGCCGGGGTCGGCGTAGCGGACCGCGTTGGTCAGCACGGCGCGGACGCCCTGGTCGACGGCGAAGCCGAGGGTACGGGCGGCCAGCCGCGTGGAGCCGGGTCCGCTGCCGGGCCGGCCGTGGTCGACGACCTCCAGGCGCAGTGCCCGGCCGTACAGCTCCCGCCAGGGAACGATCAGCCGGGCGGCGCGGTCCGGGCGGCCGGCGGCCAGGGCCCGGCCGACCTCGGAGTCCGGGCCGAGCAGGACGGTCAGCCCGTCGCTGACGGCCTCCAGGGCGGTCCAGGGGAGGACGGGCTGCTCGCCCCCGCCGGCGTGGGCGGCCGAGACCAGCCGGCACAGGGCGGCCCAGCCGGCCGCTCCGTCGCGAGCCAGGAAGACGGCGCGGGCGGCGGACTCGTCGCGGAAGGCGCCGCCGCGCACCGGGGTGCGCCGCCGCACGGTGACCGGGCCGGCCTCGGGTCCCGACGCGCGCTCCGCCACGGCGAGTTCGCTGCCGAACAGCGGGCGGATACCCGCCGCTGCGGCGGCCTTGGCGAAGCGGACGGCCCCGGAGAGCCCGTCCCGGTCGGTCAGCGCCAGGGCGTCCATCCCGCGTTCGGCGGCACGCTCGGCGAGCCGCTCGGGATGGGAGGCGCCGTAGCGCAGGGAGAACCCCGACGCGGTGTGCAGATGTGTGAACCCGGACATCCGCACCTCCTACACCTCACCCGCCCCTGGCCAACCCTGTGCCCCTCGTTCCTCCCCTCCACCATAACCCGCCCATCGAACATTCGTACGAACGCCATGCCGGGAAGCCGGGACCGCTCACCGTCCGACCTCCGCCGATCAGCTCCGCCCGATCAGCCCCGCCCGGTCTGCGCCCGCACGCCGGCGCCCGCAGGATATGGGGACGAACACGGCGCATCCGCCCAGTACCGGCAGCCGCGAACGGCGAGGAGCGAGGCATGGCCCCGACGGACGACGGGAGGCGCACCACCTTCCTCGGGGAGGTGCGAAGCGCGGTGACGCCGCACGCCTTTCTGCTGGTCCTCGGCGTGCTGGGCCTGATGGTCGGCTTCATCGCGTCGTACGCCGGCGCCTTCCACCACCCGAAGCCGACCGATGTGCCGCTCGGCGTGGTCGCTCCCCCGCCCGCGGGAGCACGGGTGGTGCGCTCACTGGACCGGCTGCCCGGCTCCCCGCTGGCCCCGCGCACGGTCACCTCCGAGCGCGCCGCCCGGCAGCAGCTCGCCGACCGGACAATCGACGGCGCACTGCTGGTCGCCCCCCGGGGCACCACCGACCGGCTGCTGGTCGCCAGCGGCGGCGGGGCGTCCCTCTCCCAGGCGGTCGAAACGGTCGTCCGGGCGGCCGAGGAGGCACGGCACCGCACCGTCCGCACGGTGGACGTGATCCCCGCCGACCCGGGCGACACCCGGAGCCTGTCGTCCTTCTACCTGGTCGTCGGCTGGTGCGTGGGCGGCTACCTGTGCGCCGCGATCCTGGCGATCAGCGCCGGGGCGCGCCCCTCCAACGGGCACCGCGCGGTGATCCGGCTGGCCGCACTCGCGCTGTACGCGCTCGTCGCCGGACTGGCCGGCGCGCTGGTCGTCGGCCCGGTCCTGGGCGCGCTGCCCGGCGCCTTCCTCGGACTGTGGGGGCTGGGCGCGCTGGTGGTCTTCGCGGTGGGCGCCACGACCCTGGCCTGCCAGGCCCTGCTGGGCATCCTCGGCATCGGCCTGGCCATCCTGCTGATCGTCATCCTCGGCAACCCCAGCGCGGGCGGCGCCTACCCCTACCCCCTACTGCCGCCCTTCTGGCGGGCGATCGGCCCCGCCCTGCCGCCCGGCGCCGGCACCTGGACGGCGCGCTCGCTCGCCTACTTCCGCGGCTACGCGGTCACCGGACCCCTGCTGGTGCTCTCCGCCTGGGCGGTGGGCGGCACCGTCGTCGCCCTGGTCCGCTCGGTGTTCCGCACCGAACCGCCGCCCCCCGTACAGACCCCGCCTCCCAAGGAGCAACGCCATGACCCTCCGCACCGAGAAGCTCTCCCACCCCGCGGTGCGCGCCCTGGTCACCGCCCTCAACGCCGGTGACGAGCAAGCGTTCTTCGCCGCGCTCACGCCCGACGCCACGATGTCCGACGACGGCTCCGACCGGGACCTGCGGCAGTGGACCGACCAGGAGATCTTCGGCTCGCGCGGGCACCTGGCCGTCCGCTCGGAGTCCGACGACGGGCTGTCGCTGGTGGCGGACTACCGCAACGACACCTGGGGCGAGATGCGCACCCGCTGGCAGTTCACGGTGACGGACGGCAAGGTGAGCCGGTTCGAGACCGGGCAGGCCTGAGCCTGACGGGGACGGGCCGCCGAACGACCCACCCCGTCCGCCCGTCCCCGTCCACCCGTCCCCGTCCGCCTGTCCCGACCACGTGGCCCCGTCCGCCCGGCCGGTCCGCCGCGTGCCTCACATATGCGTCCCGCCATCGATCCGGATCTCCGTGCCGGTGATGAACGCCCCGTCCCGCGAGGCGAGCATCGCCACCACGCCGGCGACCGTCTCCGGGGCGGCGAAGCCCTCCCCGAGGGCCGGTACGAGCTTGCCGAAGAGGGACATGTCCGCGTCCTCGGGCAGCCCCGGCCCCCGACCGCTGGTCATCCCGCTGGCGATGGAGCCCGGTGCCACGCACACCGCGCGCAGCCCCTGCTTGGCGTACTCGCTCGCGATGGCGTGCGTCATGGACTGGATGCCGCCCTTGCTCGCCGCGTACGCCGCCATGTACGGGTGCGCGAACGCGGCAGAGGTGGAGCTGAAGTTGACCACCACCGGCTCCTCGCCCTCCAGGAGGGCCGGCAGCGCCTCCCGGATCATCAGGAAGGTGCCGGTCAGGTTGATCGCGATGATCTCGTTGAAGAACGCCAGCGTGGTCTCGTGGGTGTGTGCGGAACGCAGCACTCCAGCCGCGTTGACCAGCACGTCCAGGCCCCCGAGGGCGGACACCGCGGCGGCGGTGCCGGTCCGGACCGCCGCCTCGTCGGCGATGTCGAGCACCGCGGTGTGCAACCGCCCGGCGACGCCGTCCGCGGCGGCGCGGTCGGCGGTGCCCCGCAGACCGGCCGGGTCGACGTCCACCGCGACCACCCGGCCACCCTCGGCGAGGATCCGGAGGACGGTGGCCCGTCCGATGCCCGAGCCGGCCCCGGTGATCAGGACCCGGCGGTGGTCGAAGCGGTTCATGGTGCTGTCCCCTCCGGTGGGCGGCCGACGGGCCGCGGTGCTGGTGCTGGTGCTGGTGCTGGTGCTGGTGCACGCTACGCCCAGATGGCACAACGTGCCAAGCTTGCACTATGCGCCGACGAGGCGGTTGCGCTGCGTAGGCTGGGCCCATGCCCGCCGAGCCCCGCCCCGCCCCGCTCCCCCGCCCCTCGCTGACCGAGCGGCGCAAGGCCGCCACCCAGCTGGAGATCGCGCGCACCGCGGCGGCGCTGTTCGCCGAGCGCGGCGCCGGGGTCACCGCCGACGAGATCGCCCGCACCTCGGGGGTCGCCCTGCGGACCTTCTACCGCTACTTCCGCACCAAGGAGGACGCGGTGGCACCGCTGCTCGCCGTCGGGGTGCGGCAGTGGCTCGACGCCCTGGCCACACCGCCGGACGGGGCGGCCCCCGTACGCGTGACACTGGAGCGGGCCGCCCGGCAGGCCCTGACGCCGGCCGACGAGCCGGCCGCGGAGGCGCTGCGCTGGACCCGCGGACTGCTACGGGCCATGCCGGGCGACCCCGCGCTGCGGGCGGTCTGGCACCGGGTCCACCACGACTCCGAGGAGGCGCTGGTACCGGTGCTGGCGCGGCTGACCGACGCGGACCCATTGGCGGTACGACTGGGCGCGGCCGCCGCGAACACCGCGATGCGGGTCGCCGTGGAGGAGTGGGCGACGGGGGACGCCCCGGCGGACGGGCCGCGGGGGCCCGGCGCACTGGCGGCCCGGGGCGTGCGCACCTTGACGGCCGGACTGCCCGAACTGGACGGCGGGGCGGCCGGGGAGGGCCCGCGGGGGCGCTGAGCGCGGAGCCGTGGGGCCCGAGGGCGGGCCCGCGCGGGCGTCAAGGGCGGGCCCACGGCGAGGGTGTAAGGCGGCCGGACCGGGGGAGGCTCTTACCCCTACGGGCACTCACGGCAGGACGGAGGGCGCCTCCGGCCCCCCTCTTCGGCCAATCGCCGGAGATCCAAACCCTCCCGAACGACCGGTCGGCGGCCGGATCCCTCCGTTCCGCGCCCGACCGGCGCTTGCCACCCGCATACGGAAGTCGGCATCCCCGCTGGCCGGACACCCCCGGCGACCCGGTTCACACCCTGTCCATGACGCGTTCGCGCCATTACCCTCAGCTTTCATTCAACGACTCAAAGCGATCGGCCGATGCACGCTCGGGATGCTTTCGGGGTGCGGTTGGGCCAGACTCCCGTCCGGTATCTGCACCTTCGAGCAAGGGAGTGTTCGTCATGCGGTACACCACTGGGGCGATCGCGCTCGGCGCGGCGCTGGTTCTGGGCACGCTCGCCACCACCGCGCAGGCCGCCGCCACCCCGGCGCCCGCACGGTCCGGCGGGCTCTACGCCCCGACGGAACTGGTGCTGACGGTCGGCCAGGGCGAAAGCCGCGCGACCGCCACGGTGCAACGCGCAGTGACCCTCAGCTGTATGCCGAAGGCGGCCGGCAGCCACCCGAACGCCATGGCCGCCTGCGGGCAACTCCGCGCGGTCGCCGGTGACTTCGCCGCGGTAACCAACAGCCCGTCGCAGCGGGTGTGCACCAAGGAGTGGGCCCCCGTCGTGGTCACCGCGGACGGGGTCTGGCAGGGCAAGCGGGTCTCGTACTCCTACACCTTCGCCAACGCGTGCCAGATGAACGCCGGTGGCGGTTCGGTCTTCGTGTTCTGAGCGGACCGGGCCCCTGGACACCGGACGGCGATGCCCAGGGACCACCACCGCACCCGGGTGCGGAGAGTGCCCCGCCCCCCGGACCGTGAGCAGGCCCAGGAGCCGGCGCCGCACCGGGTGCACCCCGCGGATCAGCCGATCTGCGCGCCGTAGGCCTTCAAGGCCTCCGGGACCGGCTGGAAGAAGGTCTCACCACCGGCGGAGCAGTCGCCACTGCCGCCGGAGGTGAGACCGATCGCGGACTCGCCGTCGAAGAGCGCACCGCCGCTGTCGCCGGGCTCGGCGCAGACGTCGGTCTGGATCAGCCCCTCGACCGTACCCTCCTGGTAGTTGACGCTGGCGTTCAGCGCCTTGACGGTGCCGTCGTGCACCTGGGTGGTGCTGCCGCTGCGCTGCACCTTCTCACCGACGGTCGCGTCCGCGGCCTTGGTGATCTTCTGGGTGCTGCCGTTGTAGAGGTCGACCTCGCTGGGGTGCTCGCCGCCGCCCGTGTACTTGGCGAGCGAGTAGTCGTCGCCCGGGAACTTGGAGTCCTCGGTGGTCGCGATCTCCGAGCCGCCCTGCTTGTCGGACCAGCTCTTGACGGCGTTGCCGCAGTGGCCGGCCGTCAGGAAGTACGGCTGGCCGTCCTTGACGACGTTGAAGCCGAGCGAGCAGCGAGCGCTGCTCCCCCAGATCGCGTCGCCGCCGCCGATGAAGGGGGTGAACGTGCCCTTGCTGTGGCGCAGCTCGACCCGGTCACCGAGGCTCTTGGTGACCTTGGCCAGACGGTCCAGCGCGGCACCCTTGACCGTGCGGTCCGCGGTCACCACGACCTTGTTGCCGACCGGGTCGATGCCCCAGGAGGTGCCGGGGATGGTGGCCTTGGACTTCAGGGTCTGCCGGGCGGAGTCGAGCTGGGCCAGTGTGTGCGTGACGAAGCGGGCCTCGGCGCCCTTCGCGCGTACGGCCTTGGCCGCCGTCTCACTGACGACGTTGACCACCAGCTTCTTGGCCTGGGAGTCGTAGTAGGCACCGGCCGTGCCGGTCTTGAACTGGGACGCCAGTGTGGTCGCCGCGGCGGAGGTGAGCTTGGCCACCGTGGGGGTGGCCGGGGCCGCATGGGCGCTGGCGAGGGTGAGGGTGGCGGTGGCGGCGAGGGCAAGTGCTCCCGCACCTGCCACGACGATGCGCCGACTGGGTATGCGTCTGTGATTCAACTCAGAGCCTCCCGTGGGGGGAAGGACCCGTGGACTGTGGGGAGTGGCACGGGCCCGGAGAGTGACGTGGGGACACGGACGGAACCCGTCCCCGCGGAGCTGCGCCCCGGGGGTCGCGTCCATGCCGACGTGCGGGCCCGAGTATTCCCATCCGCCTCACTCGTGCACAAGACCGAGTTCCGGTCTGGCATACGGGAGTTCACGCTTTCCTCACATCGCCGTCACACCGATTTCCGCCCACCGCGGTCCTGAGTGCGGACCTCAGCGGGCATCGGGCGCGGCGGCGCGGGGCGCGAAGTGTGAGGGCCGGATCTGACCGGAAAGCGCCCCCTCTCCTCCAGGGAGAGGGGGCGCTTCGAAGTGCCCTACGGGCGCGGGTGCCGGCTCACGGCAACTCTTCCGCCTCGGGGAGCTCCTCCAGTTCCGGGGCCAGCGCACGACCGGCGTCGACGCCCCCCTCGACCGGGGTGAGCGGCTCGGTCCGGCCGCCGGACCCCGTCAGCCCCTCCAGCCCCTCCGGCTCCTCCGGCTCCCGCGGAACCGGTGCGGCGGACGGCTGCCGCAGGCGTTCCGTGGCGGTCTCCGCCGCCGCCTGCTCGGCCCGTTCCGGGCCCTGCGCCGGCTGCCCGGAGCGCTCCAGGAACCGCAGCAGCTCGACGGGGAAGGGCAGGACCAGGGTGGAGTTCTTCTCGGCAGCCACCGCCACCACGGTCTGCAGCAGCCGCAGTTGCAGCGCCGCAGGCTGGTCGGACATCGCCGCGGCGGCCTCGGCGAGCTTCTTCGACGCCTGCAGCTCGGCATCGGCGTTGATCACCCGGGCCCGCCGGTCACGGGTCGCCTCGGCCTGCCGGGCCATCGAGCGCTTCATCGTCTCCGGCAGCGAGACGTCCTTGATCTCCACCCGGTCGACGGTCACGCCCCAGCCGATGGCCGGGCTGTCCATCATCAGCTCCAGGCCCTGGTTGAGCTTCTCCCTGTTGGACAGCAGGTCGTCCAGTTCGCTCTTGCCGATGATCGACCGCAGCGAGGTCTGTGCCATCTGCGAGACCGCGAAGCGGTAGTCCTCGACCCGGATGACCGCATCGGCGGCGTCCACGACCTTGAAGTAGACGACCGCGTCCACCCGGACCGTGACGTTGTCACGAGTGATCCCTTCCTGGGCGGGCACCGGCATCGTGACGATCTGCATATTGACCCTGCGCATCCGGTCGACGATCGGAATGATCATGGTCAGACCCGGCTCCCGCACCGCGGAGCTCAGCCGCCCCAGGCGGAGCACCACCCCACGCTCGTACTGTTTGACCACCCGCGCGGCTGCCAGGAAGTACACCGCACCGGCGCACCCCAGCGCCACCCCTGCAGACACCAGTTCTTCGACCATCACGGCCCCCAGCTCTGTGCCGCATACCGCCCTATTTTGACTGCTTTTCCATGGTATGCCCGGCCCGGAGAAGGGGTCGCCGCGCCGACGGCAACACCCGCTCGTACTTCAACCTCCGCGCCTGACCGGCCGTTCTCCCTCACCCCAGCTCCGTGC
>NZ_JBFAEA010000011.1:0-238633 GCF_040641675.1 Streptomyces sp. NPDC020742
CCGGGTGAGTGAGAAGACCCTGCAGCACCGGATCGACGGCCCCGACGACGCCCCCGTACTCGTCCTGGGCGCCGCTCTCGGGACCACCTGGCACATGTGGGACCGGCAGATCCCCGAGCTGGCCCGCCACTGGCGGGTCATCCGTTTCGACCTTCCGGGGCACGGCGGCTCGCCCGCCCACGCGGCGGCCTCCATCGCGGAGCTGGCCGACCGCCTGGTCGCCACCCTCGATGCCCTCGGCGTGGAGCGCTTCGGCTACGCCGGCTGCAACATCGGCGGCGCGATCGGCACCCAGCTGGCCCTCACCCGCCCCCACCGGGTCACCTCCCTCGCCCTGGTGTCCTCCTCCGCGCGCTACGGGACCGCCGACGCCTGGCGCCAGCGCGGGGTGGTCATCCGTACCAACGGGCTCGACCCGATCGCCCGCTCCTCGCCCGAGCACTGGTTCACCCCCGGCTTCGCCGGCGCCCAGGCCGCGATCGTCGAGTGGGCCGTGCAGATGGTGCGCACCACCGACCCCGGCTGCTACATCGCCGCCTGCGAGGCGCTGGCCGCCTTCGACGTACGGTCCTCGCTCGGCCGGGTCGGCGTCCCCACGCTGGTGGTGGTCGGCTCCGAGGACCAGGTCACCCCCACCACCGACGCCCGCACCCTGGTCGCCGGCATCCCCGACGCGAGCCTGGCGCTGGTGCCCGGCACCTCCCACCTCGCCCCCGTCGAGCAGCCCGCGGCCGTCACCGAGCTCCTCATCCGGCACTTCAGCACCGCCTGGCACGACAAGCCGGGCCCCGGCGGCCAGGCCGCCCTCGGTGCCGCCGCGCCCAAGCCGCAGATCGCGCCCCCACCCGTCCCGCAGGCGCCGCCGGCCGCCATCGAGTCCGGCCTCGCCCTGCCGGATCAGAACCGCGGCGGCACGTACGAGGCGGGCATCAAGGTCCGCCGGGAGGTCCTCGGCGACGCCCACGTCGACCGGGCGCAGGCCGCGGCCGACGACTTCACCGGCGACTTCCAGGACTTCATCACCCGCTACGCCTGGGGCGAGACCTGGACCCGTCCCGGCCTGGACCGCCGGACCCGCAGCGTCATCACGCTCACCGCGCTGGTCGCCCGCGGTCACCACGAGGAGCTGGCCCTGCACACCCGCGCGGCCCTGCGCAACGGCCTCACCCCGACGGAGATCAAGGAAGTCCTCCTGCACACCGCCGTGTACTGCGGGGTCCCGGCCGCCAACTCCGCCTTCGCCGTGGCCCAGCGGGTGATCCGCGAGGAGACCACACCGGAGCACTGAGGCGTCCCGGCCGGGCGCGGACGAGGTGCCCCGGCCCGCGCCCGGGTGCCGCGAAAGGCCCCCGAACGCCCCCTGAGCAGGGCCCGTGCGCGGCAAGATGGGGCCATGGAACTCACCAAGAAGAGCCACGCCTGTGTCCGGCTGGAGAAGGACGGGCGGACGCTGGTCATCGATCCGGGCGCGTTCAGCGAGGAGGACGCGGCCGTCGGCGCGGACGCGATCCTGATCACCCATGAGCACCTGGACCACTTCGACGCCGGGCGGCTCCGGGCGGGGATGGAGGCCAACCCGGGGGCCGAGATCTGGACCCTGGCCAGCGTCGCCGACCAGATCTCGGCCGCCTTCCCCGGCCGGGTGCACACCGTCGGTGAGGGCGACACCTTCACCGCGGCCGGCTTCGACGTCGAGGTGCACGGCCAGCTGCACGCCGTCATCCACCCGGACATCCCGCGCATCACCAACGTCGGCTACCTGCTGGACGGCGGGGCGGTGTTCCACCCCGGCGATGCGCTCACGGTCCCGGAGGGCCGTACGGTCGACACCCTGCTGCTGCCGGTCCACGCGCCCTGGAACAAGGTCGCCGAGGTGATCGACTACGTCCGCGCGGTCGCGCCCCGGCGGGCCATCGACATCCACGACAGCCTGCTGCAGGACCATGCCCGCCCGATCTACGACTCCATGATTGACAAGCTGGGCGGTACCGACCACGGCCGGCTCACCCCCGGCAGCACCGCCGTGCTCGGCTGAGGCCCGGCCGCCGGCGGGCCCGGCCTGTCGGTGGCGCGCTGTAGGTTTACAGACATGCGCATCGCGACCTGGAACGTCAATTCGATCACCGCCCGCCTCCCGAGGCTGCTGGCCTGGCTGGAGAGCACCGGCACGGACGTGCTGTGCATCCAGGAGACCAAGTGCACCGCCGAGCAGTTCCCGCACGAGCAGCTGCGCGAGCTCGGCTATGAGGCCGCGGTCAACGCCAACGGGCGGTGGAACGGCGTGGCCCTGCTGTCCAAGGTGGGCCTGGAGGACGTCGTCCTGGGCCTCCCCGGCGGTCCGGACTACGAGGGCGTGCAGGAGCCCCGCGCGGTCTCGGCGACCTGCGGCCCGGCCCGTGTCTGGTCGGTGTACGTCCCCAACGGCCGCGAGGTCGACCATGCGCACTACGCCTACAAGCTCGGCTGGTTCGAGGCGCTGCGGAAGGCGGTCGCCGAGGACGCGGCGGGCGCCCGCCCGTTCGCGGTCCTCGGCGACTACAACGTCGCGCCGACCGACGAGGACGTCTTCGACCCCGCCGCCTTCGTCGGCGCCACCCATGTCACGCCCGCCGAGCGTGCCGCGCTGTCGGCGCTGCGCGAGGCCGGGCTGACGGACGTGGTGCCGCGCCCGCTCAAGTACGACCGGCCCTACACCTACTGGGACTACCGCCAGCTCGCCTTCCCCAAGAACCGCGGGATGCGCATTGACCTGGTCTACGGCAACGCCCCGTTCGCCAAGGCCGTCTCGGACGCCTATGTGGACCGCGAGGAGCGCAAGGGCAAGGGCGCCTCGGACCACGCTCCGGTGGTGGTCGACCTCGACGTCTGACGTCCGGGCCGCGGGCCTCACCCCCGCCCGGGTACCAGCGCCCGCAGGTCCACCGCCTCGCCCAGCGCCTTCAGCCCGGCGTCACCGGGGTGGAGGTGGTCCCCGCTGTCATAGGCGGGCCGCAGCCGCTGCGGCTGCCCGGGATCGCGGAGCACGGCGTCGAAGTCCCAGACCGCATCGAAGGCGCTGCCGGCCCGGCCGCGCAGCGCCGCGTTGACGGCGCTGCGCCGGGCCTCCACGGTGGCGGTGCAGTCCGCGTAGCCCGCACAGGGCGCGAGGGTGGCCACCACGACCCGCAGTCCCCGCTGGTGCGCGCGCCGGGCCAGCGCCCGCAGACCGGCGACGACCTGGTCCGCCGTGGTCCCCCAGCGCACGTCGTTGATGCCCTCGAAGACCACCACCGTGCGCGCCGAGGGCTGCGCCAGGACGTCCCGCTCCAGCCGGTGCCCGGCGCTGACCCCACCGGTGTCGGCGCTCACCCCGTCGCCCTGATAGCGGTCGGTGACCACCCGGTTCGCCGAGATCCCATGGTTGAGCACCCCGTAGCGGGGCAGGGCGCGCTGGGTCTGGAAGCGGGCGGCGAGCACGTCCGGCCAGCGGCGGTTGGCGCCGGCCGTCGACCTCACCCCGTCGGTGATCGAATCGCCCAGCGCCACCACCGAACCGGGACCGCCCCGGACATCGACCCCGGTGAGGAACGGCCAGACGGACAGGGTCTCCGGGTAGGCCGCGCCACCGGTGTCCCGGGTCCGGTCCCCGCCGCCGGTCGCGCCGAGGTACGACAGCTGGGCGGCCTCCTGGTGCACCGGCGCCGCCGCGACCGTCCCCGGGAGGTACAGGCTCACCAGCAGATCGGCCCCGGGCGGCACGGTGAAGGGCGCCGGATCGCTGAAGGCCTCGGCGCCGGCCGGAATCCGGACCCCGGCCCGGCCCCGGCCGAAGGTCAGCGGGACCGGAGCGCTGCGCGCCGCCGCGCCGGAGCCGCGCAGCGCGAGGCTGGCCGCCCCGATCTCCACCGGCGCCGCGGCGAAGGTGTTGGCGATCCGGATCCGCGCCCGCGGGCCGCCGGCGCCGCTGTGCACCACCAGCCGCAGCGTACGGTCCGTCCAGGGGCCCACCGCCCGGTAGCCGGCGGTGCTCGCCGCCCAACTCCCGGTCCGGCCACGCCCGGTGTCCCGTACCGACACCGCGAAGACGTGCAGGGTGGGTGCGGAGCGCGGCAGCCGGGGCAGCACCACGGACGCCACTTCCCGCCCCGGCCGCAGCGGTACGGCCACCGCGTACAGCCGCACTCCGGTGGCTGGCCGCTCCTGCCCGCCGTTGAGGTGCGGCAGGGTCACCGCCTTGGTGCTCAGCGGGCCGGACCGCCAGTCGGGCGCGGTGAGTTCGTAGGGGCTGCGGGAGCCGTCCCGGTAGCGCACGGTGCCGCTGCCGGTAGCGGTGCCGCCGGTGCCGGCCACCAGGAAGGTCAGCGCGTCGCCCCGGCCGCGCACCGCCACCGCCTGCCCGGCCGCCCGCACGTTGTCCGGTGCGCCCGGCGCCGTACGGGGCCAGGTCAGCCGCGCCCCGTCGAGGGTCAGCGCGGCCCCGGGCGACCAGCCGGCCGCCGCCAGGTCCTGGGCGGACAGCGAGTGGCCCGCACCGTCGAAGTCGGCTGCCCGGGGGCGGGAGTTGTCGCTGACGGCGGTGTTGTCGAAGAACCGGGACAGGGGCTGGGGGCGGGCGTCGTGCGGCGCGGCGGCTGCCGCCCCGGTGGTGGCGGTGGCGCCCGGCAGCACCAGTGCGGCGAGCAGCAGGGCCAGGGCGCTCCGTCGTCGTAGCTGCATCGGTCCGGGTCCCTCCGGAAGGCGTCAACGGGCAGGTGTGCACTGCGATCCGGCCGTCCCCCGAGGCGAGAGCGGGGGCCGGCGGATCTGGCCGATCCGATACGGGCGCCATGAACGTAGGGAGGTGGCGGGGAGCCGTCAAGGTGGCGAACGGCGCCCAGTCGCGCCGCGCGCCTGTGGCCCCGGCCACACCTCCGGTGGGACCCTGCACACCATGAACATGTCTTTCCTGGACAAGTGGCGCAAGCGGCACCGTGCGCACCGGTCCGTGCCGCTGGCGGAGTCGGTGCGGGCCGATCCCGACAGCGTCGTCGAGCTGCTGTCCGAATGTGAGCTGCTCCGGGCCCAGGCCGCCGCCGCGGGGGTGGAACTGGACGACTCCGTACGGTCGTTGGAGCTACTGGACCAGCTCCAGCCGGTCTGGCGGGACGACCCGGAAGTGCTGCCCTGGCTGGGCAACGACGCCGGTCTCTACCTCGGCACGGTCCTCGTGCGCACGGTCCGGGGCGCGGTCTGGCACGTGTGGCCGGACGGCCGGCCGGTGGTCCGACTGGCCTCCGGGCGGGAGATCGATGTGGTGGCGGCCGGCCATGACTGGGCCGACACCGGCGCGCCCGAGCTCTCCCAGGTCTGTGCGGAGGTCTCCGAGACCTGATCCGCCGGATCGGCGGCCGACTGGCTTAGCTGACTTATCGCCCCCTATCCGCTGACGCGTGCGTGTCAGTGGGGAACTGCCCCTTTTGCCCCGGTAGGTTGCGGGCTCTCCGCTGTACGGATGAGAGTGGGCAGGACTGCATATGGCCGGTGAAGCGCTGATCGAGATGCGCGGGGTCAACAAGCACTACGGAAAGCTGCATGTCCTCCAGGACATCGACCTCACCGTCGGCCGCGGGGAGGTGGTCGTGGTCATCGGGCCCTCCGGCGGCGGGAAGTCCACCCTGTGCCGGGCGATCAACCGCCTGGAGACGGTCGAGTCGGGAACCATCGAGCTGGACGGCCGGCCGCTGCCCGAAGAGGGCCGGGCGCTCGCCCAGCTGCGCGCCGAAGTCGGCATGGTCTTCCAGTCCTTCAACCTCTTCGCCCACAAGACCGTGCTGGCCAACGTCATGCTGGCGCCGGTCAAGGTCCGCCGGACGAAGAAGGACGAGGCCGCACGGCGGGCCCGCGAACTGCTGGACCGGGTCGGGCTCGCCGACCAGGCCGAGAAGTACCCGGCGCAGCTCTCCGGCGGCCAGCAGCAGCGGGTGGCGATCGCCCGCGCGCTGGCCATGGACCCCAAGGCGCTGCTCTTCGACGAGCCGACCTCCGCCCTCGACCCGGAGATGATCAACGAGGTGCTGGAGGTGATGCGCCAGCTCGCCCGCGAGGGCATGACGATGGTCGTGGTCACCCACGAGATGGGCTTCGCCCGCTCCGCCGCCAACCGCGTGGTGTTCATGGCCGACGGCCGGATCATCGAGGACCGCACCCCCGAGGAGTTCTTCACCGCACCGCGCAGCGAGCGGGCCAAGGACTTCCTCTCCAAGATCCTCAAGCACTGAACGGGGCGCCGCGATGCCGCACCTCCACTCCACGCGCCGGCGCCGTGCCCTGCCGGCCCTCGTGCTCGCCCTGCTCGTACTGGCCCTGGTGGGCTGCGGCCGGGAGGGCAGCCCGCCGGTCAAGGGCCCCCGGGCCGACCAGCTGCCTACCTACCCCGTCAACCGCAACTTCCGGCTGCCGGACTCCCCGACCTGGCAGAAGGCCAAGCGTCGCGGCCACCTCATCATCGGCGTCAAGGAGGACCAGCCCTACCTCGGCGAGAGGGACCCGGCGTCCGGCCGCTACTCCGGATTCGACATCGAGATCGCCCGGATGATGTCGGCCGCCCTCGGCTTCCCGCCGAGCACCATCGAGTTCAAGACCATCGCCTCCGCCAACCGCGAGACGGCGCTGCAGAACGGCCAGATCGACTTCTACGTCGGTACGTACACCATCAACGACAAGCGCAAGAAGCTGGTGGGCTTCGCCGGGCCCTACTACATGGCCGGCCAGTCGCTGCTGGTGCGCGCCGACGAGAACGACATCAAGGGCCCGCAGGACCTGGCCGGCAAACGCGTCTGCTCGGCCGCCGGATCGACCCCCTACCAGCGCATCCAGGCCGAGTACCCCAAGGCCGTGCTGGTCGCCTACGACACCTACTCGGTGTGCGTGGACAACCTGCTCACCTACCAGGTCGACGCGGTCACCACCGACGACGCGATCCTGCTGGGCTACGCCGCCAAGGTGCCGGAAGAGCTGAAGGTGGTCGGCAAGCCGTTCTCCCAGGAGCCGTACGGCATCGGGGTGCCGCGGGGCGACAACGCGCTGCGCTTCGCGCTGGACGACGCGCTCGCCGCGGCCGAGAAGAACGGCGACTGGAAGAAGGCCTACAACGCCACCCTCGGTCTGTCCGGGGTGCCCGCCCCGACGCCGCCCCCGATCGACCGCTACCCGGCGACCTGAGGAGCCAAGGAACCGACCGATGAACGTTCTCCTCGACAACCTCTCCCTCTACGCCGACGGCCTGCTGGGCACCGTGGAACTCACCTTCTACGCCTCGCTGTTGGCGCTCGTCCTGGGCTTCCTGATGGCGGCCTTCCGGGTCGCACCGGTCGGCTCGCTGCGGGCGTTCGGCGCCGCGTGGGTGACGGTCCTCCGCAATACGCCGCTGACCCTGCTGTTCTTCGCCGTGGTGCTGGGCCTACCGCGCTTCGGCCTGGTGCTGCCCTTCCAGCTCTTCGCGATCCTGGCGCTGGGCTGCTACACCTCCGCCTTCATCTGCGAGGCGGTGCGGTCCGGCATCAACACCGTGCCGACGGGCCAGGGCGAGGCGGCCCGCAGCCTCGG
Source organism: Streptomyces sp. NPDC020742 (assembly GCF_040641675.1). Taxonomy (NCBI): domain Bacteria; kingdom Bacillati; phylum Actinomycetota; class Actinomycetes; order Kitasatosporales; family Streptomycetaceae; genus Streptomyces; species Streptomyces sp. NPDC020742. The sequence goes on from NZ_JBFAEA010000011.1 coordinate 7,564, forward strand.
GATGACCTTTCCGCAGACGCTCGGGGAGATCGTCCTCCCGCAGGCCTTCCGGTCCGTCATCCCGCCCATCGGCTCCACGCTGATCGCCCTCGCCAAGAACTCCGCGATCGCCGGCGCCTTCAGCGTCGTCGAGCTGCTCGGCGTCTACAAGCCGCTCAGCGAGCTGGGCTACAACATCATCTGGACCTTCGTCTGGATCGCCGTGGGCTACCTGATCGTGACCCTGACCATCAGCGCGCTCTTCAACTTCCTGGAGAAGCACTACGGAGTGACCCGATGACCACCACCGCCCTCTACGACGTCCCGGGCCCGCGGACCCGGGCGCGGCACCGCCTCTACGGCCTCGGCGCGACGGTCGCGATCCTGGCCCTGATCGGCTGGGTCCTCTACCTCCTCTTCGCCACCGGCCAGTTCACCGCGGCCAAGTGGAGCCCGTTCCTCTACAAGGGGATCCAGGAGCTGCTGCTGCGCGGCCTCGGCAACACCCTCAAGGCCTTCGCCCTGGCGGCGGTGCTGTCGCTGGCGCTCGGCGCGGTGCTGGCCACCGGCCGGCTCTCCGAGCACCGGGCGGTCCGCTGGGTCTGCACGCTGGTGGTGGAGTTCTTCCGCGCCATGCCGCTGCTGGTCATGATCTTCTTCATCTATGTGGCGCTCCAGGTCGCGCCGCTGCCCGCCCTGGTCGCCGGCCTGACGCTCTACAACGGCTCGGTGCTCGCCGAGGTCTTCCGCAGCGGCGTCAACGCCGTCGACCGCGGCCAGCGCGAGGCCGCGTACGCGCTGGGCATGCGCAAGACCCAGGTGATGACGCACGTCCTGGTGCCGCAGGCGGTCCGGGCGATGCTGCCCGCGATCATCAGTCAGCTGGTGGTCGCCCTGAAGGACACCTCACTGGGCTTCCTGATCACCTATGAGGAGTTCCTGCACGCCGGCAAGCTCATCGCGTCCAACCTCGACTACGGCCTGCCGTTCATCCCGGTCGTCATGATCATCTCGCCGGTCTACATCGGGATGTGCATGCTGCTGTCCTGGCTGGCCAACTGGGTCTCCCGGCGACAGCGGCGCAACCCCAAGGTCGAGGCCGTCGATGTGGCCGCCGCCGAGCCGGGCAACCTCCTGACCGGAGGTCACCAGCCGCCCGCCCGGTGACCGCCCTTGGCGGCCGACCGCGCCCCGGCCGTCAGCGGACGCGCCGCGCCAGCCAGGGGCTGAGTCCTGCCGGGAGGACCGGTTCACGGTAGGTCTCATCGCCCGGCAGCGGCACCACCAGCCACTGCCCCGGCGGGAAGAACCGCGTCCGGACGTGGGCCAGTCCGCCGTACACCGAGCGCAGGAACGCCGGCACCGCGTCCCGCGAGACATCGGCGAACTCCACCCCCTCCACGGTGATCAGCGCATCGTCCTCCGGGAAGAGCCGGACGGTGACGGCCGGCGAGCCGCCCAGTTCCACCAACGCCTCGTGCGGCAGCGAACCGTCCGGGTCCAGCACCGTGAAGGCGCCGGCGGCGGTACGGCGGGAGGTCCGGTCCGCGCCGATGTCGTCGGTGACGGTCAGCTCCAGGCGGTGGGCGTGGGCGACCTCCCGGACGGCGGCGACCGCCGCTTCGGTCGTGGGCAGGTGCGGGTGCGGCGCGGGGTTCCCCATGCTCACGATCATGCCGCAGGCCCGCCGCCCGGGGCCCCGCCGCACCCGCGCTCAGTCGCGGACCGGCACCGAGACGTAGGACGGGTCGTCGGCCGGCGAGGAGAACGTCAGCCGGGCGCCGCTCGGGTTGTGCTCGAGGTAGAGCGGGTCGACGGTGTCCACGACCACCGCGAGCCGGTGCCCGGCCGGTACGTCGTACGCGGTGGAGAACAGGTCCAGGTCGACGCCGAAGGGCCGGCCCGGGGTCTTGCCGTGGAAGGTGAACGGCGCGTGGGTGACCAGCTTGCCCAGGCCCAGCGGACCCACGTCGTAGAGGTAGGCGACGGCGGTGCCGCTCTCCGCGGTGCTGGTGACGGTGGTGTGCAGGCGGGTGGTGCCGCGGACCCGCTGTCCGGTCTCATAGCGGTCGGACTTCCAGACGGCGGCCAGCGAGCGCGGCAGCAGCGGGATCGACGCCATCGGCGGCAGCCGGAAGAACTGGTCCAGCATGCTGGAGAGGAAGATCAGACCGCCGTCGGCGCCGGAGTCCCAGTTGGTGTTGATCTGCCGGCTGCCGTCCAGCTCGATCCGCCGGTGTGCGGACGGGACGTCCTGCCAGCTCTGGTAGCCCTCGTAGGCGCCGGTGGAGCGGGACTTGAGCAGGACCGGCGACTCGTGGTCGATGCCGTTGTCGGCGCCCTTGAGGTAGTGGTCGAACCACCGCTGGGTGTTGGTCCAGGTGTCGTTGGGCAGTCCGAAGAGCCCGGTGGCCTCGGCCGTCGCATGGTCGCCGGGCCGGAACTCCAGCCGCTTGGGGCCCCTCAGCTTCTCGTAGAAGTCGGCGTACTGGTTGGGCGGGAAGAGGGAGTCGCCCCAGGCGTTCCCCAGCATGATCGCGGCGCCGTTGGCGTTGATCCGGTCGACGTAGGTGGCGGGGGAGCGCTTCTTCCCCCAGGCGATCAGGTCCTTCTCCTTGGCGAGGTTCCCGCTGAGGAAGTCCTTGAGGACGGTCTGCAGTTCGGGGCTCGGCCGCCCGGTCACGGTGCCCAGCCCGCCGAGCACCGCCGCCGCCTGGCGGTGCTCGGTGCGCCCGCTGTAGATCGAGCCGATCAGGTCGCCCCAGCCGCTGAGCGCCGCAACCGCCTTGATCCGCTTGTCGAAGGCGGACGCCAGCAGGCTGATGCCGGCGCCGTACGAGACGCCGCCCATGCCGACCTTGTCAGGATCGGCCGGGGTGTGGGCCAGCGCCCAGTCGATGACCTTCGAGGCGTCGGCGATGTCCTGCGGGCCGGCGGTCTCGATCTGCCCGCCGGACTGCCAGAACCCACGTGAGTTGTACCCGACGACCACATAGCCGGAGTCCGCCAGCTTCTCGGCCTGCGCCAGGTACTCGACCTGGGGCATCGCCCAGCTGGTGGGCAGCACGATGACCGGGTAGCGCCGGGTGCCGTCGGCGCCGGCCGGGGTGAAGACGTTCGCCTTGAGGGTGGTCCCGCCGTCGCCCGCGATGTCGACGAACCGGACGCCGGCCGCTTCGGACGCGGCGGCCGGTGCCGTGCTGCGGGCGGATTCCGGTGCTGAGGGGGCGGCGTGGGCCGGTGCGCCGGTGAGGACCGTGGTGGCCAGCACGGCCGCCGAGACGGTGCCGATCGCGGCACGCAGAGTCGTGCGGGAGGGCGTCATCTTCTGCTCCAGATCTCGAAGCGGGCCGACCGTACGCTGTCGTCGGACAGGTGGGGCGTACGAGGCCCGAATTGACTGGAGAGTAAGGTCCGTCCCTTACCTGTGGTAACCCATCGGTAGGTTACGGGTGGGTAACACCCGTGATTCCGGAGGAAGTCGGGGAGGTCGGCGGTGACGCCGTTCGATGAGAGTGAGCGCCGGGCGTGGGCGGGGAACGCGTCGGCGTACGAGGCGGGGTTCGGGCGGCTCTGTGCGCATCCGGTGCCCCGGCTGCTGGATGCCGCCCGAGTGGGGGAGGGGGTGCGGGTCCTGGATGTCGGGACGGGCGCCGGCTCGGTCGCCGCGGCGGCCGGTGTGCGCGGCGCGGTGGTGACCGCCGTCGACGCCGAGCCCGATATGGCCCGCCGGGCGCGCCGCGCCGCCCCGGGTGCCCGGGTCCAGATTGCCGCACTGCCCCAACTGCCCTATCGCACCAGTCAATTCGACGCAGTGGTCGGCAACTTCGTGCTCAACCACGTCGGCCGGCCGAGGGCTGCGCTGGACGAGCTGCGCCGGGTGGCCCGGCCGGGCGGGTGGATCGCGCTGACGATCTGGGCGGCGCCGGCGGCCCCGGGGCAGGCGCTGCTCGGGCGGGCCGTCCAGGCGGCCGGGGTGCAGCGCCCGGCGGAGTTGCCGCCGCTGGCCCCGGAGGACGACTTCCCGCGGACGGTGGACGGCCTGGCCGGGATGCTGCGCGGGGCGGGGCTGACGGACGCCGGCTGCCGCGCGCTGTCCTGGGACCACCGGACGACGCCCGAGGAGTGGTGGAGCGGCCCGGCGGCCGGTGTGGCGACGATCGGCCGGATCGTATGCAGCCAGGGGCCGGCCGGCATCGAGCGGATACGGCGTCACTTCACCGCGCTGGCAGCTGAGTTCGTGACCCCGGATGGTGCGCTGGTGCTGCCGCACACGGCGCTGCTGGGGTACGGGCGGGTGCCCGCGTAGGGGGCTCCTCGCCGCCGCCCTGCCGTGGAGCAGCCGGCGGCGAGGGGCTGGTCAGCCGACCGCCCGGCCGGCCGGTGCGGTCGTCGACGGCAGGGTGGCGAGGAACTCCGCGAGTACCGCGTTGAACTCCTCCGCCCGCTCCAGGTTCGGCAGGTGGGCCGCCCCGTCGACGACCGCCAGCCTGCCGTCCGGCACCCGCCGGTGGATGTCCTGGGCGTCGCTGAGCGGCGTGTAGGTGTCGTCCGCCCCGACGACGGTGAGCACCGGAACCCTGACCCGCGTCAACAGGTCGCCGTAGTCGGGGCGTTCGGCGCGGCCGCGCAGCGCCGCCGCCGCGCCCTCGGGCGGGGCGCCGGTCATCATCGTCAGGACGTGGTGGGCCACGTCCGGCCGGGTCGCGAGGGTGTGCGGGGAGACCATCCTCGCCAGGACCTCGTCCGCATAGCCGGACATCCCCTCGCGGACCAGGCGGTCCGCCATGGCGTAGCGGGCGGCCCTGCCCTCGTCCGTCTCCGCCGCCGCGAAGGTGTCCGCGAGGACCAGGGCGCGGATCCGGTCCGGGAAGCGGCGGTAGCACTCCATGACGATCTGGCCGCCCATGGACAGTCCGCCCAGGACGCAGCGCTCGACGCCCAGCCGGTCGAGCAGGGCGGCCAGATCGCCCGCGAAGGTCTCCAGCGGGGTCGTGCCCGGCACCACCGAGGTCTCCCCGTACCCGCGGAGATCCGGGACGATCACCCGCCAGCCGGCGCGGCCGAAGTGCTCGGCCTGTGGGCGCCACATCGAGCGGTCGAACGGGTGGCCGTGCACCAGCACCAGCGGCTCACCGCCGCCCACGTCCTCGTACCCGATGGTGATCTCTTCGAAAGCGGCCGTACCCACCTGTGCGTCCCCTCTGTCGTGGCTTGACTCCTCGATGCTATGAGGGGCAATCTCTCGGTGCAATAAAAACAATGTTCTCGGTGCAATGTTGGGTGCACCGATCCGGACCGGGGAGTGGCTGATGGACGACTACCGCGCGATCGCCGACCGGCTGGCGGCGGACATCGCGGCCGGCCGGCTGTGGCCAGGCGACCGGCTGCCGCCGCTGCGCCGGTTCGCCCGCGACCGCAGGATCGCCAACTCGACGGCGGCACGGGTGTACCAGGAGCTGAGCCGGCGGGGCCTGACGGTGGGCGAGGTCGGCCGCGGCACCTTCGTACGGACCGGTGCGCCCCCGGCCGAACCCGCGCTGGCCGAGCCGGGCGAGGCCCGGATCGATCTGGAGATCAATTTCCCGGTGCTGCCGGACCAGCCGGCACTGCTCGCCGCGAGCCTCCAGCAGCTGCTGCATCCGGACGTGCTGGCCGGTGCGCTGCGCCCGGTGGGGGCGGCGGGCACCCCCGCCGCCCGCCGGGCCGCGGCCGGGCATCTCGCCCGGGCCGGCTGGGCCCCGGACCCCGGGGCGCTGCTCTTCGCCGGCAACGGCCGGCAGGCGGTGGCCGCCGCGGTCGCTGCCCTGGTCCCGGCCGGCGAACGGCTCGGCGTGGAGGCCCTCACCTACCCGGTCGTCAAGGGCATCGCGGCCCGCCTCGGTGTCACCCTCGTCCCCCTCGCGATGGACGAGCACGGCCTGACCCCCGAGGCGCTCCGGGCCGCCGCCCCGCTGCGCGCCGTCTACCTCCAGCCGGCCCTGCACAACCCGTTGGGCATCACGATGCCCGTCCAGCGACGTCGCGAACTCGCCGTACTCCTGCGGGAGTTGGACATCCAGGTGATCGAGGACGGGATCTATGGGTTCCTCCGCGCCGACCTGCCGCCGTTCGCGGCGCATGCGCCCGAGCGCACCGTGGTCGTCGACAGCCTCTCCAAGCGGCTGGCGCCCGGGCTGTCCCTGGGGTTCCTCACCGTGCCCGCGGGCGGTGTGCCGGAGTTCGCGGCGGCGCTGCGGTCGGGTACCTGGACGGCCTCCCGTTTCGCGCTGGAGGCGGCGACCCGCTGGATGGCCGACGGGACCGCGGCGGCCGTCGAGGCGGCCAAGCGCGAGGACGCTGCGGCCCGCCAGCGGATCGTCGCCGCACGGCTAGCCGGCTTCCGGGTGCGCGCCGACCCGCAGGCGTACCACTGCTGGTGGGAGCTGCCGGAACCCTGGCGCGCCGACACCTTCGTCGCCGCCGCCGCGCGGCGCGGCATCGCAGTCACCCCCGCCGGGGCGTTCGCCGCCGGCGCCGGTCACGCGCCAAGCGCGGTACGGCTGGCGCTGGCCTCACCGCCGCTGGACGCACTGGCCGAAGCGCTGGGCGTGCTAGGCGAGTTGGCGCACGGCACGCCGGAGGACACCGGGCCGGAGTGAGGCGGCGCCCGGAGGTCGCCCGGCTGCCGCTGGGGGCCGTGGGGTCCCGCCGGGTCGGCTCAGGTCCCGCTCATCAGGTCGCCGAGGCCGATGCGCAGGTCGTCCATGTTCATCACGGGCTGGATCGAGACCTTGGCGTTCAGTTCCATGAAGAACGATTCCAGGACCGGCGGCATCTGCGACGACTGCTGCATGTCGAAGTAGAAGTAGCAGGTGCGGTCGCCGTCGTCGAGGGTGAAGTAGGCGGCCTCCGGTTTGAGGGCGGCGATGGCGGCCTCCATGATCTTCGGCATGCCGCCGCTGCGGAGGACCTCATTGCCGGCTTCGGTCGGTATCTGGGCCTTCAGGACCATCCTCATCGGGCTCACTCCTCGCGTGGATCGCGGGCCTCGCGCATCGCCCAGTGCGCACCGTTTGCTGTGCTGTGTCCCTGTGTGTTCTCAGGGTCTCACGGTCCGGGCGTCCCGGTCAGCGGAGGCTCAGCGGGGAAGCGGCGGGGCGCGGCAGGGACTCGGCGGGGACACGGCAGGAGCTCGGCGGAGAGGAGCGGCGCCCGGGCCGTCACGCCCCGAGCCGGAGCCGCTCGGGGAGTCCGCTGGGCGGCACCTCCTCGGCGGCCGGCACCGGGCCGGGCGGCGTGCCGTCGCCGAACGGCCGGCCGCCCAACTCCTCGCGGTGGTGCGGGGTCAGCCAGCCGGAGAGGTCCGGGCCGAGCGGGACCACGCCGGTCGGGTTGATGCCCGTGTGCACCCGGTAGTAGTGCTGCTTGATGTGGTGGAAGTCGACCGTGTCACCGAACCCGGGCGTCTGGTACAGGTCCTTGGCGTACGCCCAGAGCACCGGGTCCTCGGCCAGCTTGAACCGGTTGCACTTGAAGTGGCCGTGGTAGACGGCGTCGAAGCGGACCAGCGTGGTGAACAACCGGATGTCCGCCTCGGTGATGCGGTCACCCATCAGGTAGCGCTGGTCGGACAGCCGCTCGGAGAGCAGGTCCAGGCGCCGGAAGAGATCGTGGAAGGCCGCGTCGTAGTCGCTCTGGCCGGTGGCGAAACCGGCCCGGTAGACGCCGTTGTTGACGTCCCGGTAGACGCCCGCCATGACGACGTCCATCTCCTCGCGCAGCGCCTCGGGGTACAGGTCGGGCGCGCCGGGCCGGTGCAGCGCGGCCCACTCCGTCGCCAGGTCGAGCGTGATCTGCTGGAAGTCGTTGGTGACCAGCTTCCCGCTGGGTACGTCGACGACGGCGGGGACGCTGACCCCGCCGGGGTAGCCCCGCTCGCGGGCGTCGTAGGCCTCGCTGAGGAAGCGGATGCCGAGCACCGGATCACGCTCGTCCGGATCCAGCGTGAAGCGCCAGCTGCGGTCGTCCTGGAGGGGGTCGGGGATGGCGAGGGAGAGCGCGTCCTCCAGGCCGAGCAGCCGCCGGGAGATCACCGCCCGGCTCGCCCAGGGGCAGGCACGGCTGGCCACCAGGCGGTAGCGGCCGGCCTCGACCGGCCAGCCGTCGCGGCCGTCCGCCGTGATGCGGTCGGCGAAGTGACTCCGGGAGCGCTTGAACTGCGTCCGGCCGTACTCGGTGTTGCCGCACGTGGTGTGGCCTTCGGTGGGGTGGGGGGACACCACCGGCTCCTTCCGTCCGCGAGGTGCGAGGTGCTCAGGGCGAGCCTTCCCGTGGCGGCGGGGAAATCCCCCGGGATCAGCCGCCCGGCGCATCGGGCGCCGTATGCCGGTGCCTGCTGCCCGGCCGTACCTCAGGATTCACCGTGGGGCTCCTCCCCTCCCGGGGCAGCCGTCTCTGCCCCGCCCGTGGGTGCGGGCGCTTACAGCCGCGTCAGATCGGGCCGCAGCCGGTGCCAGATCGGGTGCCGCAGCCGTCCCGCGGAGGTCCAGCCGGTGAGCGTGATCTCGGCGACCAGCCGGGGCTCGGCGAAGTGCGCGCCCACCGTGTCCACGGCGTTGACGAAGGGGGAGCGGTCCAGCCGGATCACCTCCAGGTAGCGGGCCAGCTCATGGCGCTCCTGGTCGGACAGCCCCGAGCCGACCGAGCCGACGTACCGCAGCCCGGCCGGCTCCGCCACGCCCGCCAGCACCGATCCGGGGAGTCCGGCGAGGCTGCCGTGGCCCTCCGTCCAGCCGCCGATGATCACGTCGAGGGTCTGCAGATGCTTGGTCTTGCGCCACTCGGGTGACCGGAGTCCGGGCAGGTACGCGGACGTCAGCCGCTTGGCCACCACCCCCTCCAGCCCGCCCTGCAGCGAGGCCTCCCAGGCCTGCTGGGCATGGCCCACCACATAGGCGGGCGTCGACCAGTTGGGGCCGCGCAGCCGCAGCCCCGAGAGGACCGACCGGCGCTCGTGGTACGGCGTGCCGAGCAGCGAGCGGCCCAGGTACATCACATCGAAGAGGATCAGGTGCACCGGGTGCTCCATGGCCAGCCGGGCCGTCCGGCGCGGGTTCACCACGCCCATCCGCCGTTGCAACAGCCCGAAGTCCGGCCGCCCCCGCGCGTCCAGCACCACCACCTCGCCGTCCAGCACCACCGGCCGGCCGCGCAGCTGGTCACCCAGGGGCGCCAGTTCCGGATAGGTCGTGGTGGCGTCGTTGCCCGCCCGGGTGACCAGCCGGACGGTGCCGTCGCCGGGTGTGTTGACGATGCAGCGGGCCCCGTCCCACTTCGCCTCGAACGCCCAGTCCGCCTCCTCCAGCTCGTCGGGCAGCGGCCCGATCGTGGCCAGCATCGGCCGGATCAGCGGGTAGGGGGCCGAGCCCTGCTCGGCAGTCGGGGCCATGTTCCGATCATCCGGCGCACCGCGGCCCGGCGCACCGCGGCCCGGCGCGTCCGTCGCGCCGCCGCTACGGGCGGCGCACGGGGACCGCCGGTGGGCTGCTCGGCAGTTGCTCCTCGCCCTCCGTGCGCACGTGCGGCAGGATCCGGTCCAGCCAGCGGGGCGTCCACCAGGCCCGCGGGCCCAGCAGCGTCAGCGCCGCGGGGACCAGCAGCAGCCGGACCACGGTGGCGTCGATCAGCACGCTCACGGCCAGGCCGAGCCCCAGCATCTTCACCACGATGTTGTCGCTGACGATGAAGGCGGCGAAGACGCTCACCATGATCAGCGCGGCGCAGGTGATCACCCGGGCGGTGATCTCCAGGGCGTGCGCCACGCTCCCCCTGGAGTCGCCGGTCCGCAGCCAGGCCTCGTGCACCCGCGACAGCAGGAAGATCTCGTAGTCCATGCTCAGCCCGAAGACGATCGCGAACATCATCATCGGTACGTAGCTCTCGATCGGCACCGTGCCCGAGACTCCGAGCGCCGGGCCGCCCCAGCCCCACTGGAAGACCGCGACCACCACGCCGTACGACGCGGCGATCGACAGCACATTGAGCACCGCCGCCTTCACCGCGACCAGCACCCCGCGGAAGACGATCAGGATCAGCAGGAAGGCGAGCGCGACCACCACCGCGATGATCAGCGGGAGCCGGCTGGCGACGATGTCCAGGAAGTCCACCTGGCCGGCCGTCGTCCCGGTCACATAGCCGTGCCCGTCGGTGCCCCGTACGGCCTGCGGCAGGGTGTCGTCCTTGAGCCGGTTGACCAGGGCCGTGGTGTCGGCGCTCTGCGGGGACTGGGTGGAGTAGGCGGTGGCGATCAGCACCTCGCCGTCCGGGGTGGCCTTGAGCGGGGTGACATGGGCGGCGCCGGGGACGTGGGCGAGCGCCTGCTGGGCCTGGTCCGCCAGCATCTTGCGGTCTGCCGGGGGGACCTGCGTCTCGTCGATGACGACGGTCAGCGGGCCGTTGGAGCCGGGGCCGAACGCCGAGGACATCAGGTCGAAGGCGCGCCGGTCGGTGAAGGACTTGGGGTCGGCGCCGTCGCCGATGTGGCCCAGCTGGATCGAGAAGACCGGGATGGCCAGCACGCACACCACGACCACCCCGCCGGCCAGGTACCACCAGGGCCGCCGCTCCACCCGCCGCGCGTACCGGTGCCAGGTTCCGCGCACCTCCTCGCCCGGCCCGGCGTCCGTCTCGGCGATCGGCCGGCGGACGTGCAGCCGGTCGATGCGGCGGCCGATCAGGCCGAGCAACGCCGGGACGAGGGTGAGCGCGCCGAGCACCGCGGAGACCACGGTGACGGCGGCCGCCACGCCCAGCTTGCCGATGAAGGTCAGGCCCGACACCCACAGCCCCATCAGCGCGATGATGACCGTGCACCCGGACACCAGGACCGCCCGGCCGCTGGTGGAGACGGCGCGCCCGGCGGCGGTGACGGGATCCGCGCCGTCCATCAGGTTCTGCCGGTGCCGGGTGATCAGGAACAGCGCGTAGTCGATGCCCACCCCGAGGCCGATCATGGTGGCCAGGGTCGGGGAGACGGTGGCGAAGAGGAAGGCGGCGGCGAGCAGCCCCAGGCAGGCGAGCCCGCAGAGCGCGCTGAGCAGGGCGGTGAGCAGCGGCACCCCGGCCGCCAGCACACTGCCGAAACCCACCAGCAGCACCAGGATCGCCACCGCGAAGCCGATCGCCTCGCTGACCCGGTCGTCGGGCCGGGGCCGGGCCAGCTCGCCGAGCGGCCCGCCGTACTCCACCTCCACGCCCGCCGTGCGCAGCGGCTGCACCGCCGCGTCCACGCCCGGCAGGTAGCCCGGGCCGAGGGTGGAGGGCTGCACGCTGAAGCGGACCGTGAGGTACGCCGTCCGGCCGTCGGTGGACAGCGGGCCGATGTTCGGCGTGCCCGGCGGCGGCTTGGCGGGGGGTGCGCCGGGCGGGGGCAGCGGACTCTGCGCCGACAGCACGTCCGGCAGTTTGCCCAGGGCGGTGACGGCGCTGTCGATCTGGCTGCGGAAGCCGGTCAGCGGCCGGGCGTCGTGCAGCACCACCTGGCTGCTGTAGCCGCCGGCCTTCGGCTCGTGCTGCTGGAGCAGATCGCGGCCCTTGGTCGACTGCACGCCCGGCAGCGCGAAGTTGTCGGAGTACTCGCCCCCGTAAGCGTGTTGCAGGACCTGCAAGCCCGCCAGGACGGCCAGCCAGGCCACGAGGACCAGTACGCAGTGACGGGCACACCATTCCCCGAGACGCCGCAGTGCTTCTTTCGGGGGCGTGCCCGGCGCGGTGGGCGGGCCCGGGGACTTCGGTGGCGACATCTGTGCTCCCGGTGGGGCCGGCACTGCTCGACAGACGCGGACATTCCGCATTCAACGGCAGTTCCCCGGAGGCGGCATGCGCACCCGGGGGCGGCATGCGCACCCGGGGGCACGAGAGGCCGCCGGAGTCGGAGCGCCGCCCGGTGCGGCGGGGGCTCCGCGGACTCCTTAAGATCGTTTGCGTCGGGCACGAGGGTTGGGCCGAACTGCTGAGGGAGGGTGGCCGCATGAGCCGGGCAGTACTGGTGACCGGGGCCTCACGAGGGATCGGGCGGGCCGTCGCCGAGCGGTTCGCCGCCGCCGGCGACCGGGTCGCGCTGCACTACGCCTCGCGGCGCGCCGCGGCGGAGGAGGCGTACGCGGGGCTTACGGGCCGGGGACACGTGCTGGTGCCGGGGGACGTGAGCACGCCGGAGGGGGCGGCGGCGGTGGTGGAGGCGGCCGTGGCGGCGCTGGGCGGCGTCGACGTCCTGGTCAACAACGCCGCCACCAACACCGCGCACCCGCTGGACCGTACGTCGTTCGAGGACTGGCAGCACGCCTGGCGGCAGATCGTGGACGTGAATCTGCTGGGGGCGGCGCACACCAGCTACTGCGCGGCGCGGAACATGATCGAGCGGGAGGTGGAGGGGCGGATCGTCAACATCGGCTCGCGGGGGGCGTTCCGCGGCGAGCCGGACCACCCCGCCTATGGCGCGGCCAAGGCGGCGCTGCACGCCATGGGCCAGTCGCTGGCGGTCCACCTCGCGCCGTACGGCATCGCCGTGGCGTCCGTGGCACCGGGCTTTGTCCAGACCGAGCGGGTGGCCGAGCGCCTCACCGACGAGGTGCGGCAGCAGAGCCCGTTCGGCCGGGTCGCCGCGCCCGAGGACGTGGCGTCGGCCGTGCACTACCTCGCCTCACCGGACGCGGTCTGGTCGTCCGGGGCGGTGCTCGATGTGAACGGGGCGTCGCATCTGCGATAGCGGCCGGCAAGGGAACCGGTCCGCTTCGCAAGGGACCGGAGGGCGGCCGGAGGGCGACCGGTGGGCGACCGGAAGGGGCCAGCGTCCAACCGGTAGCGACCGGAGAAGAGGGCGGTAGTGACCGGAAAGGGCCGGAGAAGCCGCCGGAAAAGGAGAGGCCCCGGCCGAACGGGGGAATTCGGCCGGGGCGGCACGGCGGGCACGGGGGGAGCCCGCCTGCGTTTGAACGATAAACCATTGACACCAGTGTCAGCACGCGGGGTGACCGTTCTCGCCCATTGATGCCCTTTGTCCCGTGGTCTGGAGGCTCTCCGGCCGCCCGGTGGCGGCGGCCGGCCGGTCCCGTGCGGGCCGGTGTCAGGGCTCGATGCGGTTCGGACGGTAGCCCTCGTCCAGCAGCCGCGGCAGGTACCGGTCCAGCGCCTCGACGGTCTGACCGCGCCACCCGCCCCCGTCGTGCGACAGCACGATCGCGCCAGGGCGGATCTGCTGCACGACGGTGTCCGCGATGTTCCGTGCCCCGGGGGTCGTCCAGTCCGCCGAGTCGACCGCCCAGCCGACCGGAGACATGCCCAGCTCGTTGCAGATGCTCAGCGAGGGGGCGTCCCAGGCGCCGTACGGGGCGCGGGCGAGGTCGGGGGCCGCGCCCAGGACGTCGTCGATCAGGCTGCTGGTGCGGCCGAGTTCACCGCGGACCGCGCCCGGCGGCAGCGTGGTCAGCTGGAGGTGGGACCAGGTGTGGTTGCCCACGGCGTGGCCGTCGTCGGCGATGTCGCGCAGCAGCCGCGGGAAGGCCAGGGCCCGCTCGCCGACGACGAAGAAGGTGGCCCGGGCGCCGTGCCGACGCAGGACCCGCAGGATCTCCGGGGTGTAGTGGGGGTGGGGCCCGTCGTCGAAGGTCAGGAAGATCTCCTGACGGGCGGTGGACAGGACGTGGGCGACCTCGGGGTGCGGTGGTGAGGCGCCGGGGCCGGAGCGGGAGGTCTCGCCGGCCATCGGCCGGAGCCGGTAGGCCTCGGTCCTGCGCATTGCGTCGGGGTGGGAGGGCACCGCGGTGTCCGGGCCGGACGGCCGCCCCCGCCCCCGCTGCGCCGTGCCGGCCGCGGGAGCCCCGTGGTCGGGGCCGAACACCGCGCGGCCCGCGGAGAGCGCGCCGAGCGCCACCGCGGCCCGGAGGAACCACCGCCGGGAATTTGTGTGCTTATCCCACCTCACCCTCCACGTGGTCTCATGCGGCCCCCGGCGGGGGTGGGAGCGACACCGGGAGCGCGGAGTTCCGTACCCGTTCGGCTGGCACCGCGGGACGGCGGCTGGCACCGCGGGACGGCGGCTGCGTCACGGGCTGACGGCCAGCACGATGTACGCGGCGAGCAGGGTCAGATGGACGCTGCCCTGCAGCGGTGTGGCCCGGCCCGGGACCACCGTCAGGGTGCCCACGATCACCGTCAGTGCCAGCAGCACCAGATGGCTGGCGCCCAGGCCCAGCAGCAGCGGACCCGGCAGCCAGACCGTGGCCAGCGCGACCGCCGGGATGGTCAGCCCGATGCTCGCCATCGCCGAGCCCAGTCCCAGGTTGAGGCTTGTCTGCACCCGGTCGCGGCGGGCCGCGCGGACCGCCGCGATGGTCTCCGGCAGCAGCACCAGCAGCGCGATGACGATCCCCACCACCGACGACGGCAGACCGGCGGTGAGCACCCCCAACTCGATGGTCGGCGAGACCGCCTTGGCCAGCCCGACCACCGCGACCAGCGCCAGCGCCAGCAGCCCCAGGCTGAGCAGCGCGGTCCGCCGGGTCGGCGGCTCGGCGTGCTCCTCGGCGTCGATCACCTCGCCGGACGAGGTCACCGGCAGGAAGTAGTCCCGGTGCCGGACGGTCTGGGTGGTCACGAACAAGCCGTAGAGGATCAGCGCCGACAGCGCGGCGAAGACCAGCTGGGGGGTGGAGAACTGCGGGCCCGGCTTGCTGGTGGTGAAGGACGGCAGCACCAGGCTGAGGCCGGCCACCGTCGCGACCGTCGCCAGCGCCGCGCCGGTGCCCTCCGCGTTGAAGACGGCCACCCTGCGCTTGAGCGAAGCGACCAGCAGGCTCAGGCCGACGATGCCGTTGCAGGTGATCATCACGGCGGCGAAGACAGTGTCCCGGGCCAGTGCCGCGCTCTTGTCCCCGCCGTCGACCATCAGCGTGACGATCAGCGCGACCTCGATGACGGTCACCGCCACCGCCAGCACCAGCGAGCCGAACGGCTCACCCACCCGGTGTGCGATCACCTCCGCGTGGTGCACCGCGGACAGCACCGCCCCGGCGAGGAGGCAGGACACCAGCGCGACCACGACGGCCGGCAGCGACCGCCCCCACGTCAGGGCCAGCACCACCACCGCCAGCACCGGCAGCGCACCGGTCCGGTGCAGGGCGGTCCGAAGGGCTCCGGTGATCACGCCATAGAGCCTGGCAGACGGCCCGGGTGCCCGCCCGGCGGCTGCGCCGGTCGGCCCTACCCGCAGCGCGCCGGCCCGGCCCGGTCACGTCGTGGCCCGGTGGCTCCTGGCCTCCGCCGCCGTGGTCGCGGCCTTGGTGACATCGGCGACCAGTTCCACCACATCGGGCCCGTACGCCTGCGAGTTGACCACCTTCAGCAGCAGGCAGAACTGCCCGTCGAGGCCGTACTTACGGGCCAGCCGGGCCCGGTTGCGGACGAGGTGGCGCACCGCGGCCCGGTGGGTGACCGGGCGCTGGCCGGCCGCCAGGAACACCGGCCGGCCGCCCTCGCCGGCCGTCAGCCTCGCCAGCAGCACGTACTCCACCGCGCCGGGCTCCATCCGGTACGTCGAGCCGCCGATGTCGAAGGTGCCCCGGCCCGCACCGGACTCGTCGCCCGGGTGCACCGCGACGCCCGGCAGCAGACTGGCCAGGTGCGCCGCCAGCCGCCGGTGCGCGGTGGGGTCGCCCACACAGAACTCGGTGCGGGCGCCGAAGCCCTGGAGGCCGGTGTCGTGCGGCGCCACCTCCGGGTGGGCGCCACAGTTCTCGACCACCGCGGCCAGCCCCAGTAGCGCCAGCGCGTCATGGCGGGGGATGCTCCAGTGCGCCGAGGAGCTGTCCCGGTGGGTGACCAGGACGCACTCCGAGCCGTCCGGCAGCCCGAAGAAGCTCTGTTCACGGGCCAGCCTCCGGCGTACCGCCGCCGACTGCACGGCCCAGCCGGCCGCCAGCCCCACCAGGAGCGCGGCGACCGCGACGGTCAGGAGCAGCAGGGTGTCATCCATGGCGGGGGAGCGTAGCGGCACACCGGAGGTGCGTTCGAGGGCAGGGGGTGGAGGCACCCGAATTGCCCCCTGTCCTCGGGGTGGTTGCCCGAGTAGGCTCCGGCCCCTGCCGCCCCCTCGTGCAACGCCTTGGAGGAAACCCCGGTTATGACCAGAGCCCGACGTCTCACCGTCCTGGGAGCGGCCGCCGCGCTGACCGGCTCCCTGGTGGCGTTCCCGGCCGCCGCCGAGACCACCGCGCCCCCGCACCCCGCACCCCGCGCACCCTTGGCCACCCCCGACAAGACGCCGGTCGCCGTCGGGTCCGGCGGGGCGGTCTCCAGCGTCGACCCGGACGCCTCGGCCGCCGGCATAGCCGTGCTCAAGAAGGGCGGCAACGCGGTGGACGCCGCGGTCGCCACCGCCGCCGCGCTGGGCGTCACCGAGCCCTACTCCGCGGGCGTCGGAGGCGGCGGCTACTTCGTCTACTACAACGCCAGGACCCACAGCGTCCGCACCCTCGACGGCCGGGAGACCGCCCCGCGCTCCGCCGGCAAGGACCTCTTCCTGGAGAACGGCAAGCCGATACCGTTCGACCAGGCCGTGACCAGCGGACTGGGCGTCGGCACCCCCGGTACCCCCGCCACCTGGGACACCGCCCTGCGCACCTGGGGCAGCCGCTCCCTCGGCGACGTGCTGCGCCCCGCCCAGCGGCTGGCCGCCCGCGGCTTCACCGTCGACGAGACCTTCCGCAAGCAGACCGCCGACAACGAGGCGCGCTTCCGCGACTTCCCGGCGACCGCGGACCTCTTCCTGCCCGGCGGCAAGCTGCCGGTGGTGGGCTCGACCCTGAAGAACCCCGATCTGGCCCGTACGTACCAGGAGTTGGGCCGGCACGGCGTGGCCGCGCTCTACCGGGGCGCGCTGGGCCGGGACCTCGTCCGTACGGTCAACCGGCCGCCGGTGCGCGCCGGCTCCCCGCGCACCGTACGGCCCGGCCACCTCACCACGGCCGACCTGCGGGCCTACCGCACCCTGAGCCACCCGCCCACCCACACCACCTACCGCGGCCTGGACGTCTACGGCATCGGCCCGTCCTCCTCCGGCGGCACCAGCATCGCCGAGGCGCTCAACATCCTGGAGAAAAGCAACCTCTCCCGGATGACCGAGAAGCAGTTCCTGCACCGCTACATCGAGGCCAGCCGGATCGCCTTCGCCGACCGCGGCCGCTGGGTCGGTGACCCGGCCTCCGAGGACGTACCGGTCAAGGGCCTGACCTCGAAGCGGTTCGCCGCCGCCCGGGAGTGCCTGATCCACGACGACAAGGCGCTGACCAGCCCGCTCGCCCCCGGCGACCCGCGCCATCCCGCGCGCTGCGCCGCCGCCGACAAGGCCGCCCCCACGACGTACGAGGGCCAGAACACCACCCATCTCACCGTCGCCGACAAATGGGGCAACATCGTCGCCTACACCCTGACGATCGAACAGACCGGCGGCAGCGGCATCGTCGTCCCCGGCCACGGCTTCCTACTCAACAACGAGCTGACCGACTTCTCCTTCGCGCCGGCCGACCCGGCGGTCCACGACCCGAACCTCCCGGGCCCCGGTAAGCGTCCCCGCTCGTCCATCTCCCCGACGGTCGTGCTGCACCACGGGCGGCCGGTGCTGGCACTGGGCTCGCCCGGCGGCGCCACCATCATCACCACCGTGCTGCAGACCCTGCTCAACCACCTGGACCGCGGGATGCCGCTGGTCGACGCGATCGCCGCCCCCCGCGCCAGCCAGCGCAACGCCGCGGCCACCGAGCTCGAACCCGCCCTGTGGAACAGCCCGCTGCGCCCGCAACTCGAAGCGCTCGGGCACACCTTCAAACAGAACCCGGAGATCGGGGCGGCGACCGGCATCCAGCGGCTGCCGGACGGCCGCTGGCTGGCCGCGGCCGAACGGGTCCGCCGCGGCGGTGGCTCGGCGATGGTGGTCCACCACTCCTGACCGCCCGTGCGGGCGGCGCACGCCCGCTGTGTGCCGTCCGTGTGTCGTCGATGTGCCGCGCCGCGCGGCATCGTTGATGGGCGTCGCGGTGGCGATTAGCCTCCTGGGACCGTTCGTTCGAATGAGCGGTCCCAGGGAGGGCACGCAGCGTGAGCGTTGACGAGAGCCAGGAGAGCGCGGCCGGGGTCCCGGCCGGAAGTGCCGGTACGACGGCCGGTGAGTGGGAGGGGCTGGCCGAGCAGGCGCGGGCACTGGCCGAGGGACGGGTGTCCTCGGCCGCCCTGGTCCGCCGGTCGCTGGAGCGCATCGAGGCCACCCAGGGCACCGTCAACGCCTTCCGGCGGGTACGGGCCGAGGCGGCACTGGACGACGCCGCCGCGGCCGACCGCAGGCTGGCGGCCGGGGAGCGGCTGCCGCTGCTCGGGGTGCCGGTCGCGGTCAAGGACGACACCGACGTGGCGGGCGAGCCGACCGCGTTCGGCTGCGCCGGGGAGTTCCCGCCCAAGGAGCGCGACGCCGAGGTCGTACGGCGGCTGCGGGCGGCCGGCGCGATCATCGTCGGCAAGACCAACGCGTGCGAGCTGGGCCAGTGGCCGTTCACCGAGGGCCCGGCCTTCGGCGACACCTGCAACCCCTGGAACCTCGCGCACACCCCGGGCGGCTCGTCCGGGGGCTCGGCCGCCGCGGTCGCGGCCGGACTGGTACCCGCCGCGCTGGGCACCGACGGCGCCGGTTCGGTCCGGATCCCCGCCGCCTGGTCGCACCTGGTCGGCATCAAGCCGCAGCGCGGCCGGATCTCCACCTGGCCCGACCCCGAGTCCTTCCAGGGCATCACCGGCATCGGACCGCTGGCCCGTACGGTCGAGGACGCGGCGCTGCTGCTGGACGTGGCGAGCGGCAACCACGACGGTGATCTGCACCGGCCGCCGGCCATCGAGGCCCGTGCGGCGGCCGGCCGCGACCCCGGGCGGCTGCGCATCGCGCTCTCCTGGAAGCCCGCGCAGACCTTCACCCGCAAGCCGCTGCACCCGGACGTCCGGGCCGCGGTCACCGGGGTGGCCCGGAAACTGGCCGGCCTCGGCCACTTCGTCGAGGAGGCCGAGCCGGACTACGGACTGGTCGGGCTGGCCTTCGTGCCGCGGGCGACGGTCGGGGTGGGGGAGTGGGCGGCCCGGGTCCCCGACCGCTCGCTGTTGGACCCTCGTACGCGGGCGGCGGCGCGGCTGGGCCGGCTGCTCGGCGGCCCCGTCCTGCGTCGGGCCCGCGCCGTCGAGAGGCGTCAACAGCAGCGCATCGGCGCCCTGTTCGGGCCGTACGACGTCCTCCTGACGCCGACCACCGCCACCCCGCCGCCGCGCATCGGCACCCTCGCCGGGCTCAGCGGCTGGCGTACGGATCAAGCCATGATCGCCGCGTGCCCGTACGCCTGGCCGTGGAACGTCCTCGGCTGGCCGGGCGTGAGCGTCCCCGCGGGCCTCAGCGCCGACGGGCTGCCGCTGGGCGCCCAGCTCCTCGGCCCGTCGCACAGCGAGCCCCGGCTGGTCTCGCTGGCCGCGCAGCTACAGGACGCCCTGCGCTGGCACGAGCGGCGGCCGCCCGGCCACCCGGAGGAGCGCGCGGCGGCCCCGGTCACCCCAGGAGCCTGAGCACCGCCTCGGTGGTGTCGGTCCCGCCCAGCCGCGGGAAGATCCGCTCCAGGCTGTTGTGGTGCGCCGCCTCGGCCAGGTCGCATCGCGTCGGTGACGAGGGTGACGTGGTGGGGATCGGGCGGTTCACGCCTCGCGTGGGGCCCGCAGGGTGTGGTCCGCGAGGGTCAGGACGAGCCGCAGCAGACCCAGGACGAGGCAGGTCAGGGCGAGGGGCGCAGGCCGGAGTCGGCGGCCCGCGGCCCGTAGACCAGCCCGATCAGGCCGGCGGCGGTGAGCGCGCCGAGGTACTGGGCGGTGCGCTGCGGCCCGGCCGCCGCGCCCACACCGTCGGCCGGGGCCTGGGCGTAGACCGCGGCCTGGATCCCGGTGGACGCCAGGCCCTGCGGAACGCCGAAGAGCGTGGCGGCCGGCCGAGCACCCGGCGCGGGGTGCGGCGGCCCATCCTCCGGGACTCGGCGCGGAGCATCGCCATCGCCGCGGGGAGGGGGGCCGCCGCGGTGCCGATGCCGAGGACGAACCGGGAGGCGATCAGCAGGGTGAAGGTCGGCGCCAGTGCGCCGATGAGGCCCGCGGCGCAGGCGCACAGCGCGCCGGCGAGGAAGACCGGGCGCGGGCCGGTGCGGTCGGCCGGCCGCCCCATCGAGGGCTGCGGCACCGGGCTGGAGAGGTACAGCGCGGAGATCAGCCGGGCGGTCCGTGCGGCGCCGACGTGGAAGTCCCGGCCGATGGCCACCAGCGAGGTGGCGATCATCGTCGCGTTGACGGGATGGAGCGGCGAGCCCAGCAGCAGCGGGGTCATCAGCCGGGCGCCGGAGGCGCGGTCGGCGCCCGGGGGCGAGGCCTTCGCTCCTCCGGGGGCGCGCCACGGGAGAGATGGTCTTGCCACGGTGCGTGACGGGGCTTACGGTCGCCTCCACCCGTGGAGATCCCCGCGTGGGGCCGCAGGCTGACGCATCGACAAGGAGCAGCTCATGGCCGATGTTGTGCGTGCCGCACTGGTCCAGGCGACCTGGACCGGCGACACCGAATCGATGATCGCGAAGCATGAGGAGTACGCCAGAGCCGCGGCCGCGCAGGGCGCGAAGGTGATCGGCTTCCAGGAGGTGTTCAACGCCCCCTACTTCTGCCAGGTCCAGGACCCGGAGCACTACCGCTGGGCCGAGCCGGTGCCCGACGGGCCGACCGTGCGGAGGATGCAGGACCTCGCCCGCGAGACCGGCATGGTCATCGTCGTCCCGGTCTTCGAGGTCGAGCAGTCCGGCTTCTACTACAACACCGCGGCCGTGATCGACGCCGACGGCACGGTGCTGGGCAGCTACCGCAAGCACCACATCCCGCAGGTCAAAGGCTTCTGGGAGAAGTTCTACTTCAAGCCGGGCAACGCCGGCTGGCCGGTCTTCGACACCGCCGTCGGCAAGGTCGGGGTCTACATCTGCTACGACCGGCACTTCCCGGAAGGCTGGCGGCAGTTGGGCCTCAACGGCGCCCAGCTGGTCTACAACCCCTCGGCCACCTCCCGCGGCCTGTCCGCCTACCTGTGGAAGCTGGAGCAGCCCGCCGCGGCCGTCGCCAACGAGTACTTCATCGCGGCGATCAACCGGGTCGGCGTGGAGGAGTACGGCGACAACGACTTCTACGGCACCAGCTACTTCGTTGACCCGCGCGGACAGTTCGTCGGCGAGGTCGCCAGCGACTCCAAGGAGGAACTGGTCGTCCGCGACCTGGACTTCGGGCTGATCGACGAGGTCCGCCAGCAGTGGGCGTTCTACCGCGACCGCCGTCCCGACGCCTACGACGGGCTGGTGCAGCCGTGACCCACACCGCACACGAAGGCCCCGGCCTGCACGCCCGCCACCAGGCCGTGATGCCCTCCTGGCTCAGCCTCTACTACGAGCGGCCGCTGGAGCTCACCCACGGCGAGGGCCGCCATGTCTGGGACGCCGAGGGCAACCGCTATCTCGACTTCTTCGGCGGCATCCTCACCACCATGACGGCGCACGCCCTGCCCGAGGTGACCAAGGCCGTCGCCGAGCAGGCCGGCCGGATCATCCACACCTCCACGCTCTACCTCTCCCGCCCCATGGTGGAGCTGGCGGAGCGGATCGCGGCGCTCTCCGGCATCCCCGACGCCCGGGTCTTCTTCACCACCTCCGGCACCGAGGCCAATGACGCAGCCCTCCTCCTGGCCACCGCCCACCGCCGGTCCAACCAGATCCTGGCGATGCGCAACAGCTACCACGGCCGGTCCTTCTCCACCGTCGGCATCACCGGCAACCAGAGCTGGTCGCCCACCAGCCTCTCGCCCCTCCAGACGCTCTACGTCCACGGCGGGGTGCGCACCCGCGGCCCGTACGCGGAGCTCGGTGACCGCGACTACCTCGCGGCCTGCGTCGCCGACCTGGAGGACATGCTCCAGCAGACCGCCGGCGGCATCGCCGCGCTGATCGCCGAGCCCGTCCAGGGCGTCGGCGGCTTCACCGCACCGCCGGACGGCCTCTACGCCGCGTTCCGCGAGGTGCTGGCCCGGCACGGCATCCTGTGGATCAGCGACGAGGTGCAGACCGGCTGGGGCCGCACCGGCGACCACTTCTGGGGCTGGCAGGCGCACGCCGACAACGGCCCGCCGGACCTCCTCACCTTCGCCAAGGGCATCGGCAACGGCATGTCCATCGGCGGGGTGGTCGGCCGCGCCGAGGTGATGAACGCGCTCACCGCCAACTCCATCTCCACCTTCGGCGGCAGCCCGGTCACCATGGCCGCCGGCCTGGCCAACCTCAACTACCTGCTCGAACACGACCTCCAGGGCAACGCCCGGCGGGTCGGCGGACTGCTCATCGAGCGGCTGCGGGCGGTCACCGCGGGCCTCGACGTGGTCCGCGAGGTACGCGGCCGGGGCCTGATGATCGGCCTCGAACTCGTCCGGCCCGGCACCGACGAGCGCTCGCCGGAGGCCGCGTCACTGGCCCTGGAGGCCGCCCGGGAGCGCGGCCTGCTGATCGGCAAGGGCGGCCAGGGCGGCGCCTCGCTGCGGATCGCGCCCCCGATGACGCTGACCGTCGCGGAGGCGGAGGAGGGCGCCCGCCTCCTCGCGGAGGCGCTGGGGTCCGCCCAGCGGACGCTGTCCGGGACGTAACGAGACCGCGTCGCTCGACGGGGCTAGCGGACCATCGCCGTCCTCCGGGCTCAGCGGACCACCGCCGTCCTACGGGCGGGGCGGCGAGCACCGCCGTCCCGCCCGGCCGTGCCTCCGGGGCTCCCGGGGGAAGGTGGCGTCAAGCCGTGGCCGCGGCGTCCCGGACCGCGTCGGCGACCCGCGTGAAGAACCGGGTGTGGGCCCGCCGGCTGCACGACGCCTCCGGGTTCCACGGCAGCAGCCGGGCCCGGTCCTCAAGCGCCCGCCAGTGCGGATCGCTCCGGAGGGCCTCGGGGCGGGCGGCGTTGCCCCGTACGTCCATCAGGACCAGGTCGGGGGCCGGCTCCGCGGCCTCCGCCCAGCCGACCGTGGACCAGTTCACCCCGCCGCTCGGGGCCGGCTCCAGCAGGTTGACGCCGTGCTCGGCCAGCGCCCGCAGATCGGGCCAGGCGCTGGGCCGGGCCAGGTGCACCCGCTCGGGGCCCGCGGCGGACAGCGCCAGCACCCGGGGCCGTGCCGTACCGCCGGTCGCCTGCCGCAGCGCGTCCTCCGCGGCGTCCAACTCCCGTGCCGAGCCCCGTGGTTCGCCCTGTCCCAGCGAGCCGGCCAGCGCCGCGAACCGCTCCCGGACCTCGGGCAGGCTCCGGCCCGGGCCCACCGCGACGGTGGCGACCGGGACGTGCAGCTCCAGCTCCAGCGCGGTCTTCGGCTCCAGGCCGTAGACCTGCTCGCCGTCGTAGGTCACCGCCACCACGAGGTCCGGATCCGGCTCCAGCAGGGTGTCCGGGTGCAGCCCGGCACCCGCGCCGAGGTACGGGATCTCCGCCAGCGGCAGTTCACCGCCCTTGGCGGGGTCGGGGGAGGCGCCGTCGTGCGGGGACCCGAAGACCGCCGCCGGGCGTATCCCGTGGTCCCACAGCGTCGCCCCCGCCTGGAGGTAGGCGACGATCCGCAACGGCCGGCTCCCGGCCACCACCAGGCGCCCCCGGTCGTCGGAGAATTCCCATGGCGTGTTCCGCTCCATGACCTGCCGCCCCTCCGTGCGCTGAATGTCGTCGTATGTCGTCCGTCCTGATGAAGTGGCGCACGCGAGGATTGCCCGCCAGCGTCGGCGGATACCTGCCCATCCGGCCACCCCCGCACCCCCGGGAGCGGGCCCGGGTTGAACCGGGCGGCTGATCGTCGGGGCAACACGTACCGCCCCATTGATCACCCGTCACGGTATTGCCACGGTGGGTGACATGCTTCTACGGTGTCTCCTTCTCCGACCGGAATCTACGGGTGTAGACCAGCTGTGACGTGGCGTCAGGTAGGGAGCTGAGATGGTGAACCGTACGGTCGTCCAGGGCGGACTGGTGATCACCGCCGCCGATGAGATCCACGCCGATGTCCTGATCGAGGACGGCCGGGTCGCCGCCCTCGCCGCACACGGAAGTCCCTGGGCCGAGGGCTGGCGGGAGTCCGCCGACCGCGTCCTGGACGCCACCGGCAAGTACGTCATCCCGGGCGGCGTGGACGCCCACACCCACCTGGACTTCCCGTTCGGCGGGACGTTCTCCTCCGACGACTTCGAGACCGGTACCCGCGCCGCGGCCTGGGGCGGCACCACCACCATCGTCGACTTCGCGGTCCAGTCCCGCGGCGCCTCGCTCCGCGCCGGCCTGGACACCTGGCACGCCAAGTCCGACGCCAAGTGCGCGGTCGACTACGCCTTCCACATGATCCTCTCCGACGTCAACGAGCAGACCCTCAAGGAGATGGACCTCCTGGTGGCCGAAGGCGTCACCTCGTTCAAGCTGTTCACCGCCTATCCCGGGGTCTTCTACAGCGACGACGGGCAGATCCTGCGCGCCATGCAGCGCTCCGCCGGCAACGGCGGACTGGTGATGATGCACGCCGAGAACGGCATCGCCATCGACGTCCTGGTCGAACAGGCGCTGGCCGAGGGCCGCACCGACCCGCGCTACCACGGCGAGGTCCGCCACGTCCTGCTGGAGGCCGAGGCCACCCACCGCACCATCCAGTTGGCCCGGGTCGCCGGCGCACCGCTCTACGTCGTCCATGTCTCCGCCGAGGAGGCCGTTGCCGAGATCGCCCAGGCCCGCGACAAGGGCCTGAACGTCTTCGGCGAGACCTGCCCGCAGTACCTGTTCCTGTCCACCGACAACCTCGCCGAGCCGGACTTCGAGGGCGCCAAGTACGTCTGCTCCACGCCGCTGCGGCCGCGCGAGCACCAGGCGGCGCTGTGGCGCGGGCTGCGCACCAACGACCTCCAGGTCGTCTCCACCGACCACTGCCCCTTCTGTTTCGCGGGCCAGAAGGAGCTCGGCCGGGGCGACTTCTCCAAGATTCCCAACGGGATGCCCGGGATCGAGAACCGTATGGACCTGCTCCACCAGGGCGTTGTGGAGGGGCGGATCAGCCGCCGCCGCTGGATCGAGATCGCCTGCGCCTCCCCGGCCCGGATGTTCGGCCTCTACCCGAAGAAGGGCACCCTCGCCCCCGGCTCCGATGCCGACCTGGTCATCTACGACCCGCACGCGGAGCAGACTGTCTCCGCCGAGACCCACCACATGAACGTCGACTACTCGGCGTACGAGGGCAAACGGCTCACCGGACAGGTCGAGACGGTCCTCTCGCGCGGCGAACTCGTCATCGACCGGCGTGAGTTCACCGGTCGCGCGGGGCACGGCCAGTACATCCCCCGGGGCACCTGCCAGTACCTCATGTGAGGCAGCCAGGGCCGTCCCAGCAGTCAGCCGAGGCCGTCCAGCCAGTCAAGGCCGTCCAGCCAGTCAAGGCCGTCAAGGCAGTTAAGGAGCGCCACTGTGGACTTCGGAGTTGTCCTGCAGGCCGACCCGCCTGCTTCCGCCGTCGTCGACCTGATGCGCCGCGCCGAGCGCCAGGGCTTCCGCTACGGCTGGACCTTCGACTCGGCCGTTCTGTGGCAGGAACCGTTCGTCATCTACAGCCGCATCCTGGAACACACCAAGCGCCTGATCGTCGGCCCCATGGTCACCAACCCCTCCACCCGCACCCCCGAGGTCACCGCCTCCACCTTCGCCACCCTCAACGAGATGTACGGCAACCGCACCGTCTGCGGCATCGGCCGCGGCGACTCGGCGATGCGAGTGGCCGGACGGCCGCCGAACACCCTGGCCCGGCTCGGCGAGGCGATCGGCACCATCCGTGACCTGGCCGAGGGCCGGGAGGCGGAGGTCGGCGGGCACCGCATCAAGATCCCCTGGATCAAGAACGGCAGGCTGCCGGTGTGGATGGCCGCCTACGGCCCCAAGGCCCTTGCCATGACGGGGCAGTTGGCCGACGGCTTCATCCTCCAGCTCGCCGACCCCTTCCTCACCGAGTGGATGATCAAGGCCGTGCGGCAGGCCGCGGCGGACGCCGGTCGCGATCCGTCCGCCGTGACGATCTGCGTGGCCGCACCCGCCTACGTGGGCGACGACCTCGACCACGCCCGCCAGCAGTGCCGCTGGTTCGGTGGGATGGTCGGCAACCACGTCGCCGACCTCGTCGCCCGCTACGGCGCACACTCCGGCATGGTCCCCGACGAGCTCACCGACTACATCAAGGCCCGCAAGGGGTACGACTACTCGCACCACGGTCGGGCGGACAACCCCGACACCGGCTTCGTACCGGACGCCATCGTCGACCGCTTCTGCCTGCTCGGCCCGGTGTCCGCCCACATCGAGAAGCTGCGCCGGCTGCAGGACCTCGGCGTCGACCAGTTCGCGGTCTACGCCATGCACGACGCCAAGGAATCCACCATCGACGCCTACGGAGCAGAGATCCTCCCGGCGTTCGCCGACTGAGCAGGGGTCTTCCTCTCTGGCCGTGGGGTGCGTACGGCCGGATGGTCCGGTGCGTACGGGGTGGCGGGACGACCCGGCCGTACGGCCGGGAGCGCGGTGCCGCGCCGCCGGCGGTGATGTCGGTGGCAGCGGAGCCTTTGGGCTCACTCGGTGGCGTCGGACTCGTGGCTCTGGGGCTCCTGCTGGGCCCCGCCACCACCCTGGCCATCCATGCGACGGGGCAGCAGTTGTGCAGGGGCGCCAGGAGTCCCGTTGCAGGACATGAAGGCGGAGCGGGTGTGACGAGGGTCACTTTCTTTGGCCTTGGTCGACCCATCGCCCTGCGTGGCGCGCATTGACCCCAGACCGGGGGGTCGGGTGCGGGGTGCGTATGGATGCCCTTCCGGGAAACCCCTGACTCGCGGCTGGGCGGTTCGTTACCTGATCACAACCTGGAGGCGGTGATCAAACCGATGCATTGCCCCTCTTGTGCCCGGCACCGGAGCCCAGCCTTCCGTCAACTCATAAAAAAATCAGGCCACTTGAGGACCTCAAGGGCGCAATTTATGTTCGGGGTACTTCCGGATCCCCGGAGGTACTTCTCACTTCAGGAGGTTCAGAAATGAACGCCGAGCAGATCACCGAGGTTGAGGTCGAGACCGACGAGCTGGCCGAGGAGTTCGGTCTCACGGTCTCGGGCGTGGCCTACTACGCGCCGGCCGTCTGATCTTCAACCAGGTGACCTCGCCCACCTAGTCACAGGCGGGCTGCCGATGGCCGCAAGGGGGTCAACTCCCCCTTGCGGCCGTCGTGCTTCACATCGCACAAGAGATCACGACAGAGGAGTTGCCGGTGGAGAAGTTTCTGCGCACCAAGGGGACCATCCAGCACCTGGCCCCGATGGAAGAGCCACCGCAGGACACCTTCGTCCCCGAGCCGACACCTCGCTCGCGTCAACTGCTCGGCCCGTACTTCGATCTGGAGACCCCCGGCGGCCCGCTGCACGCCCAGTGCACCGCCGAAGTCGGCCGCCGCCTGGCCGAGGGCCTGCCCATCCCCGTCTACCAGATCGCCTCTCTGGGACTGCTGCGCGAGGCCCTGAAGGCGGAGCAGCCCGAGCAGCCCAACCCGGAAGACCCCCGCGACCTTCCCGAGGCCGTGCGGTCGGCCCCCTGGAAACATCTGTGCGGCATGGCCGACAACTGGGCCGGCCTGTCCAGCGCCGACCGGTCCCGCCTGGTGACCGCGCTGGCCAAGCTCGGATTCTGGCAGACCATCGCCGACCTCGTACCCCCCGACGGTAGCGGCAGCAGTCTCGACGCCCTGCGGCTGGCCTACTTCCGGCACAACGCCGCCGCGCAGCTCGCTCCGGATGCCAAGAGCGCGGCAGCGGCGTTCGTGCGGGCTCGCAGGGTGATGGAGACCATCGCCCGGTGCAAGGACTTCGACCCAGCCGTGCGGTACGGGGCCGCCGCCCACATGATCGTGCTGTGCGCGAAGGGCGACAAGGACAAGGCGCTGGCGGACATGCGGCACTGGCTCAAGGCCGCCGATGAGGTCGCTGACCAGGCCGGGAAGGAGATAGCGCCCCTGCATGTCTCGATCTACTGGCGCGGCGTCGCGTTCATCCCGTTCTTCGAGGGCAACCATGCCGAGGTCAAGCGGCAGTTGGAACTCGCGGAGAAGTACGCCATGGAAGCCGTGGCGGCCGCGGACGCCGATACCCGACTGCTGGCGCTGGAGAACGTCCACCCGGTGCTGGAGACCTCCGGCCGCTCGGCAAAGGCGCGCGGAGACATCGAGGGCGCGGAGCAGTTCTACCGGCGTATGACCGAGTGGGACCCGCTCGACCCCAAGGCCCACGTGCGCCTAGCCGACTTCCTCATGGGCGAGAGCCGCGTCCCCGAGGCCCGCGACGCCTACCGTACTGCGGCACGCCTGGGCGCGCCGTACGCGTCCTACGCGCACTGCCAGGCCGCTCGCTGCTCCATTCGACTGGAACAGGCCGAGCAGGCCCACGGCGCGCTGGTGGCTTCGGCGTCGCTCGACCGACAGGCCCTGTCCCCGCTGATTCTGCTTCGGGACATCTGCACCACTGAGGCGGTCGCCCCGCTCAAGGAATGGGCCGTGAACGAGCTGGCCACCCGCATGCGGGAAGCCCGTTGAACCCGAATCCGCTTCTGGGGCCCTCCGGCGCGTACGGGATTCAGCCGTTCTCCGACATCCGCCCCGAGCACTACGTGCCAGCGTTGGAGCAGGCCATCGCTGAGCGGGAGCGCCGGATCACCGCTGTCGCGGAGAGCGCGGAGCCCCCCGGCTTCGCCAACACGATCGAGGCGCTCGACCTCTCGGGCGTCCAGGTGCAGTACATCCACGACGCGTTCACCCATCAGGTGACCGCCGGAGGATGCGCGGAGCTGGCCAGCCTGGAGCGCGACATCGCGGTCCTCCTCTCCCGCCACGAGGGGCGGATCGTGCGTAACCAGCGGCTGGTCTCCCGCATCGATGCCGTCTACGCCCAGCGCGGCCGGATCGCTGAGCCCCAGGCGCGCGCACTCACCGAGTTCTGGTGGCGGCGGGTGCGGCGGGCCGGGGCCATGCTGCCCGCCGGCATCGCCCGCGAACTGGGTTCGGTGAACCGTGAGCTCTCCCGTGAGTGCGCCGCCTACCGGCAGGAACTGATCCGGGGCATGCACGCCAACGCCCTTGTGGTGGAAGGGCAGGTCGCCCTGCACGGCCTGCCGGACGACCAGATGGCGGCCGCGGCCGAAGAGGCATCCCGGAGAGGGAAGCCCGCGCCCTGGCATGTGCTGCCTCTCGCCTCTGCCACCAGCCAGCCGGCACTCGCTCACCTCCAAGACCGCGAGACCCGCAGGCTCCTGCTGGAGAAATCGCTCGGCCGGGGGGCGGGCAACGAGGAACGGGCCGGGCGGATCGCCCTGTTGCGAGCCCGCCAAGCTCGCATCCTGGGCTATCCGACCTTCGCGGCGTGGGCGACAGAGGAGCAGACGACGGGAACTCCGGAGGCGGTGGAGGCCATGTTCCACCGCCTGACCGAACCGCTCCTGCACGCGGCGCGAGAAGAGCGGCGCGATCTGGAGGCCGCGGCAGGACACCGGATCCAGGCATGGGACTGGGCTCACTACGCGGCAACGGTGGCCCGGGGGAACAACGGGCCGGCAGCGGAAATCCGCGCGTACTTCGAGCTGGATGCCGTCATCACCCGCGGTTTGTTCCACAGTGCGCGCATCCTGTACGGGCTGGAATTCGAAGAGCGGCACGACATCCCAGCCCACCATCCCGGAGCCCGCGTCTTCGACGTGACGGACGAGAACGCCAACCCGGTCGGCCTCTATCTGGTCGATGCCCACACCCGGCCAGGCAAACGAGGCGGCGCGTGGACCGGGATACTCCGCCCCCAGGCGCACGCCACCGGAACACGGCCAGTCGTGGTGAACACCTTCAACTTCGCCCCGCCAGGGCAAGGACGTCCCTGCCTGCTCGAAGCATCCGAAGTCGTCACCCTCTTCCATGAATTCGGCCACGCCCTGCACGCTCTGCTCTCCGACGTCCAGTACCCCGCGCACTCGGCCCCCGGTGTTCCCCGCGACTTCTCAGAGGCACCCGCGCAGGTCTACGAGACCTGGGCCTTCCACCCACAACTCCTCAACCACTACGCCCGGCATCACCTCACCGGACAGCCTCTGCCCCAGGAGTGGATCAAGCACCTGAACGAGCAGCGCAGCACCGGCGGCGTGCACATGCTGGTGGAGATCCTTGGCGCAGCCGTGGTCGACTGGGCCTGGCACACTCTCCCCGACGGGGAGGCATCCGGCGTGGACGCCGCGCGGATCGAGGCGCAGGGCGCCGCCCGCTGGGGCCTGCACACGCTGCCCGAGATTCCGCCCCGTTACCGGTCCGGCTACTTCGACCACGTCTTTCACGGCCCCTACGGCGCGGGCTTCTACTCCTACCTGTGGTCGGAGATCATCGCTGCAAACCTTGTCGAGGCACTTGAGCAGCGCGGCGGCCTCACCCGCGCAGGCGGCGAGCTGTTCCGCAGGATGCTCGCCGCAGGCGGATCCCGTGACGCGATGGCCATGTTCCGCGAACTCACCGGTCTTGGTCAGCCACGCATCGAGCCCTTCCTTCGTCGGCGCGGACTGCAGGGCACCGCACCGTCACCGCACCCTACGAAGAGGACACCAGCATGAGCAGCATCGACTTCCTGGGCGCCGAGCTCGCCCTCGCGCAGGACGACGATCCCGTCCTGGACGCCTATGTGGCAAAGCTCCGCGCCTCCGTCCCGAAGGTGATCAAGCGACTCGGGCAGCTCGGAGGAGAGCAGACCGAGACCGAGCTGGCCCTCTGGGGGCAGCGGTTCGCCGCTCTGGACGCCGACCAGACGCACCGCATGCTCTCCCACCCGTTCTTCTCCTACCTGTGGCGGCAGCTGATGCTCGCAGCGCAGCGCAAGGACGCCGACTTCGTCCGTACCTGGTCCCGGCACTTCGCGCGGTTTGTCGCCCTCCCCTACGCCACCGGCCCTGGATCGAACACCGCAGGCACCGAGCTGGTCCTGCCCGAGCCGGTCACCGAAGTGCGTTTCCCCGGCGAACCGCATCATCTGGTCTTCGACACCGCCGTGGACCGGCTGGTGATCGGTGAAGGCGGCGACGGGGCGATCCGCGATGGCTCCGCGGTCCTCCCCACCTCCTACGTCCTCGGCGAGAGCGAGCCGCGTCTGGGGAACACGCTACGCATGCGGCGGCCGGTCATCGCTGGAACCGACATCGAGATCGACAACACCGATCCGTGGATCGCCCGTCACTTCACCTCGATGAACTCCCACGAACCGCAGCCCGGTTACCCCCGCTCCGACCTCGCCGTACGAGACGTCAGCGAGGAGAACATCGCCGGCATCTCCCGGGCCTTCGCCCTGATACAGGACGTGTGGCCCGAACTCTCCTCCGAGATCCGTGCCTACACCCGCCTGTTCGTGCCCTACGCCTCGCAATTCCACTCCTCCTTCACCGAGGCGATCTTGATGGGCGCGGTGTTCCTCTCCGAAGCGGCTCAGCCCTTCCACGCCCCCCACTACACCGCCGAGCACCTGCTGCACGAGAACTCCCACCTGCGGCTGATGCTGATCCTGGAACTCGACCCCCTGGTGACGGTCGCCGAAGGCACCACGTTCAACTCCCCCGTCCGCAAGGACGCACGGCCTCTGTGGGGCATGCTCATGGCCGCCCACGCCTTCGCCCGCATCACCGCCTTCCACCGCCGCGCCCACGCACACACCGGCCTGGAGATCCACCGCGAGCTGGCCCAGCAGAACGCCGGTCTGCTCAAGAAGGGCCTCGACGAGATCGAAGGCGAGCCCTCTGCGGCGTTCACCGAGGCAGGCAAGGTGCTGTGGGCGCAGATGCGGGCAGAGACGGAGCAGGCCGCCTGATGGCAGAAACGACCCAGGTGCCGGCGGGCTTCAGGAACCTCATAGCGGACAGAACCGTGAGGCTCCTCGTGATCTGCTCCCTGATCAACTCCGTGGGCTTCTTTTCCATGATTCCCTTCCTCGCGCTCTACCTGGCCGACATCACCTCCCTGCCGCTGGCCGTGATCGGCGCGTTCACCGGCTCGATCGCCCTGGTCGGCGCAGTGGGCGCGCTCGCCGGAGGCGTGATCACCGACCGGGCCGGGGCCGGGAGTCTGTTGCGCGTCGGCTTTGCCCTCTACAGCCTGTTGAGTGCGGCGCTGGCGGTGGTCACCGTGCCGGTGGTGGTGTTGCCGCTGATCGTCTGCCTGGGCGGCGCGCTGATGCTGGTCGGGCCGTCCTTGAAGAAGCTCATGAGCCTCGCCGCAGGAGAGGGCGGCGGGCTCGTGTTCCGGATGCGGTTCATGACCCTGTCGGTGGGCGCCGCACTCGGCCCGCTGCTCGGTGCCGCCGCCTACGGAATCTCCCACCGTGCCCTGTTCGGGGTCTCCGCAGCCCTGTTCGCTCTCTGCCTGGTCCTGGTGCACGCCAGGCGAGGCACACTGGGGGCGCTGGATGTCCGATCGGAGGCCGCTCGCAAGGAGCGCTGGGCGTGGACGCGGTCACTGCGCGACGGGCGGTTCCGACGGGTGCTGATCTCAGCCGTGCTGATAACCCTGGTCTTCGCTCAGTTCGAGTCCATGATCCCCCTCTATCTGAAGGGCGAGGCCGGAGAGGGGGCGCCCACGCTGTTCGCCGTGGTCTTCGCCGTGCACGCTGTCCTCGGCTTCGTCTACCAATGGCCGGCGGAATGGCTCGCCCGGCGCACGTCCATGCCCGTGCAGGCAGCATGGGGCTGTACGGGGTTTGCCGTGTCCTTCGCCTGCTGGGGGGCGTCCGAGGGCCGTCTGTGGGTGTTGCTGGTCGGTGTGCTCGCCTGGACCGTTGGCGAGGCGATCCTCATGCCGATGGCCGACCTCATCACCCACCGCATCGCACCGGACGTGGAGAAGGGGGCCTTCTTTGGGGCTCTGGAAATCCGTTACCTGGGGTTCTTCGCCGGTCCCATCCTTGGTGGCGCACTGCTCGGCAGCGGGACCTGGGTCTACTTCGGCGTGATGGCCGCGGTCTCCTTCGCGTCCTGGCCGGTGCTGCGCTCCCGCTCCCTGCTCCCGGGGGCCCAGTGATGACCACGAGGCCGGTGGTCGACTCCACCGCTTTGCCGGCCTCGCCGCGGCCGAACCAGGCGGCCGGGCCGAAGCGGGCGGCGGGCGGGTCCGGTTGAACGCCCCACCCTTGTTGGTCGCCGCGGTCGCCGCGGTCGTCCGGCGCCGTAGCGGGGCATCGGAGAGAGACGCCGGACAGCACTGCCGTGCGGACCGCCCTGTGGCGTGCCACGCACGTACAGGTCGACCCACCACCGCATGTGCTCGAGGATGAGATCGGCCTGCGGTTGGTGGCTCCCGACGATGACTGGCGCCGCCGCCCCGACATGGACCCGCACGCCACCAGAGGGTTCCGGGCGGCGATCGTGGCCCGCGCCCGATTCATCGAGGAGAGGACCTGATCGTTGAGCAGGTCGACCGCGGTGTCACCCAGTACGTCATCCTGGGAGCCGGTCTGGACACCTTTGCCCAGCGTAGGCCGGAGATCGCCTCCCGCCTGCGGATCTTCGAGGTCGACCAGCCCGGCCCCCAGGCGTGGAAGCGCCACCGTCTGGTCGCACTCGGCCAGGGCATTCAGCTTCTACACCCCGCCCGGGATGCTGGCACTGGCCCGCGAAGCCGGCTTCGAAGAGGCCCGGCACGTGTCGGGGGATTCGCTGGCGGAACGCTACTTCGCCGACCGCGCCGACGGCCTCCGCCCGTCAAGTGGAGAGGACCTGCTGCTGGCCACCACCTGATCCCGGTACGTGCCTGAACGGGTGTCGCACCGTACGGCGCAAAGCGTGGGGTGGCCGTCGTTGACGCCATCCGGGGCCGGGACACAGGGTGGAGGGGTGGAGCAGCGCCGCATCGTCTTTGTGATCTTCGAGGGCTTCCAGCCCCTTGACCTCTTCGGCCCGTACGAGGTGTTTCAGCACGCCCACCAGCTCACCGACGGATACTCCTGCCGGATCACGGCACCGCAGCCGGGACCCGTGCGTTCCGCCAGTGGTCTCTCGGTGCATGCGCCCTACGGCATGGCCGATCTGAACCCCGCGGACATCGACACCCTGGTGGTGGCGGGCGGCGGCGGTGTCGACCAGGCCCGGCACGATCCGGCGCTCACCCGTTGGATCGCCGCCGCAGGGGCCAGTGCCCGGCGCGTCACTTCGGTCTGCAGCGGGGTGTTCCTCCTGGCCGCCGCCGGACTGCTCCGGGGGCGGCGGGTGACCACCCACTGGGCGCGCGAGCAGCAGCTCATACGGGAGCACCCCGAAGTGGTCGTCGACTGCGACCCGATCTTCCTCAGGGACGGGCGGGTGTGGACGTCGGCGGGGGTGACGGCGGGGATGGACCTGGCACTCGCCCTGGTGGAGGACGACGTGGGCCGGGAGGTCGCCCACGCCACCGCGCAGGAGATGGTGCTGTTCCTGCGCCGCCCCGGCACCCAGTCGCAGTTCAGCGTGCCGCTGTGGTCGACGCAGCCGGCCACCGACCCCATCCATGCGGTGGTTTCGGCGATCCACGCCGATCCCGGTGCCCGGCACGGCATCACCGAGCTCGCTTCGCACGCCGGGCTGAGCCCCCGTCATCTGCAGCGCAGGTTCACCGCCGAGCTCGGCATCCCGCCCGCGGCGTACGTCGAGGGGGTACGCATCGAGGCCGCCAAGCGGGCGCTCGCCGAGGGCGACCACCCCGTCGAGACCCTCGCGCGGCGGTACGGCTTCGGGACCGCGGAGACGCTACGCCGCGCGTTCCACCGGCACCTGGGTGTCGCACCGTCCGACTACCGCGACCGATTCCGATCCACCAGGGAGTACGTATGACCACCTATGGCCTGCTGACCTTCGACGGCGCAGAGGAGTTGGACTTCACCGGGCCCTGGGAGGTCTTCACCGCCTCCTCCATGCTGCGCGACCATGCCGACACGGCGGTGCTCATCGCCGAACGCCCCGGCGCCGTCCGCTGCAACAAGGGCATGCGGGTGCTGCCGGACCACACCCTGGACGACCACCCTCCGCTGGACGTTCTGTTGGTTCCGGGAGGCAACGGGACCCGTCGCGAAGTGTCCAACCCCGTGCTCATCGACTGGATCCGTAAGACCGCGGCCAGCGTCGCCTGGACGACCAGTGTGTGTACCGGAGCCCTCCTCCTGCACGAGGCAGGCTCGGCGCGCGGCCGCCGGGTCGCCACGCACCACGAGTTCGAGGACGCCCTCCGGGCCAGGGGCGATATCACGGTGGTCGGCGATGCCCGCTTCGTCGTTGACGGGAACCTGATCACCAGCCAGGGCGTCTCAGCCGGCATCGACATGGCCCTCTGGCTCATCGGTCGTCTGCACGGCCGTGAGCACGCCCGCGCGGTCCGCCGGTACGTTCAGTACGAGCCCGCCCCGCCCTACCTCGCCGACGAGCCGGTCGCCGTCTGACGGCCCTGATCCGCTCAGCGCTCCGTGGTTCCTACGGGGACGTGCCCTGGGGGCCGGCAGCGGTCCTGAGACTCTGACCGCCCCGGTCCCTGAGCCCGACGCGCGAAGGCCGGCTCAGGGGCCTTTGAACGAGCCGGCAACCGGACCCGGGCCGTTTCGGCTCGGCTCGGTTCCGGGGTCCGGTCGCGGAGTCGGGCGGCCGGGTGACCGGCTTCTCGGGGAGGTTCCCCGGCCGGCCGTCGACATCTCGCACGGCCGTTCATTTCCGCTAACCATTCCCGCGCGAAGGTTTTTTCGGGGGCGCCATCGCGCCAGGCGAGATATCCGGCCAAGAATTGGCAGGCGAAAGTCGGACAGCGTACGGAGGCCCTGACTGGCCGACTGTCGACCATGGATTCGGCCAGGTGGAGAGGTGCGTTCCTGTTGTCTGCCGGCGTGCCGGTGTCCGGGGCGTTCCGCGTCGTTCCGCGTCGTGGACGACCTTCCGGGGGGCGCTCCGGGGCTGGTGGATCTCGTCGTGGCCCCTGGTCGGTTGCTCTTCTCGTTCCGCAGGTGTGGAGGTCAGAGGGGTAGAGGTGGCGCTGAGGGGGTGAGTGAGCGGGAGGGGTGGGCCCCTGCGGCGCGACGGGCCCGCGGGGGGCTGGAGTTGTGGCGCCCACCCTCCGCGTTCGAACTCGAACGGAAAGTCGATTCTTTTGCCCCTCCTGTATCAGGAGTCCCTCGGTGGCTGCGGAATCGCAGAGTAAATGCGAGGGAAAACTACTCAGGGTGAAGCTTTGGGGGGTTGCTATCGTATGCCCGGGAGTGAAGACTGTGGCCACATCGAACTGGCGTAAAAGGCTTCGGTGGGGCCGATTGCTGGGAACGTCGAACAGTACTTGGCGGTAATACATACTCTGCTCTCGTTCTCCCTTTCGGATGTCAGTGGCCCTTGTGTGGTCGGCTGCGATGTGCTTGAGGGCGAGTTCTCGTATGCCGTATGCCAGGGGAGTGGGGGGTATGCGTCGTGAAGAGGCGGCGGGCGGTGGATGTGCCGTTGAACGCCCTTGGGTCAACAGATGGTGGGGGAGGGTTCCCGCAGTTTTGTGGAGCGAGTCGTCAGGCGCACCCCTTGAGGGCCCATCAGTCGTCCGCGCTCGGGCGTGGACGCGCGCGGCCGGCGGCAATCCGCCGCGCACCCCGTCCGTGAGCGACCGGCATCCCGGCCGTGGCGCTCTCGGGCCCGGCCGCCGACGACGGCATTGCGCCGAGTGTCTGAGGGCGCTGGCCGCCCCGGCGTCGAAGTGGTCCGGGAAACCGCCGCGGGCCCGGTGTCGGCCCTAGCCGTACCGGCCGGAGCACCGACAGTCGTCCTGCCGCGCATCAGAAGGCCCGTGTCTCCCCACTGCCGCAGCAGTCATGCCGTGCGGCCGGGCACCGGAGCCAGCAGGATGCCGTCGCCCGTTCCCTGTTGGTGTCGTCAGGGGCGGGAAGGGCGCGGCTGTGGCATTCCCGCGTGCCCGCGCGGTCGGTGACCGGTACGGACGGAGAGCCTTTCAGCGGTTCCGGCCTGCGGTGAATTCCTCCACCGACGGCCCGGGGGACTCGGAATGTGACGCAAGATCAAGCAAAGGCGGTACTGGTGAGTGGGATGTGTCGCGCCATGACGCGGTTATCCAGGGCGTACGGCCGGGTGTCGCTTCCGGGCGCAACTGCCGGCGAGGAATGCCCCTTTCCGCACTGCCACGGGAGAACCGGTGACGAGTAACCCCCTGAGCCAGGCGCCCTTCGCCTTCGACGCCACGGTCGAGCGGTGGCGGTCTCTGCGGGAGGCGGGGCCGGTCCGTTACGACGAGGACCAGAAGGTGTGGCAGGTGGCCGGCTACCGGAGCGTGGCGGCCGTGCTCGCCGATCCGGCCACGTACTCCTCGGACTTCTCCGGCCTGGTCCCCTCCCAGCCGGACTTCGAGACCTTCCGCCAGGGCAACTTCGTCGGCATGGACCCGCCGGAGCACCACAAGCTGCGCACCCTGGTCAGCCAGGCGTTCACCCCGCGGGTGGTGGCCGAACTGGAGCCCAGGATCCACACCGTCTGCCGCGAACTCCTCGACGCCGTCGCGGACCGCGACCGGTTCGACCTGATGGACGCGCTGGCCTACCCGCTCCCGATCATCGTGATCGCCGAGCTGCTGGGCGTACCGGCCGGCGACCGCCGGATGTTCCAGGAGTGGGCGGCCACCCTCTTCGCCGGGGACGGTCTCGGTGAAGCGCTGGACCTGGCCGAGTTGGAGCAGGCGCTGGACTCCATCGCGCCCGCCGTACGGGGGATGAACGGCTACTTCCTCGAGCACATCCGGTACCGCCGAAGGCACCCGGGCGACGGACTGACCGACCGGCTGCTGGCGGCGGAGGTGGACGGTGTGCGCCTGACGGACCAGGAGATCGTGGGCTTCGTCGCCCTGCTGCTGGTGGCCGGGCACATCACGACCACCGCGCTGCTCGGCAACGCCGCGCTCACCCTCGACCGGTACCCGCAGGCGGCCGACCGGCTGCGCGCCGATCCCGGGCTGCTGCCGGGCGCCGTGGAGGAGGTGCTGCGCTGGCTCCCGCCGTTCCCCGAGCTGGGCCGTCGCACCACCCGTGAGGTCGAACTGGCCGGCCACACCCTGCCCGCGGACTCGGTGGTGATGGCCCATCTGGCCGCGGCCAACCGCGATCCGGAGCGGTTCGCCGACCCCGACGTCTTCGATGTCACCCGCAGCCCCAACCGGCACCTGACCTTCGGCCACGGCATCCACTTCTGCTTCGGGGCCCCGCTGGCCAGGTTGGAGGCCCGGATCGCCCTGGGGGAGATGCTGGATCGTTTCTGCACCATGACGATCCCTTGTCACCGCGAGGTCGAGCTGCAGAACCCCGCGGTCATCGTCAGCGCGCGCCGCCTCCCCCTGGAGGTGCAGCGGCGTTAGCGCCTCGACGGACCGCCGCTCCGCCCGCCGTGGGGGGGAGCGCGACGCCTGCCGCAGCCGAGTGCACCTCGGCGCTTAGGACGAGGGACGGGACCGTGCCCGCCGTGACGGACGCCGGCACGGCAGACGCGCACGGCCCGCCCCAAGAATCACTAGTGACGGGAGTTCCCTGCTCATGCCGTACGCCACGACTGCCCCGGTAGTAAGCCGGCAGCCCACCGAGATACGAAGCCGGTTACACGAGAGTCTGGAGACCCTCGCGCGCGCCCACCAGGTGCCCGGCGCCCAACTCGCCGTGCACACCGGCGGGGTGACCTACACCGTGCACACCGGCATCGCCGACGCCACCACGGGCGAGCCGTTCG
Source organism: Streptomyces sp. NPDC020742 (assembly GCF_040641675.1). NCBI lineage: Bacteria > Bacillati > Actinomycetota > Actinomycetes > Kitasatosporales > Streptomycetaceae > Streptomyces > Streptomyces sp. NPDC020742. Next base: position 46,473 of record NZ_JBFAEA010000011.1, read on the forward strand.
GTACCGGCACCGCGGTGCCGCTGGGGTCGGTCACCAAGGTCTACACCGCCGCCGTCGTGCTGCTGCTGGCCGCCGACGGAGACCTCTCCCTGACCGATCCCCTCGGCCTGTATCTGCCGGAGCTACGGACCTCCCCGGCTATCACGATCCGTCAACTCCTCAGCCACACCGCGGGTCTGCCCACCGGTCCGGACTCCGACGAGGCGACGGGGGTGACCACGGCCCGCTATCTGTCCCGGTACGCCGCCGAGACGGTGTGCCCGCCGGGCACCGGCTTCTCCTACTCCAACGCCGGCTATGTCGCGGCCGGTCGGCTGATCGAGGAGGTGACCGGCATGTCGTGGCAGGAGGCGGTGCGCGCGATCGTCCTCGAACCGCTGGGCACCGTGCCCGCCTTCCTCGGCGCGCCCGTACCGGCGAGATCGGTGGCCTGTGGCCACTCCGCGAACCCGCTCTCCGGCCGGGTCCTGCCGGTGCGGCAGACCCTCGCCCCGGTGGAGGCGCCGGCCGGTGCCCTCCTGGCCAGCGCTCAAGACCTGCTCACCCTGGGCCGCGCCCTGACCGGGCACGGTCCGCGGTCCGTACTGCCGCCCGAGGCCGCCGCGCAGATGCGCCACCCGGTGCCGGGCGCGCACCCGGGAGTGCTGGCGGACGGGTGGGGCCTGGGCGTCGCGCTCTTCCACGACGGGGCGCGGCAGTGGTGCGGCCACGACGGCAACGCCCAGGGCACGTCCTGCTTCCTGCGGGCCGAACCGGTCAGCGGCGATGTCGTCGCCTTCACCAGCAACGCCAACGGCGGCACCGCCCTGTGGCACGCGCTGGCCGACGAGCTCGCCGGGATCACCGGGCTGGTCCTGCCGCCGGCCCCCGCCGCGCGGGCCGGCGATCCCGGGCTGCCGCCTGCCGGGTGCGCCGGGACCTACCGCAACGGCACCGTCGAATACCGCGTGAGCGCCGGTGCGGACGGCTCCCTGGCGCTGTCCGTCAACGGTGACACCCCCGCTCCCCTGGTGTGCCATCCGGACCTCGCCTGCGATCTGGTGGACCCCGCCACCGGCCGCAGGATTCCCGGCGGACACTTCCTGTGCGACCCCGGCACCGGAGTGATCGACCGGCTGCAGATCTCCGGCCGTACGGCACGCCGCACCGGCCCGGCCTGATCCGCCGACGGGCGGTCACGCGCGCCTCCCCCCCGTCCGCGCGCCCAGACCTCCCGCCCCCTGACCGCCGGGAGCGCTCACCCGGCCGCTCGCCCTTCCGCCGCACTCGTCCCCGCCTCGAAGGACTGACCTCCATGACGGACCAGCACGAGAACCCCGCAGCCGTGCCCGCATTACCGCAGCCCCGGACCGCAGCGCCGGTTCCTGGAGCCGGCCCGGTCCGTCCGGTGGCCCGCGCCCCGCTCGGTGAGCTGTTCGCCGGGTGGGCGGCCCGTACTCCCGAGGCGCCCGCCGTGACCGACGGCCGGCGCAGCTGGTCCTACCGCGAGGTCGACGTCTGGGCCGACCGCCTCGCCCACGAGCTGGTGGCCGACGGGGTGGGGCCGGAGCGCACGGTGGCGCTGGTGCTGCCCCGCTCGGTGGAGCTGATCGTGGCGGAACTCGCGGTGGCCAAGGCGGGAGGCGCCTTCCTGCCGGTCGACCCGGCGTACCCGCACGAACGCCGGGCCCTGCTGCTGTCCGACGCCGCCCCGGCGGTGGTCCTCGACGACCCGGCCCGGATCCGGCGGGCCGACGGTCCGGACCAGATACCGGACGCCGGCCGGCTCACCCCGCCGCACCCCGACCACCCGGCCTACGTCATCTACACCTCCGGTTCGACCGGCACCCCCAAGGGCGTGGTGGTGCCGCACACCGGGCTGGCCCACTTCGCCGCCGCGGCGGCCGAACGCTACGCCGTCTCCCCGGGCGACCGGGTCCTGCAGTTCTCCTCCCCCAGCTTCGACGCCGCCGTGCTGGAGCTGTGCAGCTCCCTGCTGTCGGGCGCGACGCTCGTCGTGCCGCCGGGCGGGCCCTGGCTGGGCGGTGAACTCGCCGCCGTCCTGCGGGAGCACCGGATCACCCATGCGCTGATCCCGCCGGCCGCGCTCGCCACGCTGCCCGCCCCGGCCGACGGCAACCCGCTGCCGGACCTGCGCACCCTGATCGTGGGGGCGGAGGCCTGCCCGGCCGACCTGGCGGACCGCTGGGCGGAGGGCCGCCGGCTGATCAACTCCTATGGGCCCACCGAGACCACGGTCGTCGCCTCCTGGACCGGGCCGCTGGTGGTCGGGGCCGGGACCCCGCCGATCGGCCGGCCGCTGCCGCACACCCGCATCCATCTGCTGGACGCCCAGCTGCGGCCGGTGTCGCCGGGGACCGGCGGGGAGCTGTACGTGGGCGGGGAGGGCGTGGCCCGTGGCTACCTCGGCAGGCCGGGTCTGACCGCCGCCCGGTTCGTGCCCGACCCCGCCGGGCCGCCCGGCAGCCGGCTGTACCGCACCGGCGACCTGGCCCGCCACAACGCCGACGGCGAGCTGGAGTTCCTCGGCCGGGCCGACCACCAGGTCAAGATCCGCGGGTTCCGCGTCGAACCGGCCGAGATCGAAACCGTCCTGACGGAGCATCAGGCCGTCGGCGACGCCGTCGTCGTCCTGCGTGCGGACGAGCCCGGACGGCAGCGGCTGGTCGCCTATGTGACGGCCGCCGACGCCGCCCGGCCCCCGCACCCCGATGAGCTGCGGGCGGCGGTCTCCGGCAGGCTGCCGGCGCATATGGTCCCGTCCGCCGTGGTGGTCCTCGATGCGTTCCCGCTGACCGCGCACCACAAGGTCGACCGCCGGGCGCTGCCCGCGCCCGGTCCGGCCCGGGGCAGCGGCCACACCGCGCCCCGGACGCCCGCCGAACGGACCGTCGCGGCAGCCTGGAGCGAGGTGCTGGGCGTGCACCCGGTCGGGGTCGAGGACGACTTCTTCCACCTCGGGGGCGACTCCGTACTGGCCGTGCGGGTGCTGGCCCGCATCCGTGCGGAGCTGGGTGCCGAACTGAGCCTGCGGGAGTTGTTCACGGCCCGGACGGTGGCCGAACTGGCCGCCCTGGTCGGGGAGGTGGCCGACGGGGACGGGCCGCCGGCCCCGATCACCGCGGGCCCGCGCCCGGAGCTGCTGCCGCTCTCCGGCGCCCAACAGCGGCTGCTGTTCCTCGACGACCTCACGGCCGGCGGCGCCGAGTACCACACCGGCGTCGGACTGCGGCTGCGCGGCCCGCTGGACACCGCCGCGCTCGGCCAGGCCCTGGACCGGCTCGCCGCCCGCCACGACGCGCTGCGCACCACCTTCACCACGGTGGACGGGCGGGGCGCGCAACGGGTGGACGGCGCCGCCGCGTTGCCGCTGCGCACCGCCGACCTGCGTACGGTGCCCGCCGACCGGCGCCTGGACGCGGTCGACCGGCTGCTGGCCGAGGAGTTGCAGCGGCCCCACGACCTGGAGAAGGGGCCGCTGACCCGCGCCCTGCTGCTCCGCCTCGCCGCGCAGGACCACGTCCTGCTGCTGGCGCAGCACCACATCGTCACCGACGGCTGGTCGGTGGGCATCCTGGTACGGGAGCTGGCCGCGCTCTACGGTCACGAGGCCGCCGGCACCCCCGACGGACTGCGCGAACCAGCCCTGCAGTACCCGGACTTCGCGGTGTGGGAGCACACCCGGCCCGCCCCGGAGCGCCGGGCCGGCGACCTCGCGTACTGGAAGCGGCAGCTGGCCGGCGTGGCACCGCTCGACCTGCCCGCCGACCGGCCCCGGCCGCCGGTGCGCAGCACGGCCGGTGCGGTCCACCGCCATGAGCTGCCCGCGGAGCTGGCCGACCGGCTCGCCCGGCTCGCCCGGGCCCGGGGCACCACCCTGTTCACCCTGTTCTCCGGGGCGGCCGCGGTGCTCTTCTCCCGGTACACCGGCCAGCGGGACATCGCGTTCGGCACCGTCACCAACGGCCGCCACCGCCGGGAGCTGGAGGAGGTGACCGGCTTCTTCGTCAACACCCTGGTGGTGCGGTGCGACGTCGACCAGAGCGCCACCGTCGGTGGCTTCCTGGACGGCATGGCGACCACGCTGCTGGACGCCTTCAGCCACGACGGCGTGCCGTTCGACCAGGTCGTCGAGGAGCTGGCACCGCCCCGGGACCCCAGTCGGACCCCGCTGGTGCAGGTGCTGGTGGTGCAGCAGACCGCCATGGTGCACCCCGGGGAGGCCGGCGGAGTCCGGATCGACGAGCACCCGCTGCCGCGTCCGTCCGCCCGCTTCGACCTGGTGGTGGAGTTCCTGCCGCGCGCCGACGGGTCCTTCGGGCTGGTCGTCGAGTACAACACCGACCTGTTCGACGCCGGGACGGTGGCCCGGATGAGCCGGCAGCTGCATCTGCTGCTGGCCGGGATGGCGGACGGCCCGCACCAGCCGCTGGCAGAGCTGCCGCTGCTGACCGACGAGGAGCGGCGCACCCTGCTCGACGCCTGGAACCCGCCGCGGTCGGGCGGCCGGGAGGCGACGCTGCCGGCGCTCTTCGAGGAGCAGGCCGCCCGCACGCCGGGCCACACCGCCGTGGTGTCCGGCGGGACCCGGCTCCATTACGACCAGCTCAACCGGCGCGCCAACCGGCTGGCCCGGCTGCTGGCCGGCCGGGGCGTGGGGCCTGAGTCCCTGGTGGCGCTGGCCCTGCCGCGCTCGGCCGACCTGCTGGTCGTGCTGTGGGCGGTGCTCAAGTCCGGCGCCGGCTATCTACCGGTGGACCCCGGCTACCCGGCCGACCGGATCCGCTTCCTGCTCGACGACGCCCGGCCCGCCCTGGTCCTCACCACCCGGGAGACGTCCGGCTGCCTGCCCGAGGGCACCGCGGCGCTGGTGCTCGACGAGCCCGCGACCGCGGAGCTGCTGGCCGGCTGCGCGGAGCACGACCTGACCGACGCCGACCGGGTGCGCCCGGCCGACCCCGGTCACCCGGCCTACGTCATCTACACCTCCGGCTCCACCGGCCGCCCCAAGGGGGTGGTGGTCACCCACCGCAGCGTGGGTGACCTGGCGGCCTGGGCGAGCGAACGGTTCGGTCCGGACCGGCTGTCCCACGTGATGGCCACCACCTCGCTCAACTTCGACGTCTCGGTCTTCGAACTCCTCTGTCCGCTGCTGTGCGGCGGCACCGTCGAGGTGGTGGCCGACCTGCCGGCGCTCGCCGAGGGAACCGGTGCCACCGCGCGGCAGGCCGGGCTGATCAGCGGGGTGCCGTCGGTGCTCTCCCGGCTCCTGACGCCGGACGCCCGGCCCCTCCGCGCCGACACCGTGGTGCTGGCCGGGGAGGCGCTGCCCGCACAGACCGTGCGGGAGCTGCGCAGGACGATGCCGGGCTGCGAGATCGCCAACATCTACGGGCCGACCGAGGCCACGGTGTACGCCACCGCGTGGTTCGCCGGCGCGGACACCCCCGAACAGGCCCCGCCGATCGGCCGGCCGGTCGCCCGCACCCGGGCCTACGTCCTGGACGGCAAGTTGCGGCCCCAACCGCCGGGCGTGACCGGGGAGTTGTACCTCGGCGGCGGTGGGCTGGCCCGGGGCTACCTGCGGCGCCCCGGGCTGACCGCCGCCCGCTTCCTCGCCGACCCCTTCGCCGGGCCCGGCAGCCGTATGTACCGCACCGGCGACCTGGTCCGGTGGACCGCCGACGGCGAGTTGGAGTACCTGGGCCGCGTCGACCACCAGGTCAAGGTGCGGGGCTTCCGGATCGAGCTGGGCGAGGTGGAGGAGGCGCTGCTGGCCTGCGACGGCGTGGCCCAGGCCGCGGCCACCACCCAGGAGGGCGACGGCCACCGGCGCCTGATCGGGTACGCCGTACCGGCGCCCGGGGCGGAGCTCGACCCGACCGCGCTGCGGCGGGCGCTCGGCCGCCGGCTGCCCGACTACATGGTGCCCGCCACCGTGGTCGTCCTCACCGCGATGCCGCTCAACCCCAACGGGAAGCTGGACCGCGACCGGTTGCCGGCGCCGGACTGGACCGCCACCGTGACGGACCACGTCGCCCCGCGCACCGCCACCGAGCGGACCCTCGCGGCGGTGTGGGCCGAGGTGCTGCGGGTGGAGCGGGTCGGGGTCGACGACAACTTCTTCACCCTGGGCGGCGATTCGATCCTCAGCATCCAGCTGGTCGCCCGGGCCCGGCAGGCCGGCCTGGCCCTCACCTCCCGCGATGTCTACCGCCACCAGACCGTCGCCGCGCTGGCCCGGTGCGCGGACGCCGCCGGGCGCCCCGCCGCCGACCCCGGCCGTACGGTGGTGGAGCCCACCGGCACCCTGGCCCTGACCCCCATTCAGCACTGGCTCTTCGAGACCGATGCCGAACGGGCCGGCCACTTCGGCCAGACCCTGTCCGTCGAACTCCCCGCCGACCTGGACGGCGCGGCGCTGGAGAAGGCCCTCCAGGACGTGGTGGCCCACCACGACGCGCTGCGCTCCCGCTTCGTCCGCGACGCCGACGGCCGGTGGTGCCAGCACATCGACCGTGCGGCAGCTCCCGTGGCGCTGCACCGCCACACCGGCCCCGAGCAGGACGCGCCGCACCTGGGACCGTTCGACCTCGGCCGGGGGCCGCTGCTGCGCGCGGTGCTGCACGACCGCGGCGGGGCCCGCCCGCCGGTCCTGCACCTGGCCGTCCACCACCTGGTGGTCGACGGGGTTTCCTGGCGGCTGCTGCTGGAGGACCTGGACCGCGCCTACCGGGCCCGGTGCGGCCAGGAGGGCGCCGGGCTGCCCGCGAAGTCCGCCCCGCTGCGCCACTGGGCGGACCGGCTGACCGGGCACGCCGACGCCGGGGGCTTCGACGACGAGGCGGCGTACTGGACCGACCTGGCCCGCAGCTGCGAGCCGGACCTGCCGACCGACCTCGACGGCGCCAACACCTACGCCTCGGCCCGCTCGGTGACCGTCCGCCTGGCCCCCAAGGACACCGCGGTCCTGCTGCACACCCTGCCCGGCGCGTACCGCACCCAGGTCAACGAGGTGCTGCTCAGCGCGCTGGGCCGGGTCCTGCACGGCTTCACCGGCCGCGACCGGACCCCGGTGGACCTGGAGGGCCACGGCCGCGAGGAGCTGTTCGCTGACGTGGACACCAGCCGCACCGTCGGCTGGTTCACCACCCGTTACCCGGTCGCCCTCACCGTGGCACCGGACGCCGACTGGGGCACGGTGCTCAAGTCGGTCAAGGAGCAGCTGCGCGCGGTCCCGGGCCGCGGTCTCGGCTACGGCGTCCACCGCTACCTGCGGCGTCCGGCAGGTCTGCCCGCCGCCCCGACCGCCGGCATCAGCTTCAACTACCTGGGCAGGTTCGGCCTGCCGGACGCAGACGGCGGCCTCTACCAAGGGCCGCACCGGCCGCTGGAGCTGGACGCCGACCCGGCCGCCACCCGGCCGCATGCCCTGGAGGTCGTCGGCCGGCTGGACGGCGACGCCCTGGAGTTCACCTGGTTCTACTCGGCGAACCTGCATCACGAGGAGACCGTCGCCGGGCTCGCCGGCCGGTTCGCCGACGCCCTGGGGAAGATCGCCCGGCACGGCGCCCGCCCCGGCGCCGGCGGGCGCACCCCCTCCGACTTCCCGCTGGCCGCGCTCGACCAGCCCACCGTGGACCGGCTGGTGGGGGAAGACGCCGGCGCCGTCGAGGACATCCATCCGCTCACCCCCACCCAGGCCGGCATGCTCTTCCACCGGCTGTCCCAGGACGACCAGAGCGTCTACTTCCAGCAACTCACCTTCGCACTGGACGGGGTGCCCGACCCGCAGGCGCTGGCCGCGGCCTGGCAGCGGGTGTCCGACCACACCCCGGTGCTGCGCGGGCGCGTGGTGTGGCGGGACGTGCCCGAGCCGCTCTTCGTGGTCGAGCGGCGGGCCGCCGTACCGGTCACCCACCTGGACTGGCGCTCCCTGTCGCAGGAGGAGCGGCAGCACCGGCTGCACCGGCTGCTCGACGAGGACCGGCGGCGCGGGATCGACCTGGAGGCCGCCCCGCTCCAACGACTGAGCCTGGTACGGCTGTCCGACACCGAGGTGCGGGTGGTGTGGTCCTTCCACCACCTGGTGCTGGACGGCTGGAGCCTGTTCCAGGTGCTGTCCGACGTCTTCGGCTGCCATGCGCTGCTGCGCGACCCGGAGTCCGCCGTCGGGGCGCCCGACGCGCCGGACCTGCCCGACCGCCGGCCGTTCCGCGACTACGTGGCCTGGCTGCGCGGGCGTGACGACGCCGAGGCCGAACGGCACTGGCGGAGCCGCCTGGACGGCCTCGCCGAACCCACGGCGCTGCCCTACGAGCGCGAGCCCACCGAGACCCACCGCGCGGAATCCACCGCGGCGGTCCGGGTCTCCCTGCCCGCCACCACCACCCGCCGCCTCGACGAGGTGGCCCGGAGCGCGGGACTGACCCTCAACACCCTCATCCAGGGGGCCTGGGCGGTGCTGCTGGCCCGGCTGACCGGCCGGCCCGACGTGGTCTTCGGCACCACCGTCTCCGGTCGGCCGCCCGAGCTGCCCGGCGTGGAGGCGATGAACGGCCTGTTCATCGCGACCCTGCCCACCCGGTTGACCGTGCCCGCCGACGGTACCGCGCTGGACTGGCTGCGCGGGGTGCAGGAGGCCCAGACCGAGGACCGGCGCTTCGGCTTCGTCCCGCCGGCCCGACTCAAGGCGTTCAGCGAACTGCCCGAGCGCGCCGGCCTGTTCGACAGCATCGTGGTGTTCGAGAACTACCCGGTCGGGGACGACCTCGCCGCCGCCCACGGGCTGCGGATCAGCGGCCTGGACGGCATCGAGACCACCAACTACCCGCTGACCCTGGTGGCCTACCCCGGCGACGCACTCGCCCTGCGCCTCGGCTACGACCCGGAGCTGTTCGACGTCGCCACCGTCGAGCGGCTGGGCGAGTACCTGACGGTGCTGATGGCGGGCCTGGCCGATGACCCACAGCGCCCGCCCGCCCGGCTTCCGCTGCTCACCGCCGCCCGCCGCCACCAGGTGGTGGAGGAGTGGAACGACACCGCCGTCCCCCTGGCCGAGGACACCGTCGCCGGGCTGTTCGCCGCCCAGGTGCGCCGTTCTCCCGACGCCGTCGCCCTGGACACCGGCACCACCGGCAACACCAGCACCACCGGCGGTGATCTGCTGACGTACCGTCAACTCGACGATCTTGCCGACTCGTTGGCGGTCCGGCTGAACACCGAAGGGGTGCGCCCCGAGCGGGCGGTCGCCGTCCTGATGGACCGGTCCGCCGCGCTGGTCGTCGCCCAGCTGGCGCTGGCCCGCACCGGTGGCGTCTACGTCCCGTTGGACACCCGGGCTCCACAGGAGCGACTGCGGGAGCTGATCGCGGCGAGCGGCGCGGACCTGGTGCTCACCGACGAGGCCTGGCAGCGGACCGCCGCCGAGGTCGCGCCGGACGGGCGCACCCTGCTGGTGACGGACGAGGCGCGGCCCGCTGCCCCCGCCGGTGCGCCCGCACCGGCGGTGCACCCCGACACCGTGCTCCAGCTGATGTTCACCTCCGGCTCCACCGGGCGCCCCAAGGGCGTCGCGGTGCGCCACCGGGACGTCGTCGCACTCGCCGGCGACCGGGCCTTCGCCGCGCACGACCGGGTGCTGCTGCACTCCCCGCAGGCGTTCGACGCCGCCACCTACGAGCTCTTCGTACCGCTGCTGCGGGGCGGGCGGGCCGTCCTGGCCCCGCCGTCGGACGTGGACGCCGCCACCGTCCGCCGTGCGATCACCGAACGGGGCGTCACCTGCCTGTGGCTGACTGCCGGGCTGTTCCGCCTGCTGGCCCAGGAGGACCCCGGCTGCCTGCGCGGTGCCCGGGAGGTGTGGACCGGCGGTGAGGCGGTGCCGGGCGCGGCGGTGCGCCGGGTGCTGGAGGCCTGCCCCGAGCTCACCGTCGTCGACGGCTACGGGCCCACCGAGACCACCACCTTCGCCACCCGGCGGGTCTTCACCGCCGGTGACCCGCTGCCGGCCACCCTGCCCATCGGACGCCCCCTGGACAACACCCGGGTCTACGTCCTCGACGACGCGCTGCAGCCGCAGCCGCCGGGCGTGCCCGGCGAGCTCTACCTCGCCGGGGCCGGGCTCGCCCGCGGCTACCACGCGCGGCCCGGTGCGACCGCGGAGCGCTACCTGGCCGATCCGTTCGGCCCGCCCGGCACCCGGATGTACCGCACCGGTGACCTCGTCCGCTGGAGCGCGGACGGCGAATTGCACTTCGTGGGGCGCGCCGACGACCAGATCAAGATCCGCGGCTTCCGCGTCGAACCGGCCGAGATCGAGGAGCGGCTCACCCGCGACGAGGCCGTCGCCGAAGCGGTGGTGACCGCACCGGCGGACGGCGGCCGCAAACGCCTGGTCGCCCACCTCGTGGCCGCTCCGGGGGCGACGGTGCCGCCGGCCGCCGCGCTGCGCGCGTCGCTCGCCGCCGAGCTGCCCGACTACATGGTCCCCGCCGCGTTCGTCACCCTGGAGGCGCTGCCGCTCACCGGCAACGGCAAGGTGGACCGGCGCCGGCTGCCCGCCCCCGACTGGTCCGCCGCCACCGCGGCGGCGCACATCGCGCCGCGCACCGAGGCCGAGCGGATCCTCGCGGACATCTGGAGCACCCTGCTGGGCCTGGGTCGGGTCGGCACCGAGGACAACTTCTTCATGCTGGGCGGCGATTCGATCCTCAGCATCCAGGTCGTCTCGCGCGCCCGCGCCGCGGGCCTGACCCTCACCCCCCGCGACCTGTTCCGGTACCCCACCATCGGGGCGCTGGCCGCCGCCTCCGGGTCGTCCGCCCCGGTCCGGGGCACCGGCCCGGTGGCGGGCGAGGTCGACCTCACCCCCATCCAGCACTGGTTCCTCGACGCCGCCCCGCGAACCCCCGGGCACTTCAACCAGTCCGTCGTCATCGAACTGGCCGAGGACCCCGACCCGGCGACGCTGGAACGGGCGCTCGCCGCCCTGTGGTCCCACCACGACGCGCTGCGGGCCCGCTTCACCCAGCGCGCGGACGGCACCTGGCGGCAGGACGTCCCCGCCCCGGACGACGCGGACCCCCGGCTGCTGCGCACCTGCGACCTGACCGGACTCACCGACACCCAGGCCACCGCCGCGGTCGACGCGGCGACCGCCGCGGCACACGCCGGATTCCGGTTGGCGGACGGCCCGCTGCTGGCCGCCCGGCTCTTCACCGGCGCCCGCGCCCACCCGCCGCGGCTGTTCCTGACGGTGCACCACCTGGTGGTCGACGGGGTCTCCTGGCGGGTGTTGCTGGAGGACCTGGAGACCGCCTACCGCCAGGCGCGCACCGGTGAGCCGGTCCGCCTGCCCGCCCGCACCACCTCCGTGCGGGAGTGGTCCCGCCGGCTGCGGGAGCACACCGCGGCCGGCGGCTTCGCCGGCGAGGCCGCCCACTGGAGCGCGGTCGCCGCACACTGCGCGGACGCCCTGCCGGTGGACGCCGACGGCACCAACACCATCGCCGACCTGGACGCGGTCACCGTCCGCCTGGACCCGCAGCGGACCGCCGACCTGCTGCAGAAGGTGCCGGCCGGCTACCGCACACAGATCAACGACGTGCTGCTCACCGCCCTCGGCAGGGTGCTGGCGGACTGGACCGGCCGGTCCACCAACGCCGTGGGCCTGGAGGGGCACGGCCGCGAGGACCACCTCTTCGACGGGGTCGACCTGTCCCGTACGGTCGGCTGGTTCACCAGCCTGTTCCCGGTCGCCCTCGATGTGCCCGCCGGCGACTGGGGGGCCGCGCTGAAGTCCGTCAAGGAGCAGCTGCGCGCCGTACCCGGCCGGGGCCTCGGTCACGGGGCGCTGCGCCACCTGGCGTCCGGCATCGGGCAGGACGCCGCCCCCCAGCCCTCGATCAGCTTCAACTACCTGGGTCGGTTCGACTGGTCCGGTGACGGCGGTGGCCTGATCCGCGCGGTGCCCGACGGCCTGGACGGCGCTGCCGCACCCGGGTCCGTCCGGCCGCACCTGCTGGACGTGGTGGGCCGGGTCGAGGGCGGCTGCCTCCACCTCACCTGGTACTACAGCCGTGGCGTGCACCGCGCGGAGACGGTCGGCGCGCTGGCCGAGGGCATGCTCGCCGCGCTGGCGGACATCGTCGCGCACTGCGCCCGCCCGGACGCCGGCGGCCGTACCCCCTCCGACTTCCCGCTGGCCCGGCTCGACCAGGCCACCGTGGACCGGGTAGTGGGCGACGGGCGCGCGGTGGAGGACGTCCACCCGCTGACCCCGATGCAGGCCGGCATGCTCTTCCACGGGCTGGTGGACCCGTCCTCCGACGCCTACTTCAACCAGGTCCAACTGCTGCTCACCGGCGTCACCGACCCGGTGGCCCTGGCCACGGCCTGGCAGCGCACGGCCGACGCCAACCCGATGCTCCGCACCTGCCTGGTGTGGCAGGAGACCGCCCGGCCGCTGCAGATCGTCCGGCCCCGGGCCACCGTTCCGGTCACCCACCACGACTGGAGCGGCTGGAGCGCCGACCGGTGCGCAGGCGCCCTGGCGGACCTGCTCGCCGAGGACCGGGCCGCCGGCCTCGACCTCGCCACCGCGCCCCTGATGCGGCTCACCGTGATCAGGCTCTCCGCCGACCGGGTGCGGCTCATCTGGACGTTCCACCACATCCTGCTCGACGGCTGGAGCGCGGCCCAGGTCGTCGACGAGGTCTTCGAGCGGTACGCCGCGCTCACCGCCGGCCGCCGCCCCGAGGTCCCCTCCCGCGCCCCCTTCGGCAGCTACCTGCGGTGGCTGGCGGAGCAGGACAGCGCCGAGGCCGAGCAGTACTGGCGCACCGTGCTGGCCGGCTTCACCGCGCCCACCGAGCTCCCGCGCGACCGCACCCCCGCCGAGGCCCACCGCAGCTCCTCCTCGGACACCGTGCGCCTCACGCTGGACGCCGAGGAGTCCGCCCGGCTGCGGGAGACCGCGCAGCGGGCCGGCCTCACCATGAACACGATGCTGCAGGGCGCCTGGGGCCTGCTGCTCGGCCGCTGCGCCAACAGCGACGACGTGGTCTTCGGTAGCACCGTCTCGGGTCGCCCCGCCGCGCTGCCCGGCGTGGAGTCCATGGTCGGCGTGTTCATCAACACCCTGCCCACCCGGGTGCGGATCGACGACGACCGCCCGCTCCTGGACTGGCTGCGCGCGCTGCAGGCGGCCCAGTCCGAGTCCCGCCGGCACGACTTCGTCTCCCTGGCCGAGCTCCAGGGCTGGAGCGAACTGCCCGGCGGGACGGCCCTGTTCGACAGCATCGTGGTCTTCGAGAACTACCCCTACGACGCGGACGCCCTGGCCCGGCACGGCCTGTACATCACGCAGGAACGCGACCTGGAGCCGACCAGTTATCCGCTCAGCGTGGTCGTCGCCCCCGGGGAGCGACTGGCGGTGTCCCTCGACTACGACCCGGCGGTCTTCGACGCCGGCACCGTCGAGCGGCTCGGCGGCTTCCTGCGCACCCTGCTGTCCGGGATGGCCACCGATCCGGAGCGCCGGCTGGCGGACCTGCCGCTGCTCACCGAGCAGGAGAGCGCGCACCTGATCGCACGGTCCATCGGACCGGTGGTGGACGCGCCCCGGCGGGTGCTGCCGGAGGTCTTCGAGGAGCAGGCCGCCCGCCGCCCCGACGCCCCGGCCGTGCTGGTCGGCACCGACCGGCTCACCTACGGGGAGTTGAACGCCCGCGCCAACCGGCTGGCTCGGCTGCTGATCGCCGCCGGCGCCGGCCCGGAGCGGTTCGTGGCGCTCGCGCTGCCGCGCACCGCCGACCTGGTCGTGGCCCTGCTGGCGGTCCTCAAGAGCGGCGCCGGATACCTGCCGGTCGACCCCGCCTACCCCGCCGAGCGGATCGGCTTCCTCCTCGACGACGTACGGCCGGACATCGTGATCACCACCGGCGAGGTGGCCGGCCGGCTGCCCGAAGGCCCGGCGGTGCGCCTGCTGTTGGACGACCCTGCGCTGGCCGGGCGGCTCGCGGAGCGCTCCGCCGCCGACCTCGGCGACGACGAGCGGTCCGGCCCCCTGCTGCCCGCGCACCCCGCCTACACCATCCACACCTCGGGCTCCACCGGCCTGCCCAAGGGCGTGGTGGTCACCCACGGTTCGGTGGCCGCCCTGGCCGACTGGGCGGCGCGCGAGTTCGGCAGCCGGGGCCTGTCCCACGTGGTGGCCGCGACCTCGCTCACCTTCGACGTATCGGTCTTCGAGATCCTCTGCCCGCTGCTCTGCGGCGGCTGCGTGGACCTGGTGCCGGACCTGCTGGCGCTGGCCGAGCGCACCGAGCCCTGGACCGCGAGCCTGCTCAGCGCCGTCCCCTCGGCCCTGGGCCGGCTGCTCGCCGAGGACACCGTCCACGTCGCGGCGGACACCGTGGTGCTGGCCGGGGAAGGGCTCGCCGCCCGCACCGTCCGGGACGTCCGGGCCGCGGTGCCCGGCTGCCGGGTGGCCAACATCTACGGCCCCACCGAAGCCACCGTCTACGCCACCGCCTGGTACTGCGACCCCGCCGACCCCGACCGCACCCCGCCGATCGGCAGCCCGCTCGCCGGGGCCCGCGCCTACGTCCTGGACGCCCGGCTGCGGCCGGTGCCGACCGGGGTGCCCGGCGAGCTCTACCTGGCCGGCAGCGGGGTGGCCCGCGGCTACCACGCCCGGCCCGGGCTGACCGCCCGCCGGTTCCTCGCCGACCCGTTCGGCCCGGCGGGGGAGCGGATGTACCGCACCGGCGACCTCGTGCGCCGCGCCGCCGACGGGCAGCTGGAGTACCTCGGCCGCACCGACGACCAGGTCAAGGTCCGCGGGTTCCGCATCGAACTCGGCGAGGTCGAGGCCGCGTTGGCCCGCCACCCCGAGGTGGCCGGGGCCGCCGCACGGGTCGTCGAGACCGACGGCCACAAGCGGCTGGTGGGCTACGCCGTCGGCCGCGACGGGGCCCGCCCCGACGCCGCCGCGCTGCGCGCCTTCCTCGCCGCGCGGCTGCCCGACCACCTGGTACCCGCCGTCGTCGTCCCCCTGGAGCGGCTGCCGCTGGGCGCCACCGGCAAACTCGACCGGCGGGCGCTGCCGGCCCCCGACTGGTCCGCGCCCCCGGCCGGCCACGTACCGCCGCGCACCGACACCGAACGGCTGCTCGCCGACATCTGGTCCCAGGTGCTGGGCGTTCCGGCGGTGGGGGCCGAGGACAACTACTTCGCGCTCGGCGGGGACTCGATCCTCAGCATCCAGATCGTCTCCGCGGCCCGCCGCGCCGGGCTCGACCTGGCCCCGCGGCACCTGTTCGTGCACCAGACCGTCGCCGCCCTGGCGGCGGCCGCGGCGGAGCTGCCGGCGGCGGGGTCCACCGCCGAACAGGGCCCGGCGGTGGGCGAGGTGCCGCTCACCCCCGTCCAACACTGGCTCTTCGAGACCCTGCCCGACCACCCCGGACACTTCACCCAGTCGGTCGCCTTCCGGCTCCTCCCCGGGACCGACGAGGGCGCGCTGCGCGCCGCGCTGGCCACCGTGCTGGAGCACCACGACATGCTGCGCACGCACTACGAGCCCACCGGTGACGGCGGCTGGCGCCAGCACACCGCCGCGGCCGGTGCGGCACCCGCACTCGACGTCCACGACCTGTCGGCAGTCCGCGCGCAGGACCGCGCCGTGGAGCTGCGGAGGCTGGCCGACGCGCTCGCCGCCGGCTTCGACCTGGCCCGCGGCCCGCTGCTGAAGGCCGCGCTGTGCCGGCCCGGCGACGAGCAGGACCGCCCGGTGCTGCTGCTGGCCGCCCACCACCTGGTCGTGGACGCGGTCTCCTGGCGCATCCTCCTGGAGGACCTCGATGCCGCCTACCGGGCGGCGCACGCCGGGAACCGGGCCGCGCTCGGCCCCCGGACCACCTCCTTCCGCAGCTGGGCGGAGCGGCTGCACGCGCACACCGCGGCGGGCGGCTTCGACGACGAACTGCCGTACTGGACCGGCCTCGCGGGCCACGCCGAGCTGCCCACCGACCGCACCGGACCCAACACGGCGGCCTCCGAGGACACCGTGACCGTCCGGCTGGCGGCCGAGGAGACCCGACAGCTGCTCCAGGACGTGCCGGAGACCTACCGGACCCGGATCAACGACGTCCTGCTGTGCGCCCTGGGCCGGGTGTTGGCCCGTTGGACCGGCCACGACCGGGTGCTCATCGGACTGGAGGGCCACGGCCGGGAGGAGATCTTCGACGACGTCGACCTCTCGCGCACCGTCGGCTGGTTCACCACCATGTTCCCCCTCGCCCTGGACCTGCCGCCGGACGGCGACCTCGCGACGGCCCTGAAGGCGGCGAAGGAGGGCCTGCGGGCGCTGCCCCGGCACGGCCTCGGCCACGGCGCACTGCGCCGGCTGCGCACCCCCGCACCACAGGGGCTCCCGCCCACCCCGCAGCTCGCCTTCAACTACCTCGGCCACCAGGACTGGCACGCCGCCGCGGACGACGGCCTGCTGCACGCGCCGTACGGCGGGCTGGCGGGCGGGATGGACCCGGCGGCGGAGCGCCCCCACCTGATCGACGTGGTCGGCTCGGTGGTGGACAAGCGCCTGGAGTTCACCTGGTCGTACTCCACCCACCGGCACCTGCCCTCGACCGTGGAACGGCTGGCCGGCGAACTCGTCGCGGAACTACGAGAGATCGTGCGGCACTGTGCACGGCCCGGTGCCGGGGGCCGCACCCCCTCCGACTTCCCGCTGGTCCGCCTCGACCAGGAGACCGTCGACCGGTTGGTGGGGGACGGCCGGGACGTCACCGACCTCTACCCGCTGAGCCCCACCCAGACCGGCATGGTCTTCCACGGGCTCGACGAGCCCGCCGAGGGCCTCTACGTCGAGCAGGTCACCTTCGTCGTGGACGGGGTGCGCGAGCCCCGGCAGCTGGCCGCCGCCTGGCAGCACGTCGTGGACCGCACCCCGGTGCTGCGCACCGCCGTGGTGCTGGCCGGGGTCCCCGAACCGCTGCAGGCCGTGCACCGTTCGGTCACCCTGCCCGTCACGGAAGCGGACTGGAGCGACCTGGCGCCGGACGCCCGCGACGCGGCGCTGGAACGGCTGCTCGCCGAGGACCGGGCCCGCGGACTCGCCCTGGACCGGGCGCCGCTGCTGCGGATCGCCCTGGTCCGGCTGTCCCCGTCCGAGGTGCGGGTCGTGTGGACCTTCCACCATGTGCTGCTCGACGGCTGGAGCGTCTTCCAGGTCCTGTCGGACGTCTTCACCGCGCACGCCGCACTGGCCGCGGGCACCGCGCCCCGGCTGCCGGACCGCAGGCCCTACGCGGACTACGCGGCCTGGCTCGCGGCTCACGACCCGGCCCCGGCCGAGGCGCACTGGCGCCGCGCGCTGGCCGGCCTGGCCGCACCCACCCCGCTGCCCTACGACCGGCGTCCGGCGCCGGGGGCGGTCACCCGCGCCGGCACCTGGCTGTCGCAGCAGCTGGACGCGGAACGCACCGCCGCGCTACAGGACTTCGCCCGCGCGCACCACCTCACGCTCAACACCGTCGTCCAGGGCGCCTGGGCGCTGCTGCTGTCGCGCTGGAGCGGCGAGCGGGACGTCTGCTTCGGCTCGACGGTCTCCGGCCGGCCCGCCGACCTGCCCGGCGCCGACGCCATCACCGGCCTGTTCATCAACAGCCTGCCGGTGCGGCTCGACGTCGCCGGCGACGCGTGCCCGGCCGACTGGCTGCGCGGCCTGCAGACCGCACAGGCCGACGCCCGCGGCTTCGAGCACGTCGCCCTGTCCGACCTGCGCGACTGGAGCGAACTCCCGCCCGGGGCGCCGCTCTTCGAGAGCCTGGTGGTCTTCGAGAACTACCCGATCAACGACGCCGCGGCCACCGCGTACGACGTACGGGTCCGCGGTCTCAACGCCCGGGAGGCCACCAACTACCCGCTGACGGTGGTGGTCTCGCCCGGCACCCGGCTGAGCGTCGAACTCGGCTACGACCCGCGGTACTTCGAGGAATCCACCGCCCGGGCGCTGGCCGCCCAGCTGGTCCACACCCTCGCCGCGCTGGCGGCCCCCACCGCCGCGCCGTCCCTGGACGGCGTTGACGTGCTGCCCCCGGACCAACGGGACCGCCTCACCGGCCGGTCCGCGCGGCCGGCGGACACCGGGGTCGCGCCCGCCACCCTGCCCGACCTCATCGAGCGGGCGGTGGACCGCAGGCCCGCTGCTCCCGCCCTCGACGGGCCGGAACTCCGGCTCACCTTCGGTGAGTTGGAGGAGCGCGCCAACCGCCTCGCCCACCGGCTGATCGCCCGCGGCGCGGGCCCCGGCGAGGTGGTCGCGCTGGTGCTGCCCAGGTCGCCCGAGATGGTCGTCGCCCAGCTGGCGACCGCCAAGGCGGGCGCCGCGTACCTGCCGGTGGACCCCGGCTACCCGGACGAGCGGATCGCCTTCCTGCTGCGGGACGCGGCCCCCGGCCTCACCCTGCGGGAGGCGGAGGTCCGGGAGCTGCTGGACGCCGGCGCGGACGGCACCCCCGGTCACCGCCCCACCGACCGCGACCGCGTCCGCCCCCTCGACCTCGACGACCCGGCGTATGTGATCTACACCTCCGGCTCCACCGGCACCCCCAAGGGCGTCGTCGTCACCCACCGCGGTCTCGCCGGCTTCGCCGCCGCCGAGGCCGACCACTACCGCGTCCGGCCCGACGACCGGGTCCTGGCCCTCGCCAGCCCCAGCTTCGACGCCTCGGTGCTGGAGCTGTGCATGGCGCTGCCGGCCGGTGCCTGTCTGGTGGTACCGCCGCCCGGCCCGCTGCTCGGCGCCCCATTGGCGGAGGTGCTGCGCACCGAGCGCATCACCCACACCCTGGTGCCGCCGGCCGCCCTGGCCACCCTGCCGCCGGACACCCCCGGCACGCTCCCGGACCTGCGCACGCTGATCGTCGGCGCGGACACCTGCGGCGCCGAACTCGCCGCCCGGTGGGCCCCGCACCACCGGATGATCAACTCCTACGGGCCCACCGAAACCACCGTCGTCGCCACCTGGTCCGGGCCGCTGCGCCCGGACGGCGGGGCGCCGCCGATCGGTCGCCCGCTGCCCGCCACCGGCGTCCACGTGCTCGACGCGCGGCTGCGGCCGGTCGCCGACAACGTCCCGGGCGAACTGTGGATCAGCGGCGCCGCGCTGGCCCGCGGCTACCTCGGCCGGCCGGGGCTGACCGCGGCGCGCTTCACCGCCGACCCCTTCGGGCCGCCGGGAACCCGTATGTACCGCACCGGCGACCTGGTCCGGCGCGACGCCCACGGCGACCTGCACCACCTCGGCCGCACCGACCACCAGATCAAGCTGCGCGGCCACCGCATCGAGGCCGGCGAGGTCGAGGCGGTGCTCTCCCGCCACCCGGCCGTACGGGACGCCGTGGTGACCCTGCGGGAGGACGAGCCCGGTACGCCCCGGCTGGTGGCCCACCTGCTCGCGGTGCCCGACGCCGATGCCCCGTCCGCGCCGGAGCTGCGGGCGTTCGCCGCCCGCTCCCTGCCCGGCCACATGGTCCCCGCGGCCTTCGTCGTCCTGGAGCGGTTCCCGCTCACCGAGAACGGCAAGACCGACCGCGCGGCACTGCCCGCGCCGAGCGGGGAACCGGAAGCGGCGCCGGCCGGGCGCACCGCCCCGCGGAACCCCACCGAGGAGGTGCTGGCGGACATCTGGTCCGAGGCGCTGGCGACGGAGGTGGGCGTCGAGGACGACTTCTTCCTGATCGGCGGCGACTCGCTGCGCAGCCTGCACATCGCCACCCGGGCCAACGAGGCCTTCGGGGTCGACCTGACCCCCCGGGACGTGCTGGCCTCCCGCACCGTCGCCGCGCTGGCGCAGCTGGTGGAGGAGCACGTCCTGCGTGAACTCGAAGACGCCGCACGCGGCACCCACGACCACGACGAACGGTGAGGACCGACGACATGACGTCTTCGAACGAAGGCCGCGCCGCGGCCCTGCCGCAGGACCTCCAGGAAGCGCTGCGCCGCCGGCTGGCCGGCAAGGCCGGCGGGCGGGCGGCGGGCGCCCGGCCCGCGATCCCGCGCGCGGACCGCGCGCAGCCGCTGCCGCTCTCCTTCGCCCAGCAGCGGCTGTGGTTCATGGACCGGCTGCGCCCCGGCGACGCCCGCTACAACAGCGCGGTCGCGCTACGGCTCACCGGCGGCCTGGACAGGTCCGTGCTCTCCCGGGCGCTGGACGCGGCGGTCGAGCGCCACGAGGCGCTGCGCACCACCTTCGACGACCTCGACGGGCGGCCCGTACAGACGGTGCAGCCGCCCGCCCCGGTGCCGCTGCCGCTGCGGGACCTCACGGAGGAGTCGGACGGCGCATCCGGGCGGAGCCCCGCGGAGCGGCTCGACGAGGTGCTGCTGGCCGCGTACTCCCGCCCGTTCGACCTGCGTACCGGGCCGCTGCTGCGCGCCCTGCTGGTACGCACGGGCCCCGACGAGCACGTCCTGCTGCTGACCGCGCACCACATCGTCACCGACGGCTGGTCGATGGGCGTGCTCCTGGACGAACTGTGCACCCTGCACGATGCGTTCGCCGACGGACGGACCCCGGACCTGCCACCGGCGGCGACGCAGTACCCGGACTTCGCCGTCTGGCAGCGCGGACGGCTCTCCGGCGCCCTGCTGCAGGAGCAGCTGTCCTACTGGACCAAGCAACTGGACGGGGCGCAGCCGCTGGAGCTGCCGCTGGACCGCCCCCGCGGCGGGGCGGAGCCGGAGGCGGGCGCGGTGCACACCTTCCGGGTCCCGGACGACACCGCCTCCCGGCTGCGGCAGCTGGCGACCGACCAGCGCACCACGCTCTTCGCCGCGCTGCTCGCCGGCTGCCAGGCGCTGTTCGCCCGCTGGTCGGGCCAGGACGACATCACCGTCGGCTCCCTGACGCCGGGACGCGGACGCACCGAACTGGCGCGCGCGGTCGGCTTCTACGTCAACACCACGGTGCTGCGCTGCCCCGTCGACACCGCCCGTCCCTACCGCGAACTGCTGGACACCGCCGCCGCCACCGTCCTGGACGCCTTCGCCCACGACGAAACGCCCTTCGAGCGGCTGGTGGAGGCCCTCGGGACGGTCCGGGAACCGGGCCGCAACCCGCTCTTCGACGTCATGGTCCTGCTCCACCCGGCGCCGCCGGTGGCCCCCGGGCTGCGGGGACTGACCACCGGGAGCGTCACCGTGCCCCGCCGGTCGGCCACCTTCGACCTGAGCGTGGAGTTTGTGCCCGACGGGGACGGCCTGACCGGGCTCCTGGAGTACCGCACCGACCTGTTCGACGCCGCGACCGTGGCGCGGATGGCCGACCAGCTCCTCCTCCTGCTCGGCGGCGTGGCGGCCGACCCCGACCGGCCGCTGGGCGAGGTACCGCTGCTCGCCGAGGCCGAGCGGCGGCGGCTGACCGACGGCTGGAACGGCACCGCCCTGCCCGTCGCACCGGCCACCTACCCCGACGTCTTCGAGGCACAGGCCGCCCGCACCCCGCACCGGACGGCGCTGGTGGCCGGCGCGACCACCCTGGACTACGCGGAACTCAACGCCCGCGCCAACCGGCTGGCCCACCACCTCATCGAACGGGGCGTCGGCCCCGAGCAGTTGGTCGCGGTGCGGCTGCCGCGCACCGCCGAGACGATCGTGGCGCTCCTGGGCGTCCTCAAGTCCGGCGCCGGCTACCTGCCGGTGGACCCGGAACTGCCCGTGGAACGGGCCCGCCTACTGCTGGACGACGCCCGGCCGGCGCTGGTGCTCGACGAGGCCGCGCTGGCCGCCGTCCCCCCGGACGCGCCCACGGCCGACCCCAGCGACGCCGACCGCCGCGCCCCGCTGCGCCCCGACACCACCGCCTACGTCATCTACACCTCGGGCTCCACCGGCCGCCCCAAGGGCGTGGCCGTCGAGCACCGCTCGCTGGTGAACCTGCTGGCCGCGCACCGGCACGGCTTCGTCGCCGAGGCCGGGGGCGGCCCGCTGCGGGTGGCCCTGACCGCGTCGTTCTCCTTTGACACCTCGCTGGAAGGGGTGCTGCTGATGGCCGACGGCCACCGGCTGCACCTGGTCGACGAGGCCACCCGGCTCGACCCGGCCGCCCTGGTCGAGTACGTCGTCGGCCACCGCCTCGACTTCCTCGACCTCACCCCCTCCTACCTGCGGCAACTGCTGCCCGCCGGGCTGCTCACCGACCCCCGGCACCGGCCGCGGGTGCTGATGCTCGGCGGCGAGGCGGTCGGGCCCGCGCTGTGGCGGGAGCTGTCCGGGCTGCCGGACACCGCCGCGTACAACTTCTACGGGCCCACCGAGTGCACGGTCGACGCGCTGTCGTGCCGCATCACCGGCGACGGTCGGCCGGTGGTCGGCCGGCCGCTGGCCAATGTGCGCGCCTACGTCCTCGACGACCGGCTGCAGCCGGTGCCGCCCGGCGTGGGCGGAGAGCTGTACCTCGCCGGCGACCAGACGGCCCGCGGCTATCTGCACCGCCCCGGGCTGACCGCCGCACGGTTCACCGCGGACCCGTACGGCCCGCCCGGCAGCCGGATGTACCGCACCGGCGACCTGGCCCGCTGGACGGCCGACGGGCGGCTGGAGTACCTGGGCCGCGCCGACGACCAGGTCAAGATCCGGGGCCACCGCATCGAACCGGGGGAGATCGAGGCGGCGCTACTGGCCCTGCCGGAGGTCGCCGAGGCGGCCGTGCTCGCCGTCGACAGCGGCCACGGCCACGCCCAGCTCGCCGCCTATGTGGCGCCCGCGGCGGAGGGGCGGCCCAGCGCGTCCGGGCTGCGGACCGCCCTCGCCCGCACCCTGCCCGCCCACATGGTGCCCG
Organism: Streptomyces sp. NPDC020742; assembly: GCF_040641675.1. Lineage (NCBI taxonomy): Bacteria > Bacillati > Actinomycetota > Actinomycetes > Kitasatosporales > Streptomycetaceae > Streptomyces > Streptomyces sp. NPDC020742. The sequence continues at coordinate 69,340 of NZ_JBFAEA010000011.1, forward strand.
CCGCCTACGTCGTGCTGGACGCCCTGCCGCTCAACAGCAGCGGCAAGCTGGACCGCCGGGCGCTGCCCGCCCCCGACCTCGACGCCGCCCCGCGCGAGCGGGAGTTCGTGGCGCCGCGCACCCCCGCCGAGCGGCGGCTGGCCGGGATCTGGTGCGAGGTGCTGGGGCTGACCCGGGTGGGCGCCACCGACAACTTCTTCGAGCTGGGCGGCGATTCGATCCTCAGCATCCAGGCCGTCTCCCGGGCCCGCGCCGCCGGTCTGCACCTGACGTCCCGGGACGTCTTCGCCCACCAGACCGTGGCCGACCTCGCCGCCGCCGTGGACGCCCGTACCGCCCCGGCCACCGTGCCCCGGCAGCCGGAGCCCACCGGACCGGCCCCGCTCGGCCCCGTCCAGGAGTGGTTCTTCGCCGGCCACGGGCCGCTGCGGCACTTCACCATGTCGATGCTGCTCGACCTGCCGCACGACCTCGACCCGGCCGCCCTGGAGGCGGCCCTGCGCGCCGTGGTCACCCACCACCCCGCGCTGTGCACCCGCTTCGTCCGCACCGGCGACACCTGGCAGCAGCACCCTGGGGCACCGGTAGCCCCCGGCCTCCTGGCCCACCACGACCTGGCCGGGGCCACCGGAGCCGCCCGGGACGCCGCCCGCGCCGAGGCCGCCGACGCGGCCCGCACCGCCCTCGATCCGACCGCCGGCACCCTGCTGCGCGCCGCGCTGTTCCTGGCCGGGCCGCAGGAACGCCCCCAACTGTTCGTGACCGCCCACCACTTGGCGGTGGACAGCGTCTCCTGGCGGATCCTGCTCGCCGACCTGGCCGTGGCCTACCGCCTGGCCGCCGCCGGCCGCCCGGTCCAACTGGAGCCCGCCACCACCCCGTTCACCACCTGGACCACCGCACTGGCCCGGCACGTGAAGGACGGCGGACTCGACGCCGACCTGCCCTTCTGGAGCGCCCAGAGCGCCGCCGCGCGCACCCCGCTGCCGGTCGACCGCCCGGGGCCGGCGCGCGCCGGGTCGGTCCGCACCGTGCACAGCCGCCTGGACCGCGACACCACCGAGGCGCTGCTGCGCCGGGTGCCCGGCGTCTACCGCACGCAGGTGAACGACGTGCTGCTCAGCGCGCTGGGCCGGGTGCTCGCCGACTGGACCGGCAGCCCCCGGGTGACCGTCACCCTGGAGGGCCACGGCCGCGAGGGGCTGAGCGGCCCCGACGGCGACGGCCTCGACCTGTCCCGGACCGTCGGCTGGTTCACCACGCAGTACCCCGTCACGCTCACCCTCGACGGCCCGGCAGCGGAACCGGACTGGGGCGGCACGCTCAAGGCCGTCAAGGAACAGCTGCGGGCCGTCCCCCGGCACGGCCTCGGCCACGAGGCGCTGGCCCGTCTGGGATCGCCCGACCCGGCGGCCCAAGCCCTGCGTGACGTTCCGCTGCCCCAGGTGTGCTTCAACTACCACGGCCAGTGGGAGACCCCGCACGGCGCCGACTTCGCACCCGCCGGCCCGGCGCCCGGCCGCGACCTGGCCGCCGACGCGGTCCTCGACCACCTGCTGGACGTCTCGGCCGTGGTGGCCGACGGCGCCCTGGAGCTGACCTGGCACTACAGCGACCAGGTGCACGACGCGGCCACCGTACGGGAGTTGGCCGACGGCACGGTCCGCGCGCTGGCCGCCCTCGTCGCGCACTGCGCGCGGCCCGAGGCCGGCGGCCGCACCCCCTCCGACTTCCCGCTGGCGGGACTGGACCAGGCCGGCGTGGACCGGCTGGTGGGCGACGGGCGGGGCATCGAGGACCTCTACCCGCTGACCCCCCTCCAGGAGGGCATGCTCTTCCACCGGCTGGTCGGCGGGGACGACGACGTCGACGTCTACCTCGACCAGGCCGGGCTGCTGCTCGACGGGGTGCACGACCCGGGGGCCTTCGCACGGGCCTGGCAGCGGGTGGTCGACCGGACGCCGGTGCTGCGCACCTCCGTGGTCTGGGAGGACGTGCCGGCGCCGCTGCAACGGGTGCACCGCCGGGCCGCGGTGCCCGTCGTCCACCACGACTGGCGCGACCTGGACGACGACGAGCGCGCCGACCGGCTCACCCGGCTCCAGGCCGACGACCTGGCCACCGGCCTCGACCTGGGCACCGCACCGCTGATGCGGCTCACCCTGGTCCAGCTGCCCGGCGGCCGGCTGCGGCTGCTGTGGACCTCGCACCATCTGATCCTGGACGGCTGGAGCCTGGCGCAGGTGCTGACCGAGGTGTGCGAGGAGTACGCCGCGCTGGTCGCCGGCGAGGAGCGGACGCCACCCGCCCGGCGCCCCTTCGGCGACTACGTCCGCCGGCTGGCGGACCGGGACGGCGCCGCCGCCGAGGAGCACTGGCGCACCGTGCTGGCCGGCTTCGCCACACCGACGCCGCTGCCCTACGACCGCCCGCAGCGGGAGGCCCACCGCGCCCGCTCCGCCGAGGTCGTGGCGGTGAGCCTGACCGCCGACCGCTCCCGGGCCCTGCAGCGCACCGCCCGGCGCAGCGGCCTCACCCTCAGCACCGTGGTCCAGGGCGCCTGGGCGCTGCTGCTGGCCCGCTACAGCGGCGAAGCGGACGTGCTGTTCGGCACCACCGTCTCGGGCCGGCCCGACGACCTGCCCGGGGTGGAGTCGATGGTCGGCATGTTCATCAACACCCTGCCCACCCGGGTGCGGGTCGAGGGGCACCGCACCGCCGTCGACTGGCTGCACGACCTCCAGGAGGCCCAGGCCGAGTCCCGGCGCTTCGAGGCGGTCTCGCTGGCCCAACTGACCCCGCTCAGCGACGTACCGGCGGGCACCGCCCTGTTCGACAGCATGGTCGCCTTCGAGAACTACCCCTTCGACGCGTCCCGGACCTCCGGCGCCGGCGTACGCATCCTGGACGTCGCCTCCCGGGACGCCACCAACTTCCCGCTGGTGCTGCGCGCCCACCACGGCGACCGCCTCGGCTTCGACCTCGCCTACGACTCGGGCCTGTTCGACGAGGCCACCGTCCGGTCGCTCGCCGACCGGCTGTGCCTGCTGCTGGACGGGATTGCCGCCGCCCCTGACCGGCCGCTGCGCGCACTGCCCTGCACCACCGCCGAGGAACGCCACCGGATGCTGGTGGACTGGAACGGCACCGAGCACGGCCACCCCGGGCGGACCCTGGTGGACCTGTTCGAGGAGCAGGCCGCGCGCACCCCCGGTGCCACCGCGGTCACCTGCGGGGACGACGCCCTGAGCTACGCCGAACTCGATGCGCGGGCGGGCCGGCTGGCGCACCGGCTGGCCGAGGCCGGAGCGGGCCCCGAGCGCTTCGTCGCGCTCGCCCTGCCCCGCTCGACCGACCTGCTCGTGGCGATCGTGGCGGTGCTCAAGACGGGCGCCGCCTACCTGCCCCTCGACCCCCAGCTGCCCGCCGGACGCCTCGCCCACCTCCTGGCCGACACCGCTCCCGCCCTGCTGGTCACCACCACCACCACCGGCGCGGTCGCTGGGGGAGCGGGCGACAGCACCGTGCCGCGGCTGATGTTGGACGACCCCGCGGTCCGCGCCGACCTGGCCGCCCGCCCGGCCACCGGACCGGCCCCGGCCCGCCGCCCACTGCCGGAGAGCCCCGCCTACGTCATCCACACCTCCGGCTCCACCGGCCTGCCCAAGGGCGTGGTCGTCCCGCACGCCAATGTGGTGCGGCTGTTCTCCCGCACCCGGGACCGGTTCGGCTTCGACGAGCACGACGTCTGGACGCTGTTCCACTCCTACGCCTTCGACTTCTCGGTCTGGGAGATCTGGGGCGCCCTGCTGCACGGCGGGCGGCTGGTCGTCGTCCCGTACGACACCGCCCGGTCCCCCGAGGAGTTCCTGCGCCTGCTGGCGGACGAGCGGGTCACCGTCCTCAACCAGACGCCGTCGGCGTTCTACCCGCTGATGCGCGCGGACGCCGAACACCCCGAACTCGGCGGGCGACTGGCCCTGCGGCGGGTGATCTTCGGTGGCGAGGCGCTCGACCTGCGCCGGCTCACCGACTGGTACGAGCGGCACCCGGACACCGCGCCGGTGCTGGTCAATATGTACGGCATCACCGAGACCACGGTGCACGTCACCTACGCGCCGCTCGACCGCGCCACGGTGGCCCGGGCCACCGGCAGCACCATCGGCACCGGCCTGCCCGACCTGCGGGTCCATCTGCTGGACGCCGACCTCGCCCCGGTCCCGCCCGGTGCCGTCGGCGAACTGTACGTGGCTGGGGAGGGCCTGGCCCGCGGCTACCTAGGCCGTCCTGGCCTGACCGCCGGGCGCTTCGTCGCCAACCCCTTCGGCCCGCCCGGCACCCGGATGTACCGCACCGGGGACCGCGCCCGCTGGCGCCGCGACGGCACGCTGGAGTACCTGGGCCGGGCCGACCAGCAGGTCAAGATCCGGGGCTTCCGGATCGAGCCCGGCGAGATCGAGGCCGCGCTGACCGCACACCCCGCGCTCAGCACCGCCGTGGTCGGGGTGCGGGAGGACACCCCCGGGGTGCGGCGGCTGGTCGCCCATGTCGTGGGGACCGGCCACGGCGCCCCGCCGTCCCCCGCCGCCCTCCGCTCCCACCTGGAGCAGACCCTGCCGGCGCACATGGTGCCCGCCGCCTTCGTCGTGCTGGACGCGCTGCCGCTGACCGTCAACGGCAAGCTCGACCACCGGGCGCTGCCCGCCCCCGGCCCGGACGGCTTCGCCGTCGGCGCACACCGGATCGCTCCGCGCACCGCGGCGGAACGCCTGGTCGCCGGGGTGGTGTCCGAGGTGTTGGACGTCGGCGAGGTCGGCGCCGGGGACAGCTTCTTCGCGCTCGGTGGCGACTCGATCCTCGCCATCCGCGTCGCCGCCCGGCTGCGGGCGCTGTGCGGGGCCGAGGTCTCGCCGCGGCTGCTGTTCACCACGCCCGTCATCGCCGACCTGGCCGCCGCGCTGCCCGCCCCCGCCGCGGACCGCCGCCCGCCCGGTGGCCCCCACCCGGCGCCCGCACCGGTCCCGGCCGCCGATCCCATCCCCCCGGCCGACCGCACGGCGCCGCTGCCGCTGTCGTTCGCGCAGCAACGCCTGTGGTTCCTCGACCATTTCGAGCCCGGCAGCACCGCGTACCTGACCTTCTTCGCCCTGCGCCTGCGCGGACACCTCGACCGGGCCGCCCTGCACACCGCCCTCAACGGCCTGGTCGCCCGGCACGAAACGCTGCGCACCACCTTCACCGAGCAGGACGGCCAGGCCCGCCAGGAGGTCCACCCGCCCCGCCCGGTGGAACTGCCGGACCACGACCTGTCGGCCGTCCCGCCGGCCGACCGGCCCGCCGCCCTGGACGACCTGCTCGCCCGCGAGGCGGCCACCCCCTTCGACCTGGGCACGGGGCCGCTGCTGCGCACCCGGCTCGTCCGGCTCGCCGAGGACGAGCAGGTGCTCACCCTGGCCATGCACCACATCGTCACGGACGGCTGGTCCACCGCGGTCCTCGGCCGGGACCTCGGCGAGCTGTACGCCGCGGCCCTGCACGGTCGCCGCCCGGAGCTGCCCACGCTGCCGCTCCAGTACGCCGACCACGCCGCCTGGCAGCGCTCCCGGACCGCCGCGGTGGAGGAACAACTCGGCTACTGGAAGGAGCAGTTGGCCGGGGTGCCCCCGCTGGAGCTGCCCACCGACCGGCCGCGGCCCGCGGTGCGGACCAAGAGCGGCGCGCTCCTGGAGCTCCCGCTGCCCGCCGCGCTGACCGACCGGCTGCGCGAGGCCGGCCGCCGCGCCGACGCCACCCTGTACATGACGCTGCTCGCGTCCTGCACGGTGCTGCTGGCCCGCTGGGCGGACCAGGAGGACATCGCCGTCGGCACGGTGACCTCCGGGCGCGAGCGCCCCGAACTGGAGCACCTGGTCGGCATGTTCGTCAACACCCTGGTGCTGCGCACCCGGGTGTGCGCCGAGGAGCCGTTCGGCGCGCTGCTGTCGCGGATCCGCACCACCGTGCTGGACGCCTTCGCCCACCAGGAGGTGCCCTTCGAGCGGCTGGTCGATGAGCTCCAGCCGGAGCGGGACACCAGCCGCACCCCGCTGTTCCAGGTCATGGTGGCCCTGCACAACCTCGGCGGCCGGGCACCGCAGCTGCCCGGGCTGGCCGTCGAGACCGTCCAACCGCCCGGCCGGAGCGCCGCCTTCGACCTCGGCTTCGACTTCGTGGCCCACGACGACGGCCTGACCTGCTACCTCGAGTACAACACCGACCTGTTCGCCCCGGACACCGTCGAGCGGCTGGCCGGCCGGCTGCGCCTGCTGCTGGAGGCGGTCGCGGACGACACTGACCGCCCGGTGCGGGACCTGCCGCTGCTGTCGGAGGCCGAGCGGCGACAGGCGCTGGAGCAGGGGCAGGGCGTCGAACTGGCCGTCCCGAGTGCCACCTTCCCCGAGCTGTTCGAGGCGCAGGTGGCCCGCACCCCGCACGCCACCGCCCTGGTGGCACGGGACGCCGTACTCGACTTCGCCGAGCTCAACACCCGCGCCAACCGGCTCGCCCACCACCTGATCTCGCTGGGCGTCGGCCCCGAGCGCGTGGTCGCCGTACGGCTGCCGCGCACCTCGGACATGGTGGTGGCGCTGCTCGCCGTCCTCAAGGCGGGGGGCACCCAGCTGTCCGTCGACCCGGACCTGCCCGAGGAGCGGGTGGCGTTCCTGCTCGCGGACGCCGCCCCACAGGCCCAGCTCACCCCCGACACCCTGCGCGACGCCCCGTGGGAGAGCCGGCCGGTCCACAACCCGACCGACGCCGACCGCACCGCACCGCTGTGCGGCGCCCATACCGCCTACCTCAACTACACCTCCGGCTCCACCGGAACGCCCAAGGGCGTCGCGGTCGAACACCGCCAGCTGGTCAACCTCTGCCACGACCACCTCACCGGGCTGGTCGCACCGCACACCCCCGACGGAGGCCGGCTGCGCGCCGCGCTGAGCGCCTCCTTCTCCTTCGACACCTCCTGGGAGGGCCCGCTGCTGCTGGCCCTCGGACAGCAGGTGCACCTGATCGACGAGGACGTCCGCCTGGACCCGGCGGCCTTCCTCGCCGAGATCACCGAACACCGCCTGGACTGCGTCAATGTGACCCCAACCTTCCTGCACGAACTGCTGGCCGCCGGGCTGTTCACCACCGGTCACCGCCCCCGGGTGGTGATGGTGGGCGGTGAAGCCGTCGGCACGGCCCTGTGGCAGCGGCTCCAGCAGATCCCCGGCACCACTGCGTACAACGTCTACGGCCCCACCGAGTGCACCGTCGACGCCGTCTACGGGCGCTTCACCGACCACACCGCGTACCCCGTCATCGGGCGGCCCGGTGCCAACCTGCGCGCCTATGTGCTGGACGGCTCGCTGCGGCCGGTCCCGGCCGGTGTGCCCGGTGAGCTCTACCTCGCCGGCGCCCAGGTCGCCCGCGGCTACCGGGGCCGGCCCGGCCTGACCGCCGGGCGCTTCGTCGCCGACCCCTTCGGCCCGCCCGGCACCCGGATGTACCGCACCGGCGACCGGGCGCGCCGCCTGGCCGACGGGCTGCTGGAGTTCCTGGGGCGCACCGACGAACAGGTCAAGATCCGCGGCTTCCGGATCGAGCCCGGCGAGGTTGAGGCCGCGCTCCTGGCCCACCCCGGCGTGGGCGACGCCGTCGTGGTGGCCCGCGAACACGCCGGCCGCACCACGCTGGTGGCCTACGTGGTGCCCGGCGGCACCGAGCCGCCCGCCGCCGAGGAACTCCGGGTGCAGCTGCGGCGCACCCTGCCCGACTACATGGTCCCCGCGCTGTTCGTCCCGCTGGCGAGGATCCCCCGGACCAGCAGCGGCAAGACGGACCGGCGCGCCCTGCCCGCGCCCATGGCACAGCCGGACAGCGGCACCCGTCACCTCGCCCCGCGCACCGGCACCGAGGCCGACCTCGCCGCCATCTGGGCCGAGGTGCTCGGTGTGCCCCGGGTCGGGGTCGAGGACAACTTCTTCGCGCTGGGCGGCGACTCGATCCTCAGCATCCAGATCGTCTCCCGGGCCCGCCGCGCCGGGTACGCCCTCACCTCCAAGGACGTCTTCCGGCACCAGACCGTCGCCGAACTCGCCCTGCGCACCGGCGCCATGGACTCCGTACGCACCGAGGAGGCCGCCCCGGTGGGGCCGGCCCCGCTCACGCCCATCCAGCGCTGGTACCTCGACGGGCGCCGCCCCGGTGACGCCCTGCACTTCACCATGACCCAGCGGCTGGAGCTGGCCCCCGGCGCGGATCTGCCGGCGCTCCGGCGCGCCGCCGAGGCGCTGGTGGCCCAGCACGCCGCGCTGCGCACCCGGTTCCACCGCACCGACGACACCTGGACCCAGGAGGCGCTGCCCACCGCCCCGGGGGAGGTCTGCTCCCACCACGACCTGACCGGACTGGACGAGGCGGCCGGGGAAGCGGAGGTGCAGCGCGCGGCGGCCGCCGCACAGACCTCCCTGGACCCCGCCGCCGGCCGGGTGGTACGGATCCTGCTCTTCGACCGCGGACCCGACCGGCCCTGCCAACTCCTGTTCACCGCCCATCACTTGGTGGTCGACGGGGTGTCCTGGCGCATCCTGCTGGCCGACCTGGAGACCGCCTACCGGCAGGCCGCCGCCGGTCGCCCGGCCGCGCTGCCGCCGGTGAGCAGCGGCTACGGCCACTGGGCCGACCGGCTGGCGCGGCACACCCGCGCCGGCGGCTTCGACGGCGACCTGCCGTACTGGCGCCGCACCTGCGCCGCGCCCGCCGACCTCCCCGCCGACCGCGCCGGCCGCAACCCGCACGGCGCGGCACGGACCGTGACCGTACGCCTGGACGGGGCCGCGACCGACGCCCTGCTGCGCCGGGTGCCGGACGTCTACCGCACCCAGGTCAACGACGTCCTGCTGAGCGCGCTGGGCCGTACCCTGAGCCGCTGGAGTGGCCGGGACACCGTGCTCGTCGGGGTGGAGGGCCACGGGCGCGAGGACCTCTTCGAGGACCTGGACCTGTCGCGCACCGTCGGCTGGTTCACCGCCGAGTTCCCGCTCGCCCTGACCGTCGGCCCGGACGCCGGCTGGCGGGAGACCCTCCGGTCGGTCAAGGAGCAGCTGCGCGCCGTGCCGCTGCACGGCCTGAGCTACGGGGCGCTGCGCCACCTCGCACCGTCGGCCGCGCTCCCCGAGGCGCCCCGGCCGCTCATCGGGTTCAACTACCACGGCCAGTGGGACGTGGCGGCCGGCGACCGGCCGGCGCAGGACGGGCTGTACCGCGCCGCCCTGCCGCCCGCCGGGCGCGACGCCGACCCCGACGAGGAGCGCAGCTACCTGCTCGAGGTGACCGGCGTGGTCCAGGACGGCCGGCTCGAACTCGGCTGGACCTACCCGCCGGCCGTGTACGACGAGTCCACCGTGCGCCGCCTCGCCCAGGACACCGTGGCGGCGCTGGAGGACCTCGTCGCGCACTGTGCGGCGCCGGGCGCCGGCGGCCGGACCCCCTCCGACTTCCCGCTCGCCGGCCTCGACCAGCGGCAGGTGGACCTGCTCGCGGGCGACGGCCGGGAGGTGGCGGACATCCATCCGCTGACCCCGCTGCAGGCCGGCATGCTCTTCCACGGCCTGGTCGACGAGGCCGGCGCCTACTGCGACCGGACGGCGGTCCGCATCGCCGGGATCGCCGACCCGCGGGCCTTCGCCGCGGCCTGGCAGCGCGTCGCCGACCACACCCCGGCGCTGCGCAGCAGCGTCCACTGGCAGGGCCTGCCGCACCCGGTGCAGGTCGTCCACCGGCACGCCGCGCTGCCCGTCGTCCACCACGACTGGCGCGCCCTGACCCCCGAGGAGCAGGAGCGGGCGCTGGACCGGTTGCTGGCCGAGGAGCGCGCCACCGGACTGGACCTGACCCGCGCCCCGCTGAGCCGGATGGCGGTGGCCGCGCTGCCCGGCGACGAGATCGTGCTGGTGTGGACCTCGCACCACCTGATGCTCGACGGCTGGAGCACCGCACAGCTCTTCGCCGACGTCTGCGCCCAGTACGCCGCTGCCGCACAGGGGCGGTCCGCGGCCCTCCCGGCCCGCCGGCCGTTCCGGGATTTCCTCCAGTGGCTCGCCGCACAGGACGGGGAGCGGGCCGAGCGGCACTGGGCAGACGCACTGGCCGGGTTCACCGCCCGCACCCCGCTGCCGTACGACCGGCTGCCCGCCGAGGCGCACCGTGCCCGGGCGTCCGAGCAGGTCCACACCGAGCTGCCCCGCGAGGCCTCCGACCGGCTGCGCGCGGTGGCCGCACGCGCCGGGCTGACCGTCAACACGCTGGTGGAGGGCGCCTGGGCGCTGCTGCTGGCCCGCTACGGCGGCCGGCCGGACGTGGTGTTCGGCACCACGGTCTCGGGCCGCCCGGCCGAACTCCCCGGTGTGGAGTCGATGGTCGGCATGTTCATCAACACCGTCCCGACCCGGGTCCGGATCGACGGCACCCGCCCCGTCCTGCCCTGGCTGCGCGAACTCCAGGAACAGCAGAGCGACTCCCGCCGCTTCGACTCCGTCTCGCTGTCCCGCATCCAGTCGCTGAGCGCACTCCCGGCCGGCGAGGCGCTGTTCGACAGCATGGTGGTGTTCGAGAACTACCCCTTCGACGAAGCCGCCGCGGCCGGGGCCGGCATCCGCATCACGGACGTGCGGGCCGAGGACGCCCCCACCTTCCCGCTCTGCCTGCGCGCCTTCCTCGCCGACCGGCTCGGCTTCGACCTCGCCTACGACCCGGAGCTCTTCGACCGGGCCACGGTGGAGCGCGCGGCGGCCCGCCTGGGGACCCTGCTAACGGCGCTCGCCGACGGCGCCGACGGCACGGTGGACGGACTCGACCTGCTCACCGACGACGACCGTGCGGTGCTGCGCCGCTGGAACGCCCCCGCGCGCCGGGTCCCGGGACGTTCGCCGGTACGGCTCTTCAGCGAGCGGGCCCGGCGCACCCCGGACGCCCTCGCGCTCACCGATGCCGATCGGGAACTGACGTACCGTCAACTCGACGACTGGTCCGACCGCCTGGCCCACCGCCTGGCCGCGGCCGGACTGCCCGCCGAGGGCCGGGTGGCGCTGCTGATGGACCGCTCCGCCGAACTCGTCGTCGCCCAGCTGGCGGTGCTCAAGGCGGGCGGCACCTATGTGCCGCTGGACCTGCGCGCCCCCAAGGAACGCCGGCGCGCCCTGCTCGCCCGGGCGGGCGTCACCGCGCACCTGACCGCCGAGGAGGTCACCGCCGCCCGCACTGACGGCCCTGCTGCCGGTCCGCCGCCCGCGCCCGCGGACCCCGACCGGCTGGCGTACGTCATGTTCACCTCCGGCTCCACCGGCGTCCCCAAGGCCGTCGGAGTGCGCCACCGCGATGTGGCCGCGCTCGCCACCGACAGCCGCTTCGGCGGATCCGTCTGCGAGCGGGTCCTGCTGCACTCACCGGTGGCGTTCGACGCCGCCACCTTCGAGGTCTGGGCGCCGCTGCTGAACGGCGGGCGCATCGTGGTGGCCCCGCCGGGCGCCGTCGACGCCACCCTCCTGCGGCGCCTCGCGGCCGGGGCGGAGCTGACCGCGCTGTGGCTGACGGCCGGGCTGTTCCGGCTGCTGGCCCAGGACGCGCCGGACTGCTTCGCCGGGCTGCGCCAGGTGTGGACCGGGGGTGACGTGGTGCCGGCCGCGGCCGTGCGCCGGGTGCTGACCGCCTGCCCCGGCCTGACCGTGGTGGACGGCTACGGGCCGACCGAGACCACGACCTTCGCGACCGCCCACGCCCTGACCGAGGCCGCGGCGGTGCCCGGCACGGTGCCCATCGGCCAGCCGCTCGACGACATGCGGGTGCACCTCCTCGACGCCCGCCTGCGGCCGGTGCCGCCGGGCACCGCGGGCGAACTCTTCCTGGCCGGCGAGGGCGTCGCCCGCGGCTACCTCGACGCGCCCGGCGCGACCGCGGCCCGCTTCGTCGCCGACCCGTCCGGTCCACCCGGCAGCCGGATGTACCGCACCGGCGACCTCGCCCGCCGCCGCCCGGACGGGACCGTGGAGTTCCTCGGCCGCGCCGACGACCAGGTGAAGATCCGCGGCTTCCGGGTCGAGCCCGGTGAGGTGGAGAGCGCCCTGGCGGCCCACCCGGACGTCACGGACGTGGCGGTGGCGGCCCGCGAGGGGATCTCCGGGGCCAAGCAACTGGTCGCCTACGTGGTGGGGCGGGACGGTATCGACCCCGAGGCGCTGGCCCGCCACGCCCGGCAGGTCCTGCCCGACTACCTGGTGCCCGCCGCGTACGTCCCGCTGGACGCGCTGCCGCTGAGCGCCAACGGCAAGGTGGACCGTGCGGCGCTGCCCGCGCCCGCCGCCCCCGCCCGGACCGAGCCGGTCGCCCCCCGTACCGCGGCCGAGCTGCGGGTCACCCGGATCTGGGCGGAGGTGCTCGGCACCGCCGAGGTCGGTGTGGAGGACGACTTCTTCGCCGCCGGCGGGGACTCCATCCTCAGCATCCGCCTGGCCTCGCGGCTGGCGGAGGAGTTCGGCGCCGAGCTGACCCCGCGGGCGGTGTTCAGCCACCCGACCCCGGCCGCGCTGGCGGACCTGCTCGGCGCCCCGGAGGGCTCCGCCCGCCCGTCGGCCGGCCCCGTCCCGGTCGGCCGGGAGGTCCCGCTGCCGCTCTCCGCCGCCCAGCAACGCCTGTGGTTCCTGGACTCGTTCGCACCCGAGAGCACCGCGTACCTCACCCCGCTGGCGCTCCGCCTGCGCGGTCGGCTGGACGCCGCTGCGCTCGCGGCTGCGTTGACCGCACTGGCGGCCCGGCACGAGTCGCTGCGCACCACCTTCGACTCCGTCGACGGCCAGGGCGTCCAGATCGTCCACCCGCCGTCGGACGTCCCGCTGCCGCTGCACGACCTGTCCGCGCTGCCCGGCGCCGAACGCACCGCCCGCCTCGGGGAGTTGCTGGCACAGGAGCGCACCCGCCCCTTCGACCTGCGCCAGGGGCCCCTGCTGCGGGCCGGACTGATCCGGCTGGCGGCGGACCACCACATACTGACCCTGACGCTCCATCACATCATTACCGACGGCTGGTCGACCGGCGTCCTCACCGGCGACCTCGCCCAGCTCTACCGCTCCGCGCTCACCGGCACCCCGGCCGAGCTGCCCGCGCTCCCGGTCCAGTACGCCGATGTCGCCCACTGGCAGCGGACCGTGCTCACCGGGCCCGCCGCCGACGGCCAATTGCGGCACTGGAAGGAGCGGCTGGCCGGTGTCGCCCCGCTGGACCTGCCCACCGACCGGCCGCGCCCGGCCGTACCGAACCGGCGCGGCGCCACCACTGGCCTGGTGCTGCCGGCGGAGACGGCCCGCCGGCTCACCGAGCTCGGCCGGGCGCGCCGCAGCACGCTGTTCATGACGCTGGTCGCGGCGGCCCAGGCCCTCTTCGCCCGGCTGTCCGGGCAGCAGGACATCGCGGTCGGTACCGTCACCTCGGGCCGGGACCGACCCGAGAGCCAGCGGCTGATCGGCTTCTTCGTCAACACCCTGGTGCTGCGCTCCACGGTCGACCCCGAACGGTCCTTCACCGACCTCCTGGCGGACGTCCGCGAGACCGTCCTGGACGCCTTCGCGCACCAGGACGTGCCGTTCGAGCGGGTGGTGGACGAGGTCCAGCCGGCCCGGGACACCAGCCGCACCCCGCTCTTCCAGGCCATGGTGGTGCTGCAGAACACCCCCGGTGCGGCGATGGAGCTGCCCGGGCTCCAGGTCAGCGACATCGAACCGGACCGCGACGAGGCCGCCTTCGACCTCACCCTGGAGTTCGCCGAGACCGACTCCGGCGCCCTGCACGGACTGCTCACCTACCGCACCGACCTGTTCGACGGGGCCACCGCCCGGCGGATGACCGATCAGCTGACCACCCTGCTGACCGCCGTCGCCGAGGACCCCGGCCGGCCGCTGGGCGCGCTGCCGCTGGCCCCCGCCGACGCCCTCCGGCGCACCCTCGCCGACGGCGCCGGCGCCGCCAGCCGGGTCCCGGCGGCCACCCTGCCCGCGCTGTTCGAGCAGCGGGCCGCCCGGCACCCCGACGAGCCGGCCGTCACCGCCGGCGACCGCCGGCTGACCTACGCCGAGCTGGAGGCCGCGGCCAACCGACTGGCGCACCGGCTGATCGCCCACGGGGCCGGCCCCGAGCGGGTGGTCGCCCTGGCCCTGCCCCGCGGGGCGGCGATGGTGGTGGCCCAGCTGGCAGTGGCCAAGGCCGGCGGCGCTTTCCTCCCCGTCGACCCGGCCTACCCGGACGAGCGGCGGGAGTTCATGCTGCGGGACGCGGCGGCCACGCTGGTCCTGGACGACCCGGCGGACGTCTGGTGCACCGAGGGACCCGCGACGGCGCCCACCGACGGCGACCGGCTCGCCCCCCTGACGACCGCTCACCCCGCCTATGTCATCTACACCTCCGGCTCCACCGGCACCCCCAAGGCGGTGGTGGTGACGCACACCGGGCTCGCCGGCTTCGCGGCCGCCGCCGCCGACCGGTACGCGGTGCGCCCCGGCGACCGGGTCCTGCAGTTCGCCTCGCCGAGCTTCGACGCCTCGGTCCTGGAACTGTGCATCTCCCTGCTCGCCGGCGTGACGCTGGTCGCGGGGGAGGAGGGGCCACTGCTCGGCGACCGGCTCGCCCAGGTGCTCGCCGACCGGCGGATCACCCACGCCTTGATCCCGCCCGCCGCCCTGGCCACCGTGCCGCCCGAGGCGGCCGGCGCCCTGCCGGACCTGCGGACCCTGATCGTCGGCGCCGAGGCCTGCCCGGCCGACCTGGTGGAGCGCTGGGCCCCCGGCCGTCACATGATCAACTCCTACGGCCCCACCGAGGCCACCGTGGTGGCCACCTGGACCGGACCGCTGACCCCGGGGGCGGGCGCGCCGCCCATCGGCCGCCCCCTGGACGGCGCCCGCAGCTATGTGCTCGACGCCGCCCTGCGCCCCGTGCCGGTCGGCGTGACCGGGGAGTTGTACCTCGCCGGTGACGGACTCGCCCGCGGCTACCTGGCCCGCCCCGGCCTGACCGCGGCCCGCTTCCTCGCCGACCCGTTCGGCGCGCCGGGCGGGCGGATGTACCGCACCGGCGACCTGGTGCGCTGGGGCGCGGACGGTGCACTGCGCTACGTCGGACGCGCCGACGACCAGGTCAAGGTGCGCGGCTTCCGCATCGAGCCCGGCGAGATCGAGAGCGCCCTGCGGCGCCTTCCGCAGGTGCGGGACGCCGCGGTCGTGGTCCGCGCGGCCGGCACACCGCCCTCCGGCCCGGCCCGCCTGGTCGCCTACGTCGTCCCGGCCGAAGGCGAGCCGGCGGCGCTGGACGTACCCGGGCTGCGCGCTGCCCTGGCCCGCCGGCTGCCGTCCCACCTGGTCCCCTCGGCGTTCGTACCACTGGCCGCGCTGCCGCTCACCCCCAACGGCAAGACCGACCGCCGCGCCCTGCCCGACCCCGACCCGTCCGCCGGCGCCGCCCGCGGCCAGGTCGCGCCGCGCACCGACACCGAGCGCCGGATCGCGCGGATCTGGGCCGATGTGCTCGGCCTCGACGCGGTGGGGGCCGACGACAACTTCTTCGAACTGGGCGGTGACTCCATCCTGGTCATGCAGGTGGTCTCGCGGCTGCGCCGGGACGGACTGCACCTGGCCACCAAGGACCTGTTCACCCACCAGACGGTCGCCGACCTGGCCACCGTCGTGACGACCGGACCGGAGCGGTCCGACGACGGCCCGGTGACCGGCGACCTCCCGCTCACCCCCATCCAGAGCTGGTTCCTCGCCACCCCCCGGGCCAACCACCACCACTTCAACCAGTCCGCGCTGCTCGAACTGGACGGCGTACCCGACCCGGAGGCGCTGGAACGGGCGCTGCACGCCCTCCTGGTGCACCACGACGCGTTGCGGATGCGGTTCACCCGCGGCGACGACGGGCGCTGGCGCCAGCACAACCCGCCGCCGCCCGCCACCCCGTACCGCATCCTGTCCCGGTACGACCTGAGCGGCCGGTCCGCCGATGAGGCCGACCGGGCCCTGCGCGAGCGGGCCGACGCCCTGCACGCCGGCTTCGACATCGGCCGAGGGCCGCTGCTGAGCGCGGCGCTGTTCACCGGCGACCCCGGCCGCCCCGCCGCCCTGTTCCTGGTGGCTCACCACCTCGTCATCGACGCGGTGTCCTGGCGGATCGTCCTGGACGACCTGGAGACCGCCTACCAACAGGCCGCACAGGGCCGGGAGATCACGCTCGGCGAACGCACCACCCCCTTCCGGGACTGGGCCCGGGGGCTGGCCGCGCACGTCGCGGAGGGCGGCCTGGACCACGAACTGCCGTACTGGCAGGACGCGGTGGCCGCCGCCCCGCTCCCGGTCGACCACGACCCCGAACGGTCGGGGAGCGAGGCCGGGACGGTGACCGTCACCCTGGACGAGACGGACACCGAGGCGCTGCTGCGGGCCGCCCCCACGGCCTACCGCACCCGCATCAACGATGTCCTGCTCGCCGCCCTCGCCCTGGCCCTGGCCCGCTGGACCGGCCACGACCGGGTCGGCGTGGACCTGGAAGGCCACGGCCGCGAGGACGTGGTGGACGGCGTCGACCTCTCCCGTACGGTCGGCTGGTTCACCACCGTCCACCCGGTCACCCTCCAGGTCACCGACCGCACCGACCTCGGCCCGACCCGGGACTGGCGCGCGCTGGTGAAGTCGGTCCGGCGGCAGCTCCGCGCCGTCCCCGGCAACGGCCTCGGCTTCGGCGCCCTGCGCACCCACGGCACCGAGGAGGTGCGCGCCGCCCTGGAGCGCACCGGCCGGGGGCAGGTCGTCTTCAACTACCTGGGCCAGTGGGACGCCCGCCCCACCGCCGCCGGCGGGGGACTCGTGCGCGCCGAGCTCGGCTCCGTCGGGCAGGATCACGACCCCCGTGACACCGGGTCGCACCTGCTGGAGGCGGTCGGCGCGGTCCAGGACGGCCGCCTCGGCTTCACCTGGCACTACCGGCCCGGGGTGCACGAGGAGGCCACCGTACGGGCCGTGGCCGAGGACTTCGCCGAGGCCCTCCGCCGCATCGCCCAACACGCCCGGGACAACGTGTGACCGGCACCGGCACCGGCACCGGCACCGGCACCAGAACCGGCCGCCGCCGGCGCGCACCGCCCGACGCACCGGACCCACCGCCGACGCACCCCGGCACCGGCCGCACACGGGCCGGCGCACCCGCTGACGCACCACGGCACCGGCTCCCCACGGACCGGTGGTCAGAACACCAACCGACGACAGGAGCACATGACATGGACGAGAACGCCCGCTACCAGGTGCTGCGCAACGACGAGGACCAGTACTCGCTCTGGCTGGCCGACCTGGAGGTACCGGCCGGATGGACCGCGGTGGGCAAGGAGGGCACCCAGGACGAGTGCTCCGCCTACGTCGATGAGGTGTGGACCGACATGCGCCCCCGCAGCCTGCGCGAGCGCATGGAGAACGCCGCCTCCTGACCCCGGACGCGCGGGGGCGCGGCAGAGCAGCCCGCCCCCGCACGTACCGTCCACCCCGTGGCCCTCGCCGTGCGTGAGAGCCACGGGGCGCTTCGGCATGCCCGCCCGCACACGTCCGAAATTCCGGTCTTTTCGGTTTGGCGCTGGCTGATGACGCATGGTGTTCTTTGCGCTATACCAGTGGGTGCGACACCCGGTGGGCGCTTTCCCGGGTGAGGAATTGACGCTTTTCCACGGGGGAGAGGACTGTGCCGATCGTGTGCGCCCTGTCCCCATGACCCACCGGCGACACCGCCCGCCTGCTTTCCGTACGGCCCGCTGAACGGGCCCGCCGCCACCTGCCCGCGCCGCCCCCACACCCCGCGGCGCGAACCTGCGGCACCCTTTCGCCCCACTCTGCCCCACCCTTCCCCCCTCGGCGCACCGCCCTGTCCGCACCGCGCCGCATTCCCGTTTCCCGTCCCATCCGCACGACGAGAAGGACCCGGAATGACCCCGTATCTGCGCACCGCCCGCATGGAGTTCATCCCCTACCGGACCGAGGACGAGGAGCACTTCGTGCGCCTCCTCAGCGACGAGGTCGTCTGCCGGTGGATGGGCCAGGAGGCCGTCCCGGAAGCGGAGATCCGCGCGGCCTTCCAGGCGATCCTCACCGACATCTACGGAAGGGACCTGTTCGACGTGTGGGGGGTGTGGTCCGACGGCACCTACGTCGGCCATGCGGAGATCAAGAAGACCGGGAACGTCGACGGGTACGAGGTCATCGGTGCCCTCGCGCCGGCACACTGGCGCAAGGGACTGGGCGCCGAACTGGCGCGGACGCTGATCGACTACGCCGCCGACACGCTGAGCCTCGCGGAGGTCTACGGCATGGTCGGCGCCGAGAACACGGCCAGCCTCGCCCTGTGCGACCGTCTGGGCTTCCGGCACGTACGCGATGTGGTCGGGGAGGACGGCACGGTGACGAAGATGCTGGTGGTCGCCACGAAGGACCACCACTGAGCGCACCCCGGAAACCGGCCCACACCCCGGCGGGCTCCGGGCTCAACACCCGCCGCGTGCCGCCCTCCTGATCACTCGTCAGCTACTCCACCGACGCCACCCACCGGTAGCGGTGGATAGATGGCGCCGACGAGCAGCCCGGTGGTCTGACGTGCCGACGAGCAGCTCGGTGGTCTGACGTCACCTCGGTCCTCGGCCCTCGGCGGGACTGGCACCCGGGTCGGCGCGGCGGTGGAGGCCCGCTGCTGGTCGCTGACGCCCCGGGCCGGACCGCCTCAGCCGGGCTGTTCGAGGGCGGCCAGCAGCGGGGGCAGCGCGGTCCCGATCGGCTCGCGGATCACCTCGGCGGCCAGCGCGTCGTACGGCGTCGGCTCGGCGTTGACGATGATCAGCCGCGCGCCGTGCTCGGCCGCCACCCCGGCGAGCGAACCGGCCGGCTGCACCTGGAGCGTCGTGCCCACCGCCAGGAAGACGTCCGCGGCCTTCGCCACGCCCAGCGCCTTGCCCAGCACCTGCGGATCCAGCTGCTCGCCGAACATCACCGTCGCCGACTTCAGGATGCCGCCGCAGACCAGGCACGCGGGATCGGGCTCGCCCGCGGCCACCCGCTCCAGCGCCTCCCGCATCGACGACCGCGCATGACAGCGGGTACAGGTGACCGCCCGCACCGTGCCGTGCAGCTCCAGCAGCTTGCGCTCCGGCAAGCCCGCCATCTGGTGCAGCCCGTCCACGTTCTGCGTGATCACCCGCACCGGGGTCCCCGACCGCTCCAGCTGGGCCACCGCCTCGTGCGCCGCATTCGGCTTCGCCCGGAACGCCGGGCTCTCCCGCCGCATCCGCCAGGACCGCCGCCGGATCTCCGGATCGGACATATACAGGTCGTAGGTGACGAGCTTCTCGGCCTCGGGGTCCCGCCGCCAGAGCCCATGGGGCCCGCGGTAGTCCGGGATCCCGGAGTCGGTGGAGATCCCGGCGCCGCTGAGCAGAGCGACGAGCGGGCGCCGGGCGGGCGGATCCTGTGGGGTGTCGGTGCCGGCCATGGACCGAGCGTACGCGGGGGCCGGTCCCGTCGTCCTGCCGATTCTCGGCGCCCGGGGGCGGGCCCGGGGGCGTACCGCGGACGAGGCCGTCCGGCCGGGCGCTGCCCAAGGAATGGGAGATCGCTGGCCGTCGCAGAGCCATGGGGAGACGGCGCACGGGGTAGGTGTCCGTTGATCATTCCCGGAGAAACGGCGTCACGGAGGCGCGGATGCGGTGACCGTCCCGCCCCACCTGCGCCGTACGGCGGCCGTCCCTGCCCGTGCCCGCCCCGCCCCCCACCGCGCATCGACCACCCCACCCCCCGCTCACCCACTCCTCACTCGCCCCCCTCGCCCCCCCCTCCCTCACTCACCCACTGCTCCTTCACTCACCCACCGCCCGCCCGACGAGGAGCCGCCCGTGTTCACCACCCGCCCCACCCTCCAAGGCACCTTCGGGATGGCCTCCAGCACGCACTGGCTGGCCTCCCAGACCGCGATGGCGGTCCTGGAGGACGGCGGCAACGCCTTCGACGCGGCGGTGGCGGCCGGCTTCGTCCTGCACGTGGTGGAGCCGCATCTGAACGGCCCGGCCGGCGAGGTGCCGATCATCCTTGCGCCGGCGGACGGGCCGGTACGGGTGCTGTGCGGACAGGGCCCGGCCCCGGCGGGCGCCAGCGTGGCGCACTACACCTCGCTCGGCCTGGACCTGGTCCCCGGCACCGGCCCGCTCGCCGCCGCGGTCCCGGGCGCCTTCGACGCCTGGATGCTGCTGCTGCGCGACCACGGCAGCAAGTCGCTGGAGGAGGTGCTGCGGTACGCCATCGGCTACGCCGAGCACGGCCACCCCGCCGTCGAGCGGATCGGCGAGACCGTCGAGACGGTCCGGGAGCTCTTCGAGACGGAGTGGACCTCCTCCGCCGCGCTCTACCTCCCCGACGGCAAGGCCGTCGCCCCGGGCGGGCTGCTGCGGAACCGGCCGTTGGCCGCCACCTGGCGGCGGCTGGTAGCGGAGGCGACGGCCGGCTCGGTCGGGCGGGAGGCGCAGATCGACGCCGCCCGCCGTATCTGGCGGGAGGGCTTCATCGGGGAGGCGCTCGCCGGGTCCGCGGCCCGCCCTGCCATGGACACCTCGGGCGAACGCCACGCCGGCACCCTCACCGGCGACGACCTCGCCGCCTTCGCGGCCACCTACGAGGCGCCGGTCACCCACGAGTGGCGCGGCTGGACCGTCGCCAAGGCGGGACCCTGGTCCCAGGGACCGGTCCTCCTCCAACAACTCGCGCTGCTACCGGAGGAGTTGCCCGCCTACGGCAGCCCCGAGTACGTGCATCTGCTGATCGAGGGCGGCAAGCTGGCGATGGCGGACCGGGAGGCCTGGTACGGGGACGCCGCCGAGGTGCCGCTGGAGACCCTGCTCAGCGAGGAGTACAACGCCGCGCGGCGGACGCTCATCGGTGAACGGGCCTCCTACGCGCTACGGCCGGGCAGCCCGGACGACCGGGTCCCACGCCTGGGCAAGCACGCTCTGGCGGTCGCGACCGGCGACCACGGCCCTGACGCGCCCGAGGCATCCGCACCCGGAGCGGGCGAGCCGACCGTCGCCCGCGGGCCGGCCGGGCCGCTGCCCGAGCCATGGTCCGGGGCGGTGTCCGAGCCATGGTCCGGGCCGCCGTCCGGGGCGGTGTCCGAGGTGGCGCCCGAGGTCGACCGGCGCGGCGCCACCCGGGGCGACACCTGTCACATCGACGTCGTGGACCGCTGGGGGAACCTGGTCTCCGCCACCCCGTCCGGCGGCTGGCTGCAGTCCAACCCCGTCATCCCGGAACTCGGCTTCCCGCTGGGGACCCGGCTCCAGATGGCCTGGCTGGAAGAGGGCCTGCCCAACTCCCTCACCCCGGGACGCCGTCCCCGTACCACCCTGACGCCGTCCCTGGCGCTGCGCGAGGGCGTCCCGGTGATGGCGTTCGGCACCCCGGGAGGCGACCAGCAGGACCAGTGGCAGTTGCACTTCTTCCTGGCGGTGGCGCTGCGCGGGGCGGTCCGCGGCGGGCTGGACCTCCAGGGGGCCGTCGACGCGCCGAACTGGCACCACGACTCCTTCCCGGGCTCGTTCTTCCCCCGCGGGATGCGCCCGGGCAGCGTGACGGTGGAATCGCGCATCGGGGAGCGGACCGTCGAGGACCTGCGGCGACGTGGCCACCGGGTCACGCTGGGCGGGGCCTGGTCCGAGGGACGGCTGTGCGCGGTGGCCCGGGACCCGGAGACCGGTGTGCTCTCCGCGGCGGCGAATCCCCGGGGGATGCAGGGGTACGCGGTCGGGCGCTGAGCGCATCAGCTGCCGGCCGGGAGGACCGCTGAGCCGCCGGCGGGCCGCACCCACACACAGCCGGTGCCACCGAACCGCCCACACACAGCCGGTGCCGCCGAACGGCCCGCACCTCCCGCACCTCCCGCACCGGCCGGAGCCGCCCGCACCTGCCGGACCCGACCATGCCCGTTGACGCGGATCGCACCGGTCGGCCCCGCCCCGGCTCCCGCCCCTGCTCCCCGCCCTGGCTTCCCACCCCGCCCCGGCTCCCCGCCCCCGCCCCGTCCCCGCCCCACCTCGTGCCCTCCACGGCACCCGGAGTTCACATCAATTCCAGCCCCCGTGTCAGTGGCGCGTGGTTCGATGGACACATGATCGAAGCACTTCGTCCCCACGATTCGGGAGACCCCACGAACATCACCGCCGCCACCGCGATCACCGACGCCACCGCCACCGCGGGTGCCAGCGCAGTCGCCCGTGCCGCCACGGCCGTCGACGCCACCCCGATGACCCTCTCGCCGGACCTGTCCGCGCTCGACCTGGCCGCCGTCGACGCCGCCGTCCGCCGGGCCGCGGCCGACGAGATCATGCCCCGGTTCCGCCAGCTCTCCGCCGAGGACGTCGTCGAGAAGAACGGCCCGCACGACCTCGTCACCACCGCCGACCGCCGCGCCGAGGAGCACCTCACCGCCGCCCTGACGGCCCTGCTTCCCGGCTCCGTGGTGGTCGGCGAGGAGGCGGTGCACGCCGACCCCAGTGTGCTCGACTCGCTGCACGGCGACGCCCCCGTCTGGATCGTCGACCCGGTCGACGGCACCCGCCAGTTCGTCCACGGCGACCCCGGCTTCGCCACGCTCGTCGCGCTCGCCCACCGCGGCGAGGTGCTGGCCTCCTGGACCTACGCCCCCGCCCTCGGCCTGATGGCGACCGCCCGCCGCGGCGCCGGCGCCGAGCTCAACGGCGAACCGCTGCACACCGGCAGCCCCGCCGCGGACGCGGTCCTGGACGTCGCCACCTCCCACCACGACTTCACCACCGACGACGAGAAGCGGGTACTGGCCGCACTGGACACCGGCGGGGTCGCCCCGCGGCCCTGTGGCTCGGCGGGCCTGGAGTACCTCCACGTAGCCCGTGGCCAGCTCGACGCCACGGCCTTCAGCTGGGAGAACGCCTGGGACCACGCCGCCGGGCTGCTGCTCGTCCATGAGGCGGGCGGCGCGAGCGGCACGGTCGCAGGAAAGCCGTTCCGGATCGAGGGCGGCAATGCACTGCCCTTCACGGCAGCGCGTGATGCCGAAACCGCGCGGCGTATCCTCGGACTGCTGGCGGCCGCCAACTGACCCTCACCGACGAGGGTCGGACGTGAGGGGAGTGGCGTAGGTGCCGAGGATGCTCGATGCCGTGGTGATCGGGGCGGGACCCAACGGCCTGACGGCGGCCGTCGAACTGGCCCGCCGTGGGATGTCCGTCGAGGTCTTCGAGGCCCACGGCACCATCGGTGGCGGCGCCCGTACCGAGGAGCTGACCCTCCCCGGTTTCCGGCACGACCCCTGCTCGGCGGTGCACCCGACGGGCGCGGGCTCGCCCGCCTTCGCCCGGATGCCGCTGCAGCGGTACGGCCTGGAGTGGCTGCACCCCGAGCTGCCGATGGCGCACCCCTTCCCGGACGGCACGGCCGCCGTGCTCGCGCACACCGTCGGCGAGACGGCGATGTCGTTCGGGCCGCGCGATGCCGGCGCCTACCGCCGGTTGGTCGCGCCGTTCATCGGCCGGTGGGAGGCCATGGCACAGGACTTCCTGCGCACCCAGTGGCTCGGCGTGCCCACCGACCCGGTGACGTACGCGCGCTTCGGCCTGGTCGCCGCGCAGCCGGTCACCCTCCTCAACCGCCGCTTCCAGGACGAGAAGGCCCGCGCCCTGATGGCCGGCCTGGCGGCGCACGCCATCGCCCCGCTCGGCGGCATCGGTACCTCCGGCATCGCCCTGATGTTCGCGCTCGCCGCGCACGCCCACGGCTGGCCGGTGGCCCGCGGCGGCTCCCAGGCCATCTCCGACGCGCTGGCCGGCCTGCTGCGCGCCCACGGCGGTGCGGTGCACACCGACTTCGAGGTCAAGCGCCTGGACGACCTGCCGCCCGCCCGGGCGTACGTCTTCGACACCTCCCCGACGGCGCTGGCCCGGATCGCGGGCCTGGGCAACGCCTACCGCGAGGTGCGGTACGGCCCCAGCGTCTTCAAGATCGACTATGCGCTCTCCGGGCCGGTGCCGTGGACGGCCGTGGAGGCCCGCCGCGCCGGCACCGTCCACATCGGCCCCACCAGCGGCGAGATCGCCGCCGCGCTGAACGCCGCCGTCCACGGACAGGACCCCTCCGTCCCCTTCCTGATCACCGCCCAGCCCAGCCTGATCGACCCCACCCGCGCCCCCGAGGGCCGGCACGTCTTCTGGGCGTACGGCCATGTCCCCAACGGCTGGGAGGGCGACGCCACCGACGTCGTCGAGCGGCAGATCGAGCGCTTCGCCCCCGGCTTCCGGGACCTCGTGCTGGCCCGCGCGGTCGCCGGCCCGCCACAACTCGCCGTCCGCAACGCCAACTACGTCGGCGGCGACACCGCCACCGGCTCCGCGGCCGGGCTGCGGCTGCTCATCCGCCCCAAGCTCGCCCGCGTCCCCTACGAGACCGCCCACCCGGCCGTCTTCCTCTGCTCCCAGTCCACCCCGCCCGGCCCCGGTGTGCACGGCATGTCCGGCCACTACGCCGCCAAGGCGGTGTGGCGCCGTCTGCGCGCGAACCGCCGCTGACCGCTCTACGCTCGGACACCATGAGCCCCCTTCGCACCTCCCTCACCCTCGTCCAGGGCGACATCACCGAACAGGCCGTGGACGCCGTGGTGAACGCCGCCAACTCCTCGCTGCTCGGCGGCGGGGGCGTGGACGGCGCGATCCACCGGCGCGGTGGCCCGGAGATCCTGGCCGAGTGCCGCGCCCTACGGGACTCCCGGTACGGCCGGGGCCTGCCCACCGGCCGGGCCGTCGCCACCACGGCCGGCCGGCTCCCCGCCCGCTGGGTGATCCACACCGTCGGCCCGGTCTACTCGGCCGGCGAGGACCGCAGCGACCTGCTGGCCTCCTGCTACCGCGAATCGCTACGGATCGCCGACGAACTGGGCGCCCGTACGATCGCCTTCCCGGCCATCTCCACCGGCGTCTACCGCTGGCCGATGGACGACGCGGCGCGGATCGCGGTGGAGACCGTCCGGGAAGTCGAGACGGCCGCCGACGAGATCCGCTTCGTCCTCTTCGACGAGCCGGCGTACGCAGCCTTCGCCACACACGTGCGCTGACTGCGGCACGCCGCCTGCCTCCGCTGGCGGAACAGGCGCGCCGAGCCGACGACCGACTTCGCACCCGAGCCACCGGCCCGGCAGGGGACCGATTGCCCGGCCAAGGCCGCGGCAGACGGTGTTTCTGCCCGCTTCCCCGAAGGCGCTGCTCACCGGGCTGCGGATGCCGTTGGCAGCGGGGTTCGGTCAGCCGCATTCCCGGTAGTTCATGAACCAGTGGGTGTCGAAATAACGAGCCATCGTGAACGGGTGGTGCGGGTCGACGAGGATGCGGCAGACGAACTGTGCGGCTTGGCAGTCGAAGGAGACGTCTCCGCCGTCGAACGACCGGACCACGACGGGCCAACGGTCGGGGTCGTCGCCGTCGGCCCTCCAGCAGTACAGGTCCTCGTGCTCAGTGCCTGCCCAGATCAGCAGACCGTCCTCTCTGAGATCGGTCCACGGCTCCTGGTTCAGGTCCAGGTATCCGTCGAAGGCGCCCTTGCCGAAGGTCTCGACCATGCGCTTGTAGTCGCTCGGCAGTGCGGTGCCCAGGCGCGACTCCACCTCCGCCCAGTCCATGTCCGGCCGCTGGGCGGGCTGCGTCCAGCCGGTGATCCCTCTGAGCCGCTCCATCCAATCGACGTCCTCGTCCTCGCTCTTATCCGGAGCAATCGCCAAAGGCTTTGGCACCTCCCTGTGCGCGACCACCAACACCGGTCGCTGGACCCCTTCTGCGTCGCGCACCGTACCCGTGCCGACCCATTGATCCCCGTAAGCCCACGCCCGTATCTTCACGGCCCGGTCCTCGAAGGGAACGAGGAGAGCCGCGCCCCTGGAATCATCGACCGTCGGATCGGTGAAGCCGTCGAGGACGAGAGTGCGCGGGGCGCCGTACCTGCTGTTGAGGAGGTCGGTCAGGTTCTGCGGGTCCAGGGCGCTGGGCAGGTACATGTAGCCGTCCCCCGGGCCGAGTTGGGCCAGCAGGTCGTTGACGGTCGCTTGCGTGAGCTTCATGGCGGACAGTGAAGCGCACCGCACTGACAATGGGGCAACGAGCGGCTTGTCCGACCGCTCTGGATACGGCAATCTCGGGTCGAGGGCTGCACGGCCACGAGTGGCTAGGCTATCGGGGGCGGGATGGGAAGAGCGTCGATGCTCGGATCCAGGATCTGCGGGACGAGACCAGGCCGGGGCGGTGCCTGCGATATCAGCGCAGTCGCGGGTGCGGGCGTTTGTCCTTGGTCTGTTCGGATGGACCTCGCGCATCGCAGGTGCGCTCTGTGGGGTCTCCGGCTTCATGCGCTGGCGCATCGCAACCAGTGACAATCCCTACGTTGATCATTCGGTTTGGGCAACCTACGGACTTCCCACGATCCTGATGGGTCTGGGATTTCTCCTTCTGACCGCAGGGATGCGCCTCAACCGCCTTCGGCGGCAGCATCTAGCCCCCGTCATCCACTCATCGAAGGAGTTGGTGGGCGAGCGCTACGTCCTGTACCTCCGGGTGTTTGATGATGACGAGCTGCGGACGGCCCTGGAGGCGCCGCTGGGTACCCGTACCAACCTCCTGCGGGGGCTGACGGCACCACATTTCCACAGTTATCGCACCCAGGAGGAGCAGCTGGCTGACGCGTTCCGGCGAAAAGTGGCTCCGATGGTGGCCGTTGGCCGGCCCGACGAAAAGCTACCGCTGGTCGGTGCACGACGGCTCTACCTCCCGCTGAACGACTGGCAGGACACCGTGCTGACCTTGATACGAGGAGCACAGCTGGTGGTACTGGTAGCAGGCACACGACCCGGCTTCATGTGGGAGCTGGTGCAGACAGTGCACGATGTGTCACCTGAGCGTGTGCTTTTGTTGGTGCCCATGGATTCTGCGGAGTACGACGACTTCCGCATCCTGGCATTACGTGCTTTGCAAGAGCACGCGGAGACCCTTCGCGCCACCGACGGAGAGAAGTGGACGCCGCCCGGCTTGCCGGACTATCCGGAAGGGTGGGTGCCCCCTCCCCGGACGCATTTCGCGATCAAAGGTGCCATCTCCTTCGACGTCAGCTGGCAGCCGCAGTTCGTCAGATTTGACACCACGGATGTCAAGGTCCGTCCGCGGTACCCGCTGCGCAGTGCAGTGGAGGACGGGCTTCGACCGGTACTTGAACGCACGCGGAGCGCGGTCGCCGGAGGCGACCGTCCGCCCTTCGGCGCGGGACATCCTTGACCCACCACGCTCGCGTCCAGCCTCAGCCGACATTTCGACGACCTCGGGTCCGCCGAAGGAATTGATCGCTGCTGCCTTCACGACATACCTCTCCCCGGTACACGGGACCGGATCCGGCGGAGCGTCCGGACGTCCACCCGCCCTCGACGGACAGTCGGCGCGCGCGGCCCGGTGCCGAGCTGGCCCCTGCCGCTCAGTGGCTGATGACGGAGTCGTCCTCCACCCGGGCGCCCGGCAGGTGGTGGCAGGCGGCGATCAGTGCGGCCTGCACATCGCGGGTCCCGGTGGAGGTGCACAGGGTGTAGGCGAGGTCGTCCATCCGCCGCCGGACCTCCGTGCCGCCCCGCTCCGCCTGCAACGCCTCCAGCGTCCGGTACTCCTGCACAAGGCCCTGCAGTACTGCGGGGTGAGCCATCAGCACGGTGGTCTCCTTCCGTCGCGTCCGTTCAAGTCGCTGTTGCCCGGTCGTCGGCGGTCCACTCCCGGAACGTTGCGGTGCGGTGTGTTGCGGAAAGGCTGTGGTGCGGAGTGGTGCGGTGCAGAAGGGACGCGGTGCGGTACGGAACGGAACGGACACGGTGCGGCGCAGAAGGGACGCGGTACGGAACGGACACGGTGCGGTGTGGAAGCCGTACCGACACCCGTACCGACACCTGTACCGAGCCCGTTCCGAAGGCCCTGGCAGCCCGACGTCGATGTCGGATTTCCGCCAGCGGAGGCCCGGGCGCTGAGCAATCCTGGAGGGCATGCACACCGATACCGAGCGCTGTCTGCGCGCCGTGCAGTCGAAGGACGCCCGCTTCGACGGCTGGTTCTACACCGCCGTGATCACGACCCGTATCTACTGCCGCCCCAGCTGCCCGGTCGTGCCGCCCAAGCCGGAGAACATGCGCTTCTACCCCAGCGCGGCCGCCGCCCAGCAGGCCGGATTCCGGGCCTGCAAGCGGTGCCGCCCGGACGCCAGCCCGGGGTCGCCACAGTGGGACGAGCGGGCCGACCTCGTCGCGCGGGCCATGCGGCTGATCGCCGACGGGGTCGTCGACCGCGAGGGGGTGCCCGGCCTCGCCGTGCGACTGGGATACAGCACCCGCCAGGTAGAGCGCCAGCTGCTCGCCGAGCTGGGCGCCGGACCGCTGGCGCTGGCCCGTGCCCAGCGCGCTCAGACCGCCCGGCTGCTGGTGGAGACCACCGCACTGCCGATGGCCGAGGTCGCCTTCGCCGCGGGTTTCGCCAGCATCCGGGCCTTCAACGAGACGGTCCGGGAGGTCTTCGCGCTCTCCCCGACCGAGCTGCGGCGGCGTGCCACGCCCGGCCCGCGCGCGGTGGCGCCCGGGACGCTGGCGCTGCGGCTGCCCTTCCGCCAGCCGCTGAACCCCGACAACCTCTTCGGACACCTCGCTGCCACCGCCGTCCCCGGGGTCGAGGAGTGGCGGGACGGCGCGTACCGCCGCACCCTGCGCCTGCCCTACGGGCACGGCATCGTCACACTCGCCCCCCGCCCCGACCACATCGACTGCCGGCTCGCCCTGACCGATCTGCGCGACCTGGCCGGCGCCATCGCCCGCTGCCGCCGGATGCTGGACCTGGATGCCGACCCGGAAGCCGTCGACGGGCTGCTGCGGGAGGACGCGGACCTGGCGCCACTGGTCGACAAGGCGCCGGGGCGCCGGGTCCCGCGCACCGTCGACGCCGAGGAATTTGCCCTGCGCGCGGTGCTCGGCCAGCAGGTCTCCACCGCGGCCGCCCGCACCCACGCCGGCCGGCTGGTCCGGGCGCACGGCGCAAAGGTCGACGACCCCGGGGGCGGGCTCAGCCACCTCTTCCCGTCCGTCGCCGCGCTCGCCGACCTGGACCCCGAGGCGCTGGCCATGCCCCGTAGTCGACGCGCCACGCTCACCGGGGTGATCGCCGCCCTGAACTCCGGGGCGCTCCGTCTGGGCGTCGGCAGCGACCGGGACGAGGCCCGCGCCCGGCTCGCCGCCCTGCCCGGTGTCGGCCCTTGGACGGTGGAGTCCATCGCCATGCGCGGACTGGGCGACCCGGACGCCTTCACCCCCACCGACCTCGGGCTCCGCCGGGCGGCGGCCGGATTGGGCCTGCCGCACACCCCGGCCGCCCTGGTCCGGCACTCCGCGGTCTGGCGCCCCTGGCGCGCCTACGCCGTCCAGTACCTCTGGGCGACCGACGACCACCCCATCAACCGCCTCCCGACGAACTGAGCCCCCAGCCATGACCGTTACCGCATCCGGGCCCGCGCCCGACACCCCACTGACGCACACCGTCCTGGACGACACCCCGGTGGGCCCGCTCACCCTCGTCGCCGCCGGGGACGCCCTGACCGCCCTCTATATGACCGACCAGCGCCACCGTCCGCCCCAGGAGAGCTTCGGCGCCCCGGCGGACCCCGGCACCCCGCCGTTCGCCGAGGCCATTGCCCAGCTGGAGGCGTACTTCCGGGGCGAGTTGACCACCTTCGACCTGCCGCTGGCGCTGCGCGGTACCCCCTTCCAGCGCCGCGTCTGGGCGGCGCTGTGCACCATCCCGTACGGCGAGACGCTGTCCTACGGGCAGCTCGCCACGCGGCTCGGCGTCCCGTCGGCGGCCCGCGCGGTCGGGCTGGCCAACGGGCGCAACCCCGTCGGCATCATCGTCCCGTGCCACCGCGTCGTCGGCGCCGACGGCAGCCTCACCGGCTACGGCGGCGGACTGGACCGCAAGCGCCGGCTGCTCGCCTTCGAGCGGACCGAGGACGCCCTCTTCCCGGCGGAGGCGTGTGGCTGAAGCCCGGGGCTCAGCCGGTACCGGGCCCGGCGCTGCGAGTCCGGTAGGTCAGCCGGAGCGCCATGAGGGCGGCGACGGACTCCAGCCAGCGGGCGACGTCCTGTTCGCCGTCCACGGTACGGACCACGGACGCCGCCGACTCCAGCCAGCCGCGCACCAGTTGGACGGCGGCGTCGCCCGGCACCGGCTCGGGCAGCTCCGCCGCGTACGTGGTTCCGCCGCTGCGGACGATCGCGGCGAGGAAGGCGACCGCGCGCGGCAGTACGCCCTGCCGGTCGAGTGCCACGGCGGCGCCCGCCGCCCCGTCGCCGAAGAGCGTGGCGCGGTGTGAGCCGCCGAAGCCGAAGCCGTAGCGCACCAGCGCGGCGACATCGAGCGCGGCGAGTTCGTCGTCGGTCTTGCCTGGGGGAGGGGTGGGATGCATGCCTGTCTCGGAATCGTTCACTTCACGGTGACGGTGTAGCTGTGGTAGGTCGGTCGGTCCGACGTCGGGGAGCCGGTGGGCGGGGCAGGGGAGGCGGTGGCGGAGTCGCCCTGGTCGACACAGGCGTGCACCGGGCAGTGGATCAGCCGGATCTTGGTGCTTCCCGGGCGGAGGGCCTTGAAGTGGAAGAGCTGGCTGCCGTCGCCCGCCCCGTCCGCGTCGCTTCCCGAGTTCTGCTGTTCCTCGCCCACCGCGCGCAGCACCGCGGCGTCGGGCTTCGGCGGGGCCACGTACCAGCGCTCGCCGAGCGAGGGGCTGGAGGGCACCGACAGGGTGAACTCCTCGCCGGTGTCGGCCTCGATGGCGGTCTCGTCCGTGTCGTAGGTGGCGGGGCCGAAGAGCCCGCAGCCGGAGAGCGCGGCGAGGGCGGTGAGCGTGGTGAGAGCCGGGGCGAGGGCCCGGCGGAGGGCGGTGTACGGGAGTCGGTCGGGCATCGTGGTTCGCTTCAGTCGGCGGGCAGGTGGACGGCGTAGGCGTCGGGCATGCGGTTGTCGGAGGCCTTGCCCATATGGCCGTTGACGAAGTCGTCCTCGCTGACCCAGGTGGTGGTGCCCCAGGGGTTGTAGACCTGGAGCTTGTCGCCCTCCTGGCCGATGATCATCATCGCGTGGCCGGTGCGGTCACCGTCCTTGTACCCCTCGACGCCGATCGGCACCGGCTTGCCGTCGGCCACGGCCTTCTCGATGTCCGGCAGCACATCGCGCCGGGCATCGGCGCTCTTGGTCTCCTGGAAGTCGTACGACGCACCGGTGTGCGGGCTGATCTCCTTGTTGACCACGGTGGTCTTGCCGTCGTTGTCCATGCCGTCGGGGTGCCGGGAGAACGGGAAGTCGTAGTCGTAGTCCCCGTCGCCTTCGTCGTGCACCCGCTGCTGCTCGGCGCCCAGCCGTTCCCGGAAGGCGTCGGGGTCGTCCTCCTGGCCCGACGGGCCGCCGGTCAACTCCAGTGCGTAGACGGGGTCGACCATGGCCCGGGCGCTCACCGTGGAGGACGGGACGCAGGTGTTCCCGTCCTGCGACCACCGTTCGTCGCCGAAGGCCTGGTCGTCGGTGTTGTTGTTCCTGCCGTCCTTGGCGCGTCCCTCGTCGTCCATGCTGTCGGCGGCGGTCGACACCGGCGTGAGGTGCCGCTGGAGCCATCCCGGGTCCTTGCCGTGGATCTTCTCCCGGAAGTCCGACACGGCGTCCAGGTCGTAGCCCGCGGCCAGTGCCTTCACCAAGTAGGCGCGTTCCTGCGGCGATTTGGACTCGGCGAGCATCTTGTCGAACTCGGCGCGGTCCCGGGCGTTCATCTTCTCCATGTACCGGCCCGAGCGCTCCAGGTCGTTCGCGCTGAGCAGTTCGTTCATCTCCGCCGGGCCGTAGACGCCCGCGGTGTCGGCGAGGGCGAGCTTGTCGGCGGCGGAGAGGCCGCTGGTGTGCATCTTGCCGGCCCGCGCCTCGGAGGCGAACTTGTTGAGGTCGCGGGCGGCCGCGCGGGCCGCGTCGTCGACGGACCGGGCCGCGGAGCGCATCTTCTCGACACCGGCGGAGGCCGCCGTGCCGGCCCGCCAGATCGCGTCCTCCTCCTCGTCGGTGTCCACCATGTCGTCGAAGAAGCCGTCCGCCGGCCCGAGGATGGACAGCGCCTCGTGCAGCTGGCCGCGACCGGTCCCGTCCAGTTTCTGGGCGTCCCTGACCGCGTCGCTCAGGGTCAACAGGGCCTTGCCGCCCTTCTGTAGGGCCTCGGCCATCTGCCTGGCCGCCCGGGCGGCGGCCTGGACGACCTCGGACGCCCCCACGCTGGCCTTGCCCACCCAGACCTCCGGCAGTCCGGAGGAAGCCACCTGGTCGACCTTGTGGGCGACCTCGTCGGCGTTCTTGGACTGGGTGCGGTAGCGCTTGCCCAGCAGCTCCAGCGTGCCGGCGGAGCCGACCGGAGCCGGGACCGCGAGGGCGGAGTTGATCAGGTTGATCATCTCGTTCTTGTCGTCGCAGTCGAGGAGCTGCTTGTAGCACGCCTCCAGCTTGGCGCGGCGCTCGGTGGTGGATCCCTGCTCAGCCATCGAGAGTGAAAAGACCTTTGTGTGCGGTGTCGTCGGGCGGAAGGGTGCGGACCGGGCGGACCAGGCGGACCGTCGTGGCGCTGGATCAGCCGAAGGGGGACCGGTCGGTCACGGCGGCCGGCCTGGTCGTCCACGACGGGTTCCCCGCGCCCGCCGCTCCGCTGACCTGGGAGATGACCTCGTGATCGGCCTGGTCGTAATTGCCCTTGGACGCCCGGA
The DNA here is from genome assembly GCF_040641675.1 of Streptomyces sp. NPDC020742. Classification (NCBI taxonomy): domain Bacteria; kingdom Bacillati; phylum Actinomycetota; class Actinomycetes; order Kitasatosporales; family Streptomycetaceae; genus Streptomyces; species Streptomyces sp. NPDC020742. The sequence continues at coordinate 102,283 of NZ_JBFAEA010000011.1, forward strand.
CCTTGTCGGCGAGTTCGTGGAGCGCGCTCTCGAGGGTCTTCGCCTCGTCCTGCCAGGCGGTGGAGAACTCCCGGTAGGCGGGGCCGGAATCGGAGCCGCCGAGCATGTCGTCGTCGAAGCAGACCGCGTCGGCTATGCCGGACTTGATGTCACCGGTGTCGTCCCCGGCCGAGTCGAGCTTCTTCGCCTCGGCGTCCATGCCGCCCTGCTGGACGTGGTATCCGGAACTGCCGGCCATAGATCCCCCCGTGTGTTCATCCGTGACGCCCCGCGCGGTCCTGCGGGTTCACCGCATGCGCAGGACTCGCCACGCGAAGAGCATCCTAATGGCCGGCCGGCTCCGGTCGTTTCCCGTAGGGCGGATCGACCCGAACCCGTCGGGCGGGGCCACCCACGGACTACGCCCCGACCCGTGGGCTGAGCCCCGCGAGCAGTGCCCGTACGGTCTCGGTCGCGAACTCCTCCTCGCTCTCCGGTTGCAGCGCACCGGGCGGCGCCTCGCCGTCGAAGAACAGGTCGAGGAAGGCCCGGTGGAAGCAGGCTCCGATGAGCAGTGTGGCCATCGCCCGTGGATCGAGTCCGGGCCTGACCCGGCCCCGTGCCTGTTCGGCCTCCAGGTAGGCGGCCAGGTGCTGGGTGGCGTTCTGCGGTCCCGCTGTGCCCAGTTCACGGAGCGTGCGGCGGTGGGTCTGCAGCAGCTCGGGGCTGGCGAAGAGGGAGGCCGCCATCGGGAAGGAGCGACGGTAGAAGTGGACGGCGGCCAGCGCCACCTCCCGCAGGTGCTCCTCGGGGCCCTGCTCGTCGCCCGCGCGCCGGGGGAGCTGCTCCAGCGCGGCCGAGAACTGCGGGGCGCGCTCGTGCAGCACCCGGATGAAGATCTCTTCCTTGTTGCGGAAGTGCTTGTAGAGCGCCGCCTCGGAGCAGCCGGCCTCCCGGGCGATCTGCTTGGTGGTCGTACGGGTCAGGCCCACGGTGGTCATCAGGGCGGCGGCGGCATCCAGGATGCGCGAGCGCGTCAGGGCGCCTCCGGTCGGGGCAGCGTCTGCGGGCATGGCGCGAGCCAGCCGTCCTGCGCGACAGCGGCCTCGACTGGACGTCGGTGCGCCCGCCCCGCCTGCTCGACGGGCCCGGCGAGGGCCGCTACCGCCACGCCGTCGAGGCCGGACCCGCCGGATCCGCCATCGCCCGCGCCGACGTGGCGCGCGCCATGCTCGACTTCGTCCCCGACGCGCGGACCCACGGCCACGCCGTCGGCGTCAGTCGCTGACCACCCCGCGCACCTCCGCCACCAGATGCTCGGCCGAGGCCAGGGTGGCGCGCAGTTTCTCCGCCGTGGCCCCGGGCCGGGCGAGCAGGGCGCCGGCGCGGTCGGCGAAACCGGACGGGGTACCCGGCAGGGCCGTGGCAGCCGCCAGCGCGCCCTTCTCGTTGAGGCACCAGACGCGGTGGTGTGCATGCAGCGCCTGGACCAGACCGCCCACCGCCCGGGACAGACACAGCGCCGCATGGAGCACGTCCCCGGCCGGGGACGACTTCCCGGCCATCGCCAGCGAGAAGCCCGCGTCCCACACCGCGGTGCCGGTCAGCGCCGCCCGCAGCGGCTCCGGGTAGTCCTGGGCCTCCTCCTTCAACTGGGCCAACTCCCCGCCGTCGTCGGCCAGGACCCGGCCCAGCGCCACCTCGCCCGGATAGGCCGGCGACCAGAAGCCCAGCGGATGACCGGTCTGGACCCCGATCTCGAACCGGCCCGCCCGGCACTCCTGCCACACCCGCCGCACCCGGTCGACGTCCCGCAGGATCCAGTCCACCTGGCGGCCGTCGGGGAGGACGAGCCAGGCCCCGCCGTTGACCCACGCACCCCAGGCCCCCGGCCCGTGGACCTCGACGGGCCCGCCGGTCACCTCGGTGGCCAGCGCCTCCAGCGCCGCCAGATCCGGCGCGCCCCGGTAGTAGACCCCCAGGTCCCAGTCGGAGTCCGCCCGGTGCGTCCCCCGTGCCCGGCTCCCGCCCAACATCACCCCGACCACGCCCGGCACCCGGGCGATCCGTGCGGCAAGTTCGTCCATACCGCGGACCCTAAGATCACGCGGGACCGGACCGCACCTCATTTCGCAGTGCCGTGCGCCCCCAACGGCGGTACCCCGTCCTCCAGTTCCGCGGGGCCGTGCCCGGCCGCGAGGGCCTGGAGGGCGGCACCGATCCGCAGCGCCATCCCCCGGTTCACCAGCGTCTGCGCCTCGTCCCAGTCGACCATGCGCCAGGACAGCAGCTCGCTCTCCTGCAGCCGGATCGCGGCGAGTTGCGCCGCGTTGAGCACTCCGCCGTCGAAGAGGTACGACACCAACGGCGGCCGGTCCTTGCTGCGCACCCAGTCGACGGCGAGCAGCGTGCCCAGCTCGATGTCCAGCCCGATCTCCTCGGCGGTCTCGCGGCGGGCGGCCTGGCGGGGCGACTCGCCGGCATCCGACTCGACGGTGCCGCCCGGCAGGATCCAGGTGTCGCGGTAGTTGGGCTCCACGAGCAGGATGCGGCCCTCCGCGTCGCGGAAGACGGCCCCCGCCCCGGCGAGCACGCGGGGCAGGCCGGCGAGGTAGCTGGCGTAGTCCATGGTCGTCACGGCGCGAGCCTAAGCCCTGCCCTCACCCCTCCGTCTCCCTTTCGGACGTCTCCCTCCCGGGTGGACGACGGGGGAGTCGCGGCAGGGCTTGTCAGGCCTGGCCGGTCGTTCCCGTAGATGCACCTCCACCGAGCGCCCTGGGGCGCCCGGCGGGCCGAAGTGCCCTGTTCGCGGGGCCGCTCGCCGGATAGGGTCGCAGCGGCGCGACTGCCAGTTCGAAAGCAAGGGGAAACAGTGGCGGACGCAGCAAGGACACCCACCGCACGGGTGCTGATCGCCGCGGACAAGTTCAAGGGCTCACTCACCGCCGTCGAGGTCGCCGAGCATGTCACGGCCGGTCTGCGGCGCGTGGTCCCCGGTCTGGACGTGGTGGCCGTGCCGGTCGCGGACGGCGGCGACGGCACCGTGGCCGCGGCCCTCGCGGCCGGTTTCACCCGCCACGAGGTGCGGGTGACCGGTCCCACCGGCGCGCCGGTGACGGCCACCTTCGCGCTGCGCGTGGGGGCATCCCCAGCTGGGGGAGGCACCGCCGTGGTGGAGATGGCGGAGGCCTCCGGTCTCCAGCACCTCACCGACGGCGCCTTCGCGCCGCTGACGGCCACCACGTACGGCACCGGCGAGCTGCTGCTCGCGGCCCTCGACGCGGGCGCCACCTCGATCGTCTTCGGCGTCGGGGGCAGCGCCACGACCGACGGCGGCGCGGGCATGCTCGCTGCGCTGGGCGCCCGCTTCCTGGATGCCGACGGCCGTCCGGTGGCGCCCGGTGGTGGACCGCTGCGGGAGCTGGCGACGGCCGATCTGTCGGGGCTGGACCCGCGGCTGGCCGGCACGGCGATCGTGCTCGCCAGCGATGTGGACAACCCGCTCACGGGGCCGAAGGGCGCCCCGGCGGTCTACGGCCCGCAGAAGGGCGCGAGCCCGGCGGACGTCGCGACGCTGGACGCCGCGCTGGCCCACTACGCCGAGGTGCTGGAGCGCGCGGTGGGCCCCAAGGCCGCGGAGTACGCGCTGGCGCCCGGTGCGGGCGCGGCGGGTGGCATCGGTTACGGCGCGCTGGTGGCCCTGGACGCGGAGTTCCGGCCCGGCATCGAGGTGATGCTCGACGTCCTGGGCTTCGCCCCGGCGCTGGCCCGGGCCACGTTCGTGATCACCGGTGAGGGCTCGCTGGACGAGCAGACGCTGCACGGCAAGGCGCCGGCCGGTGTCGCCGCCGCGGCCGGTGCCGCCGGCCTGGACGTGGTCGCGGTCTGCGGTCGGCTCCGGCTGCCGCAGGAGGCGCTGGAGAGGGCCGGCATCCGCCGGGCGTACCCGCTGACCGACCTGGAGCCCGACCCGGCCCGCTGCATGGCGCAGGCGGGTCCGCTGCTGGAGCGGGCGGCGGAGCAGCTGGCGCGCGACTTCCTGGTCTGAGCCGGCGCCGGACGGAGCCCGGGCCGCGCCGGGCGGACGGCGGAGCCCCGCGGACCGCGACGCGGGAGCTCCGCGGACCGTGACGCGAGAGCCTCGCGGACCGCGACGCGAGAGCCCCGCGGACCGTGACGCGGGAGCCCCGCGGGCGGCAACGCAAGAGCCCCGGGCGAGGAATTCGCCCGGGGCTCCTGACGTGGTACGGCGTGCTGCCGCGGTGCTCCGTGTCCCGCTAGCGGAGCTGTGCGGCGCGCGCCTCGGCGCGGGACTCGCGGCGGTTGTCGCGGAAGGTGTTCACCCTCCGGGCCGTCGCGAACAGCGGGATCATCGCGCCCAGGACCACCTGCAGCGAGCAGCCGGTCTGCAGCAGCAGCTGGCCGCCGGGGGCGTCCAGCGCCCAGGCCGCGAGCATGCCCATGCTGAGCACGATCCAGCTGAGCATCGCCACCGCGAGCCGGCCCTGCGGCTTGGGGTACTCGACCCGGCTCACCATCAGCCAGGCCACCCCGAGGATCGCCAGCAGCGTCGGCAGGAACGGCAGCTCCAGCAGGACGATGGCGACGACGGTCAGGGCGCCGAAGGGGCTCGGCATGCCCTGGAAGATGCCGTCGCGCATCGGGATGCAGGAGAACCGCGCCAGCCGCAGCACCACCGCCAGCAGCACCACCACCGCCGCGACCACCGACACCCGCTGGTGGGCGTCCTGGGCGACCATGCCCCAGGTCACGACGAAGTACGCCGGTGCCAGTCCGAAGCTGATCAGGTCGGAGAGGTTGTCCAGCTCGGCCCCCATCGCCGAGGCCCGCAGCTTGCGCGCCACCAGCCCGTCGAAGAGGTCGAACACCGAGGCGAACAGCATCAGGATCACGGCCATGGCCGCGCTGTGCCGGGCCATCCCGCCGTCCTCGGTCCCCGTGAGGTGCGGGATCAGCACGCCCGTGGTGGTGAAGTACACGGCCATGAAGCCGCAGATGGCGTTGCCGAGGGTAAGGGTGTCCGCTATCGACAGCCGCGTGGACAGCGGCATGTCATCGTCGTCCTCGTCGGTCTCGGGCGCCCAGCCCGCCTGTGTCTCGGGATCAATCACGGTCAAGTCGAGTCACCCCCGCGGTGGTCGCCTGGCCGACCTCGACCGCCACCTCGACGCCCTCCGGGAGGTAGACGTCGACGCGCGAGCCGAAGCGGATCAGGCCGATCCGCTCGCCCTGCTCCACCTTGGTGCCCTCGGGCACGTAGGGGACGATGCGGCGGGCCACTGCGCCGGCGATCTGCACCATCTCGATGTCGCCGAGCTCGGTGTCGAAGTGCCAGACGACCCGCTCGTTGTTCTCGCTCTCCTTGTTGAACGCCGGAACGAATCCGCCGGGGATGTGCTCCACGGACGTCACCGTGCCGGCCAGCGGCGCACGGTTGACATGGACGTTCAGCGGGCTCATGAAGATCGCGACGCGGGTGCGCCCGTCCTTCCACGGCATGATGCTCTGCACCACGCCGTCGGCCGGGGAGATGACGCGACCCTGGGCGATCTCCCGCTCGGGGTCGCGGAAGAACCACAGCATGCCCGCCGCCAGAGCGGTGGTGGGCACGGCAACGGCGGCCCAGCGCCCCGACCGGCGGGACCGGGCGAGGCTGACCGCTGCCGTGGCAACGGTCGGCAGGAGCCACGGCGACGCTCCGCGCGCGAGGCGGACACGACCGCGAGGTGCAGAGGATTGGCTGTGGGGCATGAATGACCTTCGTAGCGGAGGGGGCCGCGTAGGGATACGGGGGACGGCGGCTTTCCCGGGATGCTATCGGTTGTGAGCGGCAACTGGCCAAGAGCCAGAGCCAATCCATGGCCGAAGAACAATGACGGGGTGTGATCTTTGTCTAGACCAAAGCGCCCCAAACGGGACTTTCACGCCTGGATTCGGTACTCCTCCAGTAGCCGTCGCCCAATGATCATTTTCTGGATCTCGGCGGTACCTTCGCCGATCAGGAGCATCGGAGCCTCGCGGTAGAGGCGCTCGATCTCGTACTCCTTGGAGAAGCCGTAGCCGCCGTGGATGCGGAAGGCGTCTTCCACCACCTCCTTGCAGTACTCGGAGGCCAGGTACTTCGCCATGCCCGCTTCGAGGTCGTTTCGCTGGCCGGAGTCCTTTTTGCGAGCAGCATTGACCATCATTGCATGGGCGGCTTCGACCTTTGTTGCCATTTCGGCCAGTTTGAACTGGATGGCCTGATGCTGGGCGATCGGCTTGCCGAAGGTGTGTCGCTGCTGCGCGTAGGAAACTCCCAGCTCGAAAGCGCGCTGGGCGACGCCGCAGCCACGCGCCGCCACATTCACCCGGCCGACCTCGACGCCGTCCATCATGTGATAGAAGCCACGTCCGGTCTGGCCGCCGAGCACCCGATCGGCCGGGATTCGCAGCCCGTCCATGATCAGCTCGGTGGTGTCGACGCCCTTGTAGCCCATCTTGTCGATCTTGCCCGGAATGGTGAGGCCCGGTCGCACCTCACCGAAGCCGGCCTCCTTCTCCACGAGGAAGGTCGTCATCGACTTGTGCGGAGCGGTGCCCTCCGGGTGGCCCTCGTCCGTACGGCAGAGCACCGCCACGAGCGTGGAGGAGCCGCCGTTGGTGAGCCACATCTTCTGGCCGTTGAGGACGTACTCGTCGCCGTCCCGCACGCCCTTGGACGAGATCGCCGAGACGTCCGAGCCCAGCGCCGGCTCCGACATCGAGAAGGCGCCCCGGATCTCACCGGCCGCCATCTTCGGCAGGAAGTAGTCCTTCTGCTCCTGCGTGCCGTGCTGCTTGAGCATGTACGCCACGATGAAGTGCGTGTTGATGATGCCCGAGACGCTCATCCAGCCGCGGGCGATCTCCTCCACGGTCAGCGCGTAGGTGAGCAGCGACTCGCCCAGCCCGCCGTACTCCTCGGGGATCATCAGCCCGAACACACCGAGTTCCTTCAGGCCCTCGACGATCTGCGTCGGGTACTCGTCGCGGTGCTCCAGCTCCGTGGCGACCGGAAGGATCTCCTTGTCCACGAAGTCGCGGACGGTCGAGAGGATCTCCCGCTGGATGTCGGTCAGGCCCTCGGTCTGCGCAAGACGGGTCATGGCGGTCACTTCTCCTTCTTGGCCGCGGGGGCCTTGAGCTCCGGGCGGCCGGGCTGCTCGCCGCCGCGCTCCTTGATGTAGGCGGCCGTGGGGACCATGACCTTGCGGCGGAAGACGCAGACCAGGGTGCCGTCCTGCTTGTAGCCCTTGGTCTCGACGTACACGATGCCGCGGTCCGACTTCGACTTCGACGGCGTCTTGTCGAGCACGGTGGTCTCGCCGTAGAGCGTGTCGCCGTGGAAGGTCGGCGCCACGTGCTTCAGCGACTCGATCTCCAGATTGGCGATGGCCTTCCCGGAGACGTCCGGCACCGACATGCCCAGCAGCAGCGAGTAGATGTAGTTGCCGACCACGACGTTCTTCCCGAAGTCGGTGGTCTGCTCCGCGTAGTTGCTGTCCATGTGCAGCGGGTGGTGGTTCATCGTGAGCAGGCAGAAGAGGTGGTCGTCGTACTCGGTGACGGTCTTCCCCGGCCAGTGCTTGTACACATCGCCGACGGTGAACTCTTCGTAGGTACGGCCGAACTGCATGGTGCTTAAGCCTCCGGGGCCTCGAACGTGGATGTACGGATCATGCCTGCGGCCCGGCCCTTGCCGGCGACGACGAGGGCCATTTTCCGGCTCGCCTCGTCGATCATCTCGTCCCCGAGCATCGCCGAACCCTTTTTGCCGCCCGCCTCCGAGGTGTGCCACTCGTAGGCGTCCAGGATCAGCTCGGCGTGGTCGTAGTCCTCCTGGGAGGGCGAGAACACCTCATTGGCGGCCTCGACCTGACCCGGGTGCAGCACCCACTTGCCGTCGAAGCCCAGCGCGGCGGCGCGGCCGGCCACCTCCCGGTACCCCTCGATGTTCTTGATCTGAAGGTACGGGCCGTCGATGGCCTGCAAATCGTAGGTGCGAGCCGCCATCAGAATGCGCATCAGGATGTAGTGGTAGGCATCCGCGCCATAGCCCGGCGGCTGCTCGCCGACCACCAGGGACTTCATGTTGATCGACGCCATGAAGTCGGCGGGGCCGAAGATGATGGTCTCCAGGCGCGGTGAGGCGCCGGCGATGGCGTCGACGTTGACCAGGCCCTTGGCGTTCTCGATCTGCGCCTCGATGCCGATCCGGCCGACCTCGAAGCCCATGGTCTTCTCGATCTGCGTCAGCAGCAGGTCCAGCGCCACGATCTGCTGAGCGTCCTGGACCTTCGGCAGCATGATGCAGTCGAGGTTCTGCCCCGCGCCCTCGACGACCGTGATGACGTCCCGGTACGTCCAGTGCGTGGTCCAGTCGTTGACCCGTACGACCCGTGTCTTGCCGGTCCAGTCGCCCTTGTTCAGCGCGTCGACGATGGTGTGCCGGGCGCCCTCCTTGGCGAGCGGGGCACAGGCGTCCTCCAGGTCCAGGAACACCTGGTCCGCGGGGAGGCCCTGGGCCTTCTCCAGGAAGCGGGGGTTGCTGCCGGGCACCGCGAGACAGGAGCGCCGCGGCCGGCCGCCCGGCGGGCGGTTCGCCTGGGTCATGCGGGGACCTCCAGGGGGTCGAGCTGGTTGGCCTTCCGGATCTCGTCGACGATACGGCCGATGATCTCCGTGATGCCGAAGTCCTTGGGGGTGAACACGGCCGCCACTCCGGCCTCCCGGAGCGCGGCCGCATCGGCGGACGGAATGATTCCGCCGACGATGACGGGCATGTCGTCGACACCGGTGCGGCGCAGCCGGGCCAGCACGTCCGGCACCAGCTCGGCGTGCGAGCCGGACAGGATCGACAGGCCCACGCAGTGCACGTCCTCGGCGACCGCCGCCGAGACGATCTGCTCCGGGGTGAGCCGGATGCCCTGGTAGATCACCTCGAAGCCGGCGTCCCGGGCGCGGACCGCGATCTGCTCGGCGCCGTTGCTGTGCCCGTCCAGGCCCGGCTTGCCGACCAGCAGCCGCAGCTTGCCGCTGCCCAGCTCGGCGGCCGTCTTGGCGACCTTCTCGCGGACCGCCGCGAGCGGGCTGCCCTCCTCGGCGGCGACCGCCAGCGGGGCGCTGGAGACGCCGGTGGGCGCCCGGAACTCGCCGAAGACGTCCCGCAGGGCCCAGGCCCACTCGCCGGTCGTCACGCCGGCGCGGGCGCACTCCAGGGTGGCCGCGAAGAGGTTGCCGTCGCCGGCCGCGGTCTTCTTCAGCGCCGACAGCGCCTCCTGTGCCCGCACCTCGTCGCGGTTGTCCCGCCACTCGTGCAGCGCCTGCACCACCCGCGCCTCGTTGGCCGGGTCGACGGTCATGATGGCCGTGTCCAGGTCGGCGGTGAGCGGGTTGGGCTCGGTGCCCTCGAAGCAGTTGACGCCGACGATCTTCTCCTCGCCGGCCTCGATCCGGGCCCGCCGCTCGGCGTGCGCGGAGACCAGCTGCGACTTGAGGTAGCCGGACTCCACCGCGGCCATCGCGCCGCCCATCTCCTGGATCCGCTCGATCTCCGCGAAGCAGTCCTCGACCAGGGCGTCGACCTTGGCCTCGATGACGTGCGAACCGGCGAAGATGTCCTCGTACTCCAGCAGGTCGCTCTCGTGGGCGAGGACCTGCTGGATGCGCAGGGACCACTGCTGGTCCCAGGGCCGCGGCAGGCCCAGCGCCTCGTTCCACGCCGGGAGCTGGACCGCGCGGGCCCGGGCGTCCTTGGAGAGGGTGACGGCCAGCATCTCCAGCACGATCCGCTGGACGTTGTTCTCCGGCTGCGCCTCGGTCAGCCCGAGGGAGTTGACCTGGACGCCGTAGCGGAAGCGGCGCTGCTTGGGGTTCTCGATGCCATAGCGCTCGCGGGTGATGCGGTCCCAGATGCGGCCGAAGGCGCGCATCTTGCACATCTCCTCGACGAACCGGACGCCGGCGTTCACGAAGAACGAGATCCGGGCCACGACGTCGCCGAACTTCTCCGACGGCACCTGGCCGGAGTCCCGCACCGCGTCCAGCACCGCGATGGCGGTGGACATCGCATAGGCGATCTCCTGCACCGGCGTGGCCCCGGCCTCCTGCAGGTGGTAGCTGCAGATGTTGATCGGGTTCCACTTGGGGATCTGCGCCACCGTGTACGTGATCATGTCGGTGGTCAGCCGCAGGGAGGGCCCCGGCGGGAAGACGTGCGTCCCGCGCGAGAGGTACTCCTTGACGATGTCGTTCTGGGTGGTGCCGGACAGCTTGGTGATGTCGGCGCCCTGCTCCTCGGCGACCACCTGGTACAGCGCCAGCAGCCACATGGCCGTCGCGTTGATGGTCATCGAGGTGTTCATCTGGTCCAGGGGGATGTCCTGGAACAGCCGTCGCATGTCACCCAGGTGGGACACCGGGACCCCGACCCGGCCCACCTCGCCGCGGGCGAGGACGTGGTCGGGGTCGTAGCCGGTCTGCGTCGGGAGGTCGAACGCGACCGACAGGCCGGTCTGGCCCTTGGCGAGGTTGCGCCGGTACAGCTCATTGGACGCCTCGGCGGTGGAGTGGCCGGCGTAGGTCCGCATCAGCCACGGACGATCCTTCTGACGCTCTGTCATATCAAGCCCGAATCCTCGGGGTTCAGATGTTCCTGAACCGGTTGATGGCGTCGAGGTGCTGGGCGCGCATTTCCTCGTCACGCACACCCATACCCTCTTCGGGGGCCAGTGCCAGCACGCCGACCTTGCCCTGGTGCAGGTTGCGGTGCACGTCGTACGCCGCCTGCCCGGTCTCCTCCAGGGTGTAGGTCTTCGACAGCGTCGGGTGGATCTTGCCCTTGGCGATCAGGCGATTGGCCTCCCACGCCTCGCGGTAGTTGGCGAAGTGCGAGCCGACGATCCGCTTCAGCGACATCCACAGGTAGCGGTTGTCGTACTCGTGCATGTAGCCCGAGGTCGAGGCACAGGTGGTGATGGTGCCGCCCTTGCGGGTGACGAAGACGCTCGCGCCGAAGGTCTCGCGGCCGGGGTGCTCGAAGACGATGTCGATGTCCTCACCGCCGGTGAGTTCGCGGATGCGCTTGCCGAAGCGCTTCCACTCCTTCGGGTCCTGAGTGCTCTCGTCCTTCCAGAACTTGTAGCCCTCGGCGTTGCGGTCGATGATCGCCTCGGCGCCCATCTTCCGGCAGATCTCCGCCTTTTGGGCGGAGGAGACGACACAGATCGGGTTGGCGCCGCCGGCCAGCGCGAACTGGGTGGCGTACGAGCCGAGTCCGCCGCTGGCGCCCCAGATCAGGACGTTGTCGCCCTGCTTCATCGCCGCGCCGTTCTGCGAGACGAGCTGGCGGTAGGCGGTCGAGTTGACCAGACCGGGCGACGCCGCCTCCTCCCAGCTCAGGTGCTTGGGCTTGGGCATCAGCTGGTTGGACTTGACCAGCGCGATCTCGGCCAGGCCGCCGAAGTTGGTCTCGAAGCCCCAGATGCGCTGCTCGGGGTCGAGCATGGTGTCGTTGTGGCCGTCGGAGGACTCCAGCTCGACGGAGAGGCAGTGCGCGACGACCTCGTCACCGGGGCCCCAGGCGTTGACGCCGGGGCCGGTGCGCAGCACCACGCCGGCCAGGTCGGAGCCGATGACGTGGTACGGCAGGTCGTGCCGCTTGGTGAGCGGGGAGAGCTTTCCGTAGCGCTCCAGGAACCCGAATGTCGACATCGGCTCGAAGATCGAGGTCCACACGGAGTTGTAGTTCACCGAGGAGGCCATCACGGCCACCAGCGCCTCGCCGGGGCCCAGTTCGGGCACCGGCACCTCGTCGACGTGCAGCGACTTGCGCGGGTCCTTCTCCTTGGTCTCGAGGCCGGCGAACATCTCGACCTCGTCCTTGTGCACGGTCACCGCGCGGTAGGACTCGGGGATGGTCAGGCCGGCGAAGTCGGCGCTGGTGGTGTCGGGCGCGAGGATTGCGTCCAGGATTTCGTTCACGGGGTGCCTCCGGCGGTTGGGGCCTCCCCTGCTCGACCGAAGTGGAGAGCTCGGGGAACCGTTGAGGGAACGGCTTGGGGGGAACGTCAGGGGTGGTGCTGGGGGTGGTGCCGTCGGTTCGGCCGGGGTGGCACCGCTCCGGCGCCTCTGCGGGGTCGCAGAGCCGTCGGCCGCGGTGCCGTGGCAGCGCTGGTGTGCGCGAAACCCAGTGGCAGCTGGGTGTTGCCTGTGACGCAGGCATCCGGGCGGACAGTCACGTACGACTGGTGGGACAGCCGGCGCACGTAGGTCCTCTGCACGCCGGCCGCCCGGACACCCTCAACGTATGACACCGCGTGCCAGTCGACAAGACACTGAGTGCCAAGAATTTCTCTCAGATGTCATTCAGGCGGCACGCATGAGCAACAGAGGCCCCGATCGGGGGCCTGATCGTCACGCAAAGAAGTCCCGCCGGTGCGCAGCGTGCGCACCGGCGGGACTAGGCCATTCGGGTCGTGGCCCGGTCGTGCCCGGGGGGTCCGGGGCGCGACGGGGCGAAGGCGGAACGTCCGGCCGCTACTTCCGTTCCTTGATCGCCTTGCGGATCGTCCGCATCACCTCGTCGAGCGGGGCGTCCGTACGGGCCACCGCGACCAGTACCTCGCCCTCCCGCGAGACCGAGGCCGGGGGCTGCCCGCCGGCCTCGGTGCGGCCCGCGCCGATGCCGGCGCCGAAGGTCTCCCGGACGATCTCGAAGGCGTGGTCCAGCTGTGCCTCGACATCGCCCTCGGCGCCGGCCCGCAGCCAGCGGCGCAGGACGTGGTTGTGCGCGGTGACCACGGCGGACGCGGCGACCTCGGCGAGCAGCGGGTCGTCGTCGCCTTCGCGGTGCGCGCCCTCGTCGAAGTGGCCCAGGAGGTACCGGGTGAACAGCCGCTCGTAACGGGCCACCGAGGCGATCTCGGCCTCGCGCAGGGTGGGCACCTCGCGGGTCAGGCGGTAACGGGCCACCGAGACCGCGGGGGAGGCCGCGTACATCCGCATGACCTCCTTGATGCCGCGGCAGACCGTGTCGAGCGGGTTCTCGTGCGGCGGCGCGGCGTCCAGGACGGCCTCGGCGCGCACCAGGGTGTCGTCGTGGTCGGGGAAGATCGCCTCTTCCTTGGAGCGGAAGTGGCGGAAGAAGGTGCGCCGGGCGACGCCCGCGGCGGCCGCGATCTCATCGACCGTGGTGGCCTCGTAGCCCTTGGTCGCGAACAGCTCCATGGCCGCCGACGACAATTCGCGGCGCATTTTGAGCCGTTGTGCGGCCGCGCGGCGCGTGCCGGGCGTGCCGGCGTCGGGGTCTGTGGGCTGGGTGCGAGCGGGCTGGGACATGTGGGGACGGTACTGCATATTTACGCGACCTGCGGCATGAGGTGCCACCTCCGCCCCTGCCGGCTGGGGTGGACCGCCGGTCGGTTCCAGCAGTCCACCCCAGCCTCCCCCCGCCGGGCGGGGGCGCCGCCACGGGTCAGCGCCGGGCGTACTCACGGAAGCCGCGGCCGGTCTTGCGGCCGAGGCAGCCCGCGGCGACGAGGTGCTCCAGCAGCGGCGACGGGGCCAGCCCGGGGTCGCGGAACTCCGCGTGCAGCACCTTCTCGATGGCCAGGGAGACGTCCAGGCCGACCACGTCGAGGAGTTCGAACGGACCCATCGGGTAGCCGCCGCCGAGCCGCATCGCGGCGTCGATGTCGTCCAGGGACGCGTAGTGCTCCTCGACCATCTTGATCGCGTTGTTCAGGTACGGGAACAGCAGCGCGTTCACGATGAATCCGGCGCGGTCACCGCAGTCCACCGGGTGCTTGCGGACCGTGGCGCAGACCTCTCGCACCGTGGCGTGCACGTCGTCGGCCGTCAGCACCGTCCGCACGATCTCGACCAGCTTCATCGCGGGCGCCGGGTTGAAGAAGTGCATGCCGATGACGTCCTGCGGGCGCGAGGTGGCGCGGGCGCAGGCGACGACGGGCAGCGAGGAGGTCGTGGTGGCCAGCACCGCGCCCGGCTTGCAGACCTTGTCCAGCGTGCCGAACAGCTCCTGCTTGACCGCCAGGTCCTCCGCCACCGCCTCGACCGCGAGGTCCACCTCGGCGAACGCGTCCAGCGACCCGGCCGGGGTGATCGCCGCCAGCGCGGCGTCCCGGGCCTCGGCGGTCAGCCGGCCCTTGTCCACCGAGCGGCCCAGCGACTTGGCGATCCTGGCCTTGGCCTTCTCCGCCTTCTCCAGGCTGCGGGCGGCCAGCACGACCGCGTAGCCGGCCTTGGCGAAGACCTCGGCGATGCCGCTGGCCATCGTCCCGGACCCGGCGACGCCGACCTGGGAGACCGTACGGCCCGCACCGGGACCGTCGCCGGTCGCCGGAGTCTCCGCGTCCGGGACGACCGTGGCGCTGCCGGGGGCCTCGTACGTGTAGAAGCCACGGCCCGCCTTGCGGCCGGTCAGCCCGGCCTCGGCCAGCTGGCCCAGGATCGGGGCGGGGGCGTGCAGCCGGTCCCGGGACTCGGCGTACATCGCCTCCAGGACCGTACGCGCGGTGTCCACGCCGATCAGGTCCAGCAGCGCCAGGGGGCCCATGGGCAGCCCACAGCCGAGCCGCATGGCGGCGTCGATGTCCTCGCGGGTGGCGTACTTGGCCTCGTACATCGCCGCGGCCTGGTTGAGGTAGCCGAACAGCAGGCCGTCGGCGACGAAGCCGGGCCGGTCGCCGACCGCGATCGGGTCCTTGCCCAGCTCGCGGGCGAGCGTGGTGACGGCCGCGACGGCGGTGGGCGCGGTGAGGACCGAGGAGACCACCTCGACCAGCTTCATGGCCGGCGCCGGGTTGAAGAAGTGGACGCCCAACACCCGCTCGGGGTGCTGCGAGTCGGCCGCGAGACGGGTCACGGACAGCGCGTTGGTGCCGGTGGCCAGGATCGTTTCCGGGCGCACGATGCCGTCCAGTGCGGTGAGGACCTGGCGCTTGAGCTCGTAGTCCTCGGGCACCACCTCGATGACGAGGTCGGCGTCCGCGGCGGCCTGCAGGTCGGTGAAGGTGCGGAAGCGGGCCAGGACGTCCTGGCGCTCCCGCTCGGTGATCCGCTCGCGCTGCACCGCGCGGGCGGTGGCGGCCTCCAGACCGGCGACCGCGCGGCGGGCCGCGGCTTCGTCGGTGTCGATGCCGATCACCTCGCGTCCGGCCCGGGTCAGCACCTCGGCGATGCCGGTGCCCATGGTGCCGAGACCGACGACGGCCACGGTGGCGAGGGACAGTGGAGAGGCTTCGGTGGAAAGATCAGCGGTGGAGTGAGGGCCCATCGCGAGACTCCTGAGGGTGTTCCCCTGAAACAGGGGAGAAGTGACGACTGAGGGGTGCCCCCGCAGGCGCGAGGCAAGGCGCACGTGCGGTAGCGGAGCTGCGGCCATGGGCCGCCGAATGCGCAGCGCTGCGGACAGCGCCTGCGGTGCGGGAGACGCGGTGGGCCCTGTCCCGGGGCCGTACCGTCTTCTCCGTACTGATGTCGTGCTGTGCCGAACCGACTTCACTCTGTGGCGGCTGCGTCACCAGGCCGCCCGAGCAGGGGTACTGCTCGTGCCAGCAGGTTAACCGGTGGGTAACCGAAGCGCCAGGGGTAGTCCGGGTCATTAGGCTGTGGTGCGGGCCACGTCGCAGGGCCGGGACAGCCGGTGGGAGGGAAGTGGCAAATGGAAGAGGAATTCCACGAGTTGACGGACCGGGTGCGGGCCGAACTCCGCTCCCCGCAGGATCTGGTCGCCTACGAGCGACTCCTGGGGCTGGCCCGCAAGAACACCCCGGCCGGGCGGGAGGAACTGGCCGGGATGCTGGTCGCCGTCGAGCGTCCCCTGTGGGCCCGGGAGATCGCCGCCTTCATCCTCGGCTGCGCCGGCGACAAGCGTGCCTTCGAGACACTGGTCTTACTGCTGAACTACCGGGACCCGGTGCGCTGTGCCACCGCCGCCCACGCGCTCAGCCGGCTCGGCGACCCGCGCACCGCCCGCGCCGCGGCCGCCCTCGCCACCAACCCGCTGCGCACCGCGTACGCGCTGCACCCGGTCCGGCTGCTCGCCGAACTCCGCGCACCGCAGTCCGTACCGGCCCTGATCGCGACCCTGGACCGGCTGCTGACCCCCCACAACCCCTACTGGCGGGTGGCGCTCGCCTGTGTCGAGGGCCTGGGTGCCCTGGGCGACCGGCGCGCCGTCCCCACCCTCACCGCCGCCGTCGCCCACCCCCGGCTCGCCGCCGCCGCGGCGGCCTCCCTGGCGCGCCTGGGGGTGCATGAGGCGCCGGGGGAGAGCGAACGGAAGAGGGACGGGGGAGGCGGAGGCGACGGGGGAGAGGGCCGGGCGCGTGCTGCGGGAGAGGGCGCGGGGGAGGGCAGCGGCGTTCACTAGACGGCACCGCGACAGGCCGTGGCGGAACGGTCGCATCGAGGCGCCGTACGTGCCGATTTCCGCCGGTCGCGCGCAACATGATCCTGGCGTGGCCGTACTTGCCCCTGGCGTGGCCGTGCGATCGCGGCGTCCGAGTCGTCCTGGACGGTTCCGTTCACCGGGGGCTGAACGAGGGGTGCTCTGGCGGGTTGGTGGCCCCGCAGCGTCGCGAGGGTGCGGATGGGGCGGGCGGGGCAGGCCGTGGGGCCTGTCGTCTGAGGGCGGAGCGATGCTCGGCATCGCCCGCCTGCACCACCTTCGCCCTCGCGGGGTGGCAGCTCAGGCGTCGCCCTGGACCCGGGCGTGCAGGTGCATGTCGTGCCAGCCGTCCAGTTGCAGATGCGCGCCGCGTCGGGTGCCCTCCAGCGCGAAGCCGGTTTTGGCGGCCACACGACAGGAGGCTTCGTTGGCGACTGAGTGCGCGAGTTCCAGGCGGTGGAAGCCGGCCTCGTCCAGCGCCCAGGTGGCCAATGTGGCGAGGGCACGCGGGGCGAGACCGATGCCGCGGGCATGCGGCAGGACCCAGTACGCACACTCGGCGAGGCCGTGGAGGGGGTTCATCCAGCGCAGGGCCATCCGGCCGAGTACCTCACCGCCGTCGGCCCGGGAGACGGCCCACTGAGCGGCCCGCTCTTGCTGCCAGGACCGGTGGGAGGCCGTGATCCACTCCCGGGCTTCCTCCCGGGACGTGACGTGGTGCGTGTGCCAGCGCTGGATGGACGGGTCCTGAAAGGCGCGCTGCAGGACGGGGGCGTCAGCTGCCTCCCAAGGCCGCAGCAGCACCTCAGCGCCTGGTGACGTTAAGGAGGGTTGGGCGGAAGCGGAGAGGGCCCCGGCGGGGATGGCGGGCGTAATCGCGAACGTCATGAGCGGCATCATCTCCCGCGACCCGGCACGGCCCAGCAGCTCCCTCCAACTGGCCAGCCAGTCAACGGAGATCACTCACGGGGCAGTCGTATCCAGTCGTATCCTGATCTTCAGCAGGGTGCGGTGCATGGCGGTCCGGCCGCTGTCGAACAGTACGGCGAGGGGTGCTGCGGCCAGGGCGACCCGCAGGTGGCGCACGGCCGCCAGGACCTGTTCGGGGCCTCAGGAGGCGGCTGGGCTCGGTGGCGGGGGGTTTCCGGGCCCAGCGGGCGCCGGTAGCGCACCTCGGGCACGCTGCTCCCGCCCACCTCGTACGCCTCCTCCGCCCCGTCCGGGATGAAGCCGGCGCGCTCGTAGAACCGACGGGCACGGGAGTTGCCGCGGACCACCCACAGGTACAGCGCGTGGTAACCGTGCGCCCGGGCCCGGTCCGTGGCGGCCAGCAGCAGTGCGAGCCCGACGCCCGTCCCGATCAGTCGGGGCGTCACATACAGGGCGAGCAGTTCACCTGCGTCCGGCCGGGGTGCGGGCAACTGCCCCGCGTCCGGGGCGAGATCGGGGTCCCGGGCCGGGCCGACACAGGCCCAGCCGACCACCTCACCGGCCGACTCCGCCACCAGGTCGACCACGTCCGGCGACCGGCGCCCGAACCATGACCGGCGCTGCTCGGCGTCCGCCGTGACGCTCATCGCGTCCAGGTACGCCTGGGGCATCAGCCCGCGATAGGCGGCCTGCCAGCCCCGTACCCGGACCGCGGAGACCGCCGCGACATCGTCCCGCGTCATCTCCCGAATCCGTACGGGCGTCCGCGGCAGCCGCACGGGGCCGCGCTGTAATTGTGGTTCCTGCGGGGAGCTGTCCATGCCGGCGAGGCTAGGGGCCCTGTCAAAGGGTTTTGCCGGACCGGTGGTCCGGGGACGTGAGGTGGGCAGCCGGGCCGGTTGACCTGTCCGGGGTGTGGCTTTCGGCCCGGGAGCGACCGCCGCGGCAGCCCCTCCCCGGGGCCGGGGCAGTAGGTGCCGGGCGGCGCTCAGAGCAGTGTCAACTGGTCAGAGCAGTGTCAACTGGGTGGGGCCCGTATCGGCGTTGGCCGTCCGCCGGGAGGGCGGTGCGGAGTGCCGCTCCGGTGTCGATGTCGGTGCCGATGCCGATGTCGGTGCCGTCCCGCTGGCCGGGTGCGGGGACGGTCCTGGCGGGGGCTCCGGTGCCGACTGCGGCTCTTGGGTCCGTTCCGGAACGCGGCGGAACGAGCCCGGGCGGGACGGGCCGATGCCGTACTCCGCGGCGAGTTCGTGGACCTGGCGGGTGATGCGGCGCTGGTACCACGTGGGGGCGTAGGCGCCGTTCGCGTACATCGTCTCGTAGCGGCGCACCAGGTGCGGATGGTGGTGGCCCAGCCAGGCCATGAACCACTCCCGGGCGCCGGGCCGGAGATGGAGCACCAGGGGCGTGACGGAGCCGGCGCCGGCCTGGGCGAGCGCACGGACCGTGGTCCGCAGCTGGTCCGGTGCGTCGCCGAGGAACGGGATCACCGGTGCCATCAGGACGCCGCAGGGGATGCCGTGTGCGGTGAGGGTGCGCACCACCTCCAGCCGGCGCTCGGGGGCCGGCGTGCCGGGCTCGACGGTGCGCCACAGCTCGCGGTCCAGGAAGCCGACGGAGACCGAGATGCCGATGTCGGTGACCGCGGCGGCCTGCCGGAGCAGTTCCAGATCGCGCAGGATCAGCGTGCCCTTGGTGAGGATCGAGAACGGGTTGGCGTGGTCGCGCAGGGCTGTGAGGATGCCGGGCATCAGTCGGTAGCGGCCCTCGGCGCGCTGGTAGCAGTCGACGTTGGTGCCCATCGCTATGTGGTCGCCGTGCCAGCGGTGGCCGGACAGCTCCCGGCGCAGCAGCGCGGGCGCGTTGACCTTCACCACGATCTGTGAGTCGAAGCCCAGGCCGGTGTCCAGGTCCAGGTAGCTGTGGGTCTTGCGGGCGAAGCAGTAGACGCAGGCGTGGCTGCAGCCGCGGTAGGGGTTCACCGTCCATTCGAACGGCATCCGGGAGGCGCCCGGTACGCGGTTGACGATCGAGCGGGCCCGCACCTCGTGGAAGGTGATCCCGCGGAATTCGGGGGTGTCGACGGTCCGGCTGACGACGTCCGTGCCGAACAGTGCGGAGGGGCTTTCGCCCAGGTTGTCCCAGCGCATCGGGCCTCCTTCTGCGTGCTGCCGAGCCCCCCGGCGCCATAATAGAACAGGTGTTCCCTTCTGGGGTGTGGCCCCGGATTTTGGCGTGCCGACCGGGGGTGGTTGGCTGGGCGGCGCACCGCAGGACCGGCAGCCGACTGCGGCGCACCGCAGCACCGGCAGCCGAGTACTGGAGGAAGACGCATGGGGCAGGTCGAGGCCACCACGCAGCGTGAGATCGCGGCAGACCCGGAGGCGGTGTTCGACGCACTCGCCGACTACACCGGTACGCGCCGGCAGCTGCTGCCCGAGCACTTCAGCGAGTACGAGGTCCGCGAGGGCGGCGACGGCAAGGGGACGCTCGTCCACTGGAAGCTCCAGGCGACCAGCAAGCGGGTGCGGGACTGCCTGCTGGAGGTCGACGAACCGGTCGACGGTCAGCTCGTGGAGAAGGACCGCAACTCCTCGATGGTGACCACCTGGGTCGTCACCCCGGCCGGCGAGGGGCGCGCCAGGGTCGTCGTCACTACCACCTGGCAGGGAGCCGGCGGTATCGGCGGCTTCTTCGAGCGGACCTTCGCGCCCAAGGGGCTCGGCCGGATCTACGACGCGATCCTCGCTAACCTCGCCGCCAAGACGGAGAAGTGAGTTGGCGTCACCTCCGTCACCCTGGGTGCGTCCCGTCACGCTCACCGGTTCGGGTGGTTTCCGGTGAGGCCGGGTGTGCGGCCCGCCGGGTCGCGGCCGGACGGAAAGCCCTGATGGGAGCCCAAGGGGCGGGCGGAATACCGCACTTGAGGTCGGTTCCTGCCCTGCGGATCCCTATTTTCCCCGCTTGATCGCTGTTGTCGCCCAATGCGAGAAATTGGGCGACAACAGGCGTGATGAGGGGAGCTGCACGTGGGTGGGACCACCCTGAGCGCGCGGGCCGGGCTGACCGGCCCGCCCGCACCCGGCGCAACACCGGCTCCGGCCGCCGAGGAGCGGCCCGCCGGGCCCGGGGGCGGCGCGCCGGCTCCGCACGGCCCCCGCCGCCTCCGCACGGTCGTCCTCGGCCTGATGCTGGCCGCGCTGCTCGCGGCCCTCGGCCTGACCGTCGCCGCCCCCGCACTGCCGGAGATCACCGGCGAGCTGCACGGTCCGGGCGCGGTGTCCTGGCCGGTGACCTCCTACCTCCTCGCCGCCGCCCTCGGCCTGCCGCTCCACGGCAGGCTCGCCGACCACGTCGGGCGCAAGCCGGCGCTCCTTCTCGCGATCTTCCTCTTCACCGCCGGATCGGCGCTGGCCGGCTGGTCGCGCACCATGGACGAACTGGTTGCCCTCCGGGCGCTCCAGGGCGCGGGCGGCGGCGGGCTGCTGATCGGTGTGCAGGCGGTCCTCGCCGATGTCGTACCGGCCCGCTCGCGGGGTCGCTTCGGGTGGCTGACGGGGGCCGTCCTCGGGCTCGCGGCCGTGGCCGGGCCGCTGCTCGGCGGGCTCCTGGCCGACCACGCCTCCTGGCGCTGGTGCTTCTGGGCCGACGTCCCCGTCGGTGCGCTGGCGTTCCTGCTCCTCGCCGTCGGCCTGAGGCTGCCCCGGCCCGCCGTCCGTCCCCGGCCGGACCGCGTGGGGGCGCTGCTGCTCGCCGCCCTCACCAGCTGCCTGGTCCTGATCGCCGGTTGGGGCGGCACCGCGTACGCCTGGGACTCGACGGTCATCCTCAGCCTCGGCGCCGGTGCGCTCGGCACCGCCCTGCTGTTCCTGGTCGTCGAGTACTTCGCCATCGTGCCGCTGCTCCCGCCGCGGCTCTTCCGCGACGTGGTCTTCCACCTCACGGGCCTGGTGGGCGCCGCCGTCGGCATCGCCCTGTCCGGCGCGGTGCGTCTGCTGCCGGGCCTGCTGGGGAGGGCGGACGGCACCCCGGCCACCCGGTCCGGGCTGCTGATGCTGCCCCTGCTGGGGGGCATCGCCCTGGCGTCCGCCGCCTCCGGCCGGCTGCTCGGCCGCACCGGTCGCACGGCTCGCACCAGGATCCTCTGCGTCCTGGGCTGCGCGCTGGTGGCGGCCGGGACGTGGCTGTTGACGGAGCGGGTGCGGGACACCGCCGAGGTCCACGCCCTTTGGGCGGGTGTCGTCGGGCTCGGCCTCGGCGGTGTCCTGCCGGTGCTCCTGCGTGCCGCGCGGAACTCCGTACGCCGCTTGGGCCCGGGTGGCCCGCCCGGCGCCGGC
The DNA here is from genome assembly GCF_040641675.1 of Streptomyces sp. NPDC020742. Classification (NCBI taxonomy): domain Bacteria; kingdom Bacillati; phylum Actinomycetota; class Actinomycetes; order Kitasatosporales; family Streptomycetaceae; genus Streptomyces; species Streptomyces sp. NPDC020742. Next base: position 123,982 of record NZ_JBFAEA010000011.1, read on the forward strand.
CACGGCGTCCGGCGACTCGGCGGCACCGTGGGTACGGCCCTCTTCCTCGCCCTCTTCGCCGACCGGCTGGCCCGCCAACTCGGCCTCCGGCTGCCGCCGTCGGACCGTCCGTCCACCCCCGGGTCGCTCGTCCCGCAGCTGGTGCGCGCACTGCCCGAGCCGCTGCGGGACAGCCCTCCCGCCGCCGTTGCGCAGGCCGTGCCGGGGATCTTCTGGTACCTCGTGCCGGTGCTCGTCCTGGGTCTTGTGCTCGCCTTCTTCCGGAAAGAGAAACCGCTGGTGTCCCACGCCTCCCATGCCCCGCAGACCGCCCCGACCCCGCACCCGCCGTACGGCGACGGGGCCGAAACCCTCGCCGTGCCGCAGGCCCGCTCCGCGGCCGACTCCGCCGCCGACTCCCGTACTCCGTCCGGTGGTTACGCCCGCTCGGGAGGTCGTGCGACGGCCGGTCACGCGGGGGTGCCGGTCTGCGGCACCGTCCAGCACCACGACGGCTCCACCGTCCCGCGCGCCGCGCTCACCCTGATCGACGTGGCCGGCCGGCAGGTCGGCCGCGGCGCCACCGGCGAGGACGGGCGGTACGCGATGAGCACGCCGGGCGCCGGCTCGTACGTCCTGATCGCGGCGGCGGGCGGGCACCAGCCGCAGGCCGTCAGCGTCACCGTCGGCGAGCGGCCGGTCGAGCTGGACGTGGTGCTCGGCGGCGCCGGGCGGCTGGCCGGCACCGTCACCACCGCCGACGGCACGCCGGTGCGCGACGCGATGGTCACCCTCACCGACGTACGCGGCGAGGTCGTCGCGACCACCCGTAGCGGGCGCGAGGGCGGCTATGTCATCGGGGAGCTGGTGGCCGGCGAGTACACCCTCGCCTCCAGCGCCCCCGCCTACCGCCCCGCTGCCCTTCCGGTCACCGTCCAGGCGTCCCGGGAGACCCGCCAGGACATCGAACTCGCCGGCGGTGCGGTGCTGCGCGGCACCGTACGGGCCGGCGGCGGGCGCTCGGTCGAGGACGCCCGGGTCACGCTCCTGGACGCCGCCGGCAACGTGGTCGACACCGCGACGACCGGGCCCGACGGGCTGTTCCGCTTCGTGGACCTGTCAGCCGGTGAGTACACCGTGATCGCTGCCGGATATCCGCCGGTGGCCACCGTGTTGCAGGTCGCGGGCGGCGGCCGCACCGAACGCGACCTCCAACTGGGCCACGAGGACTGAGCGGAGGCGGGTGGGCGGGGCGGGCGGCGGAACGGCGGCGCGGCGTGTACCGCGGCGGGTCGCGTCGCAGCGTCGCCGCGCCGCCGGACCGCAGGGGCGCCGATCCGCCGCCCGCCCGTCTGGCAGCCCGCCAGCCCGCTCGCCCGCTCGCCCGTCTGTCTGGCCGCGTGTCCGTCCGTCGGGCCGGCCACGGCGGCAAAGCCGCAATCCGCTTGTCATGATCAGCGGTGTTGGCCACGATGGCGCCATGTCCGCCTTCACCGCCCCTGACGGCACCCAACTCGCCTACCACGTCGTGGGGGAGGGCGAGCCGCTGCTCTGCCTCCCCGGCGGCCCGATGCGTGCCTCCGCCTACCTCGGCGACCTGGGCGGGCTCTCCACGCACCGCCGGCTGGTCCTGCTCGACCTGCGCGGCACCGGTGACTCGGAGGTCCCGGCCGACCCGGCGAGCTACCGCTGCGATCGGCAGGTGGCCGATGTCGAGGCCCTGCGCGCACACCTCGGGCTGGAGCGGGTCGATCTGCTCGCGCACTCCGCGGCCGGCGACCTCGCCCTCCACTACGCGGCCCGGCATCCGCAGCGGCTGCGCACCCTCACGATGATCACCGCCCGCGCCCGGGCGCTCGGCGTCGACTTCACCGTGGCGCACCGCCGGGAGGCGGCGGCCCTGCGCACGTCCGAGCCGTGGTTCGCCGCCGCCCGGGACGCCTTCGACGCCCTCTGGGCGGGCACCGCGACCGACGCCCAGTGGGACGCCGCCGCCCCGTTCTTCTACGGCCGTTGGGACGCGGGCGCCCGGGCCCACGCCGCGCAGGAGGTGGCGCAGACCAACGAGTCGGCCGGGGAACTCTACGCCTCGGCCGGTGCCTTCGACCCCGCCGCGACCCGCGCCGCCCTCGCGGCCCTGGACGCGCCGGTCCTGCTCCTGGCCGGCGAGTGGGACGGCGGTCCGCTGCCCCGTATCACCGCCACCGTCGCGGAGTTGCTGCCGCACGCCGAAGTGGCCGTCCAGCCGGCCGCCGGCCACTTCCCGTGGCTGGACGACCCGGAGTGGTTCTCCCGGACAGTGGCGGCCTTCCTGGCCCGCGTCGAACCGGCCCGCGTCGAACCGGCCCGCGTCGAACCGGCCCGCGTCGAACCGGCCCGCGTCGAACCGGATCGCGGTGCAACGGTCCATACGGGGCAGGGGCAGGGGTAGGGGCGGCGGTCGCCCGGGCTCAGTAGCGGTCGGCGTGGAACGTCGGCATCGGCAGCCGCCAGTCGCCGTTGAGGCATACGAGCACTTGGCGGGCCAGCGTGCGGACCCGGGACCATCCGGGGTCGGTGGCCAGTGCGTCGGTGGTCCAGCGGGCGGCGTTCTCCGGGCCGCTCATCGCGTCCAGGACGCCGTCGATCGCCCGCAGGTCAGGGACGGCGGACGGGTCGAGGAACTCCCCCGCCACCATGGTGGGGACCAACTGGTAGTCATGGTCGAAGCCGATGGCGAGATCGTCCGCTTCGACGTCGTGCCGCTCCATCCACGCCACCTGCTCCGCGGGGGCGGCGGCGAGCACGGTGAGCACGTCGACCAGCAGGGAGCGGGCGATGAGGGCCAGTTGTTCGCTCATCGGGGCATGCTCGCACGGGGACTGGCGGGGGACCGGTGGGGGGATCGGGCCGGGTACCGGACGGGGCTGCGGTGCGCGGGCCGGCGGGGATCGGGGCGGCGGGCACGCGAAGGGCTGTCCCGTAAGTGATCTTCTAGACGATCTGGACGCGGTTGGTCCGATCCGGCCTGCCCCGAACAGGACGGGGGAACCGGTGACTTGGCGCGGGCCCGCTGCGTAGGTTCGTTGTGTGCAGCGGCATCAGGTACTCGGCTTTGTAGCCGCAGTCACACCCCGCACGCCGCCCCCTCTTAGCCGTGCCATCTCAGGAGACCGGTTCCACGCCGTACAGTCGGACGCGTGCACGGAGCGACGAAAAGAGTCCCCGCTGGGCTGGTTGCGGTGACCGGAAGTTCGGGCCGGGTCGGAGCGGCCCTGGCTGCGGCACTCGACGCAGCTGGCTGGGTGGTCCGCGGCGTGGACCGGGTTCCCGGCCGCTGGACGAGCACGACTCGACCGCCGCCGCAAACGCGTTCGGATACCGACCTGTTCGCGGAGTCCGGCAACTACTGCGCGATGCCGTGGGCGACCGGGCCCATGACCAGCCCGATGGCGAGGACCCTCAGTAGGGCAGAGGCAGTGAAGACGGCGAACGTGCGCTCAGCGCTGCAGATCGCGGTGGACGACCCGGGCGGCGCTCTCGACGGTGGCCACGCCGTAGTCCATGGTGCGGCTACCGGTGGAGAGTACGGCCATGCCGTAGTCGTGGCCGTGGCCGGTGAAGGTGCCGACGCTGTTCACCCGCCAGCCGTTGGTCTTGCGCGGTAGCCAGCCGTTCTTGACGTGCACGGTCGCGGTGGCCGGGGCGCCGGCGGGAGCCCCCCAACGCTGGTCGGGGGCGACCCGGTGCATCAGGTCCAGCGCATAGCCGCGGGAGGACCGGGCGAGCACGGTGTTCTCCGCGGTGAGCAGCTGCATCAGGGCGAGCTGGTCGGCGGCGGTTATCTGGGTCAGACCCCAGGCCCCGCCCCGGCCGGGGACGGTGTCCCGCATCCCGGCCAGGGTCAGGAAGTGCTGGACCTTTCCGGTGCCGAGCTGGCGCCACAGCGCGGTGGTCGAGTCGTTGTCCGACCTGGTGATCATGGCGGTGGTCAGCCGGACCTCGCGTGGGGTGAGCTTGCGGTGCGCCTCCTCGGCCTGCCGCAGCAGCGTCCCGAGCACGGTGACCTTCACCACACTCGCCGAATCGAAGTGGTCGCCTGCCTGGAACGCGCAGCGGGTGCCGCTGGGACGGTCGTAGACGGCCAGCGCCGAGGCGCCCCGCCGGCCGTCGAGGGCGTCGGCGAGGTCATGGGAGAGCGTCGGCGCCAGGCCCGGCCGCTTCGAGGTGCACACGACCTCGGCGCCGCCGCCGACCGGGGCGCTGGCGGTGCTGGCGGAGGCGGGGGTGGCCGTGGTGAGCACCGTGAGCAGCGATCCGGCGGCGACCAGCGCCGCCAGCCCACGGCGGGGCCGGGTCGCTCTGCGTGTTCCGTGCATGGAGGTGGACGATACGTGGCACGGCTGCGGTCACGTCGGGCGAAATAGGTTGAATGTCCGCATTTGAGCGGTGCGGTGTGGTGTGACATTCGCCAAACCGGCGGGGCCGCGCCCCGCCCCTTAACGGGGCAGGGCGCGGCGGGGCCGGGTGGTGCTCCTGCGGCGTCGGGCCACGGAGGCGCGGCGGTGGTGGGCGCTCGCCATCAGCCGCCGGCTGCGCAGCGCCATCTCGATCTCGAAGCGGGTCCGGGGGTCACGTAGTCGGGCACCGAAGAGCTTCTCCAGCTGCCGCATCCGGTAGCGCACCGTCTGCGGATGGATGCTGAGTTCCTTGGCCACCTCCGGCGCCCCCATCCCGCCCAGCCATGCCAGGAGCGTGGCCTCCAGGCGTTCGCACCGCTCCGGCGACAGCCCCGCGAGCGGGCGCAGCCGGCGGGCGATGAGGCTGCGGGTCAGCGTCTCGTCCTGGAGCAGGACGAGGGAGGAGAGGTGGTCGTCGACGAACATCGCTCCGGCGCCCGGGCCGTCGTGCGCGGACGCCAGGTCGAGCAGCCGGGACGCCGCGCGCACCGAGGCGAGCGCCTCGTGGGCCGGTACCGCGTGGCCGACCGCGGCGGCGCGGTGCCGTAGGACGCCCTTGAGCCGGGCCCGGCCGTCCGCGCCGTCGGCGAGCGCGCCGGGGATCAGCAGACCGGGCGCCTCGCCCGGCGCGCTGACGAGGCAGTCGCCCAGTGCGGCGGCGACGAGGTGGATGTCGGTGTCGGTCCGCAGCATGACCGCGCGGACGGTCTCGGGCAGCGGGCGGCCGCTGCCCAGCACCTCCGCGATCAGCCGGGTGACGTGGGTGTGGGCGCCGTGTTCGAGGACTTCCCGGAAGCGCGGATTGCGCTCGCAAAGGGCCTGCGTGATCAGCTCGGTGAGCCGGGAGAGCTGCTCGTCGTCGCTGTCGGTCAGGGGGGCGGGGGCCTGTGTTAACCGGACGACGTTGGGGGTTTTGTTCATAGTTCTGCCTCTGTCTCATCATGTGGGAGGCCGGTCCGGCATGTTCTACCCCACCTGGCAAGTGCCTTCGGGAGGTGACAGAAGTCGGTCGGTACTCGGTCGGAATTCTGGCGGAAGTCCTTCCGCTTTGCGACAGAAACTTTATGGGATGCTGCGCCACACGAACATTCGAGGGTTGCCGCACTCGCCGGGCAACGGGTCTGCGGCCCAACAGGACGGCCCCGAACGGTGCCGGACGGGGCGTCATCCCGAACCGTCCGGCTACCGTGGGGAGTCCGCCGGACGGCCGGGAACCGAGGGGAACGAGTGAGGTCGGAAGTCGTGCGTACCGCCCCCACGCTGCGAGAGGACTGGTGACCGTGAAGATCCTCATCTCCGCCGACATGGAGGGCGCCACCGGTGTGACCTGGCCCGGTGATGTGCTGCCCGGCACCCCCCAGTGGGAGCGGTGCCGCCATATGTTCACGTCCGACGTGAACGCCGCGATCGCCGGGTTCTTCGACGGCGGGGCCGACGAGGTCCTGATCAACGAGGCGCACTGGTCGATGCGCAACCTGCTGCTGGAACAGCTCGACGAGCGCGCGCAGATGCTCACCGGCAAGCACAAGTCGCTGAGCATGGTCGAGGGCGTCCAGCACGGCGACGTCGACGGCATCGCCTTCGTCGGCTACCACACCGGCGCCGGCACCGAAGGCGTCCTCGCCCACACCTACCTCGCCAACTCGATCACCGGCGTCTGGGTCGACGGGACCCGGGCGAGCGAGGGCTACCTCAACTCCCTCGTGGTCGCCGAGTACGGCGTGCCCGTGGTGCTGGTCACCGGCGACGACCGCACCTGCCAGGACGCGCTGGGCTATGCCCCGCAGGCGCCGGGCGTCGCGGTCAAGGACTATGTGTCCCGCTACGCAGCGGTGTGCCGGCCGCCGGCCCGTACCGCCGCCGACATCCGGGCCGCGGCCCACAAGGGCGCGGCGCTCGCGGTACGTCAGGAGCCGGCCCGGCGCGGCCCGTTCCGCGTCGAGGTGGAGTTCGACGCCGAGCACCTGGTGGGCGCCGCGACCTGTGTCCCCGGCGTGGAGCACAGCGGGGAACGCCGCGTGGCGTACACCGCTGGGACCATGTACGAGGCCATCCGGTGCTTCAAGACGGTCACCACCGTGGTGTCGTCCGCCGTGGAGGAGCAATATGGCTGAGGCCGGGACCGCCGCGGGCCCCGGGGGCGAGCAGCCCCCCGGTGCGGACCGCCAGGCGCTGGACGAAGTGGTGCGGTTCACCTCCGAGCTGATCCGGATCGACACCAGCAACGCCGGCGACGGCACCTGCCGGGAGCGCCCCGCCGCCGAGTACGTCGCCGAGCGGCTGGCCGACGCCGGCCTCGAACCGACCCTGCTGGAGCGCAGCAGCGGCCGGACGAACGTGGTCGCCCGGATCGAGGGCACCGACCCCGCCGCCGACGCCCTGCTGGTCCACGGTCATCTGGACGTGGTGCCCGCCGAGCCCGCCGACTGGAGCGTGCACCCCTTCTCCGGCGAGGTCCGGGACGGGGTGGTCTGGGGCCGGGGCGCCATCGACATGAAGAACATGGACGCGATGGTGCTCGCCGTCGTACGGCAGTGGGCGCGCACCGGCGTCCGCCCGCGGCGGGACCTCGTGCTGGCCTTCACCGCCGACGAGGAGGCCAGCGCCGAGGACGGTTCGGGATTCCTCGCCGACCACCACCCCGGCCTGTTCGAGGGCTGTACCGAGGGCATCAGCGAGTCCGGCGCGTTCACCTTCCACGCCGGCGGCGGGCTGCGGCTCTACCCGGTCGCGGCGGGGGAGCGGGGCACCGCCTGGCTCACGCTCACCGCGCACGGCCGGGCCGGGCACGGCTCCAAGGTCAACCGGGAGAACGCCGTCAGCCGGCTCGCGGCGGCGGTGGCCCGGATCGGTGCCCACTCCTGGCCGCTGCGGCTCACCCCGACCGTCCGGGCCGCGCTGCGCGAACTCGCCGCACTGCACGCCCTCGACGTCGACGTCGAGGCGCCCGGCCTCGATGTCGACGCGCTCCTGGAACAGCTCGGGCCGGCCGCCAAGCTGGTCGAGCCGACCGTCCGCAACAGCGCCAACCCGACGATGCTGGCGGCCGGTTACAAGGTCAATGTGATCCCCGGGTCCGCCGTCGCCCAGGTGGACGGCCGGGTGCTCCCCGGTGGTGAGGCGGAGTTCCGTACGACCCTGGACGCGCTCACCGGGCCCGATGTCGACTGGGACTACCACCACCGCGAGGTCGCCCTGGAGGCGCCGGTCGACTCCCCGACGTACGCCGCGATGCGCGCGGCGATCGAACGCTTCGACCCGGACGGCCACGTCGTGCCGTACTGCATGTCCGGCGGCACGGACGCCAAACAGTTCTCCCGGCTGGGCATCACCGGCTACGGCTTCTCGCCGCTGAAGCTGCCCGAGGGCTTCGACTACCAGGCGCTCTTCCACGGCGTGGACGAGTGCGTACCGGTCGAGGGCCTGCACTTCGGTGTCCGGGTGCTCGACCACTTCCTGCGCGCGGCCTGACCGCGCCCCCACCGCCCCCACCGGTGCACAAGAGGAAACGAGGAAACGCAGCATGGTGACCACCGCCCCCTACGGCGCCTGGGCGTCCCCGATGGATGCCGCCCTGGTCGCCGCACACGACGGCCGGCCGGCGTTCGTCGGCGCGGTCGGCGACGAGGTGTGGTGGACCGCGCCACGGCCCGCCGAGGGCGGCCGGCGCGCCCTGCTGCGCCGCCGCCACGACGGCACCGAGGAACCGGTGCTGCCCGCGCCCTGGAACGTCCGCACCCGGGTGCTGGAGTACGGGGGCCAGCCCTGGGCCGGCGCGGTCACCGCACACGGCCCGCTCGTCGTCTTCAGCGACTTCGCCGACCAGCGGCTCTACGTCTGCGCACCGGACACCGGCGCCCCGCCCCGGCCGCTCACCCCGCTCTCCGGCGTCGGCGACGGACTGCGCTGGGCCGACCCGGTGCTGCGCCCGGACCTCGGCGAGGTCTGGTGCGTGCTGGAGGAGTTCACCGGCGACCGGCCGACGGACGTCCGACGGGTGATCGCGGCGGTGCCGCTGGACGGCTCCGCGGCCGAGGACCGGGGCGCCGTAAGGGAGTTGAGCGGGGAGCGGCACCGGTTCGTGACCGGCCCGCGGATCTCGCCGGACGGGCGCCGGGCCGCCTGGATCGCCTGGGACCACCCCCATATGCCCTGGGACCACACGACGGTGATGGTCGCCCGGATCGACCCGGAGACCGCGGAGTTCACCGACGTCCGCCCGTTGATCGGCGCCACCGCGCCCGGCACGGCGGAGCACGGCGCGGCCGGGGAGTCCGTCGCCCAGGTCGAGTGGGCCACCGATGGCACGCTGCTGTTCGTCTCGGACCGCGACGGATGGTGGGAGCTCCAGGGGATCGACCCCGAGGCGGCGGAGGACGCCCCCGGGGCCCGCCACCGGCTCTGCCCCGCTCGCCAGGAGGAGTTCGGCGGTCCGCTGTGGACCGTCGGCCAGCGCTGGTTCCTGCCGATGGAGAACGGCACCCTCGCCGTCATCCACGGCCGCGGCGCCACCTGCCTGGGCATCCTCGACCCGGTCACCGGGGAACTGGTCGATGCGGCCGGCCCCTGGACGGAGTGGGCGCCCACCCTCGCCGTGCACGGCAGCCGGGTCCTCGGCATCGCCGCGGGCCCGCACCGCTCGTACGAGATCGTCGAGCTGGACACCTGCACCGGACGCGCCCGGGAGATCGCCTGCCGGCACACCGACGCGCTGGACCCGGCCTACTACCCCCGCTCGCACAGCCGCACCTTCACCGGGCCCGGCGGGCGGGACGTGCACGCCCATGTCCATCCGCCGCACAGCCCCGACCACCGTGCGCCCGACGGTGAGCGGCCGCCGTTCGTGGTGTGGGCGCACGGCGGCCCCACCAGCCGGTCCCCGCTGGTGCTCGACCTGGAGGTCGCCTACTTCACCTCCCGCGGCATCGGTGTCGCCGTGGTCAACTACGGCGGATCGACCGGCTACGGCCGCGCCTACCGGGAGCGGCTGCGCGGCCGGTGGGGCGAGGTGGACGTGGAGGACTGCGCGGCGGTCGCCCGGGCGCTCGCCGACGAGGGCACCGCCGATCCCGCCCGGCTCGCCATCCGCGGTGGCAGCGCCGGCGGTTGGACCACCGCCGCCTCGCTGGCCGCCACCGACCTCTACGCCTGCGGCGCCATCAGCTACCCGGTCCTGGACCTGACCGGCTGGGCGACCGGCGGCACCCACGACTTCGAGTCGCAGTACCTGGAGTCGCTGATCGGCCCGCTCGCCGAGGTCCCCGACCGCTACCGCGAGCGCTCCCCGCTGCACCGCGCCGACCGGATTGCCGCACCGTTCCTGCTGCTGCAGGGCCTGGACGATGTGATCTGCCCGCCCGAGCAGGCCGAACGACTGCTCGCCGCGGTCGCCGGGAACGGCACCCCGCACGCCTACCTGTCGTTCCCCGGCGAGGGGCACGGCTTCCGCCGCGCCGACACCCTCGTCCGCGCCCTGGAAGCCGAACTCTCCCTCTACGCCCAGACCTTCGGCTTCCGCCGCGACGACGTCCCGGTACTGGAGCTGCGCGGATGACCGGCCCGGTGACCGCGGAGCTGCGCCGGCCGCCGCGGCTGCGGCCCGGCGACCGGGTGGTGGTGCTCGCCCCCAGCGGCCCGATCGTGCCCGAGCGGCTGGACCGCGGGCTGGACGTGCTGCGCGGCTGGGACCTGGACCCGGTGGCCGCGCCGCACGTCCTGGGCAGCCACCCCACCCTGGGCCACCTCGCGGCCCGCGACGAGGACCGGGCCCGTGACCTCCAGGACGCCTGGTGCGATCCGTCGGTCAAGGCGGTGTTCGCCGCGCGCGGCGGCTACGGCGCCCAGCGGATGGTCGAGTTGCTGGACTGGGAAGCGCTCCGGGCCGCCGCCCCCAAAGCGCTGGTCGGCTTCAGCGATGTGACGGTGCTGCACGAGGCGTTCGCGGTGCGCGCCGAGGTCGCCACCCTGCACGGACCGGCCGCCGCGGGGGAGGTCTTCCTCAAGGACGACGCCACCCGCGCCCACCTGCGCCGCACCCTCTTCGCGCCGGAGACCGTCCGCACCCTGGCCCCGCCCACCGCCCGGCCGCTGGTGCCCGGGCGGGCCCGCGGCGTCACCATGGGCGGCTGCCTGGCGATGCTCGCCAGCGAGCTGGGCACCCCGCACGCCCGGCCCGGCGCGGCCGGCGGGCTGCTCCTGCTGGAGGACGTCGGGGAGCCGCCGTACCGCCTCGACCGGGCGCTGACCCAGCTCCTGCGCGCCGGCCGGCTGGACGGCGTCGCCGGGATCGTGCTCGGCTCCTGGGCCCGGTGCGGCCCCTACGAGCGGGTGCGGGAGGTGCTGGTGGACCGGCTGGGCGGGCTGGGGGTGCCGGTGGTCGAGGAGTTCGGCTTCGGCCACGGGGACTCCGCACTGACCGTGCCGCTGGGCCGCACCGCCGAGCTGGACGCCACCGCCGGCACCCTCACCTTCGCCGCTCCGGCCCTGCGCTGACCCGTTTGGCGGCGCCCATCCCGTAGCGTCCCAACGCGCCACCGACCCCGCACCGGTGGCGAACTGACGTCCGAACGGGGACGCGCATCGGGAACGTTGACACGTCCGTGACCGGTATCACACCATGAGCCCGCTTTGGCCGGCTGGTCGGTACGACGTGTCCCTGTGGAGGTCCTGGTGCCCCGCGCTCCCCGAGCCGTGTCCCACCGTCCGCTGCGCGCCTCCCTCGCCCTGCTGGCCGGCGGCGCCCTCACCGCGCCGCTCCTGCTGACCGCCCCCGGCGCCGCCGCCGCCCCGTACGCCGTCACCCCGCTGAAGGTCACCGTCCGCGCCGGAGCGCACCGCTGCACCGTGGACGCCGACGTCTATCGCCCGGCCGGTGTCGACGCCGCCCACCCGGCGCCCGCCGTGGTGACCACCAACGGCTTCGGCGGCAGCAAGGCCGACGGTTCGACCGACGCGGTCGCCAAGGCCTTCGCCGCCCGCGGCTATGTGGCGCTGGCCTACTCCGGCCTGGGCTTCGGCCGCACCGGCTGCCCGATCTCGCTCGACGACCCCCGGATCGACGGGCAGGCGGCAAGCCAGCTCCTCGATCTGTTGGCCGGTACCCGGACGGCCGACGACGGCACCCGGGTCGACTACGTCACCCAGGACGCCGCGGGTGACCCCCGGGCGGGCATGATCGGCGGGTCCTACGGCGGGGCGATCCAGTTGGCCACCGCCGCCGTCGACCACCGCGTCGACGCCCTCGTTCCGCTCATCACCTGGAACGACCTCGGCTACTCCCTCGCCCCCAACAACACCGGCCGCACACAGGGGGTGAGCGGGTCGCTGCCCGGGGCGTACAAGTGGCAGTGGACCAACGGCTTCTTCCTGCTGGGGGAGGCGCAGGGGCTGCGGCACCCGCGGCTGGACCGGACCCGGGCCGGCGGCGCCGGCTGTCTGCACTTCGTGGCGCAGGCCTGCGAGACCAAGCGGCTGCTGGACTCCGGCCGCTTCCCGTCCGAGCGGACCAGGGCCGTGCTCGGCTACGCGCGCAGCGTCTCCCCGGTCTCCTACCTGCGGTCCGTCACGGCACCGACCCTGCTGGTCCAGGGCGAGGCGGACACCCTCTTCAACCTCAACGAGGCCACCGCCACCTACCGCACCCTCGCCGCCCAGGGCACCCCGGCCAGGATGATCTGGCAGTCCTGGGGCCACAGCGGCGGGATGAAGCAGCCGGCCGTGGGCGAACTCGACCTGGCCCGGGGCAATCTGGAGACCAGTTACGTCGGGCGCCGGATCCTGGCCTGGTTCGACCGGTACCTCCGCCACCGCGCGGCCGCCGACACCGGGCCGGCCTTCGCGTACTACCGGGACTGGGCGGCCGGCCAGGACGTCTACGGCACCGCACCGGCCCTCCCCGCGGCCAGCCGGCGGCTGTACCTCTCCGGTGACGGCAGCCTCGTCGGGCAGCGCGGCCAGGTGGTGAGCGGCAGCCGTACGTACCGCAACCTGCGCCTCGCGACCAGCCATTCGGAGAGCTCGCTGTCCGGGCTGCTCGGCCTGGCGGACCGGGCGCCCCGGGACGGCAGGGGCACCTTCCTGGCCTGGACGTCCGCGCCGGTGACCGGACTGCCGGTGGACGTGGTGGGCGCGCCCACCGTGACGCTGAAGGTGGCCTCACCGCGCACCGAGAAGGTACAGGGCTCCTCGGACGCCGCGGACCGGCTGGTGCTCTTCGCCAAGCTGTACGACGTGGCGCCGGACGGCCGCGCGACGCTGGTGCACCGGATGGTGGCCCCGGCCCGGGTGCCCGACGTGACCCGCCGGTTCACCGTGGAACTGCCGGGCATCGTGCACCGGTACGGGCCGGGGCACCGCCTGCGCTTGGTGCTCGCGGCGAGTGACGACGCCTATGCCGGCAACCGCGGAGTGAAGCCGGTGACGGTCAGCAGTACGCCGCAGGACTCCGGTGTCCTGCAACTGCCCGTCACCCAGGGAACATTGGGGTAGCGGATGCGGGGGCGCCAGATGTCCATGGCGCCGACGGCAAGGACATCGGTGCAAGGACACCGCCTACCGACCGTCACGCACGACGGTCGTCACCCACGAAGGCGGTGCTTCAGCCGTGAGCCGAGGAGGAAGACGCCGCCGCCCGCGACGAGAGTGCCAACGGCCAGCAGAATCAGATCCTTGGAGTCCTGGCCGGTGTTCGCGGTGGTGCCCTGCACCGTGGCGTCGCCATGGGATGGCGACAGAGCCGACGCCCCGGCGGAGGCCGAACCGGTCGTGGCGCCCGTGCCCGAAGCGCCGGACGCGGACGAGCCGGTCCCCGCACCTGTCCCTGTGATCGCGAACGATCCTACGACCGGCGACTGGTGGGCATCGAGCTTGCACGCCAGGTCGACCCTGCCCAGGGGTTTGCCGTTCGCCTTCTTCCCGACGAGCTTCAGGTTGAGGTCGCCGACCGCGATCCGCACCGTGCCCGGCTTGTGGAAGGTGCGGGAGGGGGCGGTGCCGGTCGCCGTGACGGCAAAGGCGCGGTCGGCCTTGGGAACGGTGACCTTGTTGATGCCGAAGCGCATGGGGACTGTGAAGTTGCCCTGCTGCGAGCGCAGTTCGACATTCGTGCCCACCGTGCCCTCGATGGACTTCAGGTCCCCGAGGGACGCGTGGATCAGGCGGGTGTCCTCCTTGCTCGCCGTCGTCGTCGCGCGGAACGCGAATTTCGGGCTGGGTTTGCCGACCGCGACCGCATCCGGGACATCCGCGCGGATCTCCATCGGGATGGGCCGGCTGAGCCCGAATGCTGAGCAGGTGTAATTCAGCGTGGTCGAAACCGGGTGCGCGAATGCGGTGCCGGCCCCGGAAACGCCGACGATTCCGACCGCAACTCCTGCTGTCGTCACGACCCCAAGGGCGAACCTCGCCTTTGGCCTTCCCAAGCTGTGCCCGATGCTCATGAACTGTCCTCCGTCAGTCGATCGCGTGATCGGTTGCGATATTCATCGGTCAACGCCTGTGGGGTGTATCGCCCCGTCCATGGCGACGCTCTTCCGCCCTCCCGTGGTTTCCGGCTCACCGACCGGGTGAACTCGGCTGCCGGTGCGGTCCTGGCGCGTCCTGTAGACGTGGGCCAGGTGGGCTTCGAGCCGAGCGTGGCGGAACTGGTAGACCGCACCGGCCTTACGCAGCACGCCTCGGTCATGGGCGTCGTCCAGGAATGCGATCACTGCCCAGGGCAGACGCCGAGTCAGCGGCAACCACATACGCGACAGGGCAACCCACTGCCCCCAAGCGGTGAAACTCAGCCCGTACCCGAGCCCGCCCCCGAAGGCGGCCTCGATCCCGAAGACGAGCCCGGCCAGCAGCCCGAGCACGGGCCCGGACGCGAGCCTGCCCACCCCCTGCCCGGGCGTGAGGCCGATGGCGATCCCGGCCGGTACGCCGAGCACGAGCAACCACACGAGCATATGGACGAATGCGTTCTTGCGGTTCGTCCTCAGCAGTTCCGAGGCGCTGATAGCGGATGTGGTGTCAATGGGAGTTTCGAGCCATGCCATGACGGCAAGCGCGATTCCGGCGCCGAATCCGAGCTCCGCCGGGAATAGCAACGCCCCCCTGAGCCCGCCGTCCAGTCCGTCGTCGAACCCCAGCGGCCCGACGACCAATCTGTCCATGAGCTCCAGCACGACTGCGGTAGGTACCCCGAACGCGAGCCCCAGCATGAACCTCCGGGCGATCTCGGAACCATTGCGCCGGGTCTCGCCGAAGATCTGTATGCGCAGAGTCGACGGCTTGGACGCCGCCCCTCTGGGCGCGAACTCGTACACCAAGCCGAACACCAGCCCGGCCACCAGCCCGTGCAGGAGCAAGACCAAAAGCCCTCGCACGATCGCGAACCCGGGCCCACGCGTGGTCGCGACCAAGTCCACGGGCAGGTTCCCGATCCCGGTCGGCACCCCCAAAGCCAGCCCGGCGAGGAACCCGATCACGAGCATGCGCGAAGAACGGCGCATCGTGGTGCCCAGTTGCCACCAGGCGAGGTCATGGGTCTCGAGTTGCTCCAGGTGCGCGGCGAGGTAGCCGAGCCAGTGCTGGGCCTGTTGGGGCGTCCAGTGGCGGCGGTGGCGGCGATGACGGGGACCGTGGGCGTCACGATCGTCATGCGGCGCGGGTCTGTAGACGGCGGGGACGAATGCGGCCAGGAGATGGTCCTGCAGGGCTTCGGGCGTGGGGAAGTGCAGCAGCTTTTCGGGGTCGCGTCGGGGAGCGTCGCTGTAGATGGTGCGGGCCAGGGAGACCATCAGCGGGGTGGAGAGAACCTCCGCGAGGTGCGCCGTGCCCGGGGTGTACGGCCCTTCGCGCAATCGGGCCAGGACGGCATCCCATACGGTACGGTCCGCGCCGCCGCCTCTGATCGTCCGGCTGGCGCGCACCAGGTAGTCGGCGTAATCGTCTACGGCGAGGCCCTCCAACTCGATGACTGCGGCGGCGGTGAGCACGTCGGAATCTTCGGAGTCGTTGACGGCCCTGGTGTATTCGTCGGGGCGGCTGGTGAGGAGCAACGGCATGGTGGTGGCCTGGTTGAGCGCTGTGAGCGCCATACCGTGCAGACCGCTGGGGATCTCGTCGAAACCGTCGAGAACGGGCAGGATCTTGCCCGTGTCGAGCAGGAAGCGGGCCAGATTGCCTCCGCGTACGGCTGGAGCCGCGAGGAAGGGGTGGTCACGCACCAGCTGGGCGCACATCCAGTCGCGCAGCGATGTCGCGGCCGGATCCCAGGAACCCAGGCCGAAGATCACCGGTACCCGGTCGCCGGGGATGCGGGCATCGAGCCAGTCGACGAGGAAACGCAGGGTCAGGATCGACTTGCCCGACCCGGCCTCACCCAGCACCACCAGCCGACAGGACGGGACGGAGAGGTACGCGTCCACGATCTGGTCGAGTTCGCCGTCCAGCGGGAGGGGCTCTGCGGCTAGCCTGCGCGGGAGCTTGCGGATGTTGGCCCAGTTGTCGACGACATCCCGGTCGGTACACCGGAAGCGCACGGGGAGCGGGAACGGGTCGTGCACCCGACGCTGCTCCTCTTCCTTGCGCCACTGCTTGGACACCTCGCCAGCGAGGGCCTCGGCGGGATCACCCTCGGTCAGCGGAGGATGGGGCGGCGGCGGTGGGAGTCGCGTGAGGTGGACGGCGCGGGCCGGCAGGCCGATCAGCTCGCCCAGTTCCTCGATCTGGTCTTGGGTGAGGCGTTTGTACCAGCGTTGCACCCGGCTTGCCGTGAGCCTGCCGGCTCCGTCGGTGAGGTGATGCGCGCTGACCACTCCGATCAGGCACCCACCGCTCCACACGGCGGCTCCCGACATCCCCTCCCAGGGGGAACGGCCCTCCGGATCGGGCCCCGGAGCGCCCACGGAGATCTCCAGGGTGCCCGTGCGCAGGTCGGCCCACGGCGTGGTCTTGCCCTGTGCATGGTGGGAATCCCGGTACCAGGGGGCCCTGTTGAGCTCCGGCGAGGCGATAGCGGGGCGTAGCTTGAATTTGGGGAACCCCAGCGCTTCGCAATCCGCCGGCTGGGTGATGCGGCCGAACCGCACCGGCGGGACCTCGGCGGCGGGGAGCCCACTGCTGCCCGCATCGTTCGGGATCTTGAGTACCGCGACATCGACATCGGAGTCCTCCCACAGCGGCTCCGGCTCGCCGGACAACTCCGTTACATCGCCGTCCTCGGTGAGAAAGCGCAGCGTGACCGAGACCGCGTCGCGCACCACATGCGCGGCTGTGAGTACCGCATCCGCGCTCACGCGGTAACCCGATCCGCGCCACTCCTCGCCGCCGCGCCGGGTGATGACGACCTGGACCACTCGCCGTACGTCGAGTTCGTCCGGCCCGGGTGGCCCCGATGCGCTGCCGTCCGCAGTACTCATTGCTCGTTCCGGCCGGCGCGGCCGGAGACGAACACCGGGTTGAGCGACCCTTCGAGGGTCGGCCGCAGAGCCAGTTTGATCAGCTGCGTCGAGGTGGCGTTCACCGTCGCGTCCGCACCGGACTCGACCACCCAGAACCTGACCTTCGCCCCCGCGTGCCCGGTTCGCTCCAGCGCGACCGTCAATTCCAGCTCGATCGTCCCCAACTCGAAGTGCAGCGTCTCACCCTCTGCCGCGACGACCGCCTGCTTCAACTCCTCCCGCAGGTCCCTGATCACACTGGCTAACTCGATCACCACGCCCCCTACGCCGATACAAGTCGTCAGTCACCAACGACTCTAGCCCTGTCAACCGCCCGTACGGTGCGATTCGACACAGTCGCCGCGATGTTGGGGGCGCCCCGCCCGTGGTCGGTCTTTTGTGCGAACAGCAGACCTAGTCGGCCTCGACCGCGATGGCCTGCACCGGGCAGGCGCGGGCGGCCTCCCGCACCAGCGGGTCACCCGCGCCGTCCTCCCGGCCGGGCAGCAGTGCGCTGAAGCCGTCGTCGTCCTGGGTGAACACCCCCGGAGCGGTCAGGGCGCACTGGCCGGCGCCGATGCAGACGTCGGTGTCGATGGCGATCCGCATTCCGGACCCCTTTCGTTTCGTTCGTCCGCCGGCATGGCCGCTACCAGGCCAGCGGCAGTTCGATCATTCCTTGCAGAGTGTCGCCCGGTTTGAACGGGATCTCGGCAGCCGGCGCGGCGAGTCGCAGATCGGGGATCCGGGCGAAGAGGGAGCTCAGGGCGATCTCCAGCTCCGCGCGGGCGAGGTTCTGCCCCAGGCACTGGTGGATCCCGAAGCCGAACGCCACGTGGTGCCGGGCGGAGCGGTCCAGGTCCAGCTCGTCCGGTGCCGGATAGGCGCCCTCGTCCCGGTTGATCAGGGAGGCCGGGAACAGCACCCCGTCGTCGGCCCGGATCAGCTGCCCGCCGATCTCGATGTCCTCCTTCGCCACCCGGAGCAACCCGTCGGCGATGGACAGGAACCGCAGCAACTCCTCCACGGCGGCCGGCATCAGGTTCTCCTCGGCCCGCAACTGCGCCAGCTGTTCGGGGTGTTCGAGGAGGGTGAAGGTGCCCAGGGAGATCATGTTGGCGGTGGTCTCATGGCCGGCCACCAGCAGGATCATGGCGAGCCGGACCAACTCCTCGCGCTCCAGCGTCCCGGGCCGCAGTCGGTCCGCGATCAGCTCGTCCAGCAGCCCTTCGCCGGGGCGGTGTTCCTTCTCGGCGATCAGCCCGCTGAGGTAGCCCTCCAGTCGGGTCCGGGCGTCCTCCGCCTCCTGCGAGGTGCGCCCCTGCAAGAGGTGCCGGGACTGCTCCTCGAAGAATTCGTGGTCGGCGTAGGGGACCCCGAGCAGCAAGCAGATCACCATCGAGGGCACCGGCAGCGCGAAGGCCGAGACCAGCTCGGCGGGCGGCCCCTGGGCGAGCATCCGGTCCAGCAGCTCGTCCACGATCCGTTGGATCTCCGGCCGCATCGCGGCCACCCGCTTGGTG
Organism: Streptomyces sp. NPDC020742; assembly: GCF_040641675.1. Taxonomy (NCBI): domain Bacteria; kingdom Bacillati; phylum Actinomycetota; class Actinomycetes; order Kitasatosporales; family Streptomycetaceae; genus Streptomyces; species Streptomyces sp. NPDC020742. Next base: position 142,348 of record NZ_JBFAEA010000011.1, read on the forward strand.
CTGAAGCTGGGTATCAGCATCCGGCGCTGGGTGTTGTGCTCCGGATCGTCCACCCCGATCAGCGGGGTACGCACCTGACGGATCGCTGCGAAGCGCTCCACCGGGGCGGGGAAGGCCGGATTCTGCCGGTCGGCGGAGAGCCGCTGGTCGCTCAGCAGCGCCCGAGCCTCGGCGTGGCCGGTCACCGCCCACACCCGGCGGCCGTCGTAGAAGGTGACCTGGCTCAGGGGGCCCGCCGCGCGCAGTGGCTGATAGCCCGTCGGCGGATGGTAGGGACAGCTGCGGTCCTGGAAGTAGGGGATGGCTTCGGACACGAATTCCTCCCGTACGAGGGCTTCGAGTGGACTCGAGCCTCGCGTCTGTGCGATGTCAACCCAGAAGCGCGCCGTATCCGCCGCGCCGATCTCCACTTCATGCCGGGGGCACCGGGTGCGTCTATGAGTAGTTCGGCCAACTTGGTTGAGAGCGGAAGGAGTTGCTCCGTCAGGAGGGTCGGTGGCGGTCCGGCGGACGGGTCAGCGCCTCGGCGATGGCGTCCACATAGCGCTCGCCGCCGTCGCCGGCCGGCAGGCTCTGCGGTACCGCGTGCCCCAATTGGGTGTGTCCGAGATAGGCGGTGTACGCGAGCAGGCCGCGGTGGCGGGCCTCGTCCTCGGGGAAGCCCAACTCGGTGAAGAGCGCGGTGAGGTAGCCGATCCGCCGCTCGGTCACCCGGGCCAGCGCGGCGGCGACCGCGGGCTGCGCCGCGGAGGCCAGCAGGGAGACCTCCAGGGGGTCCTGGGGTGCGCGGCCGGCGGCGTGCCGCAGCAGCCGGCGTAGCCGCCCGCCCGGGTCGGGCTCGGCCTCGATCTCGGCGATCACGGCCTCCGTGCGGACCTCCGCCCAGCGCTCCAGGGCCGCCTCGATCAGGGCGTCCCGGTTGGTGAAGTGCCAGTAGAAACTGCCCTTGGTGGCGCCCAATCGGGCGGCCAGCGGCTCCACGGCCACCGCCGCGAGCCCGCCCTCGCCCATGGCTGCCAGGGCCGCATCGGCCCAGTCTGCTGCGGTCAGTCGCTGCCGCGCGCCGTTGCTTTCGGAGTCCCTCGCCCGCCGTTGCGCCATGTCCGTACGGTACCGTACGGACAAACATACGCCACCGTATGGAGGTGCTCCGTGCGTACCGTCCGTGAGGTCCATACCCGCACCGTCCCCGCCCCGGCCGAGACCGTCGGCGCCCTGCTCGACCGGCTCGGCGCCGACGACGACCCGCTCTTCCCCACCCCCGCCTGGCCCGCGATGCGGTTCGACCGCCCCCTGGCGGTCGGCGCCGACGGCGGACACGGTCCGATGCGCTACCGCGTCTCCGTCCACGAGCCGGGCCGCCGGGTCCGGTTCGACTTCCCCGACGGCCGCGGCTGGCACGAGGTCGCCGTGTACCCGGACGGCCCGGACCGCTGTCGGGTGGAGCACGTCCTGCACAGTCGCCAGACCCTCCTGACGAGCCTGGTGTGGCACCTCGCGATCGGCTCCGGACACGCCACCGTCGTCGAGGAGCTGCTGGACAACGCCGAACGAGCCGCCGGCGGCACCCCCGCCCCGGCCCGCCGTCCGCTGCGCGCCCGGCTGGCGCACCGCGCGCTCTGGGCCCGCCCCCGGGCCGTCGAACTCCCCGCCGCCGCCCGGCTGGCGCACCAGGCCTTCCCGCGCACCGACTTCCAGGACGCCTGGCAGATGGAGCTGCTGCCGGGCATGCCACGGCGGCCCGAGGCCTGGGCGGGCGGGCTGCGCGGGGCGGCCTTCCCGGTCGTCGGGCGGACCGACGGCGAGGTCCTGCTCGGGCGGGACGCCCGGCACCTGGACTTCCGCGCCTCGATCCTGGTCGCCGACGGCACGGTCACCCTCGGCACGGTCGTCCGCCTCCACAACGCCGCGGGCCGGCTCTACTTCGCCGTCGTACGCCACCTCCACCCCGTCATGGCCCGGCTGATGCTGCGCCGCATCCACCGCCGGCTGGCACTGGCGGCACTGAGCGCCGGCGAGCGGGAGGCGGCGCGGGGCTGAACCGGGGGCGTGCCAGACTTCCGGTATGGGGCAGGGACACGGCGATACGGTCAACTGCGGTACCGGGCAGGCCTGGGCGGCCCTCGGCGGCGATCCGGACCTGACCGGGCGGATCTCCTACGGCGGACCGCCCGGCCTGCTGCCGGCCCGGCTGCCGGTGGGGGCGCTGGCCCGCGCCACCGTCGCGGTCTGCGCGCTGGCCGCTGCCGAGCTGGCCGCCGCACGGGACGGCGGACCGCTGCCGGCCGTACGCGTCGACGACGGCGCGGTCGCCACCGCCTTCGCCAGCGAGCGCCACCTGCGCGTCGACGGCCGCCCGCTGACCGCGTTCGCGCCGCTCTCCCGCTTCTGGCGCACCGCCGACGGCTGGGTGCGCACCCATGCCAACTACCCCCACCACCGGGCCCGGCTGCTGCACGCACTGGGCCTGCCCGGTACCGCCGGGGCGCCGGAGGTCGAGGGCGAACTCGCCGGCCGCCGGGCGGCGGAGATCGAGGAGACCGTCCACGCGGCGGGCGGACTCGCCGTCGCGGCCCGCCGCCCGGAGGAGTGGGCGGCCCACCCGCAGGGCGTGGCGTCGGCCGCCCACCCGCTGCTGACCCTCGGCCCGCTGGACGCCGCCGCACCGCCCCGGCCGCTGCCGCCCGCCGGCCGCCCCGGGCTCCCGGCCGACGGGCTGCGGGTGCTCGACCTGACCCGGGTGATCGCCGGCCCGGTCGCCACCCGTACGCTCGCCCTGCTCGGCGCCGAGGTGCTGCGGATCGACGCGCCCCAGCTGCCGGAGAGTCAAGAGGCGCACAGCGACACCGGTTTCGGGAAGCGCTCCACCGCCCTGGACCTGGGCACCCGAGCCGGCCGGGCGGCCTTCGAGGAACTGCTGGCCGGCGCCGATGTCGTGGTGACCGGCTACCGCCCCGGCGCGCTCGACCGGTTTGGCCTCACCCCCGAGGCGCTGACCGAACGCCGCCCCGGTCTGGTGGTGGCACGGCTCTCCGCCTGGGGCGACGACGGCCCCTGGGGCGGCCGGCGCGGTTTCGACAGCCTGGTGCAGGTGGCCACCGGGATCGCCGCCGTCGAGGGGGACCCCGATGGCACCCCGGGCACGCTACCCGCCCAGGCGCTCGACCACGGTACGGGCTACCTCCTGGCCGCCGCCGTCCTGCGCGCCCTGACCGAACGGGCCCGCGCCGGCGGCTCGTTCCTCGCCACCCTCGCCCTGGTCCGCACCGCCCACTGGCTGCTGCACGACCTGCCTGCGGTACTCCCGGCCGGCCCCGCCGGCCCCACCTTCGGCCCCGCCCCGTACCTGCGGGAGACCGACGGTCCGCTCGGCCGGCTACGGCACGCCCTGCCGCCGGTCGCCTTCGACGGCTGCCCGACGACCTGGGCGACCCCGCCCGGCCCCCTGGCGGCGGACCCACCGGTGTGGCGGTAGCGCGGCTGCTCGGCGGCCGTCTCCGGTGTGGCCCGTACGATCGGGCGATGACGTCCAGCGAGCGCTACCTGGCACAGGGGCCGCGCGTCGGCATCCGGCACTTCACCGCAGCCGACCGCGAGGAGTTCACCGCCGCCGCGCGGGAGAGCACCGGGCTGCACCGCCCCTGGCTCTTCCCGCCGGCCACCGATGACGCCTACGACGGCTATCTGCACCGGCTCCAGGAGCCGTCGCGCGAGGGCTTCCTGATCTGCGAACGCGCCACCGGGCGGATCACCGGCTACCTCACGATCAACAACATCGTGCACGGCGCCTTCCGTTGCGGCGCGATCGGCTATGGCGCCTTCGCGCACGCGGCGGGCCGCGGCCTGATGAGCGAGGGGCTGCGCCTGGTCCTGGAGTACGCCTTCACCGAGCTCGGCCTGCACCGCCTGGAGGCCAACATCCAGCCCACCAACGAACAGTCGATCGCCCTGGTCAGGCGGGCCGGCTTCCGCTTGGAGGGGTTCTCCCCGGACTTCCTCTTCCTCGACGGCGCCTGGCGCGACCACGAGCGCTGGGCCCTCACCAGCGAGATGACCGTCGGGACGCCCGACGAGCGGACGGAGTGACCCCATGGCACCCACGGACCCCGTCTTCCGCCGCACCGTGCCGGTCTTCCGGATCTTCGATGTGGCCAAGGCCCATGAGTTCTACCTCGACTACCTGGGCTGCACGGTCGACTGGGAGCACCGCTTCGAGCCCGGAATGCCGCTCTACACCCAGGTGTCCCGCGGCGGCCTGGTGCTGCACCTACGCCACGGCGACGCCACCCCCGGCTCGACCGTATGGGCCGAGCTCACCGGCATCCGCGCGCTGCACGCCGAGCTCTCCGCCAAGGACTACCCGTATCTGCGGCCCGGCCTGGAACACGACGGGACCGGCAGCTGCCTGACCCTCACCGACCCCTTCGGCAATCAACTGCGGCTGACCGAGCCGGATCCGGACCGCCGCTGACCCGAGCCGGATCCGGCGCGTCACTGACCGGCCGCCGCGGCCGGCCCGGCGGTCGGCGCGATCCGGCGGCGCGGCCCGGAGGCCGTCGCCCGGGAGGCGCTGGACCACCTGCAGAACTCCCCGCTGGACGGCTTCTGGATCCACCTGGACGCGGACGTCCTGGACCCGTCCGTCATGCCGGCCGTGGACAGCCCCGACCCAGACGGCCTGCTGACCGACGAACTGCGGGCGCTGCTCGCGCCGTTGGCCGCCTCACCGCGCTGCGTCGGCGTCGACGTCACCATCTACGACCCGGACCGCGACCCGGACGGGGCGGGCGCGGTGCTGCTCGCCGGTCTCCTCGAGGACACCTTCGCGCAGCCCTGACCCCGCCCGGCGGCGAGGAGCTGGGCGCGGAGGGGACGCCGGCTTCGCTCTGGCCGCCCTGTGGGACGCGCCGGACGCTCGGCGCCATCGGGTCGGTGCGCCGATCCGGTGACCGTTCCCGCCCGCCCGGAATGTTCCCGCCCGCTGACGCGTTGGGCTCGGGCATGAAGGCAATCAGCACCCAGAGCTACGGCGGTCCCGACGTTCTCGTCCTCGGCGACCTGCCCGACCCCAAGGTGGCCCCGGACTCGGTCCTGGTCCGGGTCAAGGCGGCCGGGGTCAACCCGGTCGACTGGAAGATCCTCGCCGGCTATCTGGACCCGATCATGGACGTCCACTTCCCGATGATCCCCGGATGGGACGTGGCGGGCGTGGTCGAGGCGGTCGGCGCGGACGCCACCGAGTACGCCGTCGGTGACGAGGTCATCGGGTACGTCCGCAAGGACGCGGTGCAGCAGGGCACCTTCGCCGAACTGGTCGCCGCGCCGGTACGGACCCTGGCGCGCAAGCCGTCCGCGCTCAGCTGGCAGCAGGGCGCGGGGCTGCCGCTGGCCGGACTGACGGCATATCAGTCGATCAAGCGGGTCAGTACCAAGGCGGGCGAGACGGCCCTGGTGCACGCCGCGGCCGGCGGCGTCGGCTCGCTCGCGGTCCAGATCCTGGTCGCCCAGGGCACCCGCGTCATCGGCACGGCCAGCGAGCGCAACCACGACTTCCTACGGTCCCTGGGCGCCGAACCGGTCACCTACGGAGAGGGCCTCGCCGACCGGGTGCGTGCCCTGGCACCCGAAGGCGTGGACGTGGCCCTGGACTTCGTCGGCGGCGGCGCCGTCGACGTCTCGCAGGAGCTGCTCAAGGACCGCGGCCGGGTGGTGTCCGTCGCCGACGGCGAGGTCCTGGCGAAGGGTGGCCACATGGTGTGGGTGCGCCCGGACAGTGCCGACCTCACGGCGCTGGGCGACCTCGCGGACGCCGGGAAGCTGACCGTGCACGTCGATGCGGTCCACCCGCTGTCCGAGGCCGCCGAGGCGCTCCTCCGCAGCCAGCAGGGCCGGACCCGCGGAAAGATCGTTCTCGAGGTGTCCTGAGCGGCCGCCGGATGCGGGGCCGCCGGCGGGCGGGGCCGCTCAGGCCTCCGCCTCCTGCCGGCGGTCCACGTACTCGAAGACCGACCCGTCCGGGTGGCGGGCCACGAGGTTGCGGCCGATGGGCGTCGGCAGCGGCCCGGCGATGATGTCGGCGCCGACGGCCTTGAGGTCGGCCACCGCCTCGTCCACGTCGTTCACCGCGAGCGTGGCGGTGATCTTCCGCAGCACCGACAGCTCCGCCTCCGGGCCGCTCATCAGGAAGAAGCACCCGACGGCCGCGACCGCCACCGCGCCGCGCTGGAAGCGGATCGCCTCCGCGCCCGTCAGCCGTTCGTAGACGCCGATCGCAGCATTGAGATCGCTGACGCACACCCGCAATGAGGTCCCGAGAATGTCCATGCGGGCAACCCTAGTTGGGGTGCCTCCGGTACGCGATCACTTGGCCATGATCAGACCGGACTTCGCCGCGCCCCGGGACAGCACGACCTCCCTGATGGCGTCGCGGGCCCTGGCGTAGTCGCCCCGCCCGGGCTGTGCGGCGAGCGCCGCATTGAGGTTGACCACCCGGAACCCGTCGTTGACATCGGTGAGTTGGGGGATGAACTCCGCCTTGCGGACCGTCCAGCGTCCGCCGGGCACGGTCGGCGGGGCGAAGGTGAACCGGGCCATCGAGCTGAGGTTGCCGCGGCCGTCCGGCTGGTCGCTGTGGTTGAACATATGGCCCGCGAGCTGGTCGCCCATGCCGTAGACGACCCAGGTGCCGTTGACCTTCTCGTACGCCTGCGGGACGTGCGCGTGGGTGCCCAGGATCAGGTCGACGTCCGGCCGGCCGCCGGTGCGCGAGGCGGTCAACGCCTGGGCGAGGGTGCGCTGTTGCTCGTCGATTGGCTGCTGCCACTCGGTGCCCCAGTGGATGCTGACCACCACCACATCGGCGCCGGCCTTACGGGCCGCGCGGGCGTCGGCGAGGATCTTCTGCCGGTCGATCAGGTTGACCGCCCAGGGCGATCCCTGGGGCAGCGGGATGCCGTTGGTGCCGTAGGTGTAGGAGAGCTGGGCGACCTTGGCGCCGCCGGCGGTGAGCAGATTGACCCGGGTCGCCTCGGTGGCGGAGCGGGCCGAGCCGGCGTGCCGCAGGCCGACCGCGTCCATCGCCCCGAGGGTGCGGCGCACCCCGTCCGCGCCGTCGTCGAGGGTGTGGTTGGAGGCGGTGGAGCAGGAGTCGTAGCCGGCGTCCTTGAGGGCGGTGGCCACCTCCGGCGGTGACTTGAAGGAGGGGTAGCCGGTGAACGGGCCGCCGTCCCTGCCGTAGATCGTCTCCATGTGGCAGATCGCCAGGTCGGCGCCGGAGACCACCGGTTTGACCCCGGCGAACATGGTGCGGAAGTCGTGGCCGTGGCCGTGGGCGTTGCTGCCGGACTGCCGGATGATCTCGTTGTGCGGCAGGACGTCGCCGGTGGCCAGGAGCGTGAAGCCGGTGGCCGCGGAGGCCTGGGCGGCGCCCGGCCGGGCGGGCGGCGAGGGGCGGTCGGGGCCGTCGGCCTGCCGGGTGCCGCAGCCCGCCGCCAGGGCGGCGGTCAGCGCGGCTATGGAGAGCAGCGCGGCTATGGAGGTCAGCGGGGCGGGGGGAGCCGGTCGTTGTCGGGTCACGCCCTATCCCTATCGGGATAAATAGGATTTATCTCCCGGGGAGGGGGTGGGGTTGCGCCGTCGGGGCGACGGAGCGGGGCCGTCCGTGTCAGGGCGAACGAGCCGGTGCGAACGAACCGGTGCGGAGGGCCCAGTGCGGAGGGCCCAGTGCGAACGGCCCGGTGTGGACGGCCCGGTGTGGACGGCCCGGTGTGGACGCTCAGGTTTGACGGCGGACGGCCCCGGGGCCGGTGCGCGCCCGGGTCCGGTTCATGCCCGGCTCCGGCTCGCGCCCGGCTCCGGTACGCGCCCGGCTCCGGTTCGCGCCCGGGTCCGGTTCGCGCCCGGGTCCGGTTCGCGCCCGGGTCCGGTTCGCGCCCGGGTCCGGTACGCGCCACCCGGCTCAGGTCCAGGCTCGACGCCGCTTCAGACCCGGCAGAGGATCTCGCCGTGCAGGACGGCGAACCAGCCGTCCTCGTCGGTGCCCCAGGTACGCCAGGCCTGGGCGATCCGGTCCAGCTCCTGCCCGGTGGCGTGCCCGCCGTCCACCGCGATCCGGGCGTACCCGGAGTCGACCGTGCGGTCCGCCCACAGTCCGCTCCACCAGGACCGCTCCTCCGGCGTCCGGTAGCACCAGGTCCCGGCGGTGGCAGTGATCGCCTCCGGTGCGAAACCGGCCTGCCGGGCCCAGGCGTGCAGTCGCCGCCCGGCGTCCGGCTCGCCCCCGTTGGCCCGGGCCACCTGCAGGTACAGCTGCTGCCAGTCGTCCAGCCCCGGCACCTGTGGGTACCAGGTCATCGCCGAGTAGTCCGCGTCGCGGACGGCCACCAGTCCGCCCGGCTTCGTCACCCGGCGCATCTCGCGCAGCGCCTGGACGGGGTCGCCCAGGTGCTGTAGCACCTGATGGGCGTGCACCACGCAGAAGCTGTCGTCGGGGAAGTCCAGCTCGTGGACGTCGCCGACCGTGAAGCGGACGTTGCCCACGCCCCGTTCGGCGGCCGCGGCGCGTGCCTGTGCCAGCACGCCCGGCGCCCGCTCCAGGCCGGTGACCTGCCCGTCCGGTACCAGCGCCGCCAGATCGGCGGTGATCGTGCCGGGACCGCAGCCGACGTCCAGGATCTGCAGGTGCGGCCGCAGATGGGGCAGCAGGTAGCCGGCCGAGTTGGCGGCGGTGCGCCAGGTGTGCGAGCGCAGTACCGACTCGTGGTGGCCATGGGTGTAGACGGCGGTCTCCTGTGGCATGTCGAGCCCCTTTGCGTGCGGAGGTGTGCTGCTCTCACCACCGTACGATCGATCTCGCATCATGAGAGAATGTGTCTCACCATGCGATCAAGGGGTCGATCGTCCACGCCGGCCGTACGGTCGCCTACTCGGGCAGCAGGCGGTAGACCGTCAGCGCCTCCAGCTCCTTCTCCAGCACCATCTCGCCCGAGAACGTGGCCACTTCACCGTCGAACGCCATGCTCCCGCCCTCCGGCAGCCCGCCGATCCGCAGCCGCCGCAGTCGCGCCTCACCCAGTACCGGCGAACTGCGCGGCGTGCCCGTTAGGGCCGCCACCAGCAGCCGGGTGCGGGCCAGCCGCCCGCCGTGCACCACCCGTACGTCCAGCACCCCGTCCGCGAGGTCGTGCCGGCGCACCGGCGTCGTGCCCAGCCCGCGGTACTGGCAATTGCCGACGAACAGCAGCCAGACGGCGCGCCGCCGGCCGTTGATGGTCATGGTCAGCGGCTCGGCGGAGCGCAGCACCTCCCACGCCGCGAGCACCCCGGCCGGCCAGGCGCCGATCCGGCCGGCCCACCGCTCCCGGATCCGCACCAGCTCCGGATACACCCCGATCGAGAAGGTGTTGAGGAAGTGCTGCGGTTGCTGCCCGCCGACCCGGAAGCGCGCCAGGTCCACCGCCACCGCCTCGCCGGTCTCCACGGCCCGTGCCGCCTCCGCGACGGTCTCGACGCCCAGGTCGTACGCGAAGTGGTTCAGCGTGCCGCCCGGCAGCACCGCCAGCGGCAGTCCGTACCGCGCCGCCGCCGACGCCGCGGCGTTGACCGTGCCGTCCCCGCCGAGCACCCCCAGCGCACCGCCCAGTTCCCTCGCCCGCGCCACCGCGTCGTCGAGCACCTTGTCCAGTGGCTCCCCGTCCGGCCCGCCGCACATCAGTACCTCGGCCTCCGGCAGCACCCCGTGCACCTCGTCGGCCCGGTCGGTGCGGACGCCGGTCCGCTGCCCCGAGGCCTGGTTCGCCACCACCACCAGGCCGCGGCCGCCGGGCAGCGCGGGCGCCTCCGCCCGTGGCCGCGCCGGCGGCGCCATCTGGGACCGGGTCGGCGCGAAGCCCCGCACCGCGAACGCCGCCCCCGCCCCCAGCGCCGCACCGGCCAACACATCACCCGGATAGTGCACACCCGTATAGACGCGGGAGAACGCCACCGACGCGGCGACCGGCGCCAGCGCCAGCCCCCACCACTTGTTCTCGAAGGCGACGCCGGTCGCGAACGCCACCGCAGAGGCCGCGTGCCCCGACGGGAAGGAGGACGTGCTCGGCTGGCGGGACAGCTGCCGCATCAGCGGCACCGCGTCCCGCAGCGGACGGGCCCGGCGCACCGAGCCCTTGCCGAGCGTGTTCACCGTGGCTGACGCCACGGCCAGGGACGCCACACCGCGCACGGCGGCCCGTCGGGCGGGCCGGCCGCCCAGTGCGGCTGCGCCCGCCGCGAGGCCGAGCCACAGCAGCCCGTGATCGGCGCAGCGGGTCAGCCGGGGCAGCACGCGCTGGGCCCCGGGCCACTCACGGGTGGCGATCTGGTGGAAGGTGCGCCGGTCGAGCTTGGTCAGGAGGGATCGCATGCCGCTCCTGATACCCCGAACCGGGCACAACGTGCTTCCCTGCTCCGGTGATCAGAACACGACTGGACGCCGACCTCGACGCCTGCGTGGCCGCGCTGGCCCAGGTGCACACCCACAGCGGCTACCCGCACGTCTGGCCGGACGACCCGGCGGGCTGGCTGCGCCCCGACGGGCTGACCGCCGCCTGGGTCGCCGAGGACGCCGGCCGGGTCGTCGGCCATGCGGCGCTGTGCGGAGCCGAGGTCAGCCGGCTGTACGTGGCGCCCGCCGCCCGCGGTACCGGACTGGGGGCGCGCCTGCTGCGCACCGTCGAGGAGGCGGCCGCGGCGCGCGGACTGCGCCCCGTACTGGAGGTGCACGCCGCGAACACTGCGGCCGTCGCCCTCTACGAACGGCGGGGCTGGATCCGCCGCGGCAGCGAGCAGCAGGACTGGGGAGCGGGCGGAGTGGTGACGGTCCATCACTACGAAGCGGTGGCCCCCGCGGCGCAATAGGACCCCGCTGACGTGTCGCCCCCGGGCGCCACCCCTGCGATCTGCCAAGGTGGTCGGGGCTGTGCAAAATGTGATCGGCCCACGATCGCCCCGCCGTCGTGGAGTGGAGGTACGGATGCAGCGGACCGCGCCGGATCCGCAGCCGGATCCGCCGGTGGGCCTGCCGGTCCTTGCTGACCTCGCCGCACACCTCTCCGCGGCCGCGGACCGCACCGAGGCCGACCCGCCGGGCGGCTCCGGTCCGCTGCGCACCGCCGCCTGCGGCTACTGGGGCCGTCGCGGCCTGGCCACCGACCCCGGGCAGGTCCTCGCCGCGCCCGGCGCGAGCGCCCTGCTGCTCGCGCTCTACTCCGCCGCCGGTGGCGCGGTGCTGCTGCCGCGACCCTGCTCCGCGTCGTACGCGCCCCCCGCCCGGCTGCTCGGGCGGCCGGTGCACCACGCGCCCGCACCGGTGGAATCCGGTGGGATGCCCGACCCGTTCGCCCTGCTGGAGACCGTCCGCCGGGCCCGGATGCACGGCGACAGCCCGCGCTTGCTGGTGCTGTCCGTCGCCGACGACCCGACCGGCACCTGCCCGGCGCCCGAGCAGCTGCACGAGGTCTGCGAGGCGGCGGCCGGGGAAGGGCTGTGGATCGTCAGCGATGAGACCCGGCGGGACCTGCTGCACGATCCGCACGACACCGTCGTCCTCAGCCCCGCCGAGATGCTGCCCGACGCCGTCGTCGTCCTCGCCGACCTGCGGGCCACCCTCGCCCCCGCCTCCTGGCCCGTCGCGCTGGCCCGCTTCCCGGACACCGACCGCGGCGCCGTCCTACGGGCCGCCGCGCTGGACGCGCTGGGCGCGCTCGGCAGCCCGCTCCCCGGGCCGCTGGCCTGCGCGGTCACCCATGCGCTCGGCGAACCCCCGGCCGTACGGGACCGGACCGCCACCGTCGCCCGGGTCCACGGCGCGCTCGCCCCCGCGCTCCACCGCCTCGTCACCGAGGCCGGCGCCGTCTGCCGCCCGCCGCGCTCCGGCAGCTACCTCTACCCCGACCTGGAGCAGCTGCGCCGCTCCCTCGCCGCCCACGGCATCGTCGAATCCACCGCGCTGGAAAGGGCGTTGGCGCCCTGGGCGGCGCGCGGTGGCCACCACTTCGGCGACGCCCCGGGAGCGCTGCGGGTGCGGCTGGACACCGGGGCGTTGCTGGGTGCGGACCGGGAGCTGCGGCAACGCGTCCTGGATGCCCCCGACCCGCTCCAACTCCCGCACATCACCGAGGCGTTGACCGCTCTCTCGCGCGCGCTGGCCGCCCTGACCGCACCCGTCGACGGCTGACCGCCGGGCCCGGGCGCCACCCCCGATCCGCCGAACCGCCCCGGTTCTCCACCGAATGGAGCCCCTCGATGACCGAACAGACCGAGCGCTCCCTCGCCGAGCAGCCCGCCGGCACCGAGAAGCTCCCGCACACCGGGCCGGACCGCGCACCGGCCCGGCCGCACGCCGCCCCGCCGCTCCCCGAACCCCGCCCGCTGCGCGAGGTCCGCAGCTGGCCCCGGGACTTCACCGACCGGCTGACCGCCCCGCTGCCCGGTGTCCGCGCGCTCGCCAGAATCGCCCGGGAGGGCAAGCTGCGCCCCGCCCCCGAGACCCTCCGGGAGATCCCGCACCTGCCCTTCGAGCCCGGCCCGATGCCGGCCGCCACCGCTACCACCGTCGCCCTCACCTGGGCCGGACACGCCAGCTGGATCATCCGCATCGGCGGGCTGACCGTACTGACCGACCCGGTGTGGTCCCGCAAGATCCTCGGCACGCCCGCCCGGGTCACCCCCGTGGGCGTCCGCTGGGAGGACCTGCCGCCCGTCGACGCCGTGGTGATCAGCCACAACCACTACGACCACCTCGACGTCCCCACCCTCAAGCGGCTGCCGCGGGACACCCCGCTGCTGCTCCCCGCCGGACTGGGGCGCTGGGCCCGCCGGCGCGGCTTCACCCACGTCACCGACCTGGACTGGTGGGAGGCGGTCGAACTGCCCGGACCCGGCGGCCCGGTACGCCTCGACTTCGTCCCCGCCCACCACTGGAGCAAGCGGACCCTCACCGACACCTGCCGCTCCCTGTGGGGCGGCTGGCTGCTCACCGCGCCCGACGGGCGGCGCCTCCACTTCGCCGGTGACACCGGCTACGGCCACTGGTTCGAGGAGGTCGGCCGCCGCTACCCCGGCATTGACCTCGCGCTGCTGCCCATCGGGGCGTACGACCCGCGCTGGATGCTGGGCCCGGTGCACACCGACCCCGAGGAGGCCGTACGGGCCTGCCAGGACCTGGGCGCCCGGGCCCTGGTGCCGATGCACTGGTCGACCTTCCTGCTGTCGTCCGAGCCGCCGCTGGAGCCGCTGCGCCGCGTCCGGGCCGCCTGGGCCGCCACCGGCCGTCCCCGCGAGGACCTCTGGGACCTGCCGGTCGGGGCGTCCCGGGTGCTGACGGACGTGTCCGACGCCGACGCGGTGCCGGCCGCCCCCTGACGGCACGGCCTACGGGGTGCCTCCGCGGTGCCCGGCCGGTCCGATGCGCCGCCACAGGGCCGGTGCCGCGCTGATCACCACCGTCAGCCCGACCGCCATCACCACCCCCTGCCACGGCTTGCCGAACAGCGATCCACTCAGCAGCCCGATGAGCTGGTACATCGCGGCCCAGGCCAGACAGGCCGGAACGTCCCCCCGGACGAATCGGCGCAGCGGCATCGCCGCCAGCAGACACGCCAGCATCACCGGCACCCGACCGGCCGGCACCAGCCGCGACAGCACCAGCACCAGCACGCCGTGCTCGTGCAGCTTGCGCTGCGCCAGCGCCAGCCGCTCCGGCGCGGCGCGGGCGCGCAGCCGGGCCAGCCAGCGCGAGCCGTTGCGGGAGCCGCTGCCCCGACGCCCGAGCCAGTACAGCCCCACATCGCCGAGGAACGCCGCGCACGACGCCACCACGAAGACCAGCAGCAGCGAGTAGGGCGCGGTGTGGTGGAAGGCGACCACCGCCGCCGAGCTGACCACCGCCCCCGTCGGCACGACCGGCACCAGCGACCCCAGCACCACCAGCAGGAACAGCGAGGGATAGCCCACCGCCTGCTGCGTCGACTCCGGCGGCACACCCGGTACCGTCCCACCGGCCGAGGCCAGCCCGCCGACCACGGCCGTCGCCACGGCCGGCCCGACCCCCGCCAGCAGCCCGCTCATCGCCCGGTCCTGGGCCGCACCGACTCACCGTGCCCCAGCCGATGGACCGTCACCTGCGGGGCCATCAGCCCCACCTGACGCTCGAACTCGACGCCGGGGGCATGGAATTCATGCGGCCGTACGGCATCCAGACCGATCGGCCAGTACGTGCCGTAGTGCACCGGCACCACACTGGACGGCGCCAGCCGCGCCGCCGCCTGCGCCGCCCGCCGCGCGTCCAGATGGCCGGGCCCCAGGAACGGACCCCAGCCGCCCACCGGCAGCAGCGCCACATCGCACCGCCCGACCTCGTCCGTCAGCTCCTCGAACAGACCGGTGTCGCCGGCGAAGTACGTCCGTGCCGTACCGCGCACCACATAGCCGAGCGCCGGCACCCGGCGCGGTCCGTACGGCAGTCGCCGCCCGTCGTGCGCGGCCCGCACCGCCCGCACCGTCACCGTGCCGGTCCCGTACTCCTCGCCCGCCCGCAGCTCGGTGATCCGCAGGCCGCGCGCCGCGGCGACCCGGCGCAGCCCCGGCACCGCGGCGCTCGCCCCGCGCGGTACCACCAGGTCGGTCCCGGGCAGCAGCCGGGCCAGCGACGCCAGGTGCAGATGGTCGGCGTGCAGGTGCGAGACCAGGACCAGGTCGGCGCGCGCGGCCTCCGGCGGCGGCAGCGCGCCCCGCCGGCGCCGCAGATGGGCCAGCCGGCGCACGAACAGCGGATCGGTCAGCACCCGCACTCCGGAGTCCTCGACCGTCACAGTGGCATGCCCCCACCAGGTGACCTCCATCCTCCGATCCTCCCGCACGGGGGCGGTGTACGGGTGCCGGGCGGGCGACGGGCCGGACCGGGAGGGCCACCGGCCGTCCGGCGCGGGGGGCGTCCCGTCCACCGGCCGACCGGCGCGCGCAGGCCCCCGTCCCCGTCCCCCGCCTCACCGGGCCCGCTGTGCCACGCTGGGCGGGAGGCCCGCAGCAGCCGGCGCGGGCCGGAGCGCCAGGCGGACGGAGTGCGGATGCCGCGGTGGACCTCGCTCGGCGGCGCCCTGTTCCGGGTGCTCGCGGTCTGGCTGGTGTCCAGCCTCACCCTGCTCCTGCTCGCCGCGCTGCTGCCCGACTTCCGGTTGCAGTCCGCCGGCGGCGACAGCCTCACCCGCACCGCGCTCACCGCCGCGCTGGGCGCCGGCGCCTTCGGCCTGCTCAGCGCGCTGGTGTGGCCGGTGCTGGTGCGCGCCCTGCTGCTGGTGCCGGCGCTCGTCCTCGGGCTGCTGGTCTTCTTCCTCAACGGCTCGCTGCTGCTGCTCGCCCTCGACCTGATCCCCGAGGGGCGCGGCCAGGCCGCACCCCAGACCGCGGTGATCGTCGCGGCCGCGATGTCCGCGGCCTCCTCGGCCACCTCCGCCTTCCTCGCCGTCCGCAACGACGAGGCCTACCACCGCAGGCTGGTCCGGCTGGCCGGGCGGCGCCGCGGCCGCCGGGCCGCGCCGTGCCCGGCCACCCCGGGCACGGTCTTCCTCCAGCTCGACGGCCTGGGGCACGACCTGCTGCGGGCGGCCACCCGCGGCGAGCGGCCGCTGATGGCGACCGTCGCCCACTGGACGCGCACCAGCCACCGCCTCACCCCCTGGCGCACCGACTGGTCCAGCCAGACCGGCGCCAGCCAGCTCGCCCTGCTGCACGGCAGCAACGAGGACCTGCCGGCCTTCCGCTGGTACGAGAAGGACACCGCCACCCTGGTCGTCAGCAACCGGCCCTCCGGCGCCGCCGAGCTCCAGCGTCGGGCCGTCGAGCGCACCGGCGACGGCGGGCTGCTCTCGCACGACGGCGCCAGCCGCGGCAACCTCTTCAGCGGCGGCGCCGATCAGGTGGCGCTGGTGATGTCGGTGGCGGCCCGGCGCGGCCGGCACCACCGCTCCCGTTCCGGCTACTTCGCGTACTTCTCCGACCCGGCCAACGCCACCCGCACCGCCGTGTCCTTCGTCGCCGAGGTCGTCCGCGAGGTCGTCCAGTCGCTGCGCACCCGCCTCCGCCGCGAGCTGCCGCGGGTCCGGCGCGGCGGCCTCTACCCCGTCATCCGGGCCTTCGCCACCGTCGTCGAACGCGATGTGGTGGTCGCCGCGGTCATCGGCGACCTGCTCGCCGGCCGCACCGCCGTCTACGCCGACCTGGTCGGCTACGACGAGGTGGCCCACCACTCCGGTCCCGCACACCGCGACACCCACCAGGTCCTGCGCAGCCTCGACCGCGCCCTGGCGCTGATCGCCAGGGCCGCCCGGCATGCCCCCCGCCCCTACCGCATCGTGCTGCTCTCCGACCACGGCCAGAGCCACGGCCCGACCTTCCGGGCGCACTACGGGCTGAGCCTGGCCGACCTCGTACGCGCCGGCTGTGGCCTCCCGGTGCGGCGCCGGGCCGGACGCACCCCGAGCGGTGCCGAGGCCCGGGAGGCGGCGCGCGCCGCCCTCCACCGCCCCGAGGAGACCGACGGTCCCGAGGAGGCGCAGGAGCCCGCCGCGCCCCACGGGCCCGGTGCGCCCCGGGCCCCCGACACCCCCGCCCAGCCCGTCGTACTGGCCTCCGGCAATCTCGGCCTGGTGTCCTTCCCCGACGTACCCGGCCGGATCACCCGCGAGGAACTGGACCGCCGCCACCCCGCCCTGCTCACCACCCTCGCCAACCACCCCGGCATCGGCTTCGTCCTCGTCCGCTCCGCGGCACACGGCCCGGTCGTCCTCGGCCCGGCCGGCGCCGAACACCACCTCGACACCGGCCACGTCATCGGCCGCGACCCGCTGGCCCCGTTCGGTGCGGACGCGGCCGGGGCGGTGCGCCGTACCGACCGCTTCCGGCACACCGCCGACCTCATGATCAACTCCGCCTGCGCCCCCGCGACCGGCGCCGTGTACGCCTTCGAGGAGCAGATCGGCTCGCACGGCGGCATGGGCGGTGCCCAGAGCCACCCCTTCCTGCTCTGGCCGGCGGAACTCACCCCGCCGGCACCCGACGGCACCCCGCTGACCGGCGCCGAAGCGGTGCACCGGGTGCTGCGCCGCTGGCTGCGCGAGGCCGACGGGCCGCAACCGCCCCTGGAACCAGGCAAGGACGACCTGCGGCGCCGGGCACCCGCCCCAGAAGGTTTTACGCCGCCACCCCCCACCCCGCCGCACGATTCCCGTTGATTTGGGCGCGGCCCGCTGATCACCGACCATGAGCGGGCTCGGTAATCCCGGGTGTACAGCGCACAACGAGAGGCCCACCCTGCCATGAACGACCGGCACACCCGCCGCTTCGGCCTGGGAACCGCCACCTGCCTGGTGATGGGCAACATCATCGGTGGTGGCATCTTCCTGCTGCCCGCCTCGGTGGCGCCCTACGGGACCGTCAGCCTGGTCGCCCTCGGCGTGCTGACCATCGGCGCCATCGCCCTCGCCCTGGTCTTCGGCCGGCTCGCCGAGCGCCACCCGGACACCGGCGGCCCCTACGTCTACGCGCGCGAGGCCTTCGGCGACTTCGCCGGCTTCCTCTCCGCCTGGTCGTACTGGACCATGACCTGGGTCAGCAACGCCGCACTGGCGGTCGCCGCGGTGGGCTATGTGCACGTCCTGGCCCCCGGCCACGCCTCCGCCGGCACCGACCTCGCGGTCGCGCTCGGCTCCCTCTGGCTGCCGGCCCTCGCCAACCTCGCCGGCACCCGCTACATCGGCGCCGTCCAACTGGTCTCCACCGTCCTGAAGTTCGTCCCGCTGCTCTTCATCGCGGTCGTCGGCCTCTTCTTCTTCGACCCCGACAACCTCGGCTCCTTCAACGCGGGTGGCGGCAGCGCCCTGGGCGGCATGTCGGCGGCCGCCGCGATCCTGCTCTACTCGTACGTCGGGGTGGAGTCGGCCGCGATGAGTGCCGGCGAGGTCCGCGACCCGGAGCGCAACGTCGGGCGGGCCACCGTCCTGGGCACCCTCGGCGCCGCCGTGGTCTACCTGCTGGGCACCCTCGCCGTCTTCGGCACCGTCGCGCACGACAAGCTGGTGAAGTCCACGGCGCCGTTCTCGGACGCGGTGGACGCGATGTTCGGCGGGCACTGGGGCGGCACGCTGGTCGCCGGCGCCGCGGTGGTCTCGATCATCGGCGCCCTCAACGGCTGGACGCTGATGAGCGCCCAGTCCCCGTATGCCGCCGCCAAGGACGGCCTGTTCCCCGCGGCCTTCCTCGTCAAGCGGCGCGGCGTGCCCACCTTCGGCGTGCTGGCCGCCGGTGTCCTCGCCAGCGCCCTGACCGTCATCAACTACCTCATCGGCTCCGGCGGCGTCTTCGAGATCCTGGTCCTCATCACGACCTTCTCCGCCACCGTCCCCTACCTCCTGGCCGCCGGCGCCCAGATCTACTTCCTCCTCACCGGCCGCCGCGACCGGGTCCGCCCCGGCCGCTTCGCCCGCGACCTCACCCTCGCGCTGGCCGCCTTCGGCTTCACCTTCTGGCTCGTCGCCGGCGCCGGCTATGCGGCCATCTACCAGGGCGTGCTGTTCCTGTTCGCCGGCATCCTCGTCTACGCCTGGATGGCGGCCCGGCGTACCGCCCGCCAACAGGACGCCGAGGCCGCCGCGTCCGGTACGGCTGCCCCGGCGCCGTCCGAGGGCGCCGCCGCCGCGGAACCGGCCGACGGGCCCACCCCGCAGCCCGCCGACGAGGCCGCTGCGCCCGCGCGCACCCCCTGACGGCACACCGGCACGCCGCCCCGTTCGGCGACGGAGCGCGCGCCACCGCCCGCCCCCTGACGCTCCGTACCCCGGACGCGGTGCCCCCGTCGAAGGCCCGTTCCCCGCGGGGATAGGCTCGCGTCCGATACGAGCCTGACGGGGGAGAAGTCGAGTGGAGAGGCTGCGGCAGGACGACCCTGCCCGGATCGGGGAATTCGTCACGGTGGCCCGGCTCGACGCCGACGGCAGCCGAGGCGTGCCCGAGCGCCGCTATCTGGCGCGCAGCGCCGACGGCGGGCACACCGTCCTGGTGTGCCTGCCACCGGCCGGCGGTGACCCGGCACGGTGGGCGGCCGAGGCGCAGCAGGCGTCCCGGCTGGTCCAGCCCGGGTTCTGGCCGGTCGTCCACCTCGGGGGGACACCGGCCTTCCCGTGGTACGCCACCCCCTACCGGCCCGCACTGCCGCTGCCCGCCGTCCTGGCCGCGCACGGCGGCCCGTTGCCCGAGCCGGTGGTCCGCACGCTCGGCGGCACGCTGGCCGAGGCCCTGGCCTCCGCCCACGTCCTGGGCCTCGTGCACGGCGGCGTCTGTCCGGCGGGCGTGCTGCTGACCGCCTGCGGACCGCTGCTCGGCTGCTTCGGCGCGACCCGCGCGACCCCGGCGGCCGGGGCCTTGCACACCCCGGCAACCGGACTGGAGACCGGTTGCCTCGCCCCGGAAGTGGCGGCGGGCGGACCGGTCGACCGGGCCGCGGACGTCTACGCACTGGGCGCGGTGTTGGCCTACGCGGCGACCGGACACACCGTGCCCGAGCGCCAGGAGATCCCGGCCGGCCTGCGGGACCTGATCACGGCGTGCCGGTCGCGCGACCCCGAGGGACGGCCCGAACCAGCCCGAGTGCTGGGGGAGTTGCTGCCGGGCGCGGCCTACGGCGCGCTGGCCGGCTCCACGGAGCCGGTCTCGCTGCCCGGCCGGGTGGTCGCGGCGCTGTCCCGTCAGTCGGCGGAACTCCTCGCCGCCGCACTCCCCACCGAGGAGCGCTGAGGCCATGATCTCCCCCCTTCTGCACGACGACCCGCACACCGTCGGGCCGTTCCGGCTCCTCGCCCGCCTCGGCGGGGGCGGCATGGGCACCGTCTACCTGGCCCGTTCGGCGGGCGGGCGCACGGTCGCGGTGAAGACGCTGCACACCCGCCTCGCGGCGGACACCACGCTGCGGACCCGCTTCCGGCTAGAGGCGGACGCGGCCCGCGTGATCGGCTCCGAGCACGGTGCGGCGG
Organism: Streptomyces sp. NPDC020742; assembly: GCF_040641675.1. Classification (NCBI taxonomy): domain Bacteria; kingdom Bacillati; phylum Actinomycetota; class Actinomycetes; order Kitasatosporales; family Streptomycetaceae; genus Streptomyces; species Streptomyces sp. NPDC020742. Next base: position 162,405 of record NZ_JBFAEA010000011.1, read on the forward strand.
TCGTCGACGCCGACCCCCAGGCACCGACCCCCTGGATGGCGACGGAGTACGTCCTCGGCCCGCCGCTGGACACCGCCGTCGAAGCGGGCGGGCCACTGCCCGAGCCGACCGTGCGGGCCCTCGGCGCGGCCCTGGCCGCCGGCCTGGAGCAGCTCCACCGGTCGGAGGTGGTGCACCGCGACCTGAAGCCGTCCAACGTCCTGGTCACCGCGCACGGGCCGCGCATCATCGACTTCGGCATCGCCCGGGCCTTCGGCGACGCGCACCTGACGGACCTCGGCAGCGCCGTGGGGACGCCGGCGTTCATGTCGCCCGAGCAGGCGGCGGGCCGGGAACACGCGGCGGCGGGCGATGTGTTCGCGCTGGCCGGGGTGCTGGTCTTCGCCGCCACGGGCCGGGGCCCGTTCGGCGGCGGAGCCCCCACCGACCTGCTGTACCGCGTCCGGTACGGCGAGCCGGAGCTCGGCGGGGTCCCCCCGTCGCTGCTCCCCCTGCTCACCCGCTGCCTGGCCAAGGACCCCGCGGACCGCCCGTCCACCGCCGAACTGCGGGCCGCGCTGGGCGGCGCCGCGGGCGCACCGGCCGACCGGGACGGCTTCGCCGAGCTGCTGCCCGACGCGGTGCTGCGGGAGATCGCCCGGCGGAGCGACGCGGTGTGGCGGGAGCTGCCGCACCGCACGGCACCGCCGGCGCCCACCGAGGCGCCGCAGACCGCCCCCACCGGCACCGGCATCTCCCGGCGGCAGCTGCTCTACGTCGCCGGCGGTGCCCTGCTCGGCGGCGGCGCCCTGGGCGGCGGGGGCTGGGCCCTGTTCGGGCGCTCCGGGGGCGGCGGAACCGGCACCACCAAGAACGACGCCGTCGACAAGCCGAAGCCCCCCGCACCGTTGTGGAGCGCGGCTCTGTGGTGCCCGGAGACCGGGGGCGAGGTGATGACCGTGGGCCGGAACCTGGCGATGCGCGCCGGGATCGTGCTCAACGGCTTCAACGCCGAGTCGGGCGCGTCGACCTGGCAGGCGAACATCGCCGACCCCTGGCGGTCGGCGACCGACGGCACCCGGATCTACGGCCTGCGTGACCACGAGGACAAGGCGGCGTCGCTGGCGGTGTGCGAGGTCTCGCAGACCGACGGGCAGCTGGGCAAACCCCTGGTGGACCTCGCCGCGTTCGCCGGCAAGGAGCAGTACAACCAACTGGTCCGGGTGGCCGACGGCGTCGCCTACCTGGTGGCCCGGGCCGCGTCCGGCAAGCGCTGGTACCTGGTGGCGGCCGACCTGGACTCGGGCAAGGAGCGGTGGCGCAGCCCGGTGGAGGGGCCGCAGCTGACCGGCCGCCCGCCCGCCCTGTGCGGCGCCGTGACGGGGTCCCGGGTGGTGTTGTGCGGGAGCCCGAGCGACGGCTCGCACTTCATCGACCTGTCCGCGTACGACCGGAAGAGCGGCCGCCGGCTCTGGCTGAACGCCGAGACGTTCGACGGCACCCCGCCGACCCGGCTGGTCGTCGACGACCAGCACGTCTACCTGAGCGGCGAGTACCTCACCGCCCGCCGGCTCTCCGACGGCGAGTTGGCCTGGCTGTTCGGCAACGGACGCAACGGCAGCAAGGCCGGCGGCGCGGACGGGACGACCCGCCGGTACGGCGCAGCCACCCTGCACGACGGCGTCGTCTACTGCACGGAGGGCGATCAGGGGCTGATCGCCGTGGACGCCGCCTCCGGCACGCTGAACTGGCAGGAGAAGGGGCTCTCCGGCCGCAAGAGCAAACCCGATGTGGCCCCGGCAATCGGCAAGCGGTTCGCCTACTGCGCCGACGACAAGGGGCTGCGCGCCCTCGACATGCGCGCCCATCAGGCCGTCTGGACGTACGAGACCGCCCCCCTCGTGCTGACCGCCGATCCGAAGGGCGGCCGGCTCTACGTCCGTCAGGAGAAGCGGACCCTCGCCCTCCCGCTCACCTGACGGCCCCCGCGGGCCCGATCCCGTAGCTTCCCGATCCAGAAGGACGACGACCTGTGAAACCCCTCGGCCAGGGAGATCCGCTGCGCCTGGGCCCCTACCGCCTGCACGGCGTCCTCGGCGAGGGCGGCATGGGCAAGGTGTACTTCGGCCAGGACGCCTCCCAACGCCCCGCCGCGGTGAAGGTGCTGCTGCCGGAGCTCGCCCACGACGGGCACCTGGCAGAGCGTTTCCTGCGTGAGGCGCACACCGCGCAGGCGGTGACCAGCAACGGCGTGGCCCGGGTGCTGGCCGCCGAACTGGAGGGCGGCAGGCCGTGGATCGCCACGGAGTTCCTGGCCGGCCCCACGCTGGACGACGCGGTCGCGCGCTTCGGGCCGCTCGACGAGGCCGCCGTGCGGGAGCTGGCGCGCTCCCTGGCCGGCACGCTCCAGGACGTGCACGCCAGGGGGTTGGTGCACCGCGATGTGAAGCCCCCCAACGTCGTGCTCACCTCGAACGGTCCCCGCCTGATCGACTTCGGCATCGCCCGCCCGGAACACGGCCTGACCCTCACCCGTACCGGCCAGATCCCGGTCACACCCGGCTACGGCGCGCCGGAACAGGTCCTCGGGCAGCGCGTCGGGCCGCCGGCCGACATCTTCTCGCTCGGCGCCGTGCTCGCCTTCGCCGCGGGCGGCCGGCCGGCGTACACCGGCGCGGAGATCACCGCCGTCCTGTACGAGGTGGTGCACGGCAGCCCCGACCTGGAGGCCGTTCCGGAGGGCCTGCGGTACCTCGTCACGCCCTGCTTCGCCAAGGATCCGGCGGCCCGCCCGCTGTCCACCCAGCTCGCCGAGGCGGCCGCGGCCCCGCGACAGCCCGAACGGCTGTGGCGGGCAGGGCAGTTGGGGCAGGAGATCCGGCAACGGGAGGCGACGGCCCGACGCCTGACGTCCGGTACGACAGGCGCCGGGCCGGCCACCGCACCCGAAGGCAGCTGCCTCACCCGGCGGACGGTTTTGTGCGCGGCGGGCGGCGGCGCGTTGCTGGCCGCGGCGGGCGGCACCACCTGGTGGCTCAGCCGTGACACCGCGCCCGACCCCTTCGACATCCCCCCGGCCGCACGGGTGCAGCAAGCGCCGCTCGGCTCCGCCGGGGGATCCCCGCGACCGCTGTGGGGCCCGCTCCCGGACGTGGCCGACGCCAGGTCGCCGGCCCCGCTGCCGGTGCGCGATGTGGTGGTGTACGGGGCCGCCGGGGGCGGCATCGCGGCCCGCCGGGTCACCGACGGCCGGGAGCGGTGGCGGGCCCGCGAGGCGAAGGCGGACGCCGGCTACCTGTCCCTCGGAGACCGGCTGGTGGCCACCGCCGACGCCGAGGGAACCCTGCGCACCTATGTGGCCGCCACCGGATCCCCCCGGTGGACGGTGGATGCGCAGGCGGCCGTACTGCTGGCCGCCGACGCCCACGCCGTCCACCTGCTGACCACCGACGGCCGGCTGCGCTGCGTGGGCACGGACGGAAAGGTGCGCTGGACCCGGAAGCCACCGGTGACGCTCTCCGGCGGCCACCCCGCCGCGGCCCTCGGCTCCGGCCACCTGGTGCTCTGCAACGCCGCCGGGGACGTGGCCGCCGTCCGCGCCGACGACGGTGCCCGCGCCTGGGTCCGCAAGGGGCAGGCAGCGGGACCCCTGCGGCCCGCCGTCGATGGCGGCACCGTCTACTTCGGCGGCCGCAGCCTGGCGGCGGTCGCGGTCGCCACTGGCCGGGAGCGGTGGGCCCAGGAGCCGCTGCGGCCGCCCCGGCGGGACCGCAGCACCGACGGGTGGGGCCCGCCCGCGGTGGCCGGCGGGGTGATCTACGCCCTGGACTGCGAGGCCCTGCGGTCGCTGGACCGGAACGGCAAGCAGGCCGGTGATCCGATGATGGTCGCCGGTGTCGTCCCGCCCTGGCGCCCCCCGGTCGTCCAGGGGAACAGCGTCTGGATCGTCGAGAGCGAGGAAACCGGGGTGAGCGGCTTCCCCCGCTCAGGAATCCCCCGCTCCGGAACCGGCCGCCCGCAGACCTACCCCCTCACCGACGGCCAGTACCGCTCCGCCACCGCCGACCACAACCGCCTCTTCGTCCTCAACCGGTCAACGCTGCTGGCCCTTCCGGTGTACTGACCGGACGAAGCAGTTCAGAGCCGCCGCCCCCCCCGACCTGACGGGCGAGGGTACGGCTGCCCCGACACCGTCACCGCCGGGATCGCCGCACCCGTAGCGCCGCACCACCCTGCCGGACCCCTGCCTAGAGCCCGTCCGGTCGTACCCGCAGCGCCTCGGCGATCACATCGTGGATGATGGTGTCGCCCGCGGCCCGGCTCTCCTTGAGGCGCGGCAGGTCGTCGGGGCCGAACCAGTCGTAGGCGGTGTGCTTGGACCATTCCAGCGCGGGGCGGTCCAGGTCCCCGTCGACCTCGACGACGTAGTCGGCCTCCCGCCGCCTCCCGCGGCCGTCGTCTCCGGTCCAGCTGATGACCCCGAGCAGGTGTCGTACCCGCCGCAGCCGCCAGCCGGTCTCCTCCGCGATCTCGCGGCCGAGGGCGTCCAGAAGGGACTCGCCGGGCTCGACATGTCCGCCGACGATGTCCCAACAGCCGGGGAAGAGCCGCCGGTCGGCGCTCCGCTTCTGGACGAACACCCTGCCGTCCCGGTCAAGGATGATCGCCCCGACCGTCCAGACCTCCCCCTCGGCGGGCACCGGAACCTCAACGCCGTTGTCCACGACGACACTTAACTGTTCATCCGTCATGGCCCCACGGTATTCCTCGGGTGCCGCCCTCGCCCCCGTATTCCTGGGGGCGCCGCCATTACCTCCCGCGTAATCGCCCCCCGTCCCCCGAAACGGCAGGCTGAAGGCATCGGTTCACGGGCCGGCGCACTCCGGCCCGTGGGCCGGTGTCGGAGCGTTGGAGTGCTGGAGCGGGGCGAACGGTGCCTGAGTTGGGCACCGCACCTGAGGTTCCCCGCGCAGACGAGGCGCATGAGGAAGAGAGGCAGTGACATGCAGCAGGGCGAGCGGTACGAGCTGGCGGTGGCGCGGTACTTCGAGGCGTGGAACGCCGTGGGGGAGGGCGAGTTGGGGAAGGCCGTGGCGGCGGCGTTCGAGGAGGGCGCCGGCTACACCGACCCGCTGGCCGATGTGGCGGGGCACGAGGGGCTGACGGCGCTGATCGCCGGGGCGCACGGGCAGTTCCCCGGCCATGAGTTCCGGCAGGTGGGCGACGTGGACGGGCACCACGACCTGGTGCGGTTCCGGTGGGAGCTGGTCAGCGCGGCGGACGGGGCGGCGCCGGTGGCCGGGTCCGATGTGGCGCGGCTGGGGGAGGACGGGCGGATCCGGTCCGTGCTGGGGTTCCTGGACCGGGTGCCGGGGACGGAGGCCGCCGCCCGGTAGGCCCGGGTCTCGGCGGAGAGGGGCGACCGTGCACCCCGCTGGTGGCCGCTCGTCGGGGCGGCCGCAGCGGGGCCCAGTCTCCTGCTACGTGAGGGTCGCCTGCTACGTGAGGGTCGTCTGCAGGTACGCCGCCGTCTCCGGATCGGCCGGGAGGAAGGTCTCCAGGGCCAGTTCGGAGACGGTCACGTCCATGGGGGTGTTGAAGGTCGCGATGGTCGAGATGAAGGACAGCACGGTGCCGTGGTGCTCGATCCGCATGGGGAGGGCGAAGGGCGCCTGGCCGGAGCCCGCGGCCTCCTCGCGCCCGCCCGGAGGCAGCGGGTAGCCGCTCACCTCGTCGTAGAGGGCGCGCAGCGGCGCGGACCGCATCAGGGCCAGCTGGCGGTCCATCTGGGCCAGGAGATGGGCCCGCCACTCACGGAAGTTGCGGATGCGGGGGGCCAGGCCGTCCGGGTGCAGGGTGATCCGCATGGCGTTCAGGGGCGGGCGGAGCAGCGAGTGATCGACGCCCTCCAGCAGCAGGGTGATACCGCGGTTGGCCGCCTGCACGTCGTAGACGCCGTCGACCACCAGCGCCGGGAACGGTTCGTAACCGGTCAGCAGGCGCTCCATGCCGGTGCGCAGGGCGGCCATGGCGGGGTCGTCCAGCGGGGTCTCGGGGAAGGTGGGGGCGTAGCCGGCCGCGATCAGCAGGGCATTGCGCTCCCGCACGGGCACGTCGAGGTGTTCGGCGAGCCGCAGCACCATCTCCTGGCTGGGGCGGGAGCGGCCGGTCTCGATGAAGCTGATGTGCCGTGCGGAGGAATCGGCGCGCAGCGCCAGTTCGAGCTGGCTGATCCGGCGTCGGTCCCGCCAGGCGCGCAGCAGCCCGCCCACGCCCGCGGTCGTCGGTGAGGGCGCGGCAGCAGTCGTCATGGGAGGGACGGTAGTCGATGCGCGGCGCGCCGTACGATCGAAGGGTGGTGTCGCTCCAGGGGAGTCGTCCGGTATACGGGGAGTCATCGGCAGACGGCGAGAGGTGAATACCATGAACGCTCAGCTGGAACCGCTCGGTGCGCAGGAGATCGAGGAGCGGCTGGCGGACCTGCCCGGTTGGTCCGCCGAGGGCGACCTGCTGCGCCGCAGCTACGCCTTTCACGGGCACCTCCCGGCGGCCGTGATGGTCATGCACATCGCCCAGATCCAGGAGGAGTTGGGTCACCACGCGGACCTGGCGCTGGGGTACAACCGGCTCGGGGTCGCGGTGAACACCCACAGCATCGGCGGCCGGATCACCCACCTCGACTTCGGGCTGGCCCGCCGTATCGAGGAGATCGCCCCGGCGCACGGCGCCCGCTGACCCGGCGGGCCGCGCTCAGTCGCCCGAGCGCGGCTTCACCACCCGCCCCGCGCGCGCCAGCTCGACGTTGAACTGGGCGCCGCACAGCAGCGACAGGTGCGAGAACCACAGCCAGATCAGGAACACCACGGACCCGGCGAGCGAGCCGTAGAGGCGGTTGAAGGTGCCGACGTACGAGGCGTAGAAGGCGAAGCCGGCGGACGACACCAGCCACAGCAGCACCGCGACCACACCGCCCGGCACCGCCCGGCGCACCCCGCGTGAACTGGGCGGGCCGGAGCGGAACAGCACCATCGCCAGCACCGTCGCCAAAACCATCAGCAGCGGCCACTTCAGGAGGTTCCAGGTCGCCTCGCCCGCGTCGCCGAGCCCCAGCGCCCGGCCTGCCCAGGCCGCGATCGGCCCGCTCACCAGCAGCGCCACCGCGCTGCTGATCAGCAGCGCCATCAGCAGCAGCGCGGTCATCAGTATCCGGGGCGCCTTCCGCCACGGCGGCCGGTCGTCCTTCGCGCGGTGCATCGAGTGCAGCGCGCGGCGGAACACCGCCAGGTAGCTGCACGACGACCACAGCGCACTGACCAGGGCACCGACCATCACCACCCAGGCGGCGGTGCTCTGGCGCGCCATGCTGACCAGCGCACGGTGGACGGTCGGGCCCGAGTCGGCCGGGGCGATCGCGCTGATCTGGTTGATGAGCTGCTCGGTGGCCGGCGGGTCCGCCAGGCCGATCAGCGACACCGTGACGATCAGTGAGGGCAGCAGCGCCAGCACCGAGTAGTACGTCAGGCTGGCGGCCCAGTCCGTCACATCGTCGTGCCACACGGACAGCGGCGTACGGCGCAGCGCGGTGCGGCACTGGGCCCAGGTCGGCCGGCCGAGCGGTTTCCGCGGCCCGGCCGCACCGAGCGCGCGGTCCAGCAGCGTCCGGTCCAGCCCGCGGCGCATACCGCTGTCGCTCATGTCGTCTCCGTCCTCTTTCGTTACCTGCTGCATCATCCCCCGCCGCCGTGGCCGTCCACGACACGGTGGGTACCGGGGACGGCGGCCGCCCTCGCCGGGTCCTCCTGCCCGGGCAGGGGCGAGGGCACCGCCTCCGGGGCGTCCGCCGTGGAGGCGGGTGACGGTTGACCGGCCGGTGCCGCCCCGGCGCCGGCCGGTCGGTGGCCCGGCTTCCGCAGACGGCCGTCACCCGGCAGATCCCGGTGACCACATCACCCGTACGAGGGAACGAGGGGGTGCCCGTTAACGCCGCGGGGCGCCGTAGGGCGTCGCAGGCGTCGCAGGGCGGGACGTGCGGGGCGCCGGGGGGGGTGCACGTACGACCCGGAGCGCGGTCCGCCGCATCTGGGCCGGTCCGCCCCCGTCCGTCAGGCGAAGGGCAGTCCCTGCCACGGCGAGGCCGGGTCCTTGGTGAGGACCTGGTGGAGGTGCAGGGTCTCCGCGTACTGCGGCCCGAACCAGCCGTTGTCGAAGGCCAGCAGCCGTCCCAGCGCATAGCCCGCGCCGAACTCCTCCCAGGAGCCGTACGCCTCCCGGGCCCGCACGCCGACCCGCATGACCGCCTGCTCCGCCTGCTGCGGTGCGCACAGGCGGGCGCCCAGGCCCCAGCGGACCAGGCCGACGGCGTGCGCGAGGTCCAGCGCCACCAGGGACGTCACCCGGCCCTCGGCCGGCAGCACACCGGCGGTGCGGAACCGTTCTTCGTAGGCGGTGACCAGCTCGGGGAGCTCCGGTGACTCCGCGGTCCCGCCGGTCTCCTGCGGCCCGCCGGTCTCCGGCGCGGCCGAGGTCCCGGCGTCGGCGTCCGGCCCGCCGGACCGGGCCCGCAGCGCCGCCTCCGTGCCGGCCGGCACGAACTGCCCGGCGAGCAGCTGGTCCAGGCGCTGCTGCCAGGTGGCCGGGTCGGTCACCGACCACTGTTCGTGCAGCGTCCGGGCGTCCGAGGCATGGTCGAGGAAGGCCGTCCCGAGCTCGTTCCAGGGCAGGCTGTGGTGCACCGCGAGCGGTGCGCCGCACGCCAGCCCCTGGGCGAGCGGGCCGTGCAGCGGGCCGCCGAAGTGGGTGACCAGCAGCCCGCCGGGGCGCACCCCCACCTGGGCGCGGATCCGCCGCCAGGCGGTGCGCCGGGCCGGGACCGCGGAGAGGAGGGCCGCGCACGGCGTCCCGGGGTTCACCGCGAGCCGCCACTTGTCGTTCGGCCAGTCCTCAGCGAGCTCCTCCAGCGAGATCCGGTCGAAGAACTGCTGCGGCTGCCACGGCGGCAGCATGCCGCGTGTCAGGACCGGGATGCACCTCCCGCCCGTCGCGGGGTCGTCGTAGACGGGCAGCGGGTCCTGTCCCGGCTGCGGCGCCGCCAAATACAGATCCTCACCGGCGATCGCCGCGACCTGTCCGTCCAGGTCGCCACGTGCCGTCGCTTCGTACAGCCGCCGCTCGGTGTCCGTCGGCGGCATCCATCCCGGAGTAGCCACGGGCCAAGACCCTACGGTCACCGCGGCGCGGGTGGGCATCGGGGGTTGCCGGCTCGGCAACCCCCGATGCCCACCCGACGGGGGTCTCAGCCCTCGTTCATCGGCTTCGGGTTGATGACGGCGAAGGTGGCGCCCTGCGGGTCGGTCACCACGGCCATCCGGCCCGCCACCATGTCGAAGGGCGGCTGGAGCGCCGCCCCGCCGGCCGCGGTCACCTTGGCGACGGTCTCGTCGGCGTCCGCCACGGAGAAGTACGCCAGCCAGTGTGAGGGGGTGTCCGGCGGCATCTGCTCGGACATCGGCTGCATGCCGCCCACGGGGCGGTCGTTCACCGTCAGGGCGTAGTAGTTCTCGGCGCCCTCCATGGGGTTGCTCTCGATGCCGAGGGCGGAGCGGTAGAAGGTGGCGGCGGCGGACGGATCGGTGGTGTTGAGCTCATTCCAGATCAGCGCGCCGTGCTCATTGACGATGCCGGCGCCGTGGAAGTCGCCCGCCTGCCAGATGCCGAACACCGCCCCGGTGGGGTCGGCCGTGATGGCCATCTTGCCGAGCGTCATCACGTCCATCACCGGCATCAGGACCGTCCCGCCGGCCTTGCCCACCGCCTGGGAGGTGGCCTCGGCGTCGGCCGTCGCCAGATACGTGGTCCAGACGGTCGCGGGCGGGGGCTGGCCGCCCATCGACATCGCGGCCATGATGCCGGCCACCGGTTTGCCGTTCAGGTGGCAGACGGCGTAACCGCCGGTCTCGGGGGGCCCGATCTCGCCGGTCCACCCGAACACCTGGGAGTAGAAGTCGATGGCGGCTTGCTGGTCGGGGGCCGCGAGATCGACCCAGCAGGGGGTCCCGGGCTGATAGGCGGAGGTGACTTCAGGCATCAGGGTCTCCTCGGTGGGCGTCTCCTCTGCCCGGAGGACAGGGGAGGGCGGGGCAGAACGTAGCGGAGCGCCGGGACCCGCCGGCGGACACCGGGAGCACACCACGCTCACCCTCCACACTTCCTGCCGTCCGCCCGGCCCGCCACTCGGACCGCCGGTACGCCGCGGCGCCGCCGGCGGGTGCCGGCGGCGCCGCGAGCGACGACGGGTCAGGCCACGTCGAAGGTGTCCGGGTCCGGGCCCAGGCGGGTGCCGGTGTCCAGGCCGGCGAGCGCCGCGAGGTCGGCGTCGTCCAGTGCGAAGTCGAAGACGTCGATGTTCTCGGCGATCCGCGAGGGCGTGACGGACTTCGGGATGACGACGTTGCCGAGCTGGAGGTGCCAGCGCAGCACTACCTGGGCGGGCGTCCGGCCGTGCTTGGCGCCGAGTCCGGCGACCGTCGGGTCCGACAGCAGGCCCCTGCCCTGGCCCAGCGGCGACCAGGCCTCGGTGGCGATGCCGTGCCGCGCGTGGAAGGCCCGGGCCTCGGCCTGCGGGAACTGCGGGTGCAGCTCGATCTGGTTGACGGCCGGGACGACGGAGGTCTCGCCCAGCAGCCGCTCCAGATGGGCGGGCCGGAAATTCGAGACGCCGATCGCCTTGGCGCGGCCGTCGGCGTGGATCTTCTCGAAGGCCCGGTAGGTGTCGAGGTAGGTGTCCTGGGACGGCAGCGGCCAGTGGATCAGATAGAGGTCCACGTACTCCAGCCCGAGCTTGCCGAGGGAGGCGTCGAAGGCCCGCAGCGTCGCGTCGTACCCCTGGTCGGAGTTCCACAGCTTGGTCGTGACGAACAGCTCTTCCCGGGGGAGGCCGGAAGCGGCGAGCGCCTTGCCGGTGCCCGCTTCGTTGCCGTAGATCGCCGCGGTGTCGATGCTGCGGTAGCCGGCCTCCAGGGCCTGACCGACGGAGGTGAACGCCTCGTCGTCCGGGATCTGCCAGACGCCGAAGCCGAGCTGCGGCATCGTGATGCCGTTGTTGAGCGTGATGGCGGGGACCTTGCTCACGGGGAAATCGATCCTTGCGTCGACGATGGTGTTCCGCGATGTTCAACGATCAACCGGAACGGTGCATTCCCCCCGCGCGCCCGCAGAGAGTTCGCACAGAGTGAACGCGCCCGCAAGCCCCACGGCCCCAGCGCACAGCTCCAGCGCTCCGACCGGCCCCGGCAGCCCGCCGGGCACCGCAGCCTCCCGGGCGGTGCCGCGCGGGACCTCCGGCCCAGGAAACGGCCCGGCTCCGCCGCGTGGGGGAGGCCGGTTGCCGCGGACCGGAGCGGTCCGTCACCCCGGTCCGTCACCCCTGGTAGAGCGCGTCCACCTCCGCCGAGTACGCGGTCTCGATCGCCTTGCGCTTCAGCTTCAGCGACGGCGTCAGCAGCCCGTGCTCCTCGGTGAACTGGTGGGCCAGTATCCGGAACGTACGGATCGACTCGGCCTGGGAGACCAGGGTGTTGGCGGCCACGACGGCGCGGCGGATCTCGGTCTCCAGGTCCGGGTCGCGCACCAGGTCCGTCGCGGGCATCTCCGGCTTGCCGCGCATGGCCAGCCAGTGGGCCACCGCCTCCGGGTCCAGCGTCACCAGGGCCGCGATGAACGGCCGGTCGTTGCCGACGACGATGCACTGGGCGACCAGCGGATGGGCCCGCACCCGCTCCTCCAGGCCCACCGGCGAGACGGTCTTGCCGCCCGAGGTCACCAGGATCTCCTTCTTGCGGCCGGTGATCGTCAGATAGCCGTCCTCGTCGAGGGCGCCCAGGTCGCCGGTGGAGAACCAGCCGTCGTGCAGCACGGCGTCGGTGGCCTTGGGGTCGTTGTGGTAGCCCTGGAACACCTGCCCGCCGTAGAGCCAGATCTCACCGTCCTCCGCGATGTGCACGGTGGTGCCGGGGATGGGGGCGCCGACGCTGCCGAACCGGGTCCGCTCCGGGGGGTTGGCGGTGGCGGCCGCGGTGCTCTCCGTCAGGCCGTAGCCCTCGAAGATCCGCACTCCGGCGCCGGCGAAGAACAGCCCCAGCCGGCGCTCCATCGCCGAGCCGCCGGACATCGCGTACCGCATCCGGCCGCCCATCGCGGCGCGGACCTTGCTGTAGACCAGCTTGTCGAAGAGCTGGTGCTGCATCCGCAGGGAGGCACCGGGCCCGGAGCCCAGGCCGAACGCCTTGTTCTCCTGCGCCTCGGCAAAGCGGACCGCGATGTCCACCGCCTTGTCGAACGGCCCTACCTTGCCCTCGGCCTCCGCCTTCCGACGGGCCGCGGCAAAGACCTTCTCGAAGATGTAGGGCACCGCCAGGATGAACGTGGGCTGGAAGGACTGCAGGTCGGGCAGGAGCGCACGGGCCGCGAGCTCCGGCTGGTGGGCCAGCTTGACCCGGCCGCGGATCGCGGCGACCTGCACCATCCGCCCGAAGACGTGCGCCAGCGGCAGGAACAGCAGGGTCGCCGCCTCGTCGTTGCCCTTCGAGGTGAAGACCGTCTCGTAGCGCAGGACGATGTTGTCGGCCTCGGCCATGAAGTTGGCGTGCGTGATCACACAGCCCTTGGGCCGGCCGGTGGTGCCGGAGGTGTAGATGATCGTCGCGGTGGCGTCCGGAGTGACGGCCATCCGGTGGCGGTGCACCACGTCGTCCTCGATGTGGGCGCCGGCAGCGGTCAGTTCGGCCACCGGGTCGGCGTCCAGCTGCCACAGCTTGCGCAGTTGCGGAAGCCGGTCGATGACCGAGCCGACGGTCATCGCATGGTCCTCGTGCTCGACCAGGCACGCCGAGACGTTCGCGTTGTGCAGCATCCAGAAGACCTGCTCGGCCGAGGAGGTGGGGTAGAGCGGCACGGACTGGGCGCCGATCGACCACAGCGCGAAGTCGAACAGGGTCCACTCGTAGCGCGTACGGGACATGATGCCGACCCGGTCGCCGAACCGGACGCCCTGCGCGAGCAGGCCCTTGGCCAGCGCCATCACCTCGTCCCGGAACTGCCCGGCGGTGACGTTCTGCCAGTTGCCCGCATCGTCCTTACGCGCCAGGGCGACGCGCTCGGGATCGGCTTCCGCGTGGTCGTGGACCGCATCCGCCAGCCCGCCGACCCGGGGCGCGGTCGCCAATGGCGGGACGGTGAACTCGCGCAATGACCCAGCTCCTCGTGGTGTTGCTCACAAGGCCGCGACCGTACCCCACGGCGGGGACATCCGGCAGTGCCGTACCACGGCGTGATCGCGCCCCTACAGGAACTGGCCAAGAGGGAAAATGGGGTTACTCCGGAGAAGCGTGGACATGGCCTCATCCCTTCGACGCCGTACGATCACGACGCCGGGACCATATCTGCACCAAATCTCTGCACCCGCCGTCGATTCCCGCGCCGGTCCCGGTGATCGGCCCCGAACCGGCCCGGTAGCTACGGGAGCTGCAGTCTGTCGCCGCCCGCCAGGATCGCCTCGGCCAGCGCCTCGGCCGCGCCCGGCGCCGCGCGGTCGCGCTCCCCGTGGAGCAGAGCGAAATCCACCCCGCCCAGTTCCGGCAGTCCGGCGCGCGCCGCCACTTGGACCAGACCTGGCGGGATCATGCCCCTCGCGTGTGCCATTACGCCCAGACCTGCCCGGGTTGCGGCGATCAGCCCATTGAGGCTTCCGCTGGTGCAGGCGATCCGCCACGGGCGGCCCTGGCCCTCCAGCGCCGCCAGCGCACGGGCCCGGGTCACCGCCGGCGGCGGGTACACCACCAGCGGGACCGGCCGCTCCGGATCCAGCCGCAGGCGCTCGGTGCCCACCCACACCAACCGGTCACGCCACACCAGCTGGCCCCGGGAGTCCTCCGGGCGCCGCTTGGCAAGGACGAGATCGAGCCGTCCGGCCGCCAGCAGTTCGTGCAGGGTGCCCGACAGCTCGACGGTCAGCTCCAGGTCCACCTCGGGGTGCTCCCGCCGGAACCCTTCGAGCACCTCCGGCATCCGGGTCAGCACGAAGTCCTCGGAGGCGCCGAACCGGAGCCGGCCGCGCAGCCGGGTCCCCGCGAAGAAGTGTGCGGCCCGCTCGTTGGCCGCCAGGATCGTGCGGGCGAAGCCGAGCATCGCCGCACCGTCCTCGGTCAGCTCCACGCCGTGGGTGTCCCGGGTGAACAGCCGCCGCCCGGCGGCCTCCTCCAGCTTCCGCACCTGCTGACTCACCGTCGACTGCCGCAGTCCCAGCCGGTGCGCGGCCTGGGTGAAGCTGAGCGTCTGCGCGACCGCCAGAAAGGTGCGCAGCTGAACGGGCTCGAACATGTCCCTCCGTCCTCCGGGTGCCCCGGTGTCCGTGTCCGGAGGACGGGCCACCCGTCCCGGTGCCCCGGCCGGCGGTCCTGGTTCACGGCTGGGCGGGCTCATCACCATCCATGATGACAGTGAGCACGGTGAAAGGGGTTCCCGATGACCGGCCGACCCCGGCACCCTGGATCCGGCACCCGATCAGCCACCCCTAACGCCCCCGAGCACCCGTAACGCCCCCGAGCACCCCCTAACGCCCCGAGTACCCCGAGTGCTCTCGAACGCCCCCGAGCACCCTCGGCCCCCGAAGCCCGCAGGCCCCCGAAGCCCGCAGACCACCGACCGAAGAGAGACCATGCGCCGCCCCCTGCTCCGACCGCCCTCCTGGCTCCCCGTGGACGGCTACCTGCTCGCGCTGCTGGGTACGGTCGCGCTCGCCGCGCTGCTGCCCGCCCGCGGACCGGCCGCCACGGTCGCCGACGGCGCCGCCACCGGAGCCGTGGCGCTGCTGTTCCTCCTCTACGGTGCCCGGCTCCCCACCCGTGAGGCGATGGCCGGTGTGCGCCACTGGCGACTCCACCTCACCGTCCTGGCCTGCACCTTCGCCGTCTTCCCGGTGCTCGGCCTGGCCGCCGGGGCACTGGTTCCTACCGTCCTGCCGCCGGCTCTGTGGACCGGGCTGCTGTTCCTGTGCCTGGTGCCCTCCACCGTCCAGTCCGCGATCGCCTTCACCTCGCTCGCCCGCGGCAACGTCGCGGCGGCGATCTGCGCCGGCTCGTTCTCCAGCCTCGTCGGGATCGTCCTCACCCCGCTGCTGGCCGGGCTGGTCCTGCACACGCACGGCGGCTTCTCGGCCGGCTCCCTGCTCCCGATCGTCTGCCAGCTGCTGCTGCCGTTCCTGGCCGGGCAGCTGCTGCGGTGGTGGTGGAACCGGCGGGGGCGGGCCCAGCACGCCGGCCGGGACGGTGGTGGGCAACGGGCGGACGCGTTCCTCACCCGCCACAGCAAGCTCCTCGGCCTCGTGGACCGCGGCTCGATCCTCCTCGTCGTCTACGCCGCCTTCAGTGCCGGCATGGTCCAGGGCATCTGGCACCAGGTCTCCCCGCTGCGGCTGCTGTGCCTGCTGGGGGTGGAGGCGGTGCTGCTCGCGGTGATGCTGACGGTCACCTCGTACGGCTCGAAGAAGCTCGGCTTCGCCCGCGCGGACCGGATCGCCGTCACCTTCGCCGGCTCCAAGAAGAGCCTGGCCGCCGGACTGCCCATGGCCAGCGTCCTGTTCGGCGCCCAGGCCGGTCTCATGGTGCTGCCGCTGATGCTGTTCCACCAGATGCAGCTGATGGTGTGCGCGGTGCTGGCGAAGCGGTTCGCCGCACGGGCCGAGCCGGCGCCGCCGCGGGTGGGCGCCCCCGCCGCGACGGCCGGCGGAGCGCCCTACCGGCCGGGCCCGTTCACCCGGTCCAACGGGAGTCCCAGCACCAACGGCGCCCGCACCGGGGCGTTGTCGGACCGCACCCGGGACAGTTCGGCGTCGGTCAGCGCCCGCCGGTAGACCCGGACCTCGTCCAGCGCACCGGTGAACTGGGCGCGGCTGTCCGCCCGTTGGCCCAGGTGTACCCCGAAGACCGAGCCGCGACTGACCGAGCCGGGGACATCGGGGACGACGGTGCTCTCGGTGCCGTCCACGGTCAACAGCAGCCGCCCGCCGGTGCGGCGCAGCGCCAGATGGTGCCAGGCGCCGTCGTTGTACGCCGCGCCGGTCGCGGCCTGGGCGGTGGCGGCCGGAGCGGCCCCGTCGACGACGGTGAGGCGGGCGACGATCCGGCGGTTCCCGGGGTCGCCCTCCACGGTGACCTGTGGGCTCCTGGCGCCGACCCCGCCCATCCACAGCAGCGGCTGTTCACCGCCGGCGGCGTCGTAGCGGAACCACAGGCTGCAGGTGAAGTCGTGGGTGCCCAGGGGCAGGGAGCCACGGAACGGCAGCCGTACCGCGTCGTCCGTGCCGTCGAAGGCGAGCGCACCGCCGAAGCGCCCCTCGGTGGCGCGCGCCCCGCCCAGGACGAGGGCGGGCCGGGCGCCGGGCGCGCGGTCAGCGGTGGTCGGGTCGGGGCCGCGGCGCGGGCCGAGCCAGTCCTCGGTGAAGCGGACGAAGCGGATCTCGTCGCGGGCGTCGACCGCACCACCCTCGTACATCAGGCCGGTGACCTCGGGCGAGATGGCCACCAGATCCGAGTAGCCGGACCAGTCCGTGGTGACCCGGGCACCCCGGTCGACGCCCTCCCACGTACGTCCCTCGTCCCAGGACGAGCGGAGGGTCATGGTCCGCCGCCGGTCGGGGTCCGCGGGCGCGGCGAACAGGGTGCGGCTGCGGCCGCCCGCGGCGGGGGAGCGCGGCAGGCGCAGCGCCGAGCCCTGCACCATCGGTGTGTAGAGGTCCGGCAGGGCACGGAACGGCGTGGTGAAGGAGGTGCCGCCGTCGCGGCTGACCGCGGCGTCCCGGTGGCCGAGATCGGTGCCGTCCTGCTCACGGCCGTTGACGTAGACGGAGCCGTCCGAGCGCTCCAGGAGGGTCATCTCCGAGGGCTTCTGACGGAACGTGCCGTCCGCGGCGATCGGCCAGGAGTCCAGTGCGCCGACCCGCCAGGTGGTGCCGCCGTCGTCGCTGTGGACCAGTGCGGCGTGGTTGGCGGTGACCCGGTTGCCCGCATAGCTCTCGGAGTTGACGCCCAGGACCAGCCGGCCGGCGTGCCGCCCGTGGGTGAGCTGGATGCCGTGCACCGGCCCGGTGGCGTACCAGGAGTTCCACTGCGGGGGACGGATGCTGGGGGTCAGGTCCCGGGGCTGTGACCAGGTCGCGCCGTCGTCGTCGCTGTATTGGAGGTGCGGGGTGCGGTCGCAGGGCACCTCGCAGCTGAGGCCGTCGGTACGGCCCTTGTTGTAGGTCTCGGCGAGCACGATCCGGCCGGTGCGGCGGTCCACGACGGGTGCGGGGTTGCCATGGGTGTCGCCGTTGCCGTGGTTGATGACCTCGAGCGGGCCCCAGGTGCGTCCGCCGTCGGTGGAGCGCTTGAGGACGAGGTCGATGTCACCGGCGTCACCGCAGTCGTGCCGCCGGCCCTCCGCGAAGGCGAGCAGGGTGCCGCGTACGGACCTGACCACGGCGGGTATGCGGAAGCAGAAGTAGCCCTGTTCCCGGGACGCCTTGAAGAGGACCTGCTGCTCGAAGCCGCCCGCGGGCGGTGCAGCGGCGGCCTGGGCGCGAGCGCCCGACGAGCCGTCAGCGACCGCTCCCGCGGAGGCGGTCGGCAGCAGGGCGAGGGCGGTGGCGGTCAGCGCGCAGAGCAGGCCGGCGGCACGGCGGCGCCGGGGTCTGGAGCGGGGGGTGCGGGGGTGTGCGCGGCGAGCTGCTGACGTCATGGTCCGGCCTGCCCTTCGAGGGATCGGCGGTCGGGTCATCAGGACATCCAACGTCCCATGTGCATCCCTGTCGGAAGCTACTGCCGCGTGCGGACCGCGACAAGGAGCCTGCGTCGGTTCTCCGTGCCACAGCCGGAATTCACTCTCCCGGCCCGCAGACGCTGCGGCGCGAGCGCTGGAGGGGTCTGCGGGGGCTGAGGGGGCGGGAGTGCCGAGCGGGCGGCCGGCTCCGCCGGCGAAGTGGCTCTGGCGCCGGATGAGCGGTCGGGCCGGGGGCGGTGGGCCGCGCCGCCCCCATGGCGCGTCCCCGTGCGCCCTCCCTCCGGCGGCCCCTGTCGCCGGGCAGAACGTCCTCCGCACCGGCCCGCCCCGGCCTCACGGCCGCAGCACCACCTTGCCCAGATTCGCCCGCGCCTCGATGATCTCGTGCGCCTTCGCCGCCTCGTCCAGCGGGAGTTCGGCATGCACGGCGACCCGCAGCCGACCGGACCCGGCCAGCTCCCAGAGCTGCTCGCGATGCCGCTCGTACCGCTCCCGGTGGACGGTGCTGAACCGGCGCATCGTCAGCCCGGTGATCGTCTTGGACCCCGCCAGCAGCTCGTACGCCGGGACCGTCCCGCCACCGGAGTTGAAGAAGATCAGCCGCCCGCCCTCCGCCAGCGCGCCCAGTGCGCGCGGCAGCAGCTCCCCACCGACCCCGTCCAGGACGATGTCGACCGGCTCTCCCCAGGACTCCTGGTCATAGGTCACCACCTCGTCGGCCCCCAGCCCGCGCAGGAACTCCGCCTTGGTGGCCGAGCCGACCGCCGCCACCACCCGTGACACCCCCTGGAGCTTGGCCAGTTGGACGGCCAGGTGCCCGGTGGCGCTGGCCGCGCCGGTGATCAGTACGGACTCGGTGTCCCGGGGTGCGGCGGTGCTGAGCGCGGCCAGCGCCACTTGCCCGCTGCGCACCAGCGCCACCGCCTGCACCGCGCTCGCGCCGTCCGGTATTCGGCTGGTGAAGAAGGCCGGGGCGAGGGCGAGTTCGGTGTACGAGCCGGTGAGGGTGAGCGAGGTGACCCGGTCGCCCGGGGCGAAGCCGGTGACCCCGGGGCCGAGGGCGACCACCTCGCCGGCCACCTCCCCGCCCGGTACGGCGGGCAGCGGATCACCGCCGCTCCGTACCCGGCGCACGTTCGGCAGCGTGACGCCGATCGCCTCGGTACGTACCAGGAGTTCACCGGGGCCGGGCACCGGCGCCTCGGCCTCCTCGACGCGCAGGACCTCGGGGCCGCCGTAGGCATGGAAGCGAACTCGGCGCATGGGTGGGCACCTCCGTGCGGAGCGGTCGGTGCGAGAGTCATCGCCCCGACGCGTTTTCATTGGTCTCCCCAACGATAATCCCAAACCATTGGGTCGTCCAATGGTTTATGGAGGGGCTTTCATTGGTACCTCCAAGGAATTTCTCGGTACGGTGACGCCATGGCCGACACTCCCTACGCCCCCAGCCGTATCCGCGCGCTCCCCAGTTGGCTGCTGGGCCGCGCCGCCGCCCGCGGGCACCGCCTCGTCGCCGAGGCCCTCGCCACCGAGGGCATGCGGATGATGCACCACGCCGTTCTGTCCGCGGTCGCCGAACTCGGCCCGGTCTCCCAGGCGGAGCTCGGCCGCACCGTGGGCATCGACCCCAAGGACATGGTCGCGCTCGTCAACGACCTGCAGAAGGACGGCCTGGTCACCCGCACCCCGGACCCCGGCGACCGACGCAAGAACGCCATCGAGATCTCCGCCGACGGCCGGCAGCGACTGCGGCGCACCCAGCAGCTCGGCGACCGCGCCAATGCGGAGCTGACGGCCGACCTGACCCCCGCCGAGCGCGAGCAGTTGATCGCGCTGCTGACCCGGATCGCACTGCCGGAGGCGTGACGCGCGCTCGCGCAGGCGCTCGCGGCGAGTGCGGTCTCGACGGCGGGGAGGTGACGGTAGGGGTGGGGCGCGCGGGCCGGGCGGTCAGTCGGTGGCGGTAGCCGCGTGCAGGGCCAGCCGGTGCTCGCCCGCGTACACGTTCATCGAGCTGCCGCGCAGGAATCCGACCAGGGTCAGCCCGGTCTCCTGCGCCAGGTCGACCGCGAGCGAGGACGGCGCCGAGACCGCGGCCAGTACGGGGATGCCCGCCATCACGGCCTTCTGCGCCAGCTCGAACGAGGCCCGCCCGGAGACCATCAGCACCGCCGACGACAGCGGCAGCAGCCCCTGTTGCAGCGCCCGGCCGACGATCTTGTCGACCGCGTTGTGCCGCCCCACGTCCTCCCGGACGTCCAGCAGCTCGCCGTCCGTGGTGAACAGCGCCGCGGCATGCAGCCCCCCGGTCCGCTCGAACACCCGCTGGGCGGCCCGCAGTCGGTCGGGGAGGGCGGACAGCGTGGCGGGCTCGATCGGGAACGGGGGTCGGGGGGAGGCGTCCAGCGACCAACGGGCGGTGGTGCGTACCGCGTCCAGGCTGGCCTTGCCGCACAGTCCGCACGACGACGTCGTATAGACGTTGCGCTCCAGGGTGATGTCCGGGATCACGACGTCGGGCGCCGTCTGCACGTCCACCACGTTGTAGGTGTTGACCCCGTCCTCCGTGGTGCCCGCGCAGTAGAGGATGTTCCGCAGCTCGTCGGCCGCGCCCAGTACGCCCTCGCTGACCAGGAAGCCCGCGGCGAGCGCGAAGTCGTCGCCGGGCGTACGCATGGTGATCGCCAGCGGCTTGCCGTTCAGCCGGATCTCCAACGGCTCCTCGGCGACCAGTGTGTCCGGCCGGGTGGAGACCGCCCCGTCCCGTATGCGGATCACCCTGCGTCGTTCCGTGACTCGTCCCATGTCCCGATCAGTCCCGGTTCTGTGCGTGCTGATGGCCGGCGCGGCTCCCGTGTGGCAGGGGCCGCCGAGGGTCACCGGGCACCGGGGTAGGGGTGCCGCGCGGTGTGCGGTGACCTCGCGACCTCATTGTCCGGCATGTGCGGGACGGGATTCACCCGCCGCAGTTCCCACCCGTGGTGCGAAGCGGACCCGTCGAGCGGGCCGCCTGTTGATGGCGCCGGGATGCGGCCTCCGGTCGCGGTTACCCGTCCTGGCCGGAGCGGTCCTGCTCGTGCGCCAACGGGGTCGTGCCCCAGCCGTGTTCCAGCAGGGCGAACAGGTCTCGTACGGCCCGGGCCGGGTCGTCGCTCGCCCGGGCGAGGCTGGGGGCCTCCAGGGCGAAGCGTGCCAGGCCGGTGATGGCGAGGTCGTCCGGGGCCAGTCCCGTGGCATCGGCGAGAGCGGCGGCCAGTGCCTTCTCGTGACGCGACCACATGCGCCGGGCGTAATCCCGCAACGCGGGGGTGGATTCGACGAGGACGAACAGGGGGTCGTCGGTCCGCGCGGCGGTACGGGATTGCATCAGGTGGTCCCGCACGGCGTGCAGAACGGGCTGACCGGGGGCCCGGTCGCGAACGGCGGCGATCAGGGCGCTCTCGATGTCCGCGTCGAGGTCGAAGACGAGCGCTTCCTTGCTGGGGAAGTGCTGGAAGAGCGTGCTCAGCGAGACGTCGGCCGCCTCCGCCACCTCGCGGACGCCGACGTCGTCGAAGCCGCGCTCGGTGAACAGCCGCAGCGCGGCATCGGACAACGCCTGCCTGGTCCGGGCCTTCTTGCGCGCACGGCGTCCGGTCGTCGTCTCGGCCATGCCCCCACCCTAACCCGCGCGAGAGGAGGCGCTCACAAAGGCGATCAGATAAAAAATCGAATCAGTTGTACTTTTGGAGCTGCTGTGATTCCGTGGATGGGCGAGCTCCCCTCCCCACGGAACGGTCGGTGCGCCACCACCGCCTCGCCGGCCTCCCCGTGCGATTCCGCAGGGCAGCACCGCACGACACCAGCACCCCCTCGATCCCGTAGACCGGAGCGTGCATCCCCATGTCCACCACCCCTCTGTCCACCACCCCCCTCCCCTCCACCCCTCGCATCGCGATCATCGGCGCCGGCCCCGGCGGCCTCGTCTGCGCGCGCGTCCTGCAACAGCACGGCGTTCCGGTCACGGTCTTCGAGCGGGAGAGCGCCCCCGACTCCCGCTCGCAGGGCGGCACCCTGGACATCCACGAAGACACCGGCCAGGTCGCCCTCCGCGCAGCCGGACTGTTCGACCGGTTCCTCGCGCTGTCCCGTCCCGAAGGTCAGCAGTGGCGCCTGTATGACCGCCGCGCGACCCTGATGCGCCACGACCGGGCCGACGAGGGAGACCTGAGCCGGCCCGAGATCGACCGGGGCCAGCTGCGCGCCCTCCTGTTGGAGTCCCTCGCCCCCGGCACGGTCCGCTGGGGCCACCGTGCAAGAGCAGTCACCCCGCTGCCCCACGGCATGGCTCGCGTGCACCACCACGACCGCACCGCTGAGGACTTCGACCTGGTCATCGGCGCCGACGGCGCCTGGTCCCGGGTGCGCCCCGCGCTCTCCGACGCCCAACCCGCCTACGCGGGTGTGACGATGGTGGAGGTCCACTTCGATGACGTCGACCGCCGACACCCCGGCATCGCCCGCCTGGTCGGCCGGGGCACCATGTCGGCCAAGGCGGGCCGCCGCAGCCTGGTGCTACAGCGCAACAGCAACGGACACGTCCGCGGATACCTCACCTTCCGCGGGCCCGAGGACTGGCACGCCGGTCTCGACCTCGCCGACACCGCATCCGTACGCGCCCGCCTCCTCGCCCAGTACCAGGGCTGGGACGAGAGCCTGCTGGACATCCTGCGCGACAACGAGGGCGGCTTCCTCAACCGCCCCATGTTCGTGCTTCCCGTGCCCCACACATGGGACCGCGTCCCCGGCATCACCCTGCTCGGTGACGCCGCCCACCTGATGCCGCCCGTCGGCGTCGGCGCCAACCTGTCCCTGCTCGACGGCGCCGAACTCGCCCGGTCCGTCATCGCCCACCCCACCATCGACCAGGCCCTCGACGCCTACGAAAGCGTGATGCTGCCCCGCGCCCACGCCCACGCGAGGACCGCCCAGCAGATGCTCACCACCCTCATCCCCGACACCGACTCCGACGTCGCCGTCTTCCCGCACACCGTCTGGCCGGCCCGTACCCGCCCCGACTCGGGTCGCGTGGCCACCGGCTGAGCCGGGGCCGGGCCACGACGAAGGCGTACGCGGAGAGCGGGTCGCTGTCCCCAGCACCGGTGCCGGTGCCGGGTGATCGGGCAGAACGGCCGGAGGCGGCCAGGGACATGGGCGTGTCCAAGGTTCAGCCTGCGAAGCCCTCTCCGCCCGCCTCGCGCCGCACGACCACCCAGCGGCGGCCCCTCAGCCCCGCAGCGCGCGCCCACCGAACGCGCCCGAACCGTCCGCCGCGGCCCAGCCCTGCTCCACTCCGGCCTGGTCCAACGACCTCCAGTCAGGGGTGTCCTGCACCAGGAACCGGCCCAGCCGCCGCCCCAGCTCGACCATGGTGCGGCCGGTCGCACCGCGCTCGGCGCCGTACGCCGCCAGCGCATCCGGGTTCCGCGGCAGCGCTTGGAGCGCGGCCTCCAGGGCGACGGCGTCCTGCAGCGCCTTGACCGCGCCGGCGCCGGTGTGCGGACGGGCCACGGTGGCCGCGTCACCGGCCAGCAGCAGCCGTCCCGCGGCGTAGCGCGGTGCCGTGAAGTCGTACATCGGCTGGATGAACACCTCCTCGGGCGGGGTCAGTCGAAGCAGCCCGCCCCAATAGGGCGGCAGCAACTCCTCGGCGACATGGGCGAGATGGGAGTGCAGTGCCTCGGTGAGGGTGCCGGGCGGCAGGCTGGTGGGCGTGCCCAGGTCCAGATCGAGGCCGGCGGGCGGGGTGGTGTAGAGCACCCAGTTGGCGCGCTGGCCGCCGCGGCCATCCGGGATGCGGTAGATGATGACGTGGCCGCCGGGGAAGACGCCGTAGATGCAGTCCTCGTCCGCCCAGGGGCGCGCAGGGAGGCCCGGGAAATCCAGGGCCGCGAGGCGGTCGACGGGGACGGCGCCGCGCCAGGCGAGGTAGCCGGCGTAGCGCGGCCGGATGCCGGGGAACGCGGCCTCGCGGACGAGCGAGCGATACCCGTCGGCGCCGATGGCCAGATCGAAACGCTCCGTACGGTCGACGTCGTGGTCGTGGCGGCCGGCGTGGTCGTGGCGGTCGTGACCGCGGTTCCGGTGCGTGCCGCGGCGACGGTGGTCATGGTTGCCATGGCGGCGGTCACCGGCACCGTTGCCTTCGTCGGCACCGTGGCCTTCGTCGGCACCGCGGCCTTCGTCGGGACCACCGCGTTCGCCAGGACCGCTGCCTGCACCGGCACTCCTGTCGCCGTCGCGGAGGGCCAGCCGCACGCCGTCCGGATCCTCGCCGACGGCGTGGACCGTCACCCCCGACCGGAAGACGGTGTCCGCGGGCAGCCGGCTGCGTAACTCCCGCCAGAGCGGGCCCCAGCAGTACGAACGGAATGGGAACGGCAGGGTCGCGACCTGCCGACCGAGCGGGGCGGCGGCGTCCCGTACGTACCAGCGGCGGGTGGCCAGTTGCACCCATGGCATCGCCGCATCCATATAGCCGGCCGCCGTCAGCTCCGCATACCGGTCGTTGTGCACCGCCAGACCGACGCCGCGGTCCGCGAGGCGGCCGCCGGTGCGCTCGTGGACGGTGACCCGTGCGGCGCCGGCACGGTGTGCGGCCAGCGCCGTGGCGCAGCCGGCGATGCTGCCGCCCACGACGGCGACATCGGCTCCCTCGATCAGCGTGCGGTCCCTGCTCATCCGGCCCTGCCCCCTGCGCTGTCCCGCGGTCGATGGTCGGCCAACCGCCCAATGGGGCGCATTCTCGCAGGTGTTGGGGTGCAGGGCGGAGTGGATTGTGCGGTATGACTCCGTGTGCCGGGGATCGGAGGCGCAGGAATCGCGAAAGGAGGGGTGGACCGGCGAAGACATGGGTATGCAGCCCAGTCGGGGCAGGCACGGAGTCATGGGCTCGGTGCGGTCCCGGAGCGGCCGTGGCACAGCCCCGTCTCCGAGTCCGGTTTCGATACCGGGGCCCGGGCTGTCGGTGCGGCCGACGACAGACGGCCCGGTGGTGGGTTCTGTGGGGGAGCCCGCCACCGGGCGTACGGGTTCGGGCATACGGGTTCGGGCGTACGGGTTCGGGCGTACGGGTTCGGGCGTACCGGTTCGGGCGTACGGACGTCGGGCCACGGCGGGACGTACGGAGGGGCTGGCGGGGGGCCGCCGCAGGAGAGCGCCGGGCCCGCTCCCACACCTCCACGGGATGTCCGAACCGCGAGATCGGCGCTGGTGAACGGCCCTCGGCCGGGTAGTGTGCAGTCGATCACCGACGACCATGGATGGCGAGAGGGCACATGAGCGAAGGGACAGCACCGGCGGCCGACGCGGCCTCCGTCGCCGACCAGGCGGCCCGGGAGCGGCTGCTCTACCTGCGCAGCAGCATCGACAACCTCGATGCCGCCCTGGTGCACCTGCTCGCCGAGCGCTTCAAGTGCACCCAGCAGGTCGGCGAGCTCAAGGCCCGGCACAGCCTCCCGCCCGCCGATCCGGCCCGCGAGGCCGCCCAGATCGAGCGGCTCCGCCGGCTCGCCGAGGACGCCCGGCTGGACCCGGCCTTCGCCGAGAAGTTCCTGAACTTCATCATCGACGAGGTGGTCCGCCACCACCGGGCGATCGCCGGCCGCGCGCAGGAACGCGCCGGGGAGCCCGCCGAGCCGAACGCCCCCCGGGCGGGCTGACCAGGTACGCCGTCCGCCGCGGAGCGCCGGCGCAAGGCCCGCTTCCGGCACGCCACTTGGCGAGCGGTCGCCGGCGATGCGGGCGTCCGAGGGACGGCTGAGACCCACCGACACGCGCCGACGCCTGCCGGCAGCCCGGCTCTCCGGCGACACTCGGCGCGCACCCGTCCGACGGCCGGCTGAGGCCCACCGACACCCGCCGGCAGCCCGGCGACACTCGGCGCGCACCCGTCCGACGGCCGGCTGAGGCCCACCGACGCCCGCCGGCAGCCCGGCTCTCCGGTGACACCCGGCGCGCACCCGTCCGACGGCCGGCTGAGGCCCACCGACGCCCGCCGGCAGCCCGGCTCCCCGGCGACACTCGGCGCGCACCGCCCCGTACGCCTCGCCTTTCCGTGGCTCCGCCCCTTCGCCCCGTTGCGGTCGCGTACGCCTCGCCTTTCCGTGGCCCTGCCCCTTCGCCCCGCTACGGTCGCGTACGCCTGGTCCCTTTGGCAGCCGGGGGCGGGTCAGGGGCAGGGCAGGGAGCGGCGGGCGCCACACCGTCCGGCCCGTCCGAGGGGGACGCCCCTCGGCCCCCTCCACCCCCGCGTCCCCCTCCCACCGCTCGGCCCCCTCCGGCCCCTCCGCCCCTCGGCCCCACCTGCCCACCCAGACACCGGTGTCCCTCCCGCACCCACCGGTCGCCTCACCCAGGTGGTCCCTTCACCCACGAAGAGTGACACTCGCCATACCTGGGGCCGGACCGTCCCGCGGTGTCAGCCCGCCCGCTACCGTCCAGTAATGGCTCCTGCGGGAGCCGCCGAGCGCCACCACCCTGCCCCTCCGGCCATGCACCGAGAGCGGAGACACACGATGGCCACCACCCCCGCAACCGCCCAGAACCTCGCCCTGAAGCCGGGTACGTCCTGGCAGGAGGCCTGGCGGCGCAGCCTGGCCGCCGCCCCCGAGGCGTTCCGTGACGGCCAGGCCCTCAACCTCTGGGCCGCAGCCTGGCACCCGGACGGCGCACCGCTGCCCGCCACCAGCCCGGTGGACGGCACCCCCATCGCCGGGCCGCCCCGCCTGGACGCCGACACCGCCCGGCAGGCCGTACGCGCCTCGCTCGACCAGCACCGTGCCTGGCGCCACCTCCCGCTCACCGAACGCAAGGCCCGCATCGGCGCCACGCTCGACGCCCTCACCGAGCACCGTGAGCTGCTCGCCCTCCTCCTCGTCTGGGAGATCGGCAAGCCCTGGAAGCTCGCCCAGGCAGACGTCGACCGCGCGATCGACGGCGTCCGCTGGTACGTCGACGAGATCGACCCGATGCTGGACGGCCGGACGCCGCTGCCCGGCCCGGTCAGCAACATCGCCAGCTGGAACTATCCGATGTCGGTGCTCATCCACGCGATGCTGGTCCAGGCCCTAGCGGGCAACGCGGTGATCGCCAAGACCCCAACCGACGGCGGGCTGGTCTGTCTCACCCTCGCCTGCGCGCTGGCGGCCCGCGAGGGCGTCCCGGCGACCCTCGTCAGCGGCAGCGGCGGTGACCTCTCACCCGCTCTGGTCCGCTCGCCGGAGATCGGCTGTGTCTCCTTCGTCGGTGGCCGGGACACCGGGGCCCGGGTCGCCACCGCCGTCGCCGACCTCGGCAAGCGCCACATCCTCGAACAGGAGGGCCTCAATACCTGGGGCATCTGGAACTTCACCGACTGGCGGTCCCTCACCCCCCTCCTGCGTAAGACCTTCGACTACGCCAAGCAGCGCTGCACCGCCTACCCCCGGTTCGTCGTCCAGCGCGAGGCCTTCGCCGACTTCCTGGCCGCCTACCTCCCGGCCGTACGCAGCGTCCGCTTCGGTCACCCGCTGGCGGTCGCCGACCCCGACGACCCGCTCCCCGAACTCGACTTCGGCCCCCTGATCAACGCCGCCAAGGCCAAGGAGCTCGCCGACCTGACGGCCGAAGCCATCTCCCGCGGCGCCGTCCCCCTCCACCGCGGCACCCTTGCCGACGGCCACTTCCTCCCCGATCAGGACACCTCGGCCTACCTCCCGCCGACCACCCTGTTGGCCCCGCCCTCCTCCTCGCCCCTCCACCACGCCGAGCCGTTCGGGCCGGTCGACACCCTGGTCCTGGTCGACACCGAGGCCGAGCTGCTCGCCGCCATGAACGCCAGCAACGGCGCACTGGTCGCCACGCTCTCCACCGACGACGCCGAGACCTACTCCCGGCTGTCCCCGCAGATCCGGGCCTTCAAGGTCGGCCACGGCAAGCCCCGCTCCCGCGGTGACCGCGACGAGCTCTTCGGCGGCTTCGGCAACTCCTGGAGCGGCGCCTTCGTGGGCGGTGAGCTCCTCGTCCGCGCGGTCACCGAGGGCCCGCCCGCCGAGCGCCTCCCCGGCAACTTCCCCGACTACCACCTCATGCCGTAGCCCGACACCCGCCCGCCGCCCACCATCCGCCCTTCGCCCCGGCCCCTGCCCGCAAGGGCGGGAGCCGGGGTCCACCCCTGCCACACCCGGACCACCGGGAACCCCTATGGCCTGCACGTCCTGAAACTTTGAGTATTTTGTCCAGACCTGCACCTTCCGGACCCTATGGCCCACTGGATACGCAGGTGAAAGGCGGTCCGAAACCTTGGTATGGTTATCCATGTCGCCGCGGGGAACGCCCCGCGAAGATCACACCTAGTCCGGGTGGCGGAATGGCAGACGCGCTAGCTTGAGGTGCTAGTGCCCTTTATCGGGCGTGGGGGTTCAAGTCCCCCCTCGGACACTCAAATACGCACATGTCAGCGGGTCGTGACCGTACGGTCACGACCCGCTGATCTGCGTGGTACTCCAGCTCAAGACCGAAGTCGGCGTAGAGCGGGGCTTTGTCCTCGGGTCGGCGGCCTGGAGCCGGTCGGTCATGTTGCCGAGGGTCTTGATCACGTGGTGGATCTGTTCCTCGGTGAGGATCTCCCGCTGAGCGTCCGACGCGGCGGCGAGCTGTTGGCGGGCGGCTATCTGCTCGTTCTGGGTGGCGGTGATCCAGCCGGCTACAACAGCGGGGTCGGCTCCGGCGTCCAGTGCGACGCGGTAGCGGTCGATGCGTCGATTCGTCTCGGTGATGGTCCGCCGTGCGGCTTCCAGGGCGGGGCGGCAGACAGTCAGCGGATGTTCAAGGACGGCACTCTTGGCGTACTCGGCGGTGTAGCGGCAGCGGTAGTAGGGCTGACCGTTGTTGTAGTTGCCCTGCACCTTGCGGTGGCAGATGCCGCAGCGCAGTCGGCCACGAAGTGGGTAGGCGCGGTTGGTGGTGCGGGGCCTGCGCTCGGGCACCCCCGATCGGCGGGTGAACTTCTTTGCCCGGGCGCGGGTGAAGGTCTCCATGCTGATCGGCGGCTCATGCACGGGCTGCGCCGACCAGATCCACTGGTCTGGTGTGTTCCAGGTGAGTTTGGTGCGGTGTCCGAGGGGGACGTCGTCGATGTCGAGGAGGATTTCTTCCTTGTGCTGTTTGTTCCAGACTTCGTGGCCGGTGTAGCGGGGGTTGGCGAGGATGGCGCGCACCGCGCCCTTGGACCCCAGGCGTGGCCGTCACGGTGCGGGTTGCGGGCGCGGTCATGGGCGGAGGGGGACGGGATGCCGTCGCGGGTCAGCCCTTCGGTAATGGCGTAGTAGCCCTTGCCGCGGAGGTACTCGGTGAAGATGCGGACGACGACCGGGGCGGTTTCGGGGTCAGGTTCAAGGCGACGGAGGTTTTTGCCGTCGGCGGCTTTGGTCGGATTGGGGTGCGGGCCCGCATCGACGAGCCGGTAGCCGTACGGGGGTCTGCCGCCGAGGTAGCGGCCTTCGATCTTTGCCTGGGAGGACATGGCGGTGCGGACGCGGATCTTGATGCGGTTGCGTTCGCCCTTGCTCATGCCGCCGAAGACGGACATGACCAGGTCGTGGGCCTCGTTTTCCGGGTCGATGGCCCCGCCGACCTCGGGAACCCACAGCGGCACGCCGAAGTGAACGAAGAGGGGAAGGGTGTTGCCGAACTGGTTGCCATAGAAGGTGCGCTGGGGTTCGCCGATGGCGACGGCATCGAAGCCCCGGTCGGGGGTGCGGAGCGCGTTGAGGAGGGCAGCGGCCCGGGGCGGCGTTTCCAGGGCAAGGCGCGGGAGCGGCCGGCGTCGAAGTACTCGGCGACGATCTTGCCCCCGGCTGGTTCGATGAGCGCGCGGGCACGGGTGAGCTGCTAGTTGCGGGAGGTCTCGGGGTCCTGGAGGTCCTCGGTGGAGCAACGTCCCGCGAAGGCGAAGTGGAGCATGGGCGGCTCTCAGGGCTCTGGGCGTCGGGGCACGGCGGATGACGGTGGTCCGTGGTACCTCCTGCTCTGGCCAGAGGGCCAGTCGTCCGCTGTGCCCGGTTGTCTTAAGGTGCGGCCCGCACAGTGGATGTGTCTGGCCACCGGCCACGGCACCCAGGGACGGCGCGAGTACGACTGGGCCTGGTTCGACATCCGCGCCGACGACGCCTCCGCCGGACAAGATGCAGGCACCAGCGTTCTGGTCGCCCGCCGCCACCGCTACAACGGCGAGGTCTCCTACTTCCACTGCTGGGCGCCGGGCCCCCTCACCCTGGCCACGCTCGTGGAGATCATCTGCCGCCGGTGGCGGATCGAGGAGACCTTCCAACGCGCCAAGGGCCACGCCGGCCTAGACCAGGGGCAGGTGACAGGCCACCGCCACCGGCTGCCGTCAATGACGCCGCCGGCTGCAGGACGCTCCATGACCATAACTACAGCTGCCGTGTCGGTAATGCGAGGCATTTTATTGCACTGGAGAAATAAAGTCATCCGGTGATACGCCAATAGGGTGAATCCGCACGCCGCTAGGCGTTCAGATGCGAGCCGCTGCGAACAGGATTAGCGTTAGAGTCATGACCACAACACAGACACGAGACGCCATCTACTACGTAGTAGAAGGCGACACTCTCTCCGATATAGCCGAGTTTTTCGGGACCACGGTCGCGAAGCTCCAGCAGCTGAACAACATTCCGGACCCTAACGTGATCCCCGTCGGGAAGCGCCTGGTCATCTCCCATTCAGGAAATGGCTTGGTGCCGTTCCCCGGAAAGCAATGGTTCCACCATCAGCCGAACAACAAGGTCGTCCTCGCGATGGCTCGTCGCCTGCAACAGGAAGGCTGTGGCAGCCCTTATCATCCGCCGGAGCCGGACACGAAGTGGTCGTCGGCGGACAAGGCCGCGTACAGCCTGTTCCAGAAGAAGAATGGGTTCGGTGGCGCCGATGCGGACGGTTTCCCGGGGAAGGTCACCTGGGACAAGCTTAAGGTTCCCACACCTCCTGCCTGACCGCGACGGCGTGAATTCGCCGACAAGAAGGAATGCCTGAGGGGTTACGCCCCGAGAAGAACCCAAAACAAGGCCGGTCTGCTCATAGCCGACCGGCCCTGTTGAGTCTCAGCGAGGCAGCAGATCCGCGGCGCGCAGGACTGACGGTAAGTCATCCCCGTAGGGGTGGGGCACCCTGCTCGACCTGCGGCGATTCATCGAGTGCGGTTGCCGTGTCAACCGGCCGGAAAGCCCCCAAAAAATCACCGCTGGCGGCCCGGGCCGAGGGGCCCCTCGGTCTGGGGAAGGCCGGCGATGATCACGCCTAGGGCGAATTCGAATCGCTGGTCGAAGCTGTCGGGGCCGACGTACGGCAGGACCTCGGCCAGAGCCGGGTAGCTGTCGGCCGGGGCCTGGTCCGGTTGGAGGGCTGGTGCTGGTGCGGTTTCCTGGGCGGCCTGCTGTTCCTGGGTGAGGCCCAGGGTCAGATAGAAGATCGTCCAGTGGGTCCACGCGGCCGTGCGCGGCGAGTGGCCGGCTGCCAGCAGGGTGGCGATCACGGTGTCGGCGTAGCGCAGTGTGTGGGGCTCGGCTGCGAAGACGCCCGCGACCATCCTGGCGGCGTCGCGGTGGGAGAGCAGCGCCGTGCGGCAGCGGCGGCTCAGTTCCTTGAGCCGGTCGGGGAACGCCTCGGGTAGCGGCTCGTCGAGACAGTGTGCGAGGAGTTCGTCGGAGGCCAGTTCGAGCAGGCGGCTCTTGTTGGAGGCGCGCCAGCGGACGGTGTTGTGCTGCACGCCGAGCCGGGCCGCGACGGCGCGCATGGTCACGCCGTCCAGCCCCTGCTCGTCGAGCACCGCCAGCGTGGCGGCGACGATCTCGCCTCGTGTCGTACCCATTCGATGTGCCTCTCCGGTCGACTTCCGTGCCCCTGTTGCCCAACCCCTGTTGTCCAATGGACAACTCTAGGGCATGCTCATCCTTGTCCAACGGACAAGAGTGAGAGGGAGTGATTGTCATGCTCGAGGTGCTCATTGCCGGGGCCGGCCCGGTGGGGCTCTGGCTGGCCGCGGAGCTGCGCCTGCATGGGGTGGAGGTCACCGTCGTGGAACGCCGGGCGGCACCGGATGGACGGTCGCGCGCGGTCGGCATGCAGGCTGGCACGCTGGACACCTTCGCCACCCGCGGACTCGCGGAGCGGTTCATCGAACGGGGCACCCCGGTGCCGACCGGACACTTCGGGGCGGCGACCACCAGGCTGGACTTCTCCACGGTCGGAGCGGTGCACCCCTTCATGCTGGCGCTCGGTCAGTCCGTCACCGAACAACTCCTGGAGGAGCACGCGGTTGCCGTGGGCGCCCAGGTGCTGCGCGGGGAGGAGGTCGTCTCGCTCACCCAGGGGCCGGACTCCGTCGAGGTAATAGTCCGGGCCGGCGGCACCCACCGGACCGTGCGGGCCCGCTGGGTGGTGGGCTGCGACGGCACCCGCAGTGCGGTGCGCCAGGCGGCCGGCATCGACTTCCCCGGTCAGGACACCACACTGACCGGGTGGCTCGCCGACGTCGAGCTCGACGACCCGCCCACCGCGCCGCTCGCCGCCACCGGGCCGGCCGGTTCGTTCCTGGCGGCCCCGATCGGCGACGGCGTCCACCGGCTGGCGGGCCTCTCCACGGCCACCATGCACCACGGCACCGGCGAACCGCTGACTCTGGAGGAGGTACGCGAGCAGGCCCGCACGCTACTGGCACGGGACCTGGGCATCCGCAACCCCCGGTGGCTGTCGCGCTACGGCAACGCCACCCGCCAGGCCGCGCGGTACCGGGCCGGACGAGTGCTGGTGGCCGGCGACGCGGCGCACATGTTCTTCCCGGCCGGTGGGCAGGGCATGAACCTCGGCATCCAAGACGCCACCAACCTGGGCTGGAAGCTGGCCGCCACCCTCCAGGGCCGGGCGCCCGACGGACTGCTCGACAGCTACGACACGGAGCGCCGGCCGGCCGCCCGCGCCGTCATCGACAACACCCGCGCGCAGCTCGCCCTGTTCGCCGCGGCGAGCCCGGAGCAGATCGCGCTGCGTGAGGTCTGGTCCGCCGCGCTGGCCGAACCGCAGACCAACCGCCAGTGGGCCCGCAGGATTGCCGGCTTCGACGACCCGCTCCCCGCCGACACCGCACCCGGCGCGCACGCGCTGGACGGCACGCGACTGGCCGGCCTCGCCCTGGATACGGCCGAGGCACCCACCGCCCACGCGTTGATGCACCACGGGCGGCCACTGCTGCTGGACCTCGGCGGGACGCGGACGCCGTCTTCCGCGGTCGGTCTGGAACAGCGGGCGGTCACCGTCAACACCGAAGTGTCGGATGAGATCTGGCGGGACGTAACCGCCGTTCTGATCCGACCGGACGCCCGGATCGCCTGGGCCGGCACCGACACCGACCCGCAGCGCCGGGCTGCGGACTGCCTCACCGCCCTGCGCACCCTGTGCCGCTGAGCGCGCTCGGTGAGCCCACCCGCGTGGAGCCCGCGCCGGCTTACGACGTTGGTGCTCGTGGCGTCCGGGGAAGCGTTGCAGCGGGCGCCACTGTTTGTGCTCGGACGTGCTCGACGCAGACTTGCCGCGAGGACTGGCGGCGGCGCGTCGCGCCAGGCGTACCGTTCGCCCAGCGGCGCGTCGTCTTCGTTGAGGCTCTTCGGTTTCTTCGGCGGTGCCGAGATCTGGGCGGGGAATTCGTTGGCCAGGCCCCGGTAGCCCTCGTCGACCGCAGCTTTCACGTTGGGTGCTGGCGGAACAGCTCGGCGATGCCTTCGGTGCGCAGACAGGTCTGGTCGTGCATCCGTCCGGGGCGGTCGGCCCCGGACCACAGGGTGCGGCCCTGGCCGTCGCTGATCGTGGTGGTCTTGGCTGTGTTCTGACGCCGGTCGCCGCCGCCTCGCTCACGCAGCGCGGATTCCCGTCGCGCCTGCCATGGGCTGGCCAACTCCTCGATCAAACCCCCGAGATGTGGGCGGGAGACACCACAGAAGGCAGGATGGGACAAGGCCGCGCGGGCTCACTTCGTCCACACACCCGAAGAACCCGCGCGGCCCGCATCACGTCACGACCCGGAAGCGTTCAAGGGCCGACCGCGTCAGGCCAGCTCGCCTGCGAGCAGGTCCATCAGCAGACCGTCCTGCCATGCGCCCGACGTCGGTGCCGGCATGGCGGAACTCGGGATCGGTCTCTTTAATAGCCGACAACGTCGTTAGGGGATGTTCCTGTCGATAGGGCAAGGGGAGACATGAGCGGCCGGACAGAACTCAGTCCTGGGTGGTTCCGAGGGCGTTGCGCAGGAATGCTGTTGCCTGGTCGATGGCTCCGCGGGCGGCTTTGGAGTGACTCAGCGAGTTGAGCATCATGAAGTCGTGGACCGTGCCGTCGTAGCGCACCGTGGTCACGGGAACGTCGGCTGCTCGGAGCTTGGCGGCGTACGCCTCGCCCTCATCGCGCAGCACGTCGGCCTCGTCGACGATCAGCAGGGCGGGCGGCAGGCCGGAGAGCTGCTCGATGGTGGCGTGGTTGGGTGACGCGGTGATCTCCGCGCGTTGGTTCGGGTCGGTCGTGTA
Organism: Streptomyces sp. NPDC020742; assembly: GCF_040641675.1. Taxonomy (NCBI): domain Bacteria; kingdom Bacillati; phylum Actinomycetota; class Actinomycetes; order Kitasatosporales; family Streptomycetaceae; genus Streptomyces; species Streptomyces sp. NPDC020742. Next base: position 196,802 of record NZ_JBFAEA010000011.1, read on the forward strand.
GGCGTCCCAGAACCATTCCATCAGCTTGCGGCTCAGGTAGTAGCCGGTGGCGAATTGGTCGTAGGAGCCGGTGTTCATGGCCGCGTCCGTGACCGGGTAGTACATCGACTGCTGTACGAACTCGACGTCACCGCGCTCCTTGGCCATGAGGGCGAGTGCGGCGGTCATGTTTCCGCCGACCGATTCCCCGGCCACTGCCATGCGCTGTGCATCCAGCCCCTTGGACGCCCCTTCGCGGACGATCCACTGCGCGGTGGCGTAGCCCTGTTCGATGGCCACAGGGTAGTGCGCCTCGGGCGACGGCGTGTACTCCACGAAGGCCACTGCCGCCCGGGCGCCGACCGCCAACTCGCGCACCAGGCGGTCGTGGGTGGCGGCATTGCCCAGCACCCAGCCACCGCCGTGCATGTACAACACGACGGGCAGTGTTCCGGTGGTGCCCTGCGGTTTGACGATGCGTACCCGTACGTCGCCCACCGCTGCCGGAACCGAAACCCACTCCTCATCGACCGGCAGCTTGTCGATCGGCGCAGCCTGAAGGTCGTCAAGCACCTTGCGCGCTGCGGTCGGATCCAGCTCGTACAGGAACGGATGTTGAGACGTCGCGTCGGCGAGCTCCTGTGCCTCGGGCTCGAGGACGATTGAGGCGGTTTGACCAGCCATGGGAATGCTCCCTGGGAAATCCGAGAAGCGTTGGATGAAGAGCGGGGGCGCTGAATAGTGCCGCGCTGTGCCCGGGCTGCGGGGCGGTCGGCAGAGCCTCCGCCCCTGTTCAAGCCCCTGTGGCCATATTTGCCATTGTAGTTTCCCGTCCTCCGCGGACGCATTCCAAGGAACCGCCTCATCCGTCCGCCGGGCGCTCGGCTCGGGGACGACACGGCCTCCTCGGCGACAGTCTCGCCGACGAGCGGATACGCCGGCCGACCCTCACTGGCGGGGATCGCGCGTGGTTCAAGGGGTGAATGCGTCAAGGCGACGGGTCACGTGCCCGGGCGGGGAGCTCGTAGGTGCCGGCGCCGGGCCAGCTCTTCGTCGTCGACCAGAGTGAGCATGGGCTGACCCGGTGCGCACATCATGGTGACGAGGAAGCGGCTCCGGGAGTCCGTCCGGTTGTTTCCGTCCTGGTAGTGGATGACGTCGCCGCCCGGCTCCCAGAACGTCTCCCCGGGCTTGATCACCCGCTCCGGCTCACCTTCCAGCTCGAAGAGCATCTCGCCCTCCAGCATGTAGCCGAAGGCAGGTCCCGAGTGCCGGTGCGGAGGGGTGCCGGGATCGCCGGGAGGGAACTCGACGAGAACGGTCATTGCCTCCGCTCCCTCCGGAACGAACGGCGGTTTCGCCGACTGCAGCACGGTGAGCGCCGTCTTCCATGCTTCCGAGCGCGGTTGGCCCCCTGTGCCGCCTGCCGCTGGTTCGTTGTTCGACATGGCGAGGTCTCCAGTGCTGGGTCGGCCGGGTCAGGTGAGCCAGTCGGTGTAGTGGGTGGGGGCGATGCGTGCGTCGCCCTTGGTGGTGAGCACATCGCCGTCGACAGCGGCGAACATGCCGGCGGTGTCGTCGGTGACGACCGTGCGGCCGTCGGGTCGGGCGTTCAGGGTCATCCGGCCGAGCTCGTCGAGGGGATGGACATCGGGCCCGCCGACGTTGAGGGCTCCGTTCAGAGGGGTACCGGCGGCGACTTCGGCGACGGTGTCCGAGACGTCCTGCGCGGCGATCGGCTGGAGTGGGGTGGTGGGCAGGCGGACGGTGTCGCCCTCGGTAGACATGGACATAACGGCGTCGATGAACTCCATGAACTGGGTGGCACGCACGATCGAATAGGGGATCGGCCCGGCCTTGAGGATGTCTTCCTGCAACACCTTGGCGCGGTAATAGGCGAGGTCGGGCACCTGGTCCGCGCCGACGATCGAGAGGATGACGAAGTGCCCCACCCCGGCCTTTTGGCCGGCGGCCAGGAGGTTGTCCATCGAGGTCTGGAAGAAGGCGGGAGAGGCATCGTCGAAGGTCGGGGAATTCGTCAGATTGACGACGCCGTCGGCTCCGGCCACCGCCTCCGCCAGGCCCTGGCCGGTGAGCACATCGACACCTGTAGACGGCGAGTGCGGCACGGCCTCGTGCCCGGCGGCGTTCAGCTTCTTCACGACCTGCGACCCGATCAGACCGGTACCGCCGATGACTGCGAACTTCATTGGTCACCTTTCGTCGCGCACCGATAGGTCATGCCTCCAGATTGCGGCGATGGAGTGCACGACGCACGCCGGCCCGTGCGCTCCTGGGGCGCTGGTGGCCGTCTACGTCGTCGTGCAGGTCTTCGTGGGCGAATCTCCGACTCAGGGTCGACCGGCTCCATCCCCGTCCGACAACGCACGGCTTCACCGCGCGCGAGCTTCCTGGAGAGGACCTCGCCCAGTTCGTCATGCGCAGCCACGACCGCGGCGACACCCCCGCCGCCTGGCCATGCACGGGCAGTGCCCGACTCAACCTGCCCGCTGGCGTCGTCGCCCGCTGGGCGCCAGGCGGCTCGGTCGTCGCGCACCTCGATACCGACCACTGCCGTCTCACCCTCGGCGCCTGGTCCTGGGCTGGAATCGCGGGCATCCTTGCCACCTTCGATGCCGAACTCACCGACGTGCGCCCGCGCGAGCTCGTCCAGGCCGGTCAACGCCTCGCGCACCGATGGGCCACCATGACAGAGACCGGCAACAGCAAGGCGATGCTGTCGGCCCGGTACCCGCCGGGCGCCCCAGGGAGTGGGTACAGGGCTGGCGGCCGGTGAGGGCCGGGACGCGGGGTACGGATCGCACCCGCCGTGATGTTCCCCTGCCAGGACCGGACTGACGGCAGCCACGCCCGTGGCGGATAGCTGCCTCACCCGGAGGAGCCGACCGAAACCGGTCGCGGGCCCGTGCGGTGGAGTTGATCAGGTGGGTGATTGTGAGACCAGGTCTGGACGCTTCATCCAATCTGGACGTACAGTCCACTCCGTGGAATCTGCCGAAGAGAGCACAGATCATCGGGTCCGGATGTGGGCGCCCGTGGGTCAGGCCGTCGCGCTGTTGCTCGGCCCGTATGCCGAGGTGGTGATGCATGACCCGGACACCGACCGGGTCATGGCGATCTGGAATCCGATGGGCTCCCGCGGTCCAGGGGATCCCTCGCTACTGGGCGAGCTGGACGCGTTGGATCCGTCGGCGCCGGACGTGTTCGGTCCGTACGAGAAGGTGCTCGCGGACGGCCGGCGGCTGTCCTCAGTCAGCGCCGTCCTGCGCGAGCCGGACGGGAAGGCGGCTGCGGTGCTGTGCGTCAACCTCGACCGCACGCCGCTGGAACAGGCCGCGGCCGTGCTGTCCGCGTTCGGCGCCCCGACGAAGCCCCGGCCGGAGCCACTGTTCGAGCAAGACTGGAGCGAGCGGGTCCAGCACATCGTCGGCGCGTACGTGCGCGAGTGCGGCCGCCCCATCGAGCGGCTGACCCGCGCCGACCGCCTGGCTGTCCTGGCCCGGCTGGACGAGGCCAAGGTCTTCGCCGTGCGCCGCGCCACCCCCGTCGTCGCCGCCGCCCTGCGGGTCTCCCGATCCACCCTCTACGGCCTGTTGGCCGAACTCCGAGCACCCAGCACAAAGGACGACACACCATGACCCGGCTGCCCGACTTCCGCCTGGAAACCTACTTCTCCCGCTGGGAGTTCACCGCGCGCCACCACCTGACTGCCTCCGACGTGCAGACCATGACCCTCGGCGAGCTGCTCGCCCTGGCCGATGACCAGGACCGCGCCGCGTTCGAGAACCTGTCGCTGGGCTACACCGAGACCTACGGTGAGCCAGCCCTGCGCGAGGCGATCTCCGGAATGTACGAGCAGGCGGACGCGGCCGACGTGATCTGCTTCGCCGGCGCCGAAGAGGCCCTCTACCTGGCGATGAACGTCCTGCTGGACACCGGCGACCACGCGGTGGTGGTGACCCCCAACTACCAGGCAGCCGAGACTGTGCCGCTCGCCTTGTGCGAGGTCACCGGCGTCGCCCTCGACCCCGACCGCGACTGGGCCCTGGACCTCGACCAGGTGAAGGCGGCGATCCGCCCCAACACCCGAGTCGTCTCGGTGAACTTCCCGAACAACCCCACCGGCAAAGTCATCAGCGCCGCCGAGTTCACCGAGCTGGCCCGGCTGTGCGACGAGCGCGGCATCCATCTGTTCAGCGACGAGGTCTACCGCGGCCTGGAACGCGACCCGGCCCGCACCCTGCCGCAGGCCGCCGACCTGTCCGAGCGAGCCCTGTCGCTGAACGTCACCTCCAAGTCGCTGGGCCTGCCGGGCCTGCGGATCGGCTGGATCACCTGCCGCGACCGGGAGCTGCTGTCCCGGTTGGAGCGGGCCAAGCACTACACCACCATCTGCAACTCCGCCCCCAGCGAGGTCCTGGCCCGCATCGCGCTCAAGGCCCGCACTACGGTCCTGGACCGCAACCGGGCACTGATCGCCCGCAACCTGCCACTCTTCGACGAGTTCTTCACCGAATTCGCCGACCTCTTCGAGTGGCGGGCCCCGGACGGTGGGTGCGTCGCCTACCCCCGCTACCTCGGCCCCGACGGCGTGGAGGAGTTCTGCACCCGACTGGTCGAGGAAGCCGGTGTCCTGCTGCTGCCCGCCAGCATCTACCGCTCCGAGCTCACCCCCACCCCCACCGACCGGTTCCGCATCGGCGTCGGCCGCGCCAACCCCGAAGAGGGCCTGGCCGCCTTCGCCCAGTGGCTGCGAGCAGGCCGATGACCCCACTCGTCCTTGACACCGCCGCGATCAAGCGCGCCACCACCCCAGAGCTGGTCCTTGCCACCGTCCGCACTGCGCTGATCGCCCACGCCCACGGCCGCACCACCGTGCCGCCACCGATCCACCTGCAGTTCCCCGACACCGACGGCGACTGCCACATCAAGGCCGGCTGGGTCACCGACACGCCCGACTTCACCGTCAAGATCGCCACCGGCTTCTACCGCAACCCCGCCGCCGGCCTGCCCACCAACCACGGCCTGGTCTGCGTCGTCAGCGCCCGGACCGGCCAGATCCGCGCCATCCTCGACGACCAGGGCCTGCTCACCGCCTGGCGCACCGCCGCCGCCGGCGCCCTGGCAACCCACGCCATGGCCCAAGCCGACGCCGCCACCCTGGCCGTGTTCGGCACCGGAGAACAGGCCCGCCTCCAGATCGAATGGCTGGCCAGGCTCCGCCCGATCGACACGGTGCTCGTCCACGGCCGCAGTCAGGACAAGACCAGGTCGCTGTGCGAGGAGTTCAACGACCGCGGGTATCACGTCCAGCCTGCCTCCGCCGACGAGGCAGCCGCAGCTAGCATGATCATCACCACCACACCAGCCACCACCGCGATCCTGCACGCCGGTCACGTCCGCGCGGGCGCACACGTCACCGGCATCGGCACCGACATGCCACACAAGAACGAGCTGCCGCCGGCACTCTTCGCCCGCGCGGCACTGATCGCAACCGACGACCACCAGCAGTGCCTGGACCACGGCGACTTCGGCCACGCGGTGCGCGCCGGGTCCACCTCCGACACCAGCGACACGCCCGTCGGCCTCCTGCTCGAAAGGCCCATCGAGCGGCCGGACGGTGCGATCACGGTCGCCGACCTCACCGGAGTCGGCGCACTCGACGCGGCACTCGCCTCGGCTGTCCTGCGCGAGCTGGCCCCGTAGGCGCCTGAGAGCGCCGGGCCGGCGAGACGGCGAACGGGCAGCGCGGCTTCTTCTCCACCCCGCACCGCTCTTACCGCTGCCCCGCCGGTCGTACGGGCCTCAAGATCGTTCTGCCCGACGGCGGCCACGCCGAGGTTGCACGGTGTATGACGGGTGTCGGGGCTGCGGCTGATGATGCTGGTGTTGTGGGGGCCGCCGGAAAAGGACTTGCCATGGGCAGCAGGTGTCAAGGGACCATGTGCGCATGCGTGTTGGTGTGATCGGGCTGAGGATGGGGCTGTTCCTGGCGGGCTGGTGCCGGCGGGTGGGCATGGAGGTGGTGGCCGCCTGCGATCTAAACGTCGCGCGGCGGGAGGCGGCGGGGGAGGAGTTGCCGGGAGCGGTGCTCACGGACCGGTGGGAGGACCTGCTGGACCTCCGCCTGGACGGGGTTGTCCTGGCCAACGACTTCGACGCGCACGCGCCGCTGGCTATCGCGTTCCTGGAGCGGGGCGTGCACGTGCTGTCTGAATGCGCGGCCTGTGTGGACGCGGACGAGGGGCAGCGGCTGGTCGCGGCGGCGGAGCGGTCCACTGCCACCTACTCCTTCGCCGAGAACTACGTCTGCCACCCGCACGTCCGCTTGGTCCGGCAGGCGGTCGAGGTTGGGGAGCTCGGCCGGGTCAGTCTGATTGAGGCCGACTATCTGCACGGCATGTCACCGGAGGACGTCGCCGCGCTGATCGGCGCCCCCGGAAGCTGGCGCGGCCGCATCTCCGCGACGGCGTATTGCACGCACACCGTCTCGCCGGTGTTGGCCGTCACGGGCGCCTGGCCGGTAGAGGTGGCCGCGTTCCAGACGCACGAGGCAGACCTGGATCAGGCCGTCGTCATGACCGTCCGGCTGTCCACCGGCGCGTTGGCCGTGACCCGTCACGGCTTCCTCCAGGGCGAGCCCGACAGCCATTGGAGCTGGCTGTCCGTCCGCGGTACCCGGGCACTGGCCGAGTCCGTGCGCGCACCGGGCGAGCGGTCCTGGTCCGTCCGCGTCCGGGCGGAGGGCTGGACACGGGCCGACGGCGTCACGCACGAGGAGGAACGGGTCCCGCCACCCCTCACTCTGGACGGGTCGTCGGTGGAGCGGCGGGCCGAGGGGACGGTGCGCGTTCTCCAGGGATTTCGGGCCACGGTGGAACGCGGGGAGCCGCCGCTGGTCCCGGTGCGGCCTGCGGTGGCCGCGTCGATGGTCGGCGTGGCCGGTGCGGAGTCGTTGAAGAACGGTTCGCGGCCGGTGCGAGTGCCAGACTTCTCGCCGGGATGACGGACGCGGGCCGCGTCACGAACTCCGTGTCGCCATCGGCGACGCGGGAGAAGAGGACAGCGGGTGGTGGCGGCGATCTCGCGGATGCGTACACGCATCCGGGCCTGAGAGCGTTTGACCTAGGGCGGGAGCAATAACGATGGCCATGCGGGCGGTTCCACTGGTAGGCGGGCCGGTGGAGATTCGGGGTGCACTTGACCTGGAGAGGACACCGGCGGGGGTGATGCCGCGGCGATTACCCGCGTGGACCAAGGAGCAGTATCAGGACCCGTCGGTCTACGGGGTGACCCTGATGCCTTCGGGAGTGCGGCTGGTGTTCCGCACGGACGCGCGTGAGCTGGAGTTCGAGGTACTCACCTCCACAGGGCAGCTCGACACCGACCCCCAGCCCCGCCCAACCGGGATGCTGGAACTTCTGGTGGACGGCGTCCCGGCCGGTCGCCGTCAAGCACCGGTGGGCAACGTGGTGCGGATGGCGGGCGCAGGGGCCGTGCAGCGAATGATCCCTGGCGAGCCGGGCACCGTACGGTTCGCCGGGTTACCCGCGGGCATGAAGAACGTCGAGCTGTGGCTGCCGCAGCAGACCCCCACGGAACTGCTGGCGCTGCAGGCTGACGGCGAGGTGTTGGCACCGTTGCCGGACGGCGGGCGCCGCTGGGTGCACTACGGAAGTTCCATCAGCCACTGCATCGAGGCTGACGGCCCGACCGGCACCTGGCCGGTGGTGGCGGCTGCGCTCGGCGGACTGGACGTGATCAATCTCAGCCTGGCGGGCAACGCGGTACTGGACCCCTATGTCGCCCGGACGATCCGCGATATGCCCGCCGACCTGATTAGCCTCAAGGCAGGCATCAACATCGTGAGTCTGTGCGCCTTCCGACTGCGGACGTTCGGCCCGGCGGTGCACGGATTCCTGGACACGATCCGGGACGGGCACCCGGACACGCCGCTGCTGCTGATGTCCCCGGTGAGCTGCCCGGCGCTCGAAGAGACTCCTGGCCCGACCGCGATGGGCTCGGACGGGAAAATCACAGCCTTGGGCGACCCAGCCGATGTGGCTGGCGGGGCGCTGTCGTTGACAGTGGTCCGCGCCGAGCTGGCTCGGATCGTGGCAGCTCGGCAGGCTCACGATCCCCACCTTCACTATCTCGACGGACGCGAGCTGCTCGGCCCCGACGAGGTGCATGACCTGGCCGACGGCCTTCACCCCACCGCCGCCGCATACCGCCGGATGGGCAAGCGCTTCGCCGCCCACGCCTTCGCGAACCACGGTCCCTTCCGCTGAATGACTGGGGCTGCTGGGTGAAGGGCTCCGCACCCAGGAATGAGCTTCGCTCGTAACGCTGTAGGTCACAAAGCGTGCTCTCCGCGCAGGCAGAGGTGAGCCGTCCCGGGACCTGGGCGTGACCATCGCCGCGCTGTGCTCTCTCCGCGGAGGGTGATGGGGCCGCCGCCATCCGCTCCCACACGCCCAGCCTGCCTGTGCTCTCCGTACGCGCGGAGGTGAGCCGGCGGCTCCGCCGGTCCTCGCCTCTCAGTCCAGCACTGGCCCGATGTCCTGACCGAGAAGGCGCAGCAGATCACCCTCCCGATCGAGTTCGAGCTGCAGTGGGACGGCGAGCACATCGTGCGCGAGGAGGGTCTCGCGTTGTTCGACGCCTTCGCCTCGAAGGAGAAGTGGTCGCACGTGAACTCGGGCCGGCACAAGGAGCTGCCCAGGTTCGAGGCCGGGGCTTCGCCGAGCAACGTGTCACGGACGGCCTCACCGTGAACGGCGAGGTGACCCGCGGCCAGGCGGTGCACACCGACGTGCCCGCAGCCCGCCACAAGCCCGCCGCCCCTATCCATGCGGTTTCCGCCAGCGGCGGAATGGTGCACCCCTGGTGCTGGAGACCGAGCAGGCGAGGCGGCGCGCCAGACGTCGCGCGGGGCCGGAGCGCAGGCAGGCGCCTGCCGTGACGGCCAGAGCCGCGGCGCCGTACGCCCATGGCTGGAGGGGGAGGCCCGGCAGGAGCCGGCCGGCAAGGTAGAGGACGGTGCCGGCGAGGGTGACGGTGAGCCACTCCCAACGGCCGTCCAGGGCCACGAGGGCGATGACGAGGAGGGAGTACCAGGGGTAGTTGGGTGAGAAGAGGAGCAGCGCGGTACCGGTCAGGAGCAGGGCGCCGCGCCAGGGACGGGCGGGGTCGCCGCGCCACCACACGTACAGGGCGGTCAGGGCGAGCAGTGCGCCCGCCGTCACGCCGGCGGCGGCGTCCGGCAGCAGGAGCCGCAGCAGGGCGAACCGGCGTACGTGGCCGGGGGCGTAGCCCTCTTCGTGGAGGTAGCCGGGAAGGTAGCCCAGCACGCCCGCGCCGGAGGCGAGGACGTAGGGCAGGTAGGCGAGCGCGACCGCCGCGACGGCGGACGCGACGACGCGCAGGGCGCGCGCCGGACCGCGCTGCCCGGACAGGGCACCGGGCAGGACGAGGACGGGCAGGATCTTCACGGCGATCGCGGCGCCGAGCAGCGCGCCGCGGCGGGCTCCGGCGGTCGCGGTGCCGAGCGCGAGCACGGTGAACAGGACGCCGAGCGTGTCGATGTGGGCGTTGTTGACCGCTTCGAAGGCCACGGCCGGGCACCAGGCCCACAGCGCGGCCCGTGCGGGGGCTCGCTGTGGGGCGCGGCGGCGGCGCAGGACGACGAGCAGGGCCACGGAGGTGCCGAACGCCAGGACTGCACCGGCGACTTGGAGCGGCTTGTGGCGGCTGTCGGGCGGGGAGACGGCGTGGACGGCCAGGTACCAGCCCTCCGCGACGGGCGGGTAGATGGTGGGGACGGTGGGCCGGTTGATGCGGACGCACAGGCCGCTGTCGGTCCGGGTCAGTCCCCAGCCCTCGCAGGACGCGGAGCTGGGAAAGAGCCAGTCGTCACGCAGCCGGGCCAGTTCGGGGGCGGCGGGCGGGTGGGCGTAAGGGGAGATTCCGGCGGCCTGGACGCGCCCGTCCCAGGCGTAGCGGTACATGTCGTTGCTGGTGCGGGGCGGCGCGGCGAGCCCGGCCAGCGCGACGGCCGCCGCGCCGAGCAGGACCAGGACGGCCGCGGCGCGGGCCGGAACCTTGCGCACGGTCCACACCGCGGCGGCGAACAGCGCCCAGGCGAGGGCGTATCCGGCCAGCAGGCGGCCGGGGGCGCTCTCGTTGTCGCCCGCATGGAGGGTGTCGACGACCACGGCGGTGAGCGCGGCCAAGAGGACCGCGGTCGCGGCGGTCGCGATCCGGGCCCTCCGGTCGCTCGCCGGTGCGGCAGGTTGCGGAGACGGCGACGTCGCGGAGGGCCCGGAGCGACGTCGGCGCGGGGTGGCGGTGTCGGTCATGGCCGTGCGGGCCCTCCCTGTGCGGTGAGGTGTGTGTCGTGCGCCGTGGGGAGCTCGTCGAGCCCCGGGTTCGGGCGGTGGAGTTCCACGAACGGGCGGCCGTCGGCCGTCCACCGGCTGGCGAGAGTCCAGCCGGAGGCGTCGGCGGCGCACAGCAGGGCGTTGGTGCCGACGCGGGCCCAGGCGAAGGGGAGGCCGTGCCGCCCGTGGGCGTCCTCGACGCGCACGGTGAGACGCTCGTTCACCTCGTCGCCGGCCGCCTCGACCAGCAGACGGCCACCGGGCCGGACCAGGTCGCGCAGACGGACGAGCAGGGCGAGTGGGTCGCCGCCGATCCCCACATTGCCGTCCATCAACAGGAGGGTGCCCCAACGGCCCTCTCTCGGCAGGCGGTCGAAGACGGACCGCCGCAGGGCGGCTCCGCCGTGCTGCCGGGTCCGGGTGACGGCGGCCGGGCTGACGTCCACGCCCAGTGCCGGTATGCCGCGCCTGGCCAGGGCGGCGACCAGACGTCCCGGTCCGCAGCCGACGTCCAGGACGGGTCCGGTGCAGCGGCGCAGCACGTCGGTGTCGGCGGTGTCGGGGGCGGCACACCACCGCTCCACGTCCAGCGGGAGCAGCTCCACCGCCCCGCGCGTACGGGGCGTCATGCGGCGCAGGTACAGCGGACCGCGGCCGGTGCGCAGGGCATGGGCGTAGGGGTCGTCCGTCCAGGGCTCGCCCGGCACCACGGGCACGCGCCGATCGGCGGGCTGCGTCGGCGCGCGGAGCTGGGCGGGCAACGGCACGGCGGTCTGCGCACGCGGCCCTGTGGCGGCCGGCCCGACCTCGGCGACGGGGGACTCCCTCTCGGTTGCCGTGCCGCTCACCGGGTGGCCTCCGTGCGCGAGGCCAGGGCTGCGGCGAAGCGCGAAGCGGGCGGGCAGAGGCGGGCCACTGAGACGGCGTCGGCCGCGGTGTCGACGTCCCGCAGCATTGGCAGGTCACCGACGGTCAACCCCGCCTGGGCAAGTCTGAGGCGCTGAATGGCACCCGTGCGGTCGGTGGACATCGGTACGCCCCGCACCAGCGATCCGGCCCGGGCCGGGTCGGCGAAGCCCAGGGCCCAGAAGCCGCCGTCGGCCGCCGGGCCGAACCAGGCGTCGTGGCCGTCCCGCCCGACGGCGGACAGCACGTCCGCGGTCAGCTGCGGAGTGTCCATGCCGACCAGCAGTGCCGGGCCGTCGTCGCAGTCGTCGAAGGCTCCCGCGATCCGCTCGTCCAGCCCTCCGGACTCCTGCGGTACCACCTCGAAGCCGGGCGGCAGCCACGGCCCGGGCCTTCCGTCGAGGACGAGGACCCGGCGCCGGGCGGGGGCCCGGAGCACCGTGTGGAGGGTGTCGGTGAGCGCCGCCTCGGCCAGGGCGGCGGCCTCCACAGGCGTGTAGGGCGGGGTGAGCCGGGTCTTGACCCGCCCGGGCACCGGCTCCTTGGCGATGACCAGCAGCGTGGCCGGCCCCGTGGCCAGGGTCATCGCACGCCTCCCGGAACCGCCGCGGCCGGGCCGGCCGCGGGCTGCTCGACAAGGGCGGCGCGCATGTCCCGTACCGTCTGCCAAGTGCCCCGCCAGGTGCCGGTGACCTTCGACCGACCCGTACGCGGGCGGTACGGCACGTCCCTCTCGTGCACGCGCCAGTCGGCGTCGGCGGCGCGGACCACGTACGCCCCAAGGGAACGGGCGATTTCGGGGGAGCCATCGGTGGAGCCGTTGTCGACGACGATCGCGCGCCAGCCCGGCGGGATCCGGTCCAGCACCCAGGGGAGGGCCTGGGCCTCGTTGAGGCAGGGCAGCACGACGTCCACAGGGAAAGGGGGTGTCTCGATCACGCCACTCACCCTACGAACGCAAAGCGGGCATAAGGGATTTGGCGTCCTTACGGATCGCTGACGTCGCCGTTCCTTACGGAGTGGTGACATCGCCCGTCGCGGCGACCGCTGCGCGCGCCGTCGCACCCCTCCGGTGCAGACGCGGGAGGGCGAAACGCGTACTCGTCGTGGCCGACGACCCCACGGTCTCCACGACCAGCACACGGCCGGCGGCCCACACACCCGACAGCCCCCGTGCTGCCGCCCGGCCGCCCACACACCCGACAGCCCCCGTGCCGCCGCCCGGCCGCCCCGCTCCGCAGCACCCCTGCCAGGAGCGCGCACGACACCCGGTGAGGCGGCGGAGCGGGATGTGCCCCCTTACGGCCGTGGCCGCCGACCGCGGGCGCATCTCCGCACGGCCACCGACAGCGCCGTCACCATGGCCACGGCCACCAGCGCGATCAGCCAGTTACGCGGATAATCCAGGGGCAGCACCGAGGAGTTGGCCCGCGCCCCCGGACGCAGCAGCACCGGCAGCGCCACCACCGTCAACGCGCCCGCGACCACCAGCGCCCCGCGGACCCGGCCGCGCGCACCACCCCGCACCAGCGCCAGCCCGACCAGCAGCACCATCGGCGCGATCAACGCGTCGTGCAGCACCACGGCTCCGCCCAGCCAGACCAGCACGCCGGTCAGGTCACGGACGTCCATCAGCAGCGACACTCCGACGCCCATGAGCGCCGCGCCGGCCGCCCCTGCGAGAAAGCGCGTCACCTTCATGCCAACACCTCCAATCGGCCCACCCACTTGGTCTGCAACACACCGGGACGGTTGGGGGCGATGAGCCGCGCCGGGTAGCCGTGGTCGGGGTCGAGTTCCGCTCCGTTCAGGCGCAGGGCGAGCAGCGTCAGCGGGTCGCGGGCGTGCTCCTGCCCCATCTCCGACACCCGGTAGCCGCCGCGGAGTTGCAACGACACCACCCTCACCCGCGCATGCGACGGCGCGCCTGCCCGCTCCAGCAGGTCCACGATCCGCACGCCCGTCCAGTGCGCCGACTTGCTCCAGCCCTCCACGCAGGCGATCGGCAGCTCCACCTCGTGCTGCGGCAGGGCGCGCAGCTCGTCCAGGGTCAGGGTGTACGGCCGTGGCCCGGCCACCGTCAGGCGGTACTCCTCGTCGGCGACCCGGCCGACTCCGGCCGCCGCGGCGGTCCGGTTGACGGGCAGGGCCTGCGGGCCGTGGTCCGGATGGCGGGGCGCGAACAGGACGAAGTTCTTCAGCGGGGTGAAGGACTGACCGACCGTGGTCAGGGTGACCGCCCCGACGGCGGCACCCACCGCGGTCAGCAGCGACCGGCGGTCGGGGCCGTCCTGCGCGGGCAGGGCAAGAGTGCCGGGCGACCGCCGGCTCCAGTGCGCCCGGATCTCGGGCGCCTTGACCGCGATATGCAGTACCAGCGCCCCGATCACCAGCCACGCCACCGCGTAGTGCACCGGCACGAACGAGAACGGCCACGGGTACCACTGGGCCGTGTTCAGCAGACCGGTCGCCAACTCGAGGACGGCACCGGCGACCAACAGCGCGACCGACAGCCGCTCAAGCGCGTGCCGGACCGATCGCAGGGGCGGCCACTCGAACAGGCGCGGGTACACGGCCCACAGCTTGGCCAGCAGCAGCGGAACCGCCGCGATGCCGGAGGCGACGTGCAGGCCCTGGGTGAGCCGATAGCCCCACGCCGGACGGCTCGGGAGGTCGTTGGCCAGCCAGTCCGGCGGATGCTGCATGAAGTGGCTGATCAGGCCGGTGACGAAGCACACGAGGAACGCCGGGCCCAGCCATCGGCCGATCGAGGTCGCTGTGCGGGCGTCATGCAGCCTGCCCTTGAACACTGGTGGAGAGACACGCGGTTTCATGCCCTCCATCCCAGTCGGCACGGGGCCGTTCCGGAACCTTTGAAATCTTACGGAACGGGGACGTCACCGGGCTGTCGGGCCAAGGCCGAGCGCGCTGTCGCCGCAGGTCCGCCGGATGGGGTCCCGAAGCAGGCTGCGCTGCCGACAGGCTGAGGCGGACGCCGCCGGGGCGCGCGCAGTGCGTGTCCCCCTCACGAACTCGGACCCTTGGATAGTCGCCTTGCTACTAGTAGCGTGGCGACTATGGAGTTTCGCCGTTCCACATTGGCCCTGGCCGTGCTCTCCCTGTTGGCGGAGGTGGACCAGCAGGAGGGGGAGCAACAGCAGGTCGGCATGCACCCGTACAAGATGCAGCGGTTGATGAAGGACCGCGGCAAGGGCGAAGTGGTCAACGTCGGTCAGCGCGCGAGCCTTTACCGCACCATCGACCGGCTGCACCGCCAGGCGCTGATCGAGATCCGGGAGAGCGGTCGTGAGCGGAACCGCCCGGAGCGGACCCTTTACGCCCTGACTGACGAGGGCGCCCGGGTCTGGCGCGAGTGGATGCTCGACGCGCTGGCCACGCCGACGCGCGAGTACCCGGAATTCCTCGCGGCCATGGCGTTCGTCCCCCTCCTGGAGCCCGCGGAGGTGGCGGGCAAGCTGACCGAACGGCACGACAAGCTGACCGTTGAACTGGACCGGCTGCAGGAGCAGATCTCCGCCGCTGGCCAATGGGGGCGGCTGTTCACGCTGGAGCTGGAGTGCCTGCGGGCGACCACCGCCGCCGAACTGGAGTGGGTCACATCGGTGATCAAGGATCTGCGCTCCGGAGGCATCAGCTGGTCCAAGGAGTGGCTGACCGCGATGGCCGCCGCCCCCTCCCAGTAGCAGCGCTCCGTGCGGGCCGTCGAAACGACACAACGGATCGACCCTCTAGGCGAGAAGGAAGACCATGCCCACCACGCCCAGCACTCCCTTACACGTTCTCGTCATCGGAGCCGGAACCGGCGGCCTGTGCCTGGCGCAGGGGCTGAAGCGTGCCGGCGTCAGCGTCGCGGTGTACGAGCGCGACCGGAGCCGTCGCGACGGCCTGCAGGGTTACCGGGTCGGCATCGACGCCGACGGTAAAGGTGCCCTGCGTGCCAATCTCTCGCCGGAGTTGTACGAGACCTTCGTCGCCACCTGCGCGCAGCGGCCGCTGTACGGCAACCAGATGACGCACCGGAAGAAGTTCCTCTTCTCCGCCGGGCCCGACGTCCTCAAGGCCCAGGACCAGCCCGCCGACGAGGACAAGGACGAGTCGGTCAGTCGTATGACGCTGCGTCAGCTGCTGCTCACCGGTGTCGAGGGCGTGGTGCACTTCGGCAAGGAGTTCACCCACTACGAGAAGCAGGCGGACGGCACCGTCACGGCGCACTTCGCGGACGGCGGCACCGCCACCGGCACCCTGATCGTGGGTGCCGAGGGCGCCAACTCCCGTGTCCGCGCGCAGTACTTGCCCCATGCCAAGCTGGTGGACACCGGCCTGGTGGGCCTCACCGGGAAGACCCCGCTCACCGCGGAGACCCGTGCGCTGCTGCCCCCCGAGGTGAGGGAGGGGGTCACGATGGTGCACGGCCCGAAGGGCTTCCTGTGCATCCTGCACGTCATGCGCTTCAAGTGGGACGAGGAGGGCAGGCCCAAGGAGGGCATCGGCAGCACCGACGCGGAGGCCATCAGCGCCTGGCCGGGCCTGCTCTACGACAACAGCCGTGACTACATCATGTGGGGTTTCGCCGCCTCGGAGAAGTGGCTGCCCTCGGGGGTGACGCGGATGCGCGGCGCGGAGATCCAGGACCTGGTGCTGAAGAAGACCGCCGACTGGCACCCCGACTTCCGGCAGATCTTCTCCCTCGGTGACCCGGGTAGCAGCTTCCCGTTGGTCATCCGGACGTCCGAGCCCATCGAGCAATGGGAGCCAAGCAACGTCACGCTGATCGGTGACGCCATCCACACCATGACGCCGGGACGTGGTGTGGGAGCCAACACCGCACTGCGCGACGCCCGGCTGCTCACCCGCAAGCTGGCCGCGGCGCAGAGGGGCGAGCAGCCCCTGCTCGATGCCGTCCGCGCGTACGAGACCACGATGACCTCCTACGCCTGGGACGCCGTCGTCAAGTCCCGTGCACAGATGGACGGTCACTCGGTCGTGCACAGGGGCGGTCTGCTCGGCAGCCTGGCGCGGGGCGGGATGCGGACCGCCCTGCGCACCATGAACCGCCTCCCCCCGCTCAAGCGCAAGATCATCGCGGCGGAGACCGGCTTTCGCGGCGCGGGCCGAACCGACGAGGACTGAGCTCTTCGTTCCGGCTGCCCTCTGTGCGAGCGGCCGACGGCGGTGGCCTACGGGGCCGGAAGGGGCTCCGCGCGGGTGGCGACGAGGTGGCCGCCGGCGAAGCCGTCCACGCGCAGGGTCGTGGCCGGCGGGGCCTGGTCCACGGTGACCTCGACCGGGCCGTCGGTGACGTCCACGGTGCGGCGGGGCCGGCCGTCCAGGTAGACGTCCAGGCGGTCGACGTTGGTCGTCTCGACGGTGATCCGTACGCCGCCGTTCTGTCGGGCGGCGGAGGTGACGCTGAGGGCGTGCACGGGGCGGCCCTTGAGGAGTTCCCCGGCGCGGGCCAGCAGGTCCTCGTTGTCGCCGAGGACGTCGCGTACGGTCATGCGGTGGCGCTCGTCGGGGACCACGCCCAGGTCCTCCACCGGCGTGCCGGAACGGGCCCCCACCCGCAGCGTCCGCCGCATGGACACCCGCATGCCCGCGCTCTTGGGCAGCGGCACGTATGGCGAGCCCGGTGCGTCCGCGGCCAGCGCGCTGAGGAGTTCATGGGTCCAGACGTTGGCGCCGCCGGCGCCGGTGTTGTCGTCCACACCCAGCACGGTGCCGATCTCGTGGTCCTGGAAGCCGGCGGCGAAGATGTCGGTCGCGGAGTAACAGCGGGCGCTGGTGATGAGGACGACCGGCCCGCTGTACCGCTGTCCCAGCGCATTGGCGGAGTCCTCGGGGGTGACCGGGAAGGCGTTGGAGAGCGTGGCGCCGGTCTCCGTTGACTGCTCCATCGACGGGAACCACGGGGCGAGGTCGATTTGGGGGTCGCCCTGGTGGGCGCGGCAGATCCGCAGGTTCAGCGGGGTGTTGAGGAACTGCACGGGCTCCGGAGTGATCCGGCGCGGGGTCATGGTCTGCAGGAGGAACTCGCTGGCGAGGATGCTGCCGCCGCCGTTGCCGCGGACGTCCAGGATGAGCCCCCGCCTGGGCAACAGGCCCAACAGCCGCACGAACTCCTGGAGGAAGGCGCCGGGGTCATCGATGCTGAAGCTGAAGATCCGGATGTGGCCGAAGGTGCCCGAGGGGGTCTCGACCGCGCGTGCCCGGAAGTTCTGCGGCAGCACGCTCGGCACCTCGCCGCCCTCCGCCACGCCCTCCGGTACGCCCTCCGCCTCCGCGGTGCGCTGCTGGGCGATGACGTGCGGTGCGAAGAGCAGCACCTTGGCGCGGCCGGTCTCGTCCGCGTCGAGATCGAGGCCCTGGCTCGCGGCGGAGGCGCTGATGGTGCCCGCGTCGACGAACGGCGGGAGGTTCTCCACCACCCGCCACTTCTCCCGGAGTTCCATGGGGCTGCCGTCCGGACCGAGGTAGCTGACGGTCACCCACTCCTCGAAGGGCGGCAGATGCATCCGGAGCGGGCGGATGGTCAGCGACTCCAGGCCCCTGCTGCGCCGGGCGGCGGAGTTGCTGCCCGCGAACCGGGCGGCGTTGAGGTCGACGGCGGCCGCGATCGGGACGCCGCTCCAGTGCGTGACCTCGGTGCCCTTGGCGAAGCCCGGGGCGGTGAAGCCCTGGGCGACCCGGGTGACCACATAGTGGGCCGTGCCCTGTTCGTCGTCGTACTCCTCGACCAGGAACGGCAGATAGGCGACCCGGCCGGCGAAGGGCTCGGGCAGCAGGTAGTTGGTGTGGAGGTCGCGCACCGAGTGGAAGACCTCGGACAGCTCGCTGTGGAAGATCCACTCGGGCGGCATGGTGTCCGGCGTCTGGCGTTCCAGCCGGCTGTGCAGCACCCGCAGGCGTTGCACCGGATTCACCGCGTGCATGGCCATCTTCAGCGGCAGGTGCACATAGTTCTGCTCGAACAGCACCAGCGCCTGCTCGATGATCACTCGGCGCTCGTCGAGGGTCAGGGTTCCCGCGCCCCGGAGGAACTCCCCGAGCTCCACCGAGGCCGCGAGCTGCTCGCGGACCGGATCGGCCGCCTCCGCGATGAAGGTCGGGGTGCTGTCGGCGGCTGCTCGCTCCACGGTGTCTCCTCGGGCTCGACGGTCTCTCCCCGGGCTCGCGGACCGGTACGGCCCGTTCACCAGTCTTGGCCCGGGCCACCGGGCCCGCGAGCCGGCCGGAGGCGCATTCACCCGAGTGTGGGAAGGCGGTGCGCCATGGCCGTTGGAGGCCGCCCGTTGGAGGGCCGCCGGCCGGGCGCGGGGGGCCGCATACGGTGATGGGGAATGCGCGCAGGGTGAAGGGTGGGCGGGCTGTGGATTGTGGGGTGCGCGACGGGTGCTGGAGGGGGTGTCTGGGAGGCGCTCTGAGCTGGGGTTTTGTGGAGGTGGGCGGTGGTGCCGGGGGTGGCGACGGGAGTGAGGCGCGGGGCGGGAAAAATGGGTCGGAATATATGGGATTCGACTGTTCCATTCCCTTTGGTGGGGAGTATGCTGAAGACCGGCCTACGGGGCGAGCGAGGGAGTTCGACCGGACTGGCCTCGGGGAAGGGAGCTCTGGCTCCTGCCGAGGACATGAGGAATGGTCGGGCTGAGAGGCCGGAAGGTCGTGAGACCGGACGGCGACCCCCAAGCACCTGATCCGGACAATGCCGGCGAAGGGAGCCCACCTCGTAGGTCTTTGTTGTGCGCCCGGCCGGTGTCCGGACGGTCAGTCGCCGCGGATCATGTCCG
Source organism: Streptomyces sp. NPDC020742 (assembly GCF_040641675.1). Lineage (NCBI taxonomy): Bacteria > Bacillati > Actinomycetota > Actinomycetes > Kitasatosporales > Streptomycetaceae > Streptomyces > Streptomyces sp. NPDC020742. The sequence continues at coordinate 215,895 of NZ_JBFAEA010000011.1, forward strand.
CGCACTTCTCCCCGATCATCATCGTGGTGATGCACGGGTTCACCGTCGTCAGCAGCGGCATCGCCGAGCCATCGGCCACCCGTAGGCCGGTGACCCCTTTGACGCGGAGCTGCGGATCGAGCGGGGCCTGTGGGTCGTCGGGGGCGCCCATGCGGACGGTGCAGGCGGGGTGGTAGACGGTGTTGTGGGTGTCGCGGAAGTAGGCCAGCAGTTCGTCGTCGGAGCGGGCGGCGGGGCCCGGGGCGAGTTCGGTGCCGGCCCAATCGGCCATCGGGGCCTGGGAGACGATCTCGCGCGCGAGGCGGAGGCCGTGGGTCATCACCCGTACGTCATGCGGGTCGGTGAAGTAGCGCGGGTCGACCTTGGGCTTGTCGCGGAAGTCGCGGGTGCGCAGCCGGACGGTGCCGCGGGAGCGGGCCTGGGTGACGTTCGGGGTGAGGCAGAAGGCGTTCTCCGAGGTCGGGTAGCCGCGGCGGTAGGTGTTCATGTCGAACGGCACCGATCCGTAGTGGAACATCAGGTCCGGGCGCTCCAGGCCGGGCTCGGTGTCCGCGAAGATGCCGATCTCCCACCACTGGGTGGAGTTGGTGACCATCGGCTGCCGGGCCTCCCACATGATCACGCCCTCGGGGTGGTCCTGGAGGTTCTCGCCGACACCGGGGGCGTCGACCAGCGGCTCGATGCCGGTGGCCCGCAGGTGGTCGGCCGGGCCGATGCCGGAGAGCATCAGCAGCTTGGGGGTGTCGATGGCCCCGCAGGAGACGATCACCTCGCGGCGGGCGCGCACCGTGCGGGTGTGGATCAGATCGGGTGCGAGGTAGTCCACGCCGGTGCAGCGCCGGGAGGAGTCGAAGGCCAGCCGCTTGGCCTGGAGCCCGGTGCGCACCTCCAGGTTGCGGCGGGTGTCCAGCACCGGGTGGAGGTAGGAGACCGAGGCGGAAGACCGGGTGCCGTCGGGTCGGCAGTTGATCTGGAACCAGTTGGCGCCCCGGATGACGGTCCGGCCGGTGTTGAACGGCAGGGTGGGGATACCGGCCGCGGCACAGGCCTCCAGCAGCGCCACCCCGCACGGGTCGCGGGGCGGGACGGTGCGCAGGGTGACCGGCCCGGAGCGGCCGTGATGGTCGCCTGGCGCGTCGTTGTTCTCCAGCCGCTGGTAGAGCGGGAAGCAGTCGGCCGCGCTCCAGCCCGTACAGCCCAGCGCCGCCCACTCGTCGAGGTCCTCGGCCGGGGCCCAGAAGGCGATGCAGGAGTTGTGCGAGGAGCAGCCGCCGAGCACCTTGGCGCGGGCGTGCCGCATGAAGCTGTTGCCGTTCTCCTGGGGCTCGATGGGGTAGTCCCAGTCGTAGCCGGACTCCAGCAGGCCCATCCAGCGGTCCAGGCGCAGTACGTTCTCGTCGCCGACGTCCGAGGGGCCGGCCTCCAGCACGCACACGCTGACGGCGGGGTCCTCGCTCAGCCGGGCGGCCACCACGGCGCCGGCGGTGCCACCGCCGACCACGACGTAGTCGAACTCGTCCACTGGGGCCTCTTGGGTCATCGCGCCGTCTCCAGTCAGGGGGTGCGGGAGGTGGGGGAACCCGGTGCGTCCGGGGTGCCGTCGTCGGGGACGACGGCGGCGTGCGTGGCCAGGACGCCGGTCTTCTTGCGCTGGACGAACCAGTAGTAGGCGAAGCCGCCGAGGCCCACGACACCGATGAACAAGAAAGCGCCCCAGCGCAGGTACCAGTGCTGCGGGCCGGTCGCGTTGTAGACCGCGGCGCGCGGCCAGGCCAGGTTGAGGGACATCCCGAGACCCCACAGGACGGCGAGGACGTTCACCGGGAGGCCGAACCTCCCCAGCGAGAACCTCCCCTCCACCGGCTGCCAGTTGCCGCGCAGCCGTTGGACCAGCAGCGGCAGGGTGACCGACAGATACGCCAGGTAGATCATGATGATCGCGATACTGGTGATCACCGAGAAGATCTGCGGCTGGTTGACGTTCAGGACCAGGATGCCGACACCGACCAGGCCGATGATGACGGCGGGCAGCACCGGCGTCTGGAAGCGCGGGCTGACCTTGGCGAGCAGCGGGGCAGCCGGCAGGTTGTTGTCCCGGGCCATCGCGAACGCCAGTCGGATGCCCGCCGTGTGCACCGCCAGCTCGCAGACGGTGATCGCGATGACCACGCACCACAGCACGATCTGTCCCACCGTCGAGCCGAGGGTGGCCAGCACCACGTACTGCAGACCGTCCACGGACAGCTGCTTGGCGTGCAGATCGGGCACCGCGAGCAGGGCGAAGAGCAGGATCAGGCCGCCGATGACGAACGAGGCGACCAGCGCGCGCAGGATCGCCCGGGGCGCGTTGCGGCCGGGATCCTTGGACTCCTCGCCCAGCGACGACGCGGTGTCGAAGCCGTACATGACGTACGCCGACGCCAGCGACGCGGTCAGGAACGCGCCGAAGTAGCCCAGGGGCTGGCCGGCACCCAGGCCGAAGGTGTTGGTGATGGCGCTGGGGCCGCGGGTGATGTGGGCGGCGAGCAGCAGCACCAGGACGATGGCGGCGATCAGCTCGATCGCCACGCCAGCGGAGTTGATCCGGGCCATCAGCTTGACCCCGAAGGCGTTCACCAGGGTGGTGAAGGCGATCAGGACGGTGCCGAGGAGGACGGCGTTGGCGGCCGCGGACTTCCCGGTGCCGTCGCCGATGAACTGGAACCACGAAGAGATCTGCGGCAGCGTCACCTGGTACGCCAGCGCCACCGCCGACAGCGAGACCATCGACGCGGTCAGCATCATCCAGCCGCCGAGCCACCCGATGTGCGGCCCGCCCAGCTTCTTCGCCCAGTTGTAGATCGACCCGGCCACCGGGTAACGGGCGGCCAGCTCACAGAAGTTCAGCGCCACCATCAGCTGGCCGAGGAAGACCATCGGCCAGGACCACCAGTAGGCCGGGCCGCCGTTGGCGATGCCGAAGTAGAACAGCTGGAAGGTGCCGGTGAGGATCGAGATGTAGCTGATGCCGGCGGCAAAGGTGTGGAAGTTGCCCAGGGTGCGCTTGAGTTCGGGCTTGTAGCCGAGCTCGGCGAGTGACGCGTCGTCGTGGTCGCTGTGGTGCCCGCTCTCGGGGCGGGACTCTCCGGGGCCGGTCACTCGAACCACCTCTGGGGCCGTGGCGCCGTATTGCGCCAGATGTGCTTGGCCTCCTGGTACTCCGCCAGCCCCGCGGGGCCCAGCTCGCGCCCGATGCCGGACTGCTTCATCCCGCCCCACTCGGCCTGTGGCACATACGGATGGAAGTCGTTGATCCAGACGGTCCCCGCCCGCAGCCGGGACGCGACCCGGTGCGCCCGCTCGCTGTCCTGCGTCCACACCGCGCCGGCCAGCCCGTACACCGTGTCATTGGCGAGCGAGACGGCCTCGTGCTCGTCGCGGAACCGCTCGACGGTCAGCACCGGGCCGAACGATTCGTCCCGCACCACGGACATGTCCGGGGTGCACTCGTCCAGCACGGTCGGCAGGTAGTAGAAGCCGTTCGCCAGCGAGGGATCGTCCGGCGCCGAGCCGCCACAGAGCAGCACCGCGCCCTCGTCCAGCCCGGCCGCCACATACGCCTCGACCTTCGCACGGTGCTCCGCGGAGATCAGCGGGCCGCTGCGGGCGTGCTCGTCGAACGGCCCGCCGAGCCGGATCCGCTGGGCGCGGGAGACCAGCTCGTCGACGAAGGCGTCGTGCAGCTCGTCCTGGACCAGGAGCCGGGCCCCCGCCGAACAGACCTGGCCGGCGTGCAGGAACACCGCGGTCAGGGCGTAGTCCACCGCGGTGTCGAAGTCGGCGTCCGCGAAGACGATGTTGGGGTTCTTGCCGCCCAGTTCCAGGGCGATCTTCTTCACCGTGGGCGCCGCCGCGGCCATGATCCGCCGGCCGGTGAGCAGGCCACCGGTGAACGACACCATGTCCACGCGCGGGTCCTCGGTCAGCGGTGCGCCCACCGCCGGGCCGGTGCCCAGCACCAGGTTGGCGGCCCCGGCCGGCACGCCGGCCTCCTCCAGCAGCCGCATCAGATGGATCGCGGTGTGCGGGGTCAGCTCGCTGGGCTTCAGGACGAACGTATTGCCGGTGACCAGCGCGGGAGCGACCTTCCAGGCGGTCTGCAGCAGGGGATAGTTCCACGGGGTGATCAGCGCGCAGACGCCGACCGGCTCGTGCCGCACCGTGCTGTCCGTCTCCGCGACACCGGTGTCGACGACCCGGTCGGTGCCGCCGGCCGCGCCCAGGTTGCCGAAGTAGCGGAAGCAGCCCGCGATGTCGTCCATGTCGTAGCTGCTCTCCACCAGCCGCTTGCCGGTGTCCAGCGACTCGGCCCGGGCCAGTGCGTCCCGGTCCCGCTCCAGCAGCTCGGCGACGCGCAGCACCACCCGGCCGCGCTCGGCCGCCGGTGTCCGTGGCCAGGGCCCGTCGTCGAAGGCCGCACGGGCCGCCGTGATCGCGTCGGCGGCGTCCTTGGGCCCGCCCTCGTCGACGGTCGCGACCAGGGTGCCGTCCGCCGGGCAGCGGATCTCCCGCACCCGCCCGTCGGCCGCTGCGCTCCACTGTCCTCCGATGAACAGCTCCGGCATGGTGGTGTGCCTCCGGTCTCCGGGCTCGTACGGGGCGGCAGCGGCGGGCGCGGCGCCCCGGCCGGCGGCACACGGCCACCGGACCTCGGTGACGATCACTTCACCGAGCGTAAGTCGGGCGCTGCGGGTCCGCACGGTACGAGCGGCCGGGGGAGAGGGGCGGCCGCTCCCGAGCGGCCGATGGGGTGAGGACCGGCCCCGGCGGGGGGCGCGGGAGAATGGGCCGGATGTCCTCGAACCAGTCGAACCAGTCGACCCCATGGAACCAGCCGGAGCGGCCGTCCCCGGGAGCCGCGGCGGGACCGCACCCCGTCGCCGACCCCGCGGCGTACCTCACCGGGCGCTGGAGCATCGACCGCACCGTCCATGACCTGCGGACCGGCACCGAGGGCAGCTTCCGCGGCAGTGCGCTCTTCCGGCCCGGCACGGCGGCGGACGGGGTGCCGGACGGCGTGCTGCTGCACCGTGAGGAGGGGCAGCTGACCTGGGACGGCACGGCCTCCCCGGCGACCCGCACGCTGCGGCTGCGGCCCCGCCCCGACGGCACCGCCGCGGTCGACTTCGCCGACGGCCGGCCCTTCCACGACCTCGACCTCACCACCGGCCGGTGGACCACCGTGCACCCCTGCGCCGCCGACCGCTACGAGGGGACCTTCACCGTCGTCTCCGCGGACGAGTGGCACCTGGAGTGGCGGGTCTCCGGTCCGGCGAAGGACCAGCTGCTGCGCTCGGTGTACCGACGGCAGGGGTGAGGCCCGGCCGGGCACGGTCCCGTGCGGTCAGGCCGCCGGCTTCCGCGCCCGCAGCGCGTACAGCATCGGAATGATCGGCTCCGAGGGCGGCAGCCGCCACCAGCCGTTCTCCGCCGGCTCCATCGCGTCGAACCGCTTCCACGGCAGCAGTTCGGTCTCCCGCACCAGGTCGACGGCCAGCCCGGCGCCCACCACGGCGGAGATCACCTCACCCAGGCCGTGCCGCCACTCGTAACACGTCGTCGCCCCCTGCACCGGCGGGCCGTCGGTGTAGGTGTACGGGTTGTCGTTCTTGATCGGCCCGCGTCCCGCCAAGTAGTCGTGGTGCAGCCGGAGTTCCTGCCGCTCAGGGTCCGGGCTCGGCCCCGGTCCCAGGGAGTCCAGCAGGGGATGGAACTCCACCAGGTAGAAGGTCCCGCCGGGCCGCAGCAGCGCGCTGACGATGTCGGCCCACACGGTGAGGTCCGGGAGGTAGCACAGCGCCCCCTTGCCGGTGTAGACCACATCGAACCGGCGGTCGCCGAGCGCCTCCACCGCCCGGTGCACATCGGACCGGACGAACTCCACCGGCCGCCCGGCCTCCGCGGCCAGCCGGCGGGCCTCCTCGACCGCCACGGCGGAGAAGTCCAACCCCACGGTGCGCGCTCCCCGCCCGGCGAACGCGGCCGTCTCGGTGCCCAGATGACACTGCAGATGCAGTACGTCCCGGCCAGCCAGCTCGCCGAGGTCGGCCCACTCGAACGGCGCGAACCAGTCCTCGGCGGTCCGCGAACCGTCCAACCCGTAGAACGCGCTCGCCACATGGACCGGGGTACGGGCGTCCCAGTTGGCCTGGTTGGCGCGGATCATCTCTTCGGCGCGGGGGAGCGGTGCCCCCGCGCCCGGCTCACTCGTCTCAGTGGTCATCCCTCCCTTCTACCGTCGAGGGTGCCGCCGCCACCAGAAGAGGTGCCTGGTGGCCGCCCCGGACCACGGACAACTGGCCTTTTTCGCGGAGCGGTTGACAAGCATGGAACATGCCTCTCGTCTGCCACAGCAGCCACTCGGTCGGTATGTTGGACGCTGCGCCGCGTGGTCGCTCCGACACGGAGCGAGTCCGCCGTTGCGCCCTGGCTGAGCGCTGTCCGAGCGACGGGAAAGTGAAGAATGAGCCGAGAGATACCACCGCAGTCCAGCACTGTCGACGTCACCATCCCGAGCGTCGCGCGGATGTACGACTACTACCTGGGCGGCAAGGACAACTACGCCGTCGACCGTGCGGCCTGCGACGAGCTGAGCAAGGTGGTGCCCAGCACGCAGGTGCTGGCGATCAACAACCGGCGCTTCCTGCAGCGGGTGGTCCGCTGGCTGGCGACCGAGCACGGGATCCGGCAGTTCATCGACCACGGATCCGGCCTGCCGACGCAGGACAACGTCCACCAGGTCGCGCAGCGGGTCGACCCGGAGTCACGGGTGGTCTACGTCGACAACGACCCGATCGTGCTGGCGCACGGCCGGGCGCTGCTGGAGGAGAACGCCCACACCGCCGTGATCCAGGCGGACATGCGCGACACCGACGGCATCTTCGGCAGCCCCGAGGTCGAGCGCCTCATCGACTTCGGTCAGCCGGTCGCCGCGCTGTTCGTCTCCGTGCTGCACTGCATCCAGGACGCCGACGACCCGGCCGGTCTGATCAAGCGGGTCGCCGACCGGCTGGCGCCCGGCAGCTTCCTGGTGGTGTGCCAGCTGGTCAGTGAGGACGCCGCGACGCGCGACTTCGTCACCGAGTTCATGCGGGTGCAGACCCACGGCCAGTGGGGCCGGGTGCGCCAGGCCCATGAACTCGCCGGATTCCTCGAGGGGTTGGAGATCCAGGAGCCGGGACTGGTGGAGGTCTCCACCTGGAAGCCGGACGCCGACATCGGTCCCCGCCAGCTCACCCAGGAGTGGATCGAGTACGGAGGCGTGGCCCGCAAGGTCTAGCCACCGCGCTACCGGAAGCGGATGGGGCGAGGCTCTCGGGGCCTCGCCTCAGTGCGGTGACGGTGCCTCACCGCGGTGAGGGGGCCCGGGGAGGTCACACTTCCTTGAGGAGCCGTTCCAGCATCGCCAAGGACTCGCGCGGGGACTCCGACTGGGCGCTGAGTCGGTCCATCACCGCGAGGTAGTGATCGACATCGTCACGCTTGTCCAGATAGAGGGCGCTGGTCAGCTGCTCTAGGTAGACGATGTCCGGCAGGTCCGGTTCCAGGAACCGGAGGATGGTGATCGGACCGCCGGCCGCCGCCAGGCCGCCCAGGCTGAACGGCGCGATCTGGAGGGTGACGTTCGGTAGCTCGGCCATCTTCAGCAGATGTCTGAGCTGACTCACCATCACCTCCGCACCGCCCAGAGGTCGACGCAGCGACGCTTCGTCGATCACGGCCCATACCCGCGGGGCGTCGGGGAGCGTCAGCAGTTCCTGACGCTGGACGCGCAGTTGTACCCTCCGCTCGATCCCCTCCGGCGTGGCCTGTGGGTGGCCGAGCTGCGCCACCGCCCGGGCGTAGTCCGCCGTCTGCAACAGGCCCGGTACGAACTGGACTTCGTAGGTGCGGATCACCGACGCGGCCTCTTCGAGCCCGAGGTGGGTCTCGAACCAGCCCGGCAGGACATCGCTGTACTGGTGCCACCACCCCGGGCTGCTGGTGCGGCGGGCCAGCTTGAGGAAGTCGGAGCGGACCTCCTCGTCCGTGACGCCGTAGAGCGTCAGCAGATCGGCGACGTCCCGCTCCTTGCAGCTCACCCGGCCCAGCTCCAGGCGGCTGATCTTCGCGTGGGAGCCGCGGATCGCGTCCCCGGCCGCCTCGCGGGTGATGTGCGCGGCCTCCCGCAGTCGGCGCAGCTGGGTGCCCAGCACGATGCGCAGGACGGTCGGGCCGCCCCGCGGATGGTCCAGGTAGCGGCGCAGCGACGGGTCACTGCTCGGCTGCGCGGCGCTCATCTTGACTCCCCTGAGTGGTCGGGCGAACGCCCAGTGTCCCATTGCGGTTTGGGTTCGTACAGCCGCGGGGGACTATCCGGACGACATATGCGCCAATCTCGGGGGCATATGCCTCAGGGGCGGTCGACGAGATCGTCGAAGTCCCCGTCCTTGGCGCCCTGGACGAAGGCCGCCATCTCGTCGTGGGTGTAGATCAGGGCCGGCCCCGAGGCGAACCGGGAGTTGCGCACCGCCACTCCGCCGTCCGCGAGAACGGCCAGCTCGACGCAGTTGCCACTGGGGTTGCTGCGCGCGCTCTTGCGCCAGACGACTCCTTCGATGCTGGTCGCCTGCACGCCGTTGGTCACCGACTTCATCACCGCTGCTCCCTTGCTGGAGGACGTTCCTCCCGCCGATACCGGGCCCGCGATCACCTTGGCGTGAACGAGCCCCTGTGCGGCCGTCCTTACCGATGTAATTGCAGATGCACTTGCACCAGGGGACGGCTGACGAGGATATTAACCCTCCGAAGCAGTCCGGCCCAGACCCGAACTCCCCCTCGCGGAGATGTTGATGACCCCTCATCAGGCCGAGTCCGTGCACGACGACCTCCGGGAGGAAGCGCGTGAGGAGACCTGGTGGCTGCCCGACCCCGACGGCTTTGCCGCCTGCGCCCTCAGCGGCTCCACCCGCACCGTGTCCGACGCCCGGACGTTCACCTGGGCCACCCTGCGGAGCTGGCAGCTGTGCGCCGGAGTCGCTGAGGACGCCGCCCTGGTGGTCTCCGAACTCGTCAGCAACGCACTGCGCTACGGATCCCCGGCCGCGGAGGGGGACGGCGGCCCGCGCCCGGCGGGCGCCCTCGCGCGCTTCTGCCCCGCCTGGCTCGCCCTGACCCGGCAGGACCGCTCCGTGCTCTGCGCGGTATCGGACGCCGGCACCACCACACCGGTGATGCGGCCCCAGGACCCACTGGCCGAGTCCGGGCGCGGACTGCACATCGTCGACCGGCTCAGCGAGGCCTGGGGCTGGACCCAGCCCGACCAGGCCGGCAAGACGGTGTGGGCGACGGTGCCGGTGCGCGGCTGAGCCCGCGCCGGGCGGCCGGTGTGCGCGCCGGAGCCTCTCTCCGGCGGCCCGTGCGGGCGCCGGATCCTGGCGGTGATCGCCCACCGGCCGGTCGTGTGTGACGATTTGCGGGTCGCCCTGCTGCCGGTGGAGGCCCGAGGATTTGATGGATCTGTTGTCCCTGCGCTACTTCCGGGTGGTCGCGCGCCTGGAGCACGTCAGCCGGGCCGCGGCGGAACTGCGCGTGGCCCAGCCCTCGGTGAGCCGTACGATCGCCCGGCTGGAGGCCGAACTCGGCGTCCCGCTCTTCGACCGCCGCGGCCGTACGATCCGCCTCAACCGCCACGGCGCCGCCTTCCTGGTCAGGGTCGAACGCGCCCTGGGCGAACTCGACGACGCCCGACGGGAGATGGCCGACGCCGCCGGACCGGACCACGGCGGCGGCGTCACGATCGCCGCCGAGACCCTGCTCCCGCTCGCCGAGATTCTGGCCGCCCACCGGGCCGCGCACCCGGCCGTGACCGTGCGGTGCTTCCAGTCCACCCCCGAGGGGATGCTCCGCCATCTGCGGTCGAGGGAAGCGGACTTCTGCATCGCCTCGCAGCCGCTGGCCGGACCCGGGCTCGCCGTGCTGCCGCTGCTGCGGGAGGAGGTACTGCTGGCGGTGCCGCCCGGGCACCGGCTCGCCGGGCGCCGTCGGGTAGGGCTGGCCGACCTCGTCGAGGAACCCTTCGTCACCACCCGGCCGGGGAACTGGCAACGCGCCCTGCTGGAGCGGCTCTTCAGCACCATCGGACAGCGCCCGGTCATCTCCTGCGAGGGCGACGAACCCGGTGCCACCCACTTCCTGATCACGGCCGGACTGGGCATCGGGCTGATCCCCGCGATGGCCCGCACCGAGCTGGCGCAGCTGCCGCTGGTCTGGCTGCGCCTGGACGCCCCCGACTGCCAGCGCACCCTGAGCCTGGTCCGGCGCGAGGACGGCTATCTGTCCCGGGCCGCCCAGCGGTTCCGGGACCTTGCCGTGGCGCACTTCACCGAACGGGCCGGAAGGGACCGACGCTCCCTGTGCGAGGGCGGGGCCGGCCCGCGGCGGCCCCCGTCGGCGGCTCAGCCGCTGGCCCCCGGGGCGGCGAACGGGCCGGTGCCATAGGGGTGCAGCACGATGGCGACCTCCTGGGCGGCCGGGCAGTCCTCCGGGAGGGAGCCGAAGTCCAGTACGGATGAGGCAAGTTGCTGCCGTACGCCGTGCACGCAGGCCCTGGCCAGCCGGTCGGCCTCGATGGCCGACAGGGCGACACCGGGCCGCAGCTGGACGTGGATGACCGTGCGGGAATCCAGGTCGCCGTCCCCGGCCGGCGCCAGACGGAAGCCCTCGATCAGGCCGGCCGGTGGATCATCTCTGTACAGCCCCTGTGCGACGTCCTGCGGATTGATGGTGACCCCCCTGAGTACAGCGCATGCGCCCCGCCCCTACCGTCCCCGCCATACTCGGTGCCGGGCGCGCAGGTGTCATGAGCACCGCCACCCAGGGGGCCGTGAGTAGCACAGATCCCGTCATCCGTGAGGTGGCCGGTAACCGCCGTGCCCATGGCGGGAGAGGGGAGAGAGGAGAGAGGGGCGGGAGGGCCCGGCCGGGCGGTCGCCCGCCCGGCCGAGGGGGCACCGGCTCGCGCACCGCGGGTCCGGGCCCGCCGGCGGTCGTCAGCCGACGGTGTCGTCCGCGAGCCCGAACGCCGCCAGCAGCCGCTCCGCCGCCAGCGTCGCGGTGATCTCGCCCTCGCGCACCGCGCGTTCGACGTCGGGGCTCAGCCGGCGCACCTCCGGATGCTCCTGGAGGCGGTCGATGAGCCGTTCCCGGACCATCGACCAGGTCCACTCGACCTGCTGGGAACGGCGCCGCTCGGTCAGCGCGCCGGTGGAGTCCAGCAGCGCCCGGTGCTGCTCGATCCGCTCCCAGACCCCCTTCAGGCCGGTGCCCTCACGGGCGCTGCAGGTCAGCACGGGGGGCGTCCACACCGCGTCCGGGGTGGGGGTCCCCCCTGCTCGAGCGTCGTCGAGAGCTTGGGGGCGCAACAGTCGCAGGGCGCCGGACAGTTCGCGGGCCGCCGAACGGGCGTCCTTCTCGTGCGGACCGTCGGCCTTGTTGACGGACACCAGGTCCGCCAGCTCCAGCACGCCCTTCTTGATGCCCTGCAGCTGGTCGCCGGTCCGCGCCAGGGTCAGCAGCAGGAAGGTGTCCACCATGCCCGCCACGGTCGTCTCGGACTGGCCGACGCCGACCGTCTCCACCAGCACCACGTCGTAGCCGGCGGCCTCCATCACCACGATCGACTCGCGGGTGGCCCGCGCGACCCCACCCAGCGTGCCGGAGGTGGGGGAGGGGCGGACGAACGCCGCCGGGTCGGTCGCCAGCCGCTCCATCCTGGTCTTGTCACCCAGGATGGAGCCGCCGGTACGGCTGGAGGACGGGTCGACGGCGAGCACCGCGACCCGGTGCCCCATCCCCGTCAGCAGGGTGCCGAGGGCGTCGATGAAGGTGGACTTGCCCACCCCGGGCACTCCGCTGATGCCCACCCTGCGGGCCGATCCGGAGTACGGCAGCAGCCGGACCAGGAGCTGCTGAGCCGCCGCCCGGTGGTCGGGGCGGGTGGATTCGACCAGGGTGACGGCGCGGGCGATCCAGGCCCGGGAACCGGCCCGGACCCCCTCGGCGTACCGCTCGACATCGATCGTCGCAGGCATGACCCCCCGATCAGAGCTCGTGGCCGAGGGCCGACGCCAGGTCCCGCACCAGGTCGTGCGCGGCGTCCGGGATGACCGTGCCGGGCAGGAAGACCGCGGCCGCGCCCATGTCGCGCAGCGGCTGGACGTCCTGCGGCGGGATCACCCCGCCCACCACGATCGTGATGTCCTCCCGCTCCTCGGCGGCCAGCGCCTCCTTCAGCGCGGGCACCAGCGTCAGGTGGCCGGCGGCCAGCGACGACACCCCGACGATGTGCACATCCGCCTCGACGGCCTGGCGGGCCACCTCGGCCGGCGTCTGGAACAGCGGGCCGACGTCCACGTCGAAGCCCAGGTCGGCGAAGGCCGTGGCGATCACCTTCTGGCCGCGGTCATGGCCGTCCTGGCCCATCTTGGCCACCAGGATGCGCGGCCGGCGCCCCTCGGCGCGCTCGAACTCGGCCACCAGCCCCCGGGTGCGCTCGACACCGGAGGAGGGGCCCGCTTCGTCTCGGTACACACCGGAGATCGTACGGATCTGGCCGGAGTGCCGCCCGTAGACCGCCTCCAGGGCGTCCGAGATCTCACCGACCGTCGCCATCGCCCGGGCCGCGTCCACCGCCAGCGCCAGCAGATTGCCCTCAAGTCCCGCGCCGGGGCCGGACTTCGCGGCCTCCGTCAGCGCCCGCAGCGCCTTCTGGCAGCCCTCCTCGTCCCGCTCCGCCCGGAGCCGCTTGAGCTTCTCGACCTGCTGGGCCCGCACCGCGGAGTTGTCGACCTTGAGGACCTCGATCTCCTCGTCGGACTCCACCCGGTACTTGTTGACGCCGATCAGCGCCTGCCGGCCCGAGTCGATCCGCGCCTGGGTGCGGGCCGCGGCCTCCTCCACCCGTAGCTTGGGGATGCCCGCGTCGATCGCCTTGGCCATCCCGCCGGCCGCCTCGACCTCCTCGATGTGCTGCCACGCCCGGCGCGCCAGGTCGTGGGTGAGCTTCTCCACGTACGCGCTGCCGCCCCACGGGTCGATCACCCGGCAGGTGCCCGACTCCTGCTGCAGGAAGAGCTGGGTGTTGCGGGCGATCCGGGCGGAGAAGTCGGTGGGCAGCGCCAGCGCCTCGTCCAGCGCGTTGGTGTGCAGCGACTGGGTGTGGCCCTGCGTCGCCGCCATCGCCTCCACACACGTACGGGTGACGTTGTTGAAGACGTCCTGCGCGGTCAGCGACCAGCCCGAGGTCTGCGAATGGGTGCGCAGCGAGAGCGACTTGGGGTTCTTGGGGTCAAAGCGCTGGACGAGGCGGGCCCACAGTAGCCGGGCCGCCCGCAGCTTGGCGACCTCCATGAAGAAGTTCATGCCGATCGCCCAGAAGAAGGAGAGGCGCGGCGCGAAGGAGTCCACGTCCATGCCCGCCGCCATGCCCGCGCGCAGGTACTCCACGCCGTCGGCGAGGGTGTACGCCAGCTCCAGGTCGGCGGTCGCCCCCGCCTCCTGGATGTGGTAGCCGGAGATCGAGATGGAGTTGTAGCGCGGCATCTTCTGCGAGGTGTACGCGAAGATGTCGGAGATGATCCGCATCGAGGGCTGCGGCGGATAGATGTAGGTGTTGCGGACCATGAACTCCTTGAGGATGTCGTTCTGGATGGTCCCCGCCAGCTTCTCCGGCGGTACGCCCTGCTCCTCCGCGGCCACGATGTAGAGGGCGAGAACGGGCAGCACCGCGCCGTTCATCGTCATCGACACCGTCATCTTGTCCAGCGGGATGCCCTCGAAGAGCTGCCGCATGTCGTAGATCGAGTCGATGGCGACGCCCGCCATGCCGACGTCGCCGGTCACCCGCGGGTGGTCGCTGTCGTAACCGCGGTGCGTGGGCAGGTCGAAGGCGACCGACAGGCCCTTCTGGCCGGCCGCGAGGTTGCGACGGTAGAAGGCGTTGGATTCCTCGGCGGTGGAGAAGCCGGCGTACTGCCGGATCGTCCACGGCTGGTTGACGTACATCGTGGGGTAGGGGCCGCGCAGGTACGGCGTGATCCCCGGGTACGTCCCCAGGAAGTCCAGGCCCTCCAGGTCCTCCTCGGTGTACAGCGGCTTGACGTCGATGCCCTCGGGTGTCTCCCAGGTCAGGTCCGCCACGCCCTTGCCGGTGGCCTCCGCCACGGCATCGGCCCACCGGCCGGTGTCGGCGCCGCCGCCCGCCTCGCCCAGCTCCACGGTACGGAAGTCCGGGATGGCGCCCCCGTGTTGCGTAGCGTCGTCCATCACGCCACCTCCATGACGTCCAGGGCCGAGGACAGCACCTCGACCGCATCGCAGCCCACGTGGACGAAGGAGCCCACCCCGGCCGTTACGAATTCCTCCCGGCGCTCGCCGGGCTTGCCCGCCAGGTGCACCTGGCGCGCCCCCGCGGCCTTCAGGGCGGCCGCCACCGCCGCCGCCTGCTCGCCGTACACCGCATCGCTCGAACACAGGCAGGCGATCCCGGCGCCGCTGCGTGCGAACGCCTCGGCCACCGACTGGGCGTCGACGGTCTCCTGCACCGTCTCGATGCCGCCCGCCTGGTAGAGGTTCCCGGCGAAGGCCGCCCGCGCGGTGTGCACCGCCACCGGGCCCAGGGCCGCCAGGAAGACCTTCGGGCGCTCCCCGCCGGCCTCCAGGTGCGCATCGGAGCGCGCCCGCAGCCGCTCGTAGGCATCGTCCCTGCGCACCCGCGGCAGGCCGCCCCCGCCGCCGCCCACCGGCGCCGGGGCCGGCTCACGGACCACGGGTGCCTCGGCGAGATGGGGGAACTCGCTGACACCGGTGATCGGTTCACGGCGGTGCGCCAGCTCCGCGCTGCGACGCTCCCAGGTGCGTGCCAGGCGCTCGCGGATCAGGCCCGAGCGCAGCGCCGCGGCCTGGCCACCGGCGCCCTCGATCTCCTGGAAGAACGCCCAGCCCGCGCGGGCCAGCTCATCGGTCAGCCGCTCCACGTACCAGGAGCCGCCGGCCGGGTCGATCACCTTGGACAGGTGCGACTCCTCCAGCAGCACCGACTGGGTGTTCCGGGCGATCCGGCGGGCGAAGGCGTCCGACAGGCCCAGCGCGGCGTCGAACGGCAGCACCGTCACCGCGTCCGCGCCGCCCACGCCCGCCGACAGCGCGGCGACCGTGGTGCGCAGCATGTTCACCCACGGGTCCCGACGGGCCATCATCACCGAGGAGGTGACGGCGTGCTGACGCTGCGCGGCGGCCTCCGGCGCGGCGCCGGACACCTCCGCCACCCGCGCCCACAGCCGGCGGGCCGCCCGCAGCTTGGCGATGGTCAGGAACTGGTCGGCGGTGGCGGAGTAGCGGAACTCCAGCTGCCGGCAGGCGTCGTCGACACCGAGGCCGGCCTGCGTCAGCTGCCGCAGATAGGCGACGCCGGTGGCCAGCGAGGCGCCCAGCTCCTCGGCGGGCGAGCCGCCCGCCTCGTGGTACGGCAGCGCGTCCACGGCCAGCGCCCGGATGCCCGGCGCCTCGGCGGTGCAGCGCCCGGCCAGCCGGGCCGCCGCCTCCAGCTGGACCCGCAGCTTGCTGTCGTCGCCGGTACGGGCCAGCAGCCCGAGCGGATCGGCGCCCAGCGATCCGACGGCCTCGCCGAGCGGTACGCCGGACTCGGTGTACAGCCGCAGCAACTCCTCGGCGGCCGGCGTGAAATCGGCCCCCGCGTCCAGGGCGATCGGCGCCAGGTCCAGGTAGACGCCGCGGAGCGCCTCCGCCAGTCCCGACACCGGCACCCCGCCGTCCCCGACGGCCAGCCACACCGAGGTGCTGCCGTTCTCCAGGTCGGCGAGCACCGCCTCGTTCGCGCGCCGGGGGTCGCTCTGCACCTGGCGCTGGCGTACGTCCCACCCGCCGACGGTCGTGCCCTCGGCGCGGCCGCCGCGTACGAACGGCGGGAACCCGGGGTGGCCCAGGGGAGCCGTGCCGTTCTCGGCGGTGTAGAGGGGGCGGATGCGGATCCCGTCCTGGAGATCCGTGGCGAGCGCGTCCTCGGCGGCGGCACCCGTTGCCGGTGCGGCGCCCGATTTGCGCAGCACACCCTCGACGAGGTGCTGCCACTGCTCTCGGTCGGCGTCCGGGAAGGCGGCGGCCAGGGGGAGTTCGGGGGACTCGGCGGTCATAGCAGCAGGCTAGGCGAACGACCGTTAGCTGGAGCAGGGGCTCCAGCTGTGACGTTGCACTCGTTGACCACTCATGGATGTTCATATCTATGCGTCGCTGACCGCTTCTGTACGGTGGGCGGGCACCGACCGAGGAGCACCATGGCCAAGGCGCCGACCCTCCGCACCGCGCTCGCCGCCGCCCTGCTCCTGGTCCAGACGTCGGCGGAGGCGCCGCCGCGGACCGGCGCCGCGCACCGCCCGCAGTGCAGCGGGCGCCGGATCTCCTCCTGGTCGGTCGATTCCCGGCAAACCACCGCATTCTCCCGCTATGGCGAGGACAACACCCGGGTCGACGACTGGACCGGCGGCGACGGCACCCACTCGGTGCGCCTGCCCGACGGCCGTACGCTCTGGCTCTTCTCCGACACCTTCCTCGACCGGATCCAGCCTCCACCCAACCCGCAGGGGGCGCACCACCGTTGGCGCACCGCGGACGGCGGTGGTACCCCGCTGCTGCGGCACAACTCCGCCGTGCTGATGTCCCGTTCCGGCCGGCCGGAGCGCACCCTGACCGGCGGCACCCCGGCCGCTCCCGGGCCGTTCTTCCCCGACCCGCCGGGCGGCGGCTGGCGCTGGCCGGTGCAGGCCGCCGTGGAGCCGCGTACGCCGGGGGCGCGGGAGAAGGTCGTCCGGGTTCTGCTGTGGCGCCGCACGCCCGGCACCGGGCCCTGGGTCTTCGGCGCGCCGCACAGCACCGAGGTCGCCACCCTCTCGCTGCCCGGGCTGCACCTGGAGGACATCAGGGCGACCGTCGGACCGGGTACCGCCCACGACCCGGGCCGGCGGGTCCTCTACGGCGCCGCCGCGGTCGCGCGGGGCGGCTGGACCTACGTCTTCGGCGGTGACGACCCACCCGCCGCACCCGCCTCCAGCGCCTACCTCGCCCGGGTGCCGGCCGGGCGGCTCGCGGACCGTGCCGGCTGGCGGTTCTGGGACGGCACCCGCTGGCGGCTGCGGCCCGAGCGGGCCCGGCCGGTGCTGCCCGCCGACGGGCAGCGGGGCGTCGGCAGCGCCTTCACCGTTCTGCCCCCGGGCGCCGGAACCGCCCGCCGGGGCGGCGCGGGGCGCCCGGGCGCCTGGCTGCTGCTCACCATGGACACCGGTGGGGGCGGCGCGGCCGGGCTGCGGACGATCACCGGCTACTGGGCCTGCGCACCCCAGGGCCCCTGGCACGGCCCGCTCGGGCACCTCACCCCGCCCCGCCCGGCCACCGCAGAACCACGACGGGTCGCCGTCTACAACCCCCAGGCCCACCCGGAATTCACCGCGCACGGAACACTGCTGCTCAGCTACGACATCAACTGGCTCGGCCCGCCGGGCGTCCCGGCCGGCGACCGGGTCAACGACGAGGTGGAGCTCTACCGCCCGCGGTTCCTGCGGGTCCGCACCACGCACGCCGCCCCCTGACCCGGGGAGCGCGCGGGACGGCTCAACCTCCGTGCCGCTCCCGCCACTTGCGCGCCTGCTCCTCGACGTCGAACGGGGTGAGCTGGAGCGGCGGGCCCTCCAGCGGGGTGCGCAGCGCTGCGCGGATCCGCTCGTTGACCGCGGTCAGGATGCGCCGCAGGGCGGCCTCACTGGGGGCGTCGGCAGCCGTCGCCAGGGCGTCCTCGGCCTCCTTGCGCAGCGCCAGGCTCGGCGGCAGGTAGCAGAGGTGCTCCCGGCTCATCTTCTCCCTGATCCACCACATCTCGTCATACGGCTGGTCGAGGTGGGGCAGGGGCTTGCCGGCCCCGGGGAGATCGGCGAAGTCGCCGCGCTCCGTCGCCTCGCGGATCTGCTTGTCGACCCAGGTCTCGAAGGAAACGCCGGGTGGTTTGCGCTCGGTCATCGAAGCTCTCCCCAGGGATGCGGCCTTGCCCTCAGCCTACGCCGCCGGCCGTGCCGCTCGGGGGCGTGCCCGTCGGGGTGGGCTGGACCACCGGGAAGGCGTTGTTGCCCCCGCACACCAGGGGGCCGAGCCGGACCGTGCCGTCCCCCACGGTCACCACGACGTGATCCGGTTGCCGGTTGCCGGGCACCCGGGCGTTGGCCGCGGTGCACACCAACTGGTTGAGCGCGCCGGGGTCCAGCAGCTTGACGTTCATCGGCAGGTTGATCCGCACCGTGCCCTTGCCGGCCTCGGCGGTGACCGGGCCCGGGAACTTCGGGAGCGCACTGGACAGGCCGCGCATCCGCTCGGCGTGGTTCGGGCCCTCCATCAGCAGTTGGATCGCCGCCTCCGGGTCGACCAGCCCCTTCGCCGACCGGGCCGCCGAGCGCAGCCCGGACGGGCCGTAGAAGAACAGCTGGACGTCGGCCACGGTCTGCCCCGGTGACCGTACGCCGGTGGCGGGTTCCCCGGCGTCGATCACATCGGTGGGGGCGATGCCGCAGCCGGCCAGCACACCGGCGAGCGCGCCGCCGGCCACCCAGGCCAGCACCCGTCCACGGGACCGCCGATTCCGCCCGGTGGGTCGGGCATCCGTGCTGTTCATACCTGCTGCTCTTTCCCGGCGGCGGAGGGCGTCCCGGCGCTCTTCCCGCCGGTTTCCGCCGCCCCGCTCGCTTCTCCTGCCCCGTCCGCTTCCCCGGCCCCGCCGGTCTCGGCCGGTTCATCCTGCCGCAGCGGCAGGTCCACCGTGAACACCGCACCCCTGTCCGGGGAGTTGGCTGCCCGCATCGTCCCGCCGTGCAGCCGTACGTTCTCCATCGCGATGGCCAGCCCCAGGCCGCTGCCCTCGGAGCGGGCCCGGGCGGAGTCCGCCTTGTAGAACCGCTCGAAGACGTGCGGCAGGACCTCGGGGTCGATCCCGGGGCCGCTGTCGGAGATCTCGATCAGCAGCCGGTCCGCGCCCGGCTCCGGCGTGTGCAGCACCACGCGCACCGGCTCGCCGCCGTGGTGCAGCGCATTGCCGACCAGGTTGGCGACCACCACATCCAGCCGCCGAGGGTCGAGACGGGCCCGCACGTCCTCCGGCAGCTCCGTGGCCACCCGCTGCTGCCAGGCCCTGGCCTGCAGCGTCTTGCGGATGGTCTCGGCGACGTCCACCTCGTACAGGTGCAGCGCGGCGGCCCCGGCGTCGAACCGCGAGACCTCCATCAGGTCCTCCACCATCCGCGCCAGCTTGCCGGTCTCCTGGCTGATCAGCCGGACCGCGGAGGCGGTGTCGGGGTCGAGGGAGTCGGCGTCCTCGTCGAGCACATCGGTCACCGCGGCCATCGCCGCCAGCGGGGTGCGCAGCTCATGGGAGACATCGGCCGCGAACCGCCGGGAGTTGGCCTCCAGCCGGCGCAGCTCGGCCATGCTCTCCTCCAGCCGGGCCGCCATGTCGTTGAACGTCCGGGACAGGTCCGCGAGCTCGTCGGCGCCCTTGACCTCCAGCCGGGTGTCCAGCTTGCCCTCGGCGATCCGTCCGGCGGCCTGCCGCAGTCCGCGTACCGGCCGCAGCACCCCGCGCGCCGCCAGCAGCGCCGGGATCACGGTGAGGACGAGCACCGGAAGCGCGCCCCGCTGGGCGGCGCTCACCAGGGCCTCGACGTTCTCCTCCTCGGCCCAGAGGGGAAGTTGCGCATAGACCGACAGGGCGGAGGCCTCACCGTCGGACTGCCGGACCGGCATTCCGATCAGCAGCCAGGGGTCACCGGCCCGGTCGATGCGCTGGAAGGCCGGCACATGGCGCTTCTCCACCGACGCCTTGAGGTCGGCGGGGATCACCACGGGACGCCCCACGGCGCCCTCGTCGCTGTCCGGAACGCCGCGGTAATGGACGGATATGTCCCACTCGCGGGACTTCCCGGAGCGCTCCAGTTGGACCCGGAAGTTGTTCAGGTCCGCCTGGGCCGGCGGCACCGTGAGCTCCGGCGCCAGCGAATTGACCTGCGCCCGCAGATCGTTGACGGCGATGTCCTGGGACCGTTGGAGGATGGCGTTACGTGCCTCACGGTAGGTCAGCAGCGCGGTGGTCAGCGCACTGACCGCCGCCACCACCAGGAACCCCACCACGAGCCGGGCCCGCAGCCCGCGCAGCAGGGTGCGCCAGGGCACCCGGCCGCCGAGGCGGTTCACAGGGGTCCGAAGCGGTAGCCGAAGCCCCGCACGGTCTGGACGTACCGGGGGCTGCGCGGGGTGTCCTCTATCTTCGTCCGCAGCCGCATCACACACGCGTCCACCAGCCGGGCATCACCGTGGTAGCTGTGCTCCCACACCTGCTCCAGCAACTGCTGGCGGCTGAAGACCTGCCCCGGAGTGGCGGACAGGAACAGCAGCAGCTTCATCTCGGAGGGCGCCAGCGCCAGGTCCTGGCCACCCTTGCCGACGACCAGCCCGGCCCGGTCGATCGCCAGCGCGCCGTACGTCTCGACCGGCGCGGGCCCCGGCTCGGCGGCCGGTGCACCGTCGGCGGGCAGTGCCGTCCGTCGCAGCACGGCACGGATCCGGGCCTCCAACACCTCACCGCGGGCCGGCTTGACGATGTAGTCGTCGGCGCCGGCCTCCAGCCCGAGCACCACGTCCAGATCGTCACCGCGAGCGGTGAGCATGATGATCGGCAACTGCCGCTCGGCGCGTATCAGCCGGCAGATCTGGAAGCCGTCCTTGCCGGGGAGCATCAGATCGAGCAGCACGATGTCGGGACGGAAGGCCGGCAGCACGGTGAGGCCCTCCTCGCCGCTGGCCGCTGCTGCCACTTCGTGGCCGCGTCGCCGTAGCGCGAGGGTCACTCCGTCCCGTACGGCGGCGTCGTCCTCGATCAGAAGTACACGTGGCATGGCACCAGTATCAATAAGTTTCATGATGGATCCGTAACAGGAGCAGCCTGTTCGCCCCGAAGCGCATCTGTCCTTGTGGAAGGTGGCCGGCGCACAAGACCAGCGCCCACCACCGCACGGACGGACACCGGCACAAGAGCAGGGACGGGGATCGGGATGGGACGGCGGCGCTTCGGTATCGAGGGCGGGATCATCGGGGTGGTGGCGGCAGCCGTGGTGTCGCTGGGCATCGTGGGTGCCGTCGCCTCCGGCCAACTCGGCGGTACCTCCCAGGCGGAGGCGGACGCCCTCGGCTCCGGCCAGCAGCCCAAGAAGGCACCCCGGATCGCCCGGGTCGACCCGTCGATCGTGCACGCCTCGGACCGCCCCGGCCGCAGCCTGAACATCACCATCGACGACGGCCCGGACCCGGTCTGGACGCCGCGGGTCCTCGACGTGCTGAAGCGGCACGATGTCAAGGCGGTGTTCTGCATGATCGGCCCGCAGGCCAAGGCCCACCCGGACATCGTGAAGCAGGTGGTGGCCGCCGGGCACAAGCTCTGTGACCACACCATCAGCCACAACACCGGCATGAACCACCAACCGCAGAGCTACCAGTCCCGACAGATCCTCGACGCCCAGAAGATGATCGAGGATGCCGCGGGTGGCGCCAAGGTCGAGTACTACCGCGCCCCCGGCGGCGCCTTCACGCCGTACAGCCGAAAGCTCGCCGCCGACCACGGCATGCGCCCGCTCGGCTGGAACGTCGACAGCAAGGACTTCGAGGGCGGCAGCGTCGAGATGATCGAGGCCACCGTGCGCGGTGAACTCCCCAACGGGCCGACGGTCCTGTTCCACGACGGCGGCGGCGACCGCTCCCGGACCGTGGAGTCGCTCGACCGACTGCTGCCGTGGATGAAGCAGCAGGGCTACGGCTTCGGCTTCCCCAAGCGGTAGTCCGTTCGCCCGGCGCGCCGGTGGCCGCCGCCCCAGTGTGGGGCGGCGGCCACCGGCATCTCCACCGGGTCCCTCGCCCGGCGCCTCGCCCGCTCGCTCAGGCCGCGCCGAACAGCTCCGCCAGGTCCCGCTCCATCCCGAGGTGCGCCGCCTCGGCGCCCGCGGGCACCGAGGCGTAGGAGCGGGCCAGGAACCGCCGCAGGTCGGCCGTTCTCAACTGGACCATGGCGATGCCCTCGTCCGCGTGGAACTCCATCACGGTCCGGTCGGGTCCGGCCGGACGGACCCGCACATCGCCCCGCCCGGCCGGCTCCCGTAGCCCCTCGTCCAACAGTTCACGGGCGAACGTCCAGTACACCGCGGAGCCGTCCAGCGAGATCTCCGGCGGGAAGGACATCCGCACGGCCAGCGGGTCGGCGGGCCGGTAGTGCAGCACCGCCGGGGCCGCGCAGGGACCCAGGGCCGTGGCGATGAGACGGACCTGGACGGCTTGGTCGATGACGGTGTTCATCGCGCTGCTCCCTCACGGCGGTCGGGCCTCGGTAGTGGCTCGTCCAGTAGGACGCTCTGCCCGCACCCACCGTGCACGCGACGAACGTGTGAGGTATCTCATGCTGCACGGGGGTTGCCCATGGGCCCGTCAGAGACTCCGTCCGCGCGCCCGCTGGGCAGAGCCCTGGCGCCCCGTACCAACTGCGAGGATCGGGAAGCGTTCTTCCAGCCGGTCTGACCCACAGACCAACCGGCCGTTTGTGCCTTGTTGCCGATGTGTCGGCCGGCCGG